>CALKIZ010000032.1 GCA_937995735.1 uncultured Neomegalonema sp. | reverse complement strand
AGATTTCAACGCCGTTCTCCCGACAGACCTGGCGGCAAATGTCGCGCACCCGAAGTCGCAGATCACCCTTGAGTACTTTGTATCTGTATTTAGTGGACCAGACGAGGTGATAACGGTGATAAAAAACGCAGTGCTTGCCCGTGTCATATTGCATGGTCTTATCCTTGGAAAAATGAGCTTACGGGCTGCGCTCCGGCTCATTTCAGCCAATATATTTCGATTAATTAAATATAAAATTTGCGCAATATTCGTTGCGAAACGCGAATTTTACTTAAATTTTTTCGTTTTCCGCAACGAATTGTTTGCAATTCGCAACGAAACTCACCGGCGTATTTTTTGCTGTGTATTGTTGACGGTCGCACAAAACCGCGACTTTCAATGAGGAGAAACCGTAATGCGCCAAGTACAGCAATATATGCGTGATAAGGTTGCGCCATGCCCACGATCAAATGAATCGGGTGGCCAATGAGATCGTTGCCTTTTGGAGTTGGTTTCGCTCTCGCCGCACTTATCAGCGCTGTGATCCTTGGTGGCGTTTCGACGCGCGCTGATCTCACGACGCTTAAAGTTGTATCTCAGGACAATTTATTCTGGCCTCGTGTCCAAATCGAACGTGAATTTAACGCTCTTCAAGTCGAGATTGTACAACAAATTTTGCAGCCGGAGACTGAAACGGCAGCGATCAAAAATCGTTTTGAGGCATTAAAAACGAAAACGATAAACACCAGCCACGCTGGACTCGAAGACAAAACATACCGATCAAATTTAACAGCGCTGCTTTCCGGTATCCAACCCACTATCGACGACCTTTCAAACAGTTCGTCTGAACAACTCATCGAAGTATCTAAAATTCTACAAGGTTTCGAAAGCGAGCTGCACAATGCGACCACGCAGGCCATAATAAACGATCAAAGGCGTGTCGCCGGTATTCGAGAGAGTATACGCCAAAGTATGATGCTGACCACCGCCGCGCTCTTGCTTTCGTTCATTGTCGCGATGGCACTGACTTTCCTCTCAACACGGCAAGCAAAGAAAAATACCGCGCTCATACGAGACGCAAAGTCTGCAGCATCAAGCCGAAAAAAGTTTTTTGAAATGATGAGCCACGAGGTCCGCACACCCTTAAACGGCGTGCTAGGCTCCTTGGCATTATTGCGAGAAGAGACGGGTCAGAAAACACGAATTTCCCTAGTCGACGAAGCACAAGCATCCGCCCATCGCCTTTCAAATCTTGTTAGCGATGCGGTCGACCTCAATGCAGACGAAAAACTTGAAATCAAGCCAACACTCTTTCGTCTGGAAAATTTCGTTGCGACAGTCGAAGCAACATTAGCACCGCAACTCAAACGCCATGATGCCACTTTAAAGTTTTCGGGTCTTTTGCAGAGTGATTTTTTCCTTAAAAGCGATGACGCTCGGATAACCAATGCGCTTTCATATATTATCGGAAATGCATTGCAGCGTGGAAGCGCTAAATTTGTTCATCTAACGATCTCTCTAAACGATGACTTTCTCTCTGTAGAGATCGAGACTGACGTTATCTTACCCCATGATGCTTTTGGTGAAACGCTTGCGCGCGGCATTCTCGAACGCCTTGGCGGAAAAGTCATCCCGTGGGAAACAAAACGGATCGTGACGATCCCAGTCGAGATCATCAAGCTATCTGCGAAACTGTCTTTCAATTCAAAAGCGCTCCGTCACATGTACGAGGCGCTTTTAAAAGCAAATGGTATCACTGTCGTCGATGATACCAATTCTTCTGTTAAACTCATTCTTGCTGAAGTCTCTCAAGACCCCAATACATTCCTGAGGCTATCGAACGAGCACCCCGGATCGGTTCTCATCGCTTGTGGAATTGGTCCGAATTCCGATCTTGTCCATGAAGTCGCGACAACACCGGATGACATTATGCGAGCGGTATATTCAGCGCTCACCAAACATCTCAGAGATATGGAGATTGCCGCATGACAAGTCAGCTTCAGACTCAAGACGAGTCAATGATTGAAGCGATCTGCTGCACCGCTCTCGATGCTGTGGTCGCCGTAGACCATAACGGCACCATTGTAGCCTTTAACAAACATGCGGAAGAACTTTTCGGCCATGCTGCGCTGGATGCGATCGGGCGACCTATGGTAGAAATGATCGTGCCCAAACATCACAGAGACGCACACACTGCCGGAATGAATCGGTATCTTGACACCGGCATACGCACCCTAATAGGTGGCAAAGTAGAAATTGACGGTCTTCACGCGGATGGTCATGAAATACCGGTAGAGTTGGGCCTTTCAACGCTTAAAACCAGCAACGGCGAGGTGTTTCTTTCTTTCCTGCGCGATCTCACCGAACGAAATCAACGTGATGCAGAGATCAAAGAAGCGCGCGAAAAGGCCCAACGTGCCAATGTTGCAAAATCCTTCGTCATTTCGATGCTCGCGCACGACATGCGCACCGCTGTTGGCGGCGTCACAGGATCGGTCGCATTGCTCGACCGCGAGGGGATGCCAAAGCGAGAGAGCGATCTTGTTGAAGCGATAAATTCTTCGGCGCATCAACTTCGGCGTCTGTTAAATGACACACTCGATTTCGCACGACTTGAATCTGGCGAGATTGAGATTACGAAAGCCCCTGTGAGGGTCACAGAAATCGCCAGCGAGATCACACAATCTTGGGCCGCGCGTTTTGAAAACGAAGCGATGAATTTCTCAGTTCTTGTTGGGGAAGCAGCCCCGTCCACCGTTAGCATCGACATGGCAAGGCTCCGGCAAGTCTTGGGCAACCTCCTCGCTAACGCAATGAAGTACGCACCCGGTGCAAGTGTCACAATGCAAATGTCAGGAGACGGCAAAGACGGCCTCACAATCACGGTATCTGACACAGGCAAAGGGTTTCTCCCCGAAGCGCTTTCTACCGCATTTGACCCCTTCGTCCGGCCCGATGGTCAAAGCTCGGATGGTGCAGGACTTGGCCTGACAATTGTTAAAACACTCGTCGAAAAACTCAACGGCAAAGTTGCTCTCAGCGCATCTCCCGAGGGCGGCGCCTATATTGAAATGACGTTCTACGAATGCCGCACTGATGATGAACCTATTCAATCAGATACAAGCGAGCCGCATTTAAAATTTGACGGGAAAAGCGCTTTATTGGTCGAAGACAACGCAACGAACCAGCTCATAGCAACACGCTTTTTGGAACAATTAGGCTGCGACGTCATGGTTTGCTCGGACGGAGAAAGCGGCGTTCACACGGCTGAAAGCATCGGGTTTGATATTATATTCATGGATATAGACCTGCCAAAAATGAATGGTAAAGACGCAATGCGCGCTATTCGTTCAGGAAACGGGCCAAACAAAACTACACCACTTATCGCTTTCACCGCCTTTGCAATTCGTTCCCAGAAAGATGAGATTATGGCGGCGGGAGCCGACACGATCCTTGCAAAACCAATTTCCGGACGGCAAGATTTCGAAATTATTCTCAAGTCTGTTCTCAACGCAGCGCCATCGCCTGAAATCAAGCAGGACAAAAATCAAACTGATCTGGCGATTGATCCTAAGCGCCTTACATCCTTGCGTGAGACACTAGGAGACAAAGATTTTCGCGACCTCGCAGCAGAGTTTGTCAAAGATATAACATCGCTACGACAATCTCTATCCGAGCCGAAACACGATGTGGAACTAATCCGCAAAACAACACATATCGCGATCAGCGTCACAGGGGCAATTGGCGCACATAAGGCTCAATCATATGCCGAAGCTCTGAATGCCCGCGCACATTCACCGGCCCAAAATGGATTGGCTCAAGGCGTCATAGATTTGGACAGCGCATTAGGCGAGACAATGACTGCCCTCGACCAATTTCTGGAGGCATCCTAATGAATAGGAAGTTCAGCGCGCTCTTGGTGGAAGATACACGTTCGATGGCAATGATGTATCAAAAATTGCTGGAACGTGACGGGTTCAACGTCACCGTCGCCGGAACCGCTGCTGAAGGCCGTGCTGAAATAGAGCTTGGAAAGCATGACGTCTTATTACTCGATTTGATGCTACCGGACGGCAGTGGCCTTGACCTGCTGGAATATGCCGGCAAGCAAACCCCGGATACGTTTTCTGTTGTTATGACTGCTGACGGATCAATTAATCGCGCTGTTGAAGCCATGCGCCTCGGTGCTTTTGATTTCATGGTCAAACCGTTTTCGGAATCTGCTTTTGTGGCCTCCGCGCGCAATGCTGCAGAAGCCAAGCAAAACGCCGTTGCCCGAAAACCGGAACCTACCGAAAGTAAAACGGAAGCCCCGGCATTCAATGGCTTTATCGGCGTATCCCCCGTAATGAAATCTGTCTATGAACGCATCGAGCAAGTCGGGCGCTCAACTGCAACGGTCTTTATCACCGGCGAAAGTGGCACGGGTAAAGAGGTTTGCGCTCAGGCCATTCACCGCGTTAGTGGCCGGGCGAACAAACCATTCATCGCATTGAACTGTGGTGCGATACCATCAGAGTTACTCGAGTCCGAAGTTTTTGGTCATTTGAAAGGATCGTTCTCCGGCGCAATTTCCGATCAACTGGGCGCAGCGCGCGCCGCGCATGGCGGGACCCTGTTCCTTGACGAACTTTGCGAAATGGATTTGTCGCTACAAACAAAGCTCCTCCGGTTTTTGCAGACATCTACCGTCACTCCGGTTGGCGCAACCCGCCCTGTTCCCGTTGATGTACGCATCATCTGCGCGACCAATCGCGATCCGGCCATTGAAGTCCGGGCCAAACGATTCAGAGAAGACCTCTTCTTCCGGTTATATGTCGTTCCCATTCATCTGCCACCGCTGCGGGATCGCGGAACAGACATCATGGTTCTGGCACGGCATTTTCTGAAAAAGTTTTCAAAAGATGAGGGAAAAAATCTAACTGATTTTGATTCTTTAGCTACCGCTAATCTTATGGGGATGCGCTGGCCGGGGAATGTGCGTCAGCTTGAAAACCTCATGCGAATGATCGCAGCGGTGCATGAAGGCCCGCTTGTCACCAATACGATGCTCCCCGGCGAGCTAGACACATCAATCGCGAACACCCCGTCACCCTCCACAGCACCATCACTCACGTCAGAAACAGTCGTAAGCGAAAGCGTTGCGAGTTTGGAAAAACGGATCACTGCCCTCGTGGGAGAAGAACTTGCCGTTGTCGAACGCGCCTTGATCGAAGCTACTATTGCGTCCTGTGGGGGTAGCATCCCCAAAGCATCTAGAATTCTTGGCGTCAGCCCGTCAACAATCTACCGTCGCAGAGAAGCGTGGGAAGCGGCAACAGACGTTGCGTAATGCAAAATCACCGCGCATTACGCATTTGCAATTCGCAAAATACCACAGTTAACACTTCAATAAATACATACAAAACAAATAGATAACTTTTGGTTCGCGGTTTGCGAAGCACCTAAGTGTAAATCAACTCGCTTTGGAGCTTCCCATGCCCATGATCCTGTTCGGCGTCATCCTCACGCTCTCTCTTTGCCCTCAAGGTTTCTTTAACCTTGGGCTACCGGACGGAATAAGTCATGCCGGTGCTTATGGCACGTTGCTTATCTTAGCGGCGCGACGCTTAGACGGACGGTTGATTGACATTGCTATTGCTATCTTTGCTATCAGCGTTGCGCTAGAATATCTGCAAGCATTGACTCCTGATCGTTCGACTTCATTCGACGACCTTCTCGCGAATGCTATAGGCATAACAATCGGTTGCCTGTTTCTCATGCAGCGACCCGCATTCATAGTCATGGGTGGTCTGATGGCTGTGGGATGCGCAGCAATGGAAACCCCGCGCAATGATACACCGATAACCTCAGTAGGTGGCTTTCAACAAAGCCAGCGTACTTTCCCCAACCACGAAGAGACGATCATCGGCACTGAATCCTTACTCGAAAAATGTAAACCGAATATTCAGTTTGATAACATCCCTTTATTGCCCCGTCTCTCTGGTGAAAACGTAATTTCGCGCGGCGACCTGCTCCGCGTCGTGGTCAACGACGATGCATTATTGTCCGGCGATTACGAGTTGGAAGACGATGGCGCGCTACGGTTGCCCCGCCTTTCTCCTGTACAGGCACATGGCATTACGCCGGATGTTTTGACAAAGAATCTCGCCGAAGCCTTGACGACTGAAAACCTTTATCGTGCGTCACCGAGCGTCAGTGTCAAAATCTTGGAGCGCGCGGGAGTTCGCGTTCACCTTGACGGCGCAGTCTTCGAACCGGGAACCACGGAAATCGGCTTACGCTCTGCTGAAAGCCGCGATCTGGCTAGGCAAGCCGCATTCGGCGATCCCACATATGGGCGCGGCATTATTGCCGCACTTCAAGGGGTAGCCGGTTT
The DNA here is from genome assembly GCA_937995735.1 of uncultured Neomegalonema sp. Lineage (GTDB taxonomy): Bacteria > Pseudomonadota > Alphaproteobacteria > Rhodobacterales > Rhodobacteraceae > JAHDDY01. The sequence goes on along the minus strand of CALKIZ010000032.1, from coordinate 67,439 downwards.
GCGCCCCGACGCGGATACTCAACGCATCTTGTTAAAGCGCGCCGGTAAAACATGGCGAATTGATCTGCGCTCTGTCGTCGTCAACAAAAGTTTTTATGACCCCATGCTACTCGCTGGTGACCAAATAAGCATCCCCTCCTTGGACTGTTTTCAACCTGGTTTAGCCCGCCCAACAGCAATCACCCGTAAGGGGATAAAAATCCATGTCTCTAACTTAACAAGCCCTTCACAAAGTAACGCGCAATCTGCCATTGATCCCGATATACGCGAAGTTAAATACGGGACCCGAATGCTGCAGACCCTTGTGCGCATGAACTGCGTTGGTGGCACTCAGCTTACAAATGCGGATCGTTGGGCTGTGCTCATATCACAAAACCCTGTTACGGGCCGTTCTGAAGTCATCGAACGTCAAATTGAAAAGCTCGTTCGCCGTTCCGACCGCGACAACCACAATCCGGTTCTGATGCCCGGTGATGCGCTGGCTTGCTATGACAGCAACGTCACAAATGGACGCGATATTGTCCGTTCAATCATTGAAGTGATCGCGCCAGCACCTTTGTTGTTGGGAGCACTCTAATGTGGATTTTCAAGAACTGGGCACAATGGAGGGGTCTGCGTTACTTGCTGACCACTTTAATATCCATCGCACCAATTTGGTTTCTCGCAATCTCATACATCGCGTTTTCTCCAAAGCAATATGCAGCTGGCATGACGATTATATTGCCCGGCGATGGCCCGAATGCGTCTGTGAATCTCGAACAGGTCGGACAGGCAACATCAACTGCATCTTCCCCTTGGGCAAGCAGTCGCCTCAGTCCGGTTGAGAGCTATCGCAAATTGATGATGACAGATACCGTCTTGAGAGCCTCCGCTGAGGCCCGTGATTTGGAACCCGGTGATTTTCCAAAACCCAAGATTAAACTGGTGGATCAAACGAACCTAATCATGGTTTCAATCCGTGGCATGAGTCCGGAGGGTGCAACCGCGAACGCCCAAGCCTTCCTCGACTCGTTCTCTGATGAACTTGACCGGCTTCGTAAAGATTATGCCGAACGCCGCGAAGGGGCCAATCGGTCTGCGCTCAAACAATATCAGGATAACGTCGCTGCTGCTCAGCTAGAGATTTTGAACTTTCAGGCTGAAACAGGCTTGGCGAGCGCTACGCAATACTCGGAAACATTGGCTCTCGTAGACACCCTCGGACGCCGGTTACAAAACGTCGATGCCGAGATCAGCCGCCGCAATGGTGAAGTGAAAGCGCTAGAATCTTCGCTTCGTGTCAGCGCAAGCCGTGCCGCTGCCGCCCTTAAATTGCGCGCCGATCCTGTCTTTCAAGCCTTGCTGGAGGAAACAACGGCAACAAAAATCATCTTTGAAAAAGCCAAACGAAACTTTGGCGACCGTCACCCGGAATACCAAACTGCCAAGCGTCGTTATCTCAGCGCCGCGTTACCGATGCTGCAACGCGGTGAAAAACTCACCAACCTCGACCGCAAATCCTTCCGGGCTTTGGGCGATCTATCCGCGCACAGCGCCCGCGAGACGATGCTAAGTACACTGGTTGACAATGCCGCTGCCCGCGATGGTCTTGTCGCAGAACGTAGAGAACTGGAGGCCCAATACAAAGAAGCCAAATCAGAAGTGCAACGCCTCTCAAAACCTGCCGCTGAACTCGACAGACTCCTACGCGAGCATCAGGTCGCCGAAGCGGTATTCATCTCGGCAATCGCACGGGCTGATACGACAAAAACTGATCTCTTCGCATCCTACCCTCTGGCGCAAGTTATCGAACAACCTTACGCATCTGACGAACCCGTATCGCCTAGTACAAAGATCGGCTTGATCGCCGCCATCGCCGGAACCTTCTTTGTTGCGTGTGGCTTAACACTCGCTTGGGCACGCAATTCTATCCTGCGTTGGCTTGGCAAATTATTCTCGCATCCCTCAGAGGATATTGCAGCGGCGACGAAGAAGTCGCCTAAGAAAGCACAGACAAGTGTCACACCAGAAAACGTGGCAACCAAGCCGCTTGAACCGATAGAAAACCTCATTTCACCCGAGCCAGTTCCACTCGATGACGAACCGCTCATCGAAATTCCGGACCAAAGCCTATTCGGAAATTTAGAGGTCAGTTATGACGCATATCGTAAATAACATGACCCCGCCGGAGCGGGTGCTGTATCGTACGATTACGCTGACATGGCTGTTTTATGGTCTTGGCGCGCTTTATGTCGTGGGGCCGGTTCTGGGTTGGAGTATTGCCGGATTTACCGCTGTCTCTTTATTTCTAACACCGTTGATGAAACCCGAATTTCGCGCATCTGCCCCTCCCGCCACCGTTTGGGTATGGATTATTTGCATGTTGGGGATGCTCGTCGTTCTTTGGGTCGGCCATTTCGACAATTCGCTCGGCACAGGTAAGACGATCAAATCAAGCATTGGATGGGCCAAAGGCTGGGCCTTGTTTGCCTTATTCATCATGGTCGGAGCATCTTTGAATATTCGCCCGGAAACCATCGTTCGCGCTCAATGCGTCTTGGGCTTACAAACAGTGTTGCTCTTGCCGCTGTTTATTATGGCGCCAAAAATCGGCTTGCCGGAAAAGCTATTCGTCTCTCCCATCCGAGCTGTCGGCGGTCCGGGACCGGAATATTTCTCGGTCTATCTTTACACTATTGACCCCTCAAACGGCGCGGCGCGGTGGCAGTTTTATACCCCTTGGTCGCCTTTTGCCGGTCTGGTCGGTGTGATCGTAACGCTCTGCGCGCTGGAAGAAAAAAATAAATTCTGGAAAACCTGTGGGCTTATCGCGGGGCTGGCGATTGTGTTGATGACGAAATCACGCATGAGCCTGATGGGAGTCGTCATATGCGGCTCACTGCCCCGCTTGCTTCCTTTAATTCTTAAATCATGGGTTTGGTTCGCCCTGACTGCAATCGCCAGCGTCATGGTCGTTTTCGGCGGGAGGTTTATTTCTGCTTTATCCGATGCGGTTTATGCGTTTCGAGCCATGCGCGCAGACTCAACCCGCGTCCGCGACGCCTTACAAAGCATCGCCGGAGAAAGATGGAGGACCGAAGCGCCGTGGTTCGGGCACGGCATTGTAGAGCCGGGCGCGCATGTCACAGAATACATGCTGATCGGAACCCATCACACGTGGTACGGCCTCTTATTCGTCAAAGGAACGGTCGGGGCCATCATGCTCGCGATACCGATGATATGGACTCTGTTGGTTCTGTCGAAACAGACGATCATGACGAAAGAGGCACGCTTGCCCCTCGGATTAATCCTCGCAATTCTCTTGTTTTCATTCGGCGAGAACATGGAAGTTCAACTCTATATCTTGTGGCCTGCCCTTATTTTGATCGGAACATCACTGAACACCAAACCGCACCAGTTTGAAAGAATAACAGCACAGCCGATCAAAAGAAGCCCAGACATCCGGCAGACCGTCACCTATTCTATGGCAGTGCCCTAAAGCATCACGCGCCATCTTCTAATCTGCTCGCGCACGCGCTCCGGAGCCGTCCCGCCATAACTCGTGCGCGAGCGGGTCGAGCTTTCGACACTGAGAACATCGAAAACAGCAGCAGTGATTTTTTCCTCGACACTTTGCATATCTTCAAGAGACAAAGCCTCCAGCGCGATGCCTTTGTCTTCGGCCATCTTCACCAACGATCCGGTGACATGATGGGCATCCCGGAAAGGCATATTCAATTCGCGAACCAACCAATCGGCCAGATCAGTCGCCGTCGAATACCCATGCCCTGCGGCTTCGCGCAGCTTATCAGTATTTGGCTGCATATCCTGCACCATCCCCGTCATAGCAGAGAGGGCAAGGCCAAGAGAATCCGCCGCATCGAAAACCGGCTCTTTATCTTCTTGCATATCCTTGGAATACGCCAAGGGCAGCCCCTTCATGATCGTCAGCAACCCGACCATGGACCCCATAATCCGGCCAACTTTTGCACGGCAGAGTTCGGCGGCGTCGGGGTTTCGCTTTTGCGGCATGATTGACGAGCCGGTCGTGAATTTGTCCGACAGTCTGACAAAATCGAATTGCGCCGATGACCAAATCACCAACTCTTCTGACAACCGGCTCAGATGCGTTGCACAGATCGACGCTGCACTCAGAAATTCCAGCGCGAAATCCCGATCGGAAACCGCATCCAGTGAATTGGCGGCGGGACGATCAAACCCAAGGGCCTTAGCCGTTTGATCACGATCAATAGGAAATCCCGTTCCGGCAAGCGCCGCCGCACCAAGCGGAGATTCGTTCATCCGCGCCCGAGCATCGGCAAAACGCGACCGGTCCCGCGCAAACATTTCGACATACGCCATCATATGATGACCCCATGTCACCGGCTGTGCAGTTTGCAGATGCGTAAAACCCGGCATGACAACATCCGCACCGCGTTCAGCTTGGTCGAGAAATGCCGAAATTAACCCTTTCAAAGCACCGTCTACATCATCAAGGCGATCACGGACCCACAGCTTAAAATCAGTGGCCACTTGGTCATTTCGGGACCGCGCGGTATGAAGCCGACCCGCTGCATCCCCGATTTTCTCGCGCAGCCGCGCCTCGATATTCATGTGAATATCTTCGAGTGTACGGGAAAACGGGAAGTCTCCTGCCGCGATTTCCATTTCAATCTCGTCAAGTCCTTGTGAAATCGCGTCAACATCTTGCCGTGTTAGGATTCCAACATCTAAAAGCATGGCAGCATGAGCTTTGGAGCCGCGAATATCCTGTACTGCGAGTCGCTGGTCGAACCCGATTGATGCATTAATCTCTTCCATGATCGCATCGGGAGCCATCGCGAAACGACCGCCCCACATGGAATTTGCTGTTTTCTTGCTACGTGTTGTCATAACCGTCGAACCTTCGAGGAGCCTGAATTAATGACGTCCAAGCTGAAAGCCATGATCGCCGCATTTGCGGTTCTATACGGTGCTGAGGCCCTCGCCGACAACACCTCACCTTCACTGTTGTCCGATAAAGAGCGTGCAACTCTGGAAACATTGATGCCAGAGGACTTTGGTAACTTTAAAATTCACGACGAACCACGCCCGTTCCGCGAGAAAACTTTCTTGAATGGAACTGGCGAAGAGATCGACCTGCACACCTTCGATGGCAGCATAACAATGGTTAATTTCTGGGCGACGTGGTGTCCACCCTGCCTGAAAGAGCTACCAGGCATGAACAAATTACAAGCTGATTTGGCCGATGATGGCCTTGATGTCGTAGCGATATCAATTGATCGTGGCGGTCTCAGAAAGGCTGCTGGCTTTTGGAAACGTGCAAAGATGACAATGGGTCTTTATGCCGACCCGGATAAAGATCTCGCACTTGAAATGGGCGTCATCGGCCTACCAGTCACCGCAATTTTGGGGCCGGATGGCCGCGAAATCGGTCGTCTCATCGGGGAGGCCGAGTGGCACACAGACGAAGTAAAAGAAATGCTGTGGTTCTTGATGGAGGCGACGGGTTCTAGCGATCCCGACCAAAAGGAAGCATCCGAGTTAAAATCGGATCGCGCAGGATGAAATGATGCTTAAACGCGGCGGCAAGATGCACAAACAGCAGTGCCGCCAAAGCGTAGCCCGCATAACGATGCACAACGCCCAGCATCTTCGATAACTTGGCATCGCCGGGCGAGATCGGGTCCGGCATTTCAAAAAGACCGAACACCATGTTGGGAATGTAAATATACGAATCTGCATCATTGAATGGGGATGCACTGGACATAAGCCATCCAGTCAGCGGAATCATAAACATCAAAATATACATACCGACATGAGTCGCACTGGATACAAAGCGCTCCCACGGTTTCGATGTTTCGAGATGTTCAGGCGCTGGTCCACCAAACTTGCGCCAAACCACCCGAATGACTGCCAGCCAAAAAACAACGAAGCCGAACGACTTGTGAATTTGGGTCAGCTTTAGGCGTTCAAGACCCAATTCAAGACTTGTCATATATGTGCCAAGGCCGAGAAGACCGAAAATCAGCAAAGCAAGAACCCAATGGAGCAGCTTCGCCGGCCATCCCCAGCGGGTCGCAGTGTTGTGCAAGCCCATCGTCAGTCCTTCACCTGCTGTATCAATTACTCAAGAAAAACCAAGCGCTTCGCGCTTATTGTCACTGTTTTCCTACCTTGGCAATCAAATCGAATCCAATCGAAACTGTCTCACCAACAGAGACGATTGATTCTAGCAGAGCATCACGCAGTCTAAAGTCGCGACGGTCGATTTTCAGAACGCCTTTTGCTCTCGCATCGCCGTCTTCGAGTACAAGACTAACCTTCACTTGCACCGGTAATTCAGTCTCTTTGATTCTGAGCATACCATCGGCGATATAAGCGCCACCGGGCGCGGGAGAGAGATCAGTTAGTCTGAATTCAGCCTTTGGATAGCGCTCACTATCAAACCAGGGCACACTCGCCAAAACGCCCTCACGCATAGCATCGTTCAAATCTATACTGGCTGTATCCACTACAAAAGAAGCCGAAGCGCTCTTTGGCATCTCAGGATCAAAAACGATCGAGGCAACAAACGTGTCAAAAGCGCCGGATTTAAGCTTACCGCTTTCAACATATTCAAATGATACAGAGCTTTTCTCCGTATCAACGATCCAGGCAGGTTGAGCTAATGCCGAGAGAGGTTGTATCAGCCCTATCAAACACCAACACGCGAACAAAGCGCGCATTATTCATCCTTCACAATTTCCAAATCGACGCGCACGGGCACATCGTTCCCTATCGCCCCGGCACCATAAGAAATTCCATATTTTGTGCGATCAATTTTTCCTTCGGCCACAAATCCGGCAGTGAGTAGCTTTTTGCCGAAGGGGGACGGTTCCATTTTCCGCAATGTCACTTCAAAAGTCTCCTCGTTAGAAGCACCGTTCATCGAGAGCATCCCGACCATTTCCGCTGTCTTCTCTCCGGTCTTTTTGATCGAAGTCGATTTGAAGACTATTTCAGGATTCTTCGCGACATTGAGAAAATCAGGCCCTTTTACGTGCTCATCACGCTTTTCCCACCCCGTATCAATGCTTGGTGCGCTAATCGTAAACACAACGCTCGATTTTGAAGGCTCTTCTGCATCAAAATCAATGTCTGCATCAAATTCGCTAAACCGACCATGAACGATAGAAAACCCGAGATGATCTATCTGGAAAGTGATGGCCGTATGAGATTTATCAAGCACATAGGGTTCAGCCGAACTTGCGCTGGCTCCTGTAATCAGAGCAATCGCCACCGCGTAAGATGGTAGGGTAAGACGCATTTGAGAACTCCATCAGGTCGATCAGCACAAAAATTACTTACTTGGATAGCATAAGTTCGCACTGAACATGGCGCGAATCAAAACTATGTCTATGATTTCAAGCGTGGGATAACACTGGCGTTACAAAGGTTTCACGGGTGAAACCAATGCACGCCTCAAAAAATACTACCGCGTCGGAACCGGCTCATCACCGCGATAATCGTAAAAGCCGCGTCCAGCCTTACGGCCAAGCCATCCTGCCTCAACGTATTTCACCAAAAGAGGACAAGGGCGGTATTTCGTATCGGCCAATCCATCATGCAGCACGTTCATAATCGCGAGGCATGTGTCCAACCCAATAAAATCGGCCAACTCAAGCGGCCCCATCGGATGGTTCGCGCCGAGTTTCATGGCCTTGTCGATGCTTTTGACCGTCCCAACACCTTCATACAGCGTGTAAACAGCCTCGTTGATCATCGGAACCAACACCCGGTTGACGATAAAGGCAGGAAAGTCTTCCGCACTCGCGGCTTCTTTGCCAAGCGACTTCACCACATTTTTCATCGTGGCATAGGTTTCTTCGTCTGTGGCAATCCCACGAATCAACTCTACCAAGCGCATCACCGGCACAGGGTTCATGAAGTGCAGCCCCATGAACTTTTCAGGGCGATCCGTAGACGATGCCAGCCGTGTAATCGAAATCGACGACGTGTTGGACGTCAAAATTGCTTTCTCAGGGACGATAGGCAGCAAGGTCGAAAAAATGCTCTTCTTGAGGTCTTCTCGCTCTGCCGCTGCCTCCACAACAAGGTCAGCATCACCAAAAGCATCCAAATCCGTCACACATTGGATTCGCGCAAGCGTTGCTTCGCTTTCCGCTTCGGTGATCATCTCTTTGCGTATTTGGCGACCAAGATTGCCCCGGATCGTCTCCATCGCCACATCGAGCTTCGATTGTTCGAGGTCGCTCATCACGACGTCATAACCATGCAACGCAAAAACATGCGCGATGCCATTGCCCATCTGACCAGCGCCCACGACGCCGACTTTTTGGATTTGGGGAACTGGGCTGGACATGAAGACTCCGAAAATGGTGCAGTGCAAGAAAACTATATGCACCGTATCTCGACGGGCGCAAGAGCCATCCGAATTGACGGCACAAGTTCGCATCTACATTGTCGTAAGGTCATCTACTGAGAGAGGCACGTATGTCGAAGCGCTATAACCGGATCTTATTGACAGGCGCTGCCGGAAACTTGGGCAAAGTCTTGCGCGAGTCTCTCCCCGCACATTGCGAATACCTCCGCATCTCTGACAAAGACCACATGGAAGGCATCGCTGCACATGAAGAGGCAATCTTCTGCGACCTTTCCGATGCCGATGCGTGTTTGGCCCTGACAGAAAATATCGACATGATCGTCCATATGGGCGGGCAGAGTCTCGAGGGCACGTGGGATAGCGTCCTCAACTCAAACATTATCGGTTTTTACAATATCTTTGAGGGATGCCGGAAAAATGGTGTTCGCAGGCTGATATGGGGGTCATCAAACCACGCCATCGGGTTCTACCCGCGAACTCAAGTGATAAATGCATCGGTCCACCCGCGCCCGGATACGAATTATGGCGTATCAAAAGTGTTCGGCGAAGCCGTCGCGCAATATTACTGGGACAAATATCACTTTGAAAGCGTGTCAATGCGTATCGGCTCTTGCTTTCCAGAGCCGATGGATAGACGGATGCTAGCAACTTGGATGAGCTATCGGGATTTTCAGCACCTCGTTGACCGTTGCCTGATCGCTCCGCGTGTCGAGCATACGATTGTCTATGGTGTTTCTGATAATGACGAAAAACTCTGGGATAACAGAATGGCCTCACACCTTGGTTTTCAGCCTCAAGACAATGCAGAAATCTACCGCGAAAAAGTAGAGGCTGCATCGAGCCAAAAAGAGATCGATGATCCTATGTTCAAATATCATGGCGGCGGATTTGCTGGCCAACCACACTTTGATGACGGTCAATGATGATGAAAGTTTACTCTCTTAAGAACTGCGACACCTGCAAAAAAGCACTGAAATGGCTGACGGATAGAGAGGTTCCATTCGAAACCCACGATGTGCGCGCCGATGGAGTTGATGCAAGTTGGGTCAATGCCGTTGTGGAGGCGTTAGGGTGGGAAGTTGCCCTCAACCGGCGCAGCACAACTTGGCGCGGGCTATCGGATGCAGACAAGGAGGGCATCGACAACGCAAAAGCGGTCGCGTTGATCCTCGAACATCCAACCCTAATGAAGCGCCCTGTTTTTGTCTCCGGCGATACTGTTATTTGTGGTTTCGACGCCAAAGCGCAAGCGGCATTGACTGCCCTCTGAAGCGGTGGGGGCTATCAGTCCGCCACGATTTCGACCGCTGTGTTAGCCTTCGGCGAGACTGTCCCGACATCTTTCAGATGTGCCTCGAGAACATCCCAAATCGGCGGGCCTGCTGTGTCTTCATTAACACTGCCCCACCCCGCCACAGTGTAATCGCGGCTCGGATCAATAGGCTTTCCGGTCGCGAGATGCGTCATGTTTGAAATGCGTTCGCCCGCCTTAGCCTTCACATCAACGCGATACCCCAAACCACCAACCCGAACCATATCACCGCCCTGTTGATAATAGGGATCGGGGTTGAAAAGATTATCGCAAACATCCTCAAGGATTCCTTTGAGAGACGCCCCGCTCATCTGCCTCCGATACGCCGCCGGATAGGTCATGGCCGTCACATTGTGCAGGTCTTCAATGCAAATATCCTGACCGGGCAGCAAGCTCGGCCCCCAACGAAAGCCCGGCGACAAAGCAATCTCTGCGTCGCGCTGCGATAAAAGCGCATCGCATATTAGGTCATCCCATGTTCCGTTGAAATTCCCACGCCGGTATAGCGCCCCGTCCGTTTGCCCGATAACACGGCGTAGCTCCGCCGCATACGGCCCCCGCACCTCATCAATCAATGCAGACACTTCTGAATCAGGTGCAATGACATCCGAAAAAACCGGAATGAGGCGATAGCCGAAATCTCTTATTCTCCCGTCCCGAACGTCCAAATCGAGCCGCGAGACAAACTTACCATTCGAGCCGGAGGCAATCACCATCGTCTCGTCAACCTGAACCGGTTCTGGCAGCGCATCATGACTATGACCTGTCAGGATCACATCAATGCCTTTCACACGGGTTGCCAATTTCCGGTCAACATCGAAACCGTTATGCGACAGTAAGACCACCAAACCAGCGCCCTCTTCCCGAGCGCCGTCAACGAGTTCCTGCAAACGCTGTTCGCGAATGCCGAAACTCAGGTCGGGGAACATCCAGCTTGGATTAGAGATCGGCAGATACGGAAAAGCCTGCCCGATAACAGCAATCTGCACGCCGCCCCGCTCAAACATCTGCATTGGTTCAAAAGCCGGTTCATCCCATTCTTTATCAAAAATATTCGCCCCAAGAAACGGGAACGGTAGATCTTCAATCACCTCTTTGATGTAATCGCCGCCATAGGTGAACTCCCAATGAGACGTCATCGCATCGGGTTTCAGAGCATTCATGACCGTGATCATGTCCTGCCCTTTGGTCTGGTTCGCCGTATAGCTTCCATGCCAAGTATCGCCGCCATCCAGCAACAGAGCGTGCGGCCTCTCGGCGCGAATACGCTTCAGGACCGTCGCCACACGGTCAAGGCCGCCCATCTTGCCGTAATCTTTCGCCAAAACCGCGAAATCCGTTGAGGTCAGCGCATAGGCATGAGGACTGCCCGGCTCCAAATCGAACATTTTCAGAAAATCACTGCCGGAGACATGCGGCGGTTTTCCTGCCGCATCGCCGACGCCAAGATTGATTGAGGGTTCGCGAAAATATATCGGCTTGAGCTGTGCGTGAATGTCCGTGACATGCATCAATGTGACATTGCCAACGCTCGGCATGTCGATCAGCATATCTTCGGTCAGAGTTTGCTGTGCCGCCGCACATGACCAACCGCCCCCAAATCCAGTCAAAGCAGTTGCCGCGACCGAGGCTTGCAGAAATTCTCGCCGTGGGATCATCGCATCGCTCCACCAAGGCGCAGGCCGTCCATCACTTTATTCCGTGACAAAGATCAGACGACTTTAATCTCTCTCTCGAGATTGAAATCACCATCATTCTCGGTCTTCCAATGGAAAGAAACCGTACCGCTCTCAGGAACTTTCAAATTAAACTCGATATATGGATTTGCGGAAACCGCTGGCTCGACATCGACTTCAAAAAATTTTTCTCCGTTAAAGCTGGCAGAGAAATAATTCATAATGTCCTGAGGGACAAATTCCCCTGTCTCGTTGTCGATACGATGGCCGTTTTCCATTGGATGTGACAGGAGCGTTTTTATTCTAACGATCTCTCCAGCCGCAGCCTTCTTTGGGACTTTTACCCGAGGTCTTATCTTCGCCATCTCGTTATCCTCCGCATCCGCCGACAGTGACCTTGACCAGTCGAGAAGTCCGGCGGATCGAACCGTCTTTCATTCGGGCCAGAGCAATAACATCCTGCGTCTGCGCCAACCGCATACGGGTTGAAGCCCGCGCTTTGCCAGACAGCTCACTAAATTTAAAAGCTGCAACACCGGGGTTTGGATTGGCGGTTGTGAGGATGACGATTTCTTCAACGAGGTCATCACCTTCCATTGCACTTTCAGCATTCACTTCGACTGGCACAGAGCTTCCGTTCTCGGCAATCTCTGGTATGCGCAGGTCCAGCTTATCATCCGACACTTCGGCGTCGCCGATAAATGCCGCAATGGATTCTTCAGTGTCTAACTCTTTGGCTAAAGCCGCGAGGCCAAACGAGACGCTTCCCACGCCCACGACACCGAATATCAGTACATTCCGGCGTGTGTATCCAATTGCCATTCGATCCTCCTAATCCGGGATGCCGGATTGAGCTGGCTTTATAAATCCACGGAACCCTATGAAATGCAAGCCGCGATCCTAAAATGAATAATCGGATAAGATCGTAAAAAGTGCTTACTCAACAATGACTTATTGCGAAAAATACTCTTCAACTTCTGACAAAACCGTTATCTTTGAAACCACCTATGAAGGGCGCACAAGCGAGAACGTATCAAAAACTGTCGAGTAATCATGATACCCAAGCCGTGCGAGCGGATTATACGCCGAGACATCCAACTTGCCGTCTTTGATCGCAGCATCGGCGATATGCACCCCGATCACTTCACCGTAGATGACTGTATAACCAGCCCCGCCGTCGGGTCCGGGCAGGTCAAGGGAGTCGTGGAGCCTACACTCCATCGCCACTGGCGCATCAGCAATCCGAGGCGGCTTGATCAGCGTCGAAGGCGCCTTCGTCAGGCCCGCCGCCTCGAACTCGTCAACCTCCGGCGGATACCCTGCGGAAGACGTATTCATTGCATCCCGCATTTCATGTGCAACGACGTGAATGACAAACTCTTTCGTCGCGAGACAATTCGCGCGGGTGTCTTTATTGAGCGATGGACTGGGCGGCGCACAGGAAAACATGACAATGGGCGGAACATCACTGACGCCGTTGAAGAACGAGAACGGTGCAAGATTAGGAACGCCCTCTTCACTCAGCGTCGATACCCACGCAATCGGGCGCGGCGCAACGATGGCCTTGAAGGGATTATGTGGAAGGCCGTGGCCTTCTTTCGGTTCGTAGAACATTGAAGCGCTTTCAATTCAGCCGTAATGGGCTTTGCGATGACAGTTTGGACAGAGCGCTGTCGTATTTTCAACGGTATCATGACCGCCTTCTGCTAACGTATGGATATGGTGGACCTCTAAATAAGGCTCTCCAGTTGAACGGCGGGGAAAAGGAGCTTCGCTTCCGCAATCCTCACACACACCTTCCGCGATATCTAGACGTTCCGCGACTACATCCGGATTTCGTTTGTAAACTTGAACGGTAACAGTTTCTGTTAACGGGATCTTCGGCGCAGCCTTCAATCTTGCTAGGCGCGATTTTCGATTCGACCGCGCATTTTCGACACCTCGATCAAATTCAATCTGGCTTTGCCTTCGATCATCATGAGAGAGGAAATCGCCAGGAACCTTATTAGATGTCAGCGTAAACTGAACGAATGAAGTTGGAAACTGCTTAGCAAACTTTTGAAGACGTTCATTGAGGTCTTTTCCAACAGCGACTTCACCGCCACTTGTAAGCGGTTTCTCGATAACTTCGAGAGACGAACCAAACTGCACAGCCAATGAGATTTCATCTCCGTCGTGCAAACCGTAGAGACTCTTTACTGCGGCGGGAACACTTACTCCCTGAAACTTATAAAACGGCCCCCCTTCACTGCGACGAACATTTTTTCTCCAACTAACGCTCATCGAACAAAGAGCCTTTTATAGCTATCGCGCAATATATTTTTTTGCACTTTACCCATCGTATTCCGGGGCAGCGCATCAACGAAGAAAACCCGCTTCGGCTGTTTGAACTTGGCGAGTTTATCGGCGAGCGCAGAGAGGATTGCGTCTTCGTCACCTTCACCGACAACAACGGCAACAACCCCTTCACCAAAATCAGGATGCGGTGCGCCGATGACGGCGGATTCAGTCACGCCGGGCAGATCATCAATCACGCTCTCGATTTCTTTGGGATAGACGTTAAAGCCACCGGTAATGATAAGGTCTTTGCCGCGCCCGACAACGACGACATAACCGTCTTCGTCTTCCATCCCAAGATCACCGGTAATAAAGAAACCGTCCTCGCGCATTTCTTCCTTTGTCTTCTCCGGCATCCGCCAATAGCCTTGGCAAACATTGTCGCCGCGCACTTCTATGGTCCCGATTTCGCCTTTCGTAACGGGTTGCGCGTTTTCATCCACTATGCGTAATTCAACCCCCGGCAATGGAAAGCCGACCGTACCGGCGCGGCGCTCTCCATCATAAGGATTAGAGGTATTCATATTCGTCTCGGTCATGCCGTAACGCTCAAGGATACGATGCCCTGTTCGCGCTTCAAATTCGCGATGCGTCTCCGCCAACAACGGAGCAGACCCTGACGTAAACAACCGCATATGCTCGGTCACTTGTTTCGTGAAGCCATAATGCGCAAGCAGGCGCGTATAAAAGGTCGGCACACCCATCATCGACGTTGCATTGGGTAAGTTCTTCACAACCGCATCTGCGTCGAATTTGGACATAAAGATCATCTGCCCGCCGGTTTTCATCACCGTGTTGCTCGCCACGAACAATCCGTGCGTATGATAGATCGGCAAAGCATGAAGCAGCACATCATCTTCGGTAAAGCGCCATTCCTCTGCCAAGGTTTCCGCATTTGAGAGCAGATTTTTGTGCGACAGCATCGCGCCTTTTGAACGTCCTGTTGTGCCAGACGTATAAAGGATCGCTGCAAGGTCTTCGGGCGCACGCGGCACGGTATCAAAAGTACCAGTTTGCGCCTCCGCAAAATCAAAAAAGGTTCCCGCACTCACCTCGGGCGAGCGCCAAACGCCAAAGCTATCGAGATGAACGCGGTATTTCTCTGCAATACCAATATACCCGTCGAGAGACTTCGGATCACACAAGAACAGTTTCGGCTCGGCATCCCCGATAAAATAATCCACCTCAGCCGCAGTATAGGCAGTATTCAAAGGAAGAAAGATCGCTCCGGCCCGCACCGTTGCGAGATAGAGCATAAGCGCTTCGATAGATTTTGGGATCTGCGCGGCGACACGATCCCCCGGCTTGACCCCGCGCGCCGCCAAGGTTGCCGCAAAACGCGCTGTGACCTGCTCAATATGCGCGTAAGTGTACCAGCGCGAGGGCGCATCACCCTCCCCCGGTATCTCGGCAAAAGCCCGCTCTGGTTTCACATCTGCAAAAAGACCATCAAACAGAGTGTTCGTCATCCGATAACCTTACCCATAACCACTTCAGGCAACCATGTCGCAATCTGCGGGAAGATACACAAGATGATAATTGCCAACACCATACAGCCGACATAAGGCAACGATCCGAGCAGGATCGTCTTCAGCTTGATGTCCGGCGCGATGCCATTAATGACGTAAAGATTGAGGCCGACAGGCGGAGAGATCAAACCAATCTCCATATTGATCGTCAGCACGACTGCGAACCAATACGCATCATACGGGTCGCCCTCCGCGCCAAAGCCTGCTTTTAGCAAGATCGGCAGCAGGATCGGAGCCGCCATGACGATGACAGCAACGGGGGGCAAAAAGAATCCTGCGACCAATAGGAACAGATTCACCGCCAGCATCAGCGTCCAGCGATTAATATCAAGCGTACCGATCCACTCCGCAATACTTTGAGTGACTTGCAGAGAAGACAGCATATAGGCGAACACACCCGCCGCACCGATGATGAATAAAATCATCACGCTTTCACGGGTGGAATCTCTCAGGACGACCCAAATTTCTTGCGGGTTCCACATGCGATAAATGACGACCGCAAGAACCATACACAGCAGCGCCCCAATCGCAGCCGTCTCCGATGGTGTCGCGATACCGCCATACATGCTGTAAAGCACGCCGAGGATCACCAACAAGAACGGAACGACACGGGGCAGAACTTCAAACTTTTGCTTCCACGAAAAAGACCGCCCGGCCAGCGCATCCCCTGATCCGCTGCGCGCAGTGGAATAGATCGACCACGCCATGAATAATGCGACAAGCAACAGACCCGGAAAAACTCCGGCTAAAAACAGACGACCAATCGACGTCTCCGTCGCGATGCCATAAACGATCATCGTCACAGAAGGCGGGATCAGAATACCGAGCGTGCCACCCGCAGCAATAGACCCGGCGGCAACGCCATCAGGAAACCCGCGCTTGCGCATCTCAGGGATGCCCATCTTACCAATGGCCGCGCAGGTCGCAGGGCTGGACCCAGACATCGCGGCAAAAAGCGCACAGGCTCCAAGGTTCGAAATCACAAGGCCGCCGGGAATACGGGTAAGCCAACGGTCCAGCGCCTCATACAAATCCGCACCAGCCCGTGTTGATGCAATGGCCGCTCCCATAATGATAAACATAGGGATCGAGAGCAGCGCGAAATTATCGAGCTTTCCGAAAAACAATTCAGGGATCAGTTCCAAATCGCGCGGATTGAAAAAGAACAAAAATCCCGCCGACACCATCAACAATCCAATGGCGACAGAAACACCGGAAAAGAGAATGAGGATCGTAAAGATCCCGATCAGCGCACCGAGAATAAGCGGGTCCATCAGCCCTCTCCTCCGCTCGTTTCAGCTTCGAGGGAAAAGGGTTCTTCGATGTCTTTGATGGTCGCAACCAAATCAGCAATGAGTTGAAGCATCAACAACCCCAACCCGACCGGAACCGTCAGATAGATTGGCCACAGTTTTGGCCCCCAAACCGAGTCCGAAGTCCAGTTACGCGCATACGCGGTGTGGAACATATCCCAGCCGTACCAAACCATCATCCCGATGATCACCACGGATGCCGCCAAAACGACAATCGCGAGCAGCTTACGCAGACCGCGCGGCAGCATCAGCGGGATCAAATCGACATTCACATGCCCGCGCAACCGTTGGACATAAGGCAACCCGATCAGCGTCGCCCCGACCATCATGAAGGTAACCGTCTCCGTCTGCCAAATCGTAGATTCGCCCAACCAAAAGCGGATGTAGAGCATCTGACAGGTCAATCCGATGGCCCCGACAATCAGAAAGGCGGCAATGATGCCGCACAGCGTCGAGAGCCAGCCAACGACGCGAAGAAACAGATTGCCGCCATCTTTGGCGACTTTCAATACGGTGGGTGCAGACATGAATGTCCCGATCTATCGGATATTTAAATATTCGCGCCATTCCCGCACGAGCAGGGCCAGTTACAGGTAAAAATAGACGCTTGTTGTTCACGAAAAAGGGGATGCTCGCGAATGCGGACATACCCGATTTACAATATATGACCGTAAAGCCGTTACCCGATCACTCGACGTCAAGCGCGAGGTCGATCAGCTTTTGACCTTCAGGATTTCCTTCAAGGAAGTTTTTGTAGGAGGTTTCCTTGGCAAGATCACGCCATGCATTGAAATCTTCTTCAGTCATGTTTGCGATCTCAACGCCGTTTTCTTTGAAAACAGCAGTAGACTTTGCATCCGCCTCTTTACCTTGTTGCAGATAAAAGGCTTCTGCCGCACGGCCCGCTGCTTTCAAGGCAGCCTGTTGTGCAGGGGTCAAATCGTCAAATGTCGCTTTGTTCATCAGCAACGGTTGGTACATGAACCACAAGGCCACATCGGAAGCCGGTGTATAGCACTTGACCTGTTCAAAAATACGGAAGCTGACAAAGCTGGAAGACGACGTATTCGCGCCTTGCAGAACGCCGGTTTGGATCGCGTTATAAAGTTCGGACGATGCCATCGACGCAATCGACGCGCCTGCACCCGCCAACATTTGCTCAAACGCTTTACCTGCCGCGCGCATTTGCAAGCCTTTCGCGTGCTCAGGCTTTGTGATGCAGCCATCTTTGCCGACAAAACCGCCAGCCAAATACCCGTGAACGAGAACCATCACGTCGTCTTCCGCCATTTGCTCCTGTAGAGCTTCCATGAATGGCGAATAGTTGAGACGCGCAGCGTGGTCGTGGTTCTTTACCAATCCCGGCATCAAGGTCAGGTTATACGCTGGCCGTTGCCCAGCTGCATACGCAAGCGGAAAGACGGACATATCAAGCTGACCACGCGACAGAGGCTTATATTGCTCGCGCGGTTTGAACAGCGATTTTGACGGAAAAATCTTAATCTTCAGATCGACATCAGCGGCCTCAACCGCATCAGCAACGATTTGCGCAACTTGGTGGCGGACATCTTTTGTCGACCATTGGTGAGACAGGCGAAGTTCCTTCGCACTTGCGGTAGATGCAACAGTCATGGCTGCACAAAGTGCAATCGCCGAAGTCAAACGTGACAACATGGTATTCCTCCCATTGAGCACCGCCTTTTTGACGGTTGCTTTCTCGCGTGACGGTATAGCGGAAAACCGCTGAGTCAACGGTATGACAGTGCTTAGGCACAGCATTGTTGCGAATCTGGTATTCAGCGTTAGTGATGAAAGACATCACGGGGACGAAACACATGATTCGAGTTGAAGGAGTGTCGAAGTATTTCGGCGGTGTTCATGCGGTTGATGACTGCACGCTCGAAATCGCGCGCGGCTCGATTACAGGTTTAATCGGTCCTAATGGCGCTGGAAAAACTACACTTTTCAATATTATAGCCGGTCTTTTTTCTCCCACACATGGACAAATCATACTCGACGGAGAAGACGTCACCGGCCTGACCCCGCATGAGCTGTTCCACAAGGGATTGCTCCGCACGTTTCAGATTGCCCATGAGTTTTCAACCATGACCGTGCTCGAAAACTTGATGATGGTTCCGGCAAAACAGCACGGGGAAACGCTGATCAACGCATGGATTGGTCGCGGCAAAGTGCGCGAGCAAGAACGCCAAATCCGCGCCAAAGCCGAAGACGTCATCGACTTTCTTAAAATCAGCCATCTGACCCATGAGCGCGCGGGCAATCTGTCGGGCGGACAGAAAAAACTGCTCGAATTGGGCCGCACAATGATGGTCGACGCCAAAGTCGTCTTGCTCGATGAAGTCGGTGCAGGCGTGAACCGCACATTGCTTGCGGAAATCGGTGATGCAATTATCAAACTCAATCAGGAGCGTGGATATACCTTCTGTATGATCGAGCACGACATGGATTTTATCTCCCGCCTGTGCGATCCGGTGATCGTCATGGCCGAGGGCACAGTGCTGGCTCAAGGAACCGCCGCTGAGGTTCGCGCGAATGAAACAGTGATCGAGGCCTATCTCGGGCGCGGCGTGACAAAAAAGCGGGTCGTAGCCTAATGCTCCTAAACGGCGAGAACATGACCGGCGGCTACGGCGGGGCCGATATTCTCAAAAGCTGTTCTATCGGCGTTGAACGCGGCGAGATTGCTGTAATCGTCGGGCCAAACGGCGCAGGCAAGTCAACGGCAATGAAAGCGTTGCTTGGAATGCTCGATCTGCGCGCAGGCTCTGTCACGCTCGATGGCAAAGACATTTCCGGCCTATCAACGCAAGCCCGCATCGCCGAAGGCATCGGCTTTGTCCCGCAAACAGAAAACGTCTTCACCGGCATGACCGTTGAAGAAAATCTGGAGATGGGGGCTTATCTGCGCGGCGACGACATCGCAGAAACTGTCGAACAAATTTATAATCTCTTTCCCATCCTCAAGGAAAAACGCAGGCAAGCTGCAGGCGAATTGTCGGGCGGTCAAAGACAGCAAGTCGCTGTGGGGCGCGCAATGATGACCCGGCCTTCGGTGTTGATGCTGGACGAACCAACAGCGGGCGTTTCCCCTATTGTCATGGACGAGTTGTTCGACCGCATTATCGAGGTTCGTAATACCGGCGTTGCGGTTTTGATGGTCGAGCAAAATGCCCGGCAAGCCCTAGAAATCGCAGACCGGGGATATGTGTTGGTAACAGGCGAAAACAGATTCACCGACACCGGCGAGGCCCTGCTCGCCGATGCAGAAGTTCGCAAGAGTTTCTTGGGGGGATGATGGTTCAAGAATTAACCCCGTTGCGGGCACAAACCCCATGACCGAGTGGCTCAACCCCCTCGTCTTAATGGCGAATTTCGTGCTGGTTCCCGGATTGGTCTACGGTGCGCAACTCGCACTCGGCGCGCTAGGGATCACGCTGGTTTTCGGCATCTTGCGGTTTTCGAATTTTGCCCATGGCGACACAATGGCCTTCGGGACGATGATTACGATCCTGATGACGTGGTTACTGCAAAGCTGGGGTGTCAGCCTCGGGCCGTTGCCTACCGCCTTGCTCGCACTGCCAATCGGAATTTTCCTGACGGTATTATTCTTACTCATAACGGACAGGCTGGTTTATCGGCATTACCGCGATGTGAGAGCCAAGCCGATAACCTTCCTGATGGCCTCGATTGGGATCATGTTCATGATGAACGGATTGATCCGCTTTATCATTGGACCGGGTGAACAGATTTTCCTCGATGGGGACCGCTTTTTGATGAAAGCGCGGGAGTTCAAAAAACTCACCGGACTGGATGAAGGCTTAGCCATCCGCACCTCGCAAGTGCTTACCGTCGTGGTCGCGATAGTGCTGGTTGTTTTGCTGTTCTGGTTCCTGCAACGCACAAAAACCGGCAAAGCCATGCGCGCTTATTCGGACAATGAGACACTGGCACGCCTATCGGGGATCGACCCGGAACGGGTGGTAAAGATCACATGGATCATAGCCGCAGGTCTGGCAACCATCGCTGGCGTTCTCTACGGGTTAGACAAGAGCTTTAAGCCGTTCACTTATTTCCAACTGTTGTTACCCATGTTCGCTGCCGCCATTGTCGGGGGCTTGGGCAAGCCTGTCGGGGCAATCGTGGGGGGCTTCATCATCGCGTTTTCTGAAGTCATGTTGACCTATGCCTATAAGAAAGTCGGGCGTTATCTTTTGCCGGAAGAGTGGCAACCCGATGGCCTGCTCCAACTGCTTTCGACGGATTATAAATTCGCCATTTCTTTCGTAATCCTCGTGGTCGTCCTGCTGGTCAGACCAACAGGAATATTCAAAGGAAAAGTCGTCTGATGCGCGCGCTCATTGCCTTTGTGATCATGGCCGCGCTACTGGCCGCTGTCTGGCATATCCAATCGCCAACAGTTGCACTGGGAATGTTAAATCTTTGCCTGATCTCCGCAGTCATGGCACTGGGGGTTAATATCCAATGGGGATATGCGGGCCTGTTCAATGTCGGAATTATGGGCTTTGCTGCGCTGGGCGGGGTCGCCGCTGTGCTGGTTTCCAAAGCCCCGGTCGCGGAAGCATGGAGTGCAGGCGGCTCTCAAATCGGCCTAACAGCGCTTTGCTTTTTGGGAACAATCATCGCAACCACTTTCGCGCATCGAAAAACCAAAGGGCGGCGCGGACATTTCCTGATCGTCATGCTAGTGGCCGTGATCGGATATATCGCGACGCGGCATTTTTATGGACCCGCAGTCGACGCGATTGAATCAGTAGACCCCGGTAAAACCGGCTATCTCGGCGGCCTCGGTCTGCCCATTATGGTTTCGTGGATTGTCGGAGGACTATTCGCCGCCGGAGCCGCTTGGCTGGTTGGCAAAATCGCCTTGGGGCTGCGTGCAGATTACCTCGCGATTGCGACACTTGGCATTTCAGAGATCATTGTCGCGGTGCTGAAAAACGAAGACTGGCTGACGCGCGGCGTCAAGAACGTCACCGGGTTGCCTCGCCCTGTTCCTTACGAAGTCGACCTGCAACAAAGCGCGTGGTTTCGGGAAAAAGTCGAGGCTTTCGCCGCCGAAAAACTGACCGGCTTGAACGGTGCAGCGCGCGAAGAAGCACTCGCGGGACTGATCACAGAGTATTCCGGGCTGTTCGTAAAACTCTGCTACGCAGGGCTTTTTGCCATCGTCCTGATCGTCATTCTAACGCTCTGTGTTTTAGCGCTGAACTCCCCGTGGGGCCGGATGATCCGCGCCATTCGCGACAACGAAGTCGCCGCCGAAGCGATGGGCAAGGACGTCAAAGGCCGTCACTTGCAAATCTTCGTCCTCGGTTCTGCGGTCGTTGGAATTGCCGGAGCGATGCTCGCAACGTTAGACGGCCAATTCACGCCGGGAACCTATCAACCGCTACGCTTTACCTTTCTGATCTGGGTCATGGTCGTGGTTGGTGGGTCGGGCAATAATCTTGGCGCAGTGATCGGTGGATTTTTCATCTGGTTCCTCTGGGTCGAGGCGGAACCGGCGGGAACTTGGCTCATCAACCTGCTCACATCGGGGATGGCAGAAACCAACTGGCTCCGCTTGCACCTGATCGACAATGCACAGCACATGCGGGTCTTCGTCATGGGATTGGTGCTTTTGCTGGTCATGCGCTTCACCCCCGGAGGCATCTTGCCGGAACGGGTGAAGGCGCGCTAAAGCTGCGGTCCCTGTTCGGGAGGCTTCGCTGTGTATGAAATTCTAACGCTGATCTTGCCGTTATTCGGGCTGATCGTGATTGGTTTTGTCACGGCACGGCTGACGAAGCGCCCTGTTGAGCAAATGGGATGGCTCAACACCTTCATCATCTACATCGCCTTGCCCGCATTGTTTTTTAAGCTGTTGTCTAAAACGCCCGTTGAAGAACTCGCGAGTTGGAGCTTTATCATCACAAATATCGGCGTGACCTTCGCCGTGTTTTTGACCGCACTCTTCCTCGGGTATGTGACGAGCAAGCGGCATCTTGGCAATGCCACCATGCAAGGACTGGCCGCAGCCTATGGCAATATCGGTTATATGGGACCGGCGCTGGCAATCCTTGCTTTTGGCGAGAAAGCCGCCGTTCCGGTCGCTCTGATATTTTGCTTTGAAAATGTACTCCATTTCGCCAATGCGCCCGCGTTGATGGCCCTCTCCGGCGAACGCAAGGGAGGTATTGCAACGCTGATCATCGGTGTCATTCGCAGCATCGTGTTTCACCCCTTTATCATCGCGACAGTCATCGGAGTTGCTTTCGCAATCATAGGGGCTGCACCGCCAGCGCCCATAGAAAGCCTGATTGCATATCTGGCACAAGCCGCCGCGCCTTGTGCGCTGTTCGCGATGGGAGTCACATTGGCGCTGCGCCCCCTCAACCGCGTCCCACTCGAATTAGGGTATCTGGTTCCCATCAAGCTGATTGTGCATCCCGCATTGATGTACCTCGCGCTCAGCTATGTTGGCTCTTTCGATCCAATCTGGGTCTTTACCGCTGTTTTGATGGCGGCATTGCCCACCGCAACAAATGTTTTTGTCATTGCTCAACAATACGGCGTTTGGGTCGAAAGGGTCTCGGCAACGATACTGGTGACGACGATCACCTCAGTTTTTTCGGTATCTGCACTGCTTTATTCAATAAAAACAGGCGCTTTGCCGCCTGATATGTTTCCATAAAATACCATTTTCAAGCGCCGAACACTGACATAAGCTAACCATAGAAAATCAGGGAGGTTCAAATGAAACACGCACTTATCGCGACTGCTATGGTCGCGGCTATGACGGCGAATGCCGCTGCCGAAGACATCAAGATCGGCCTGATCCTCGGGTTTACCGGCCCGATTGAATCGCTGACACCGGGTATGGCCGACGGTGCAGAACTCGCCTGGAAAGAAGTATCCGACTCGGGTCTCTTATTAGACGGATCAAAAATTGTATCGGTTCGCGCAGATTCAACCTGTATTGATGCCGCCGCCGCAACCACTGCTGCTGAGCGCTTGATAACTTCTGACAAAGTTGTCGCGATTATGGGCGCGGATTGCTCCGGTGTAACAACCGCCATCGCCAATAACGCGGCTGTGCCAAATGGCGTCGTCATGGTGTCGCCGTCAGCAACATCACCCGCATTATCAACGATAGACGATAAAGATCACTTCTTCCGCACAGCGCCTTCCGATGCACGGCAAGGCGAAGTTCTTGCCGATGTTGTCATGGGCAAAGGGATCGAAGAAGTCGCTGTTACCTACACGAACAACGATTACGGCAAGGGTCTGGCCGAATCTTTCGCTTCATCTTACGAAAAACTAGGTGGCGAAATCTCTATCAGTGCAGCCCATGAAGACGGCAAAGCCGATTATTCCGCCGAAGTCGCGGCCCTTGATGCAGCGGGCGGTGATGCATTGGTCGTCCTCGGTTATCTCGACCAAGGCGGTAAAGGTATTATCCAAGGTGCAATTGACGCCGGTTCATACGAGCAATTCGTTCTTGCAGACGGCATGATCGGGCAATCTCTTATCGACGCTATTGGTGAAGATCTCGAAGGGACAATCGGCACATTACCCGGCAGTGAAAGCGATAGCGCGCGTAACTTCGTAACCTACGGACAAAGCGCTGGCGTCGATGTCGACGGGCCATTCCGACCTGAAAGCTATGATGCGGGGGCTTTGATTGCTTTGGCAATGCAGGCAGCAGGCTCAACAGACCGCGCAGCCATTCAAGCCAACATGATTGACGTAGCAAACGCGCCGGGTGTCGAAATCCACGCCGGTCAACTCGATTATGGTCTGTTTTTGCTGAAAAACGGTGTTGGCATCAACTATGTCGGCGCAACCAATGTCGAATTTCTCCCAAACGGCGACATCCCCGGCTCCTACAAGGAACTGGTTGTCAAAGACGGTAAGTTCGAAACCGTGACTGTACGGTAAGAAATCCGCTTTTAAAAGCGTAGGGCGTGAACTGGCGGTTTCGCCCTGCTCATCTCTCAAGATCATTAAATCTTGCCACATAACCCTTTGAAGTAAGACTTTTCGGGCCTACCCGGCATTAGATAGAATGATTAAAAATACTAGTTATTGGCGTCATCCAACGCTGTGGCAGTCCTGTCAAAAGGCACTGCTGCCTCTTCACCCGCGACTCGAACAGAGCCAATGATCGCAATCGCAATAAATGCGGCGATAAGGCCATATTCAACTCCAGTTGCCCCACTTTCACAATTACGAAAGCGTTTGATTATCAATTTGCTAGATTCGAACATTATCGCTTCCCCGCGTTAATTATCCTGAAACTTTAACAATCGTTCCCTAACAAAAAATTAGGTTCACTGTACGACTATAAGATTGCATAAGGACTACAACTATGGAGCTTGTAGATCGATCGGTCGTTAACCGTCGACATTTGCTGCGCTTTGCGGTAGTGAGCGCGCCTGATGAGCTTGCGTTTTCTACGACGCACCAATTAAAACCGAGTAAAACCTTATGGAACAAGCCATTCTTCTGCTGCACCTTGCGCTCGTTATCTTTTTGATCGTTTTGGTATTGCTACAACGATCAGAAGGTGGTGCTCTAGGGATGGGTGGCGGTGGCGGCGGTGTCGTTACAGGGCGCAGCGCAGCGACTGCATTGCAAAAGTTCACATGGTATCTAGCGGCGGGTTTTCTGACCACCAGCCTGATATTAAACGTTATTGCACAATCAGACCGTCAAGGCGGATCAGTCTTAGACCGTATCTCAGTTGAAGAGGCGCTTCCGGGCGTTGGTAGTGACACGGACAGCGACTCTGGCGTCCTTGATGGACTAACGCCTCCTACGATTGGCGGCGGCGATGATGGATTACCATCGGTTCCGGCTGAGTAAATCCTTGTCCTGAGAAGCGCTTTCGTTGACCGTTTTTACAGTCAACGAAAGTTTTTATGAGCGATTCTCTCAAACCAGCGACAAGACGGGGCCGCACCGCGCGTATGGCGGCGCGTGCGATTGCTGCAACCCCTGAAAATCCGGCAGCTCCCGGACAGATTGGCGGGCAATACCGTCCGCTTACTGACAGTGAATGCCGCCGGATATACGATTCCGCGCTCAATTTATTAAACGACTTAGGTATGGGCGAAGCACCGCCCGTTCTGACAGAGGCGGCTTGTGCGCGCGGCGCTTTTGTGAATGACCTTGGGCGGCTCTGCTTTCCCCCTGCGATGGTCGCGGACATTATTGATGGGGCCTGTAAATCGTTCATCTATTATGGCCGGGATTGGAAGCATGACTTTGAAGTCGGCGGCGAGCGGGTTTATTTTGGAACCGGCGGTGCAGCAGTTCAAACACTCGATATAGATAGCGGAAAATACCGCTCCTCGACCCTGCGCGATCTTTATGATTTCACACGGCTGCAAGACACGCTGACCAATGTGAGCTGGTTTACCCGTTGCTGTGTGGCGACCGATGTTCCTGATCTCGTCGATCTGGACATCAACACGGCTTACGCATTACTGCGCGGAACCACAAAGCCGGTTGGGACGAGTTTTACGATTTCGGAAACGGTCGATCCAATCATTGACCTGTTCGATCATGCTCTCGGCGGAGAAGGCCGCTTTGCGGAGCGCCCCTTTTGCAAAGCCCATATTTCGCCGGTGATCTCGCCAATGCGTTATGGTGAGGACGCCGTTGATGTGACTGTGGCTTGCGTCAAACGCAATGTGCCAATCAATGCGATTATAGCCGCACAATCAGGCGCAACTGCACCAGCCACACCCGCTGGCTTTCTGGTGCAATCAACAGCCGAGACGCTCGCAGGCCTGATCCTCGTCAATGTCTTCGCGCCGGGCTACCCTGTGATTTTCTCAAACTGGCCTTTGGTGATCGATTTACGCTCTGGCGCGTTTTCGGGCGGCGGTGGAGAGAGCAGCATCCTCAACGCCGCCGCTGCACAAGTGTCCAACTGGCTCGGTCTACCGTCAGGCGTTGCCTCGTCGATGGCCGATGCAAAAGCGATCGACGCACAGATGGGCGCGGAAAAAGCCATGTCCGCCCTCGCTTGCGGCTTGGCGGGCGCAAACATGGTCTATGAAAGCGCGGGCATGACCGCCAGCCTGCTCGGTGCGAGTTTCGAAGCCTTCATTCTCGATGATGAAATGCTCGGGCATGTTCATCGTGCCATTCGGGGCATCGAAGTGACCGACGAAACATTAGCAGAGGCCGCCATCCGCGAGGCCGTTCTCGGAGAAGGTCATTTCCTTGGCGGCGATGACACGATGGCCTCGATGAGCCGCGATTATTTCTACCCGACGCTCGCAGACCGAAATCCGCCCGTGACATGGGAAGAAAATGGTGCTCTGGATGCGTGGGACGTTGCTCGCGAAAAGGCCCACGAAATCCTCGCGCAACCCGATCCCGGTTATCTCGACGCGAAAACAGATGCTTGGGCGCGCGAGCGTTACAATATCCTGCTGCCGTAACGTCGCCCGATTGTGATGATGGAATCGGGACAGCCTAAGCCATCATTGGCAAAACGCTATCCGAGGATTCATTATGAAAATCGCCCTTGCCGCCCTTTTCTGCTTGCTCTTGCCGATAAGCTCCGCTTTCGCCTGCGGCCCAAAAAGTGACTGCGTTATTGGCGAGCGGATTTACCGCATTAAGATGCCAAGCGGCCATGACGGGACCACGCCAATCGGGGCCATCATCCATGCCCACGGGTATCGCGGAACCGCAAAAGGCGTAATCAGCAATAAGGCTTTGTCACGCATGGCGTCTCGCCTCGGGGTCGCTCTTATCGCTCCGAAAAGTGCAGGCGCAGATTGGGTTATCCCCGGCGCGCCCAGAAAACGCGGCGTCGATGGCTCGATAGAGTTTGAGTATTTTGACGCTCTGATCGCTGATGCAACGAAACGCTTTCCGATTGATCGCACCCAATTGATGGTTAGCGGGTT
The DNA here is from genome assembly GCA_937995735.1 of uncultured Neomegalonema sp. Lineage (GTDB taxonomy): Bacteria > Pseudomonadota > Alphaproteobacteria > Rhodobacterales > Rhodobacteraceae > JAHDDY01. The sequence goes on along the minus strand of CALKIZ010000032.1, from coordinate 39,955 downwards.
TTCAGCGGGCGGCATGATGGTTTGGAATCTTGCCTGTCATCGCGGGAGCAGCTTTGCCGCCTTTGCCCCGGTTGCAGGCACATTTTGGGAAAGCCTGCCGACCTCTTGCCCAAGCGCCCCTGTCAACTTGATCCACACCCACGGCACATCTGACACTGTGGTTCCATTAGCAGGCCGTAGGATCGCAGACACGAAACAAGGCTCCGTCAGCGAAGCCCTATCGTTATTTTCGCGAAAAGGTCGCTTTGGTCAATCAACCAACAGTTCGGATGGCGATCTGAACTGTGCAAGGCAGCTAAACGCCAGTGGCAATATCTTGGAGTTTTGCACTCATTCCGGTGGACATTCGATCAAATCGAAATGGTTAGAGCGGGCATGGCGCGAATTTGTTGAAATAGGCGCACTACGATGAATTTTTGCGTGGTCTTGCCTTACCCGGCACGACCCAACCGATGGGTAATTGCTATGTATCATCAAGATCATGTTGCGCACACTTCTCGTCAACAATAATCCACTCGATAAATACGTATGAGGCTTAAGACGTCAGAAAAGCATAGACCTCTGCTGCTGTCGGAATCGGAGACACCGCGCCATAACCCTGCACCGATAATGCCGCCGCCGTGCTTGCATAGGTCGCCGCCGCGATCAGGTCATCGCCTGCGAGAAGCCGCGCGAGAAAAGCGCCGTCAAAGCAATCCCCCGCGCCGCTGGCATCAACGGGCGTGACGGTCTTGGCGGGTATGCGCTCTAATATTTTTCCATCGCCGATCAAAGCGCCCTCTTCCCCGAGCGTGAGCGCCACCATCTTTGCGCCGTGATCCAAGTAAAACGCGACAATAGCCTCGGGGTCATTCAACCCCGTAAGCTGTACCGCGTCTTCATACCCCGGCAGAAAAATATCAACCTGACCAACCGTGCGGAGAATAACGTCCCGCGCGGTTTCCAAGGGCCAAAGCGAAAGACGCAGGTTCGGGTCATAGGAAACAAGTGTGTTTGCAGCCTTCGCCTCGCTTACTGCCGCCTCGCAAGCTGCCCTTGCGCTATCGCTAATCGCCTGTGAAATTCCGGAAAAGTGCAAACAGCGCGCGGATTGTATTGCGTCTCTCGACAAGTTGTCGGGGCTACTTAAACTTGCCGCAGACCCCGCGCGGCGATATTCAAATTTGTGACCATCGGTCCCGTGGCGCACGAAATAGATGCCCGTCGGCGCGTCCGGCTCTCGGGCAACTGCGTCTGTATCGACCCTTTCACGGGTCCAAAGATCTACAAGATCATCGCCAAAGCTGTCCGCACCAAGCCGTGTTGCGATGCCAGCACGCGCGCCCTGACGGGCAGCGGCAACCGCTACATTGGAAACGTCTCCGCCAAAGCCGAACAGATATGTTCCATCCGATTGATCATTGAACTCGATCATCGGTTCGCCAAGGCACAACAGATCCAATGATCCAAAACCCGTCACGGATACCCTCGCCGGTCTACAGCAGTAACGTCACGATTGACGGCCAGATAATCAGGACCGACAGCGCGAGCAGTTGAATGCCGATGAACGGCAGAAACCCTCTGAAAATATCCGTCAAAGAGATATGCGGCGGCGCGACTGATTTCAGATAGAAGGCCGCAGGGCCAAATGGCGGCGATAAGAAACTGACCTGCATATTCATACAGAACAGAACACCGAACCAGACGGAGACGTATTTCGGATCGAGCGTCCCAATCAGGCCAATCTCATCAACCGGCATCGCCTTCACGATGGGAAGGAAAACAGGAATGATCAGCAGGACAATCCCCACCCAATCCATGAATGCCCCCATGAACAGCAAGATCAGCATCATGGTGAGCAGAACCAAAAGTGTCGGCATGTCCGCTCCGACAATCAACCCCGCGATATAACGCGGACCGCCCGCAAGCGTATAAGCACCGGATAAAGCGGCTGCGCCAACTGTCACCCAAATAATTGTGCCGGTCGATTTCAGGGTCCGCATCATGCTTTCCCAAAGCAAACCCATCGAGGCTTCGCCCCGGAAAAATGCGATCAGGAAAACAGCAAAAGCGCCCATTCCGGCGGCTTCGGTAATGCCAGAAATCCCGCCATAGATCGAGCCAAGCACTACACCGATGACGGCAAAAGGCGGGACGAGGCCCTTGCCGTGCCTCCACCCTAACGAGGATCGTTTGATACCAAAGACGATCAGTATCAGCACCAACCCGATTGCTAAAGCTCCCGCCAGATAGGGGACGTGATGCTGCATCCCGAGGAAGATTTCATCGACATTCTCGCCGCGATTTTGGTTCTGCCCTGTCAGCGAAAAGAACACCGCACGAAGCAATAACAGCGCTGAGACACCTGCGAGAAGGATCGACAAAAACGCACCGAACATCCCTAGCTTTTGAGCGCTGGTCGGATCGCCCGGTTGCGGGTCAGGCAGAGGCGCATCCTCTGGTCGCAGCCGTGTGCGGATCAGGATGTACATGATGATGAATGACGCCAGCATAAAGCCGGGCAGGAACGCTCCGGTAAAAAGCGCTTTAATCGACGTCTCAGTAATCAGGCCGTAAATGATCAAAACAATCGACGGCGGAATCATCGTGCCAAGCGAACCGGACGCACAAATTGTTCCGATGGCGAGGTTTTGATTATACCCAAGCCGCAACATCTGCGGCAGCGCAATCAAGCCAAGCAGCACTACTTCCCCACCGATAATGCCGGACATAGCGGCCATCAATACAGCCATCAGCGAGGTAACAACGGCAATACCGCCGCGCATCCGCGAGAGCCAAAAATCCAGCGAGTTATACATCTCTTTTGCGATGCCGGATCGCTCCAGCAATGCAGCCATAAAGATAAAAAGCGGCACGGAAATCAGAACATATTCGGTCATTAAATCGAATATCTTCTGCGTTAATATATAGAGCGCTCCGGTTCCCGGCCTGCCCGTCAGCATCCCCTCGCCAAAGCTAAACGGATCGGTCAGGAGGTTCGGCTCGAACTTCATAACCATGACGACAACGGCTAGAAACGCTGATGCAAAACCAAGTGGCATTCCAATGGCAAGCAGAACGACGAGTCCTAAAACCAGAACGATTGAGATTGTTCCGACGTCCATCTACTCTACCCCGACGCTACGCTTGATTGCTTTGAGTTCGTTTTCATCAATATCATCGGCAGCCGTGTGAACGACAGGCTCGGCATTCCAATCAGCAATCAGATTGATAACAGCTTGCACCGCAATCAGGACCACCATGATTAAAATCATAGGCTGAATCGTCGCAGGAATTGGGGGATCAAAAGCGGTTCCCCACATCTCCCATTTGTAGAACTTCGTGACAAAGACCTGCTTGTAACTTCCAAACACAAGGAAGAACGCGAAGACCACCACGAGGAACACCCAGATCACATCAAAGATATGCTGCACCCAGCGCGGCACGGCATCATAGAGCAAAAAAATACGGATATGACAGCGTTGCTGCATCGCATAAAGGCCGGAGAGCAAAAAGATAAATCCCGCGATCCAAAGCGTCAGCTCGTTCGCCCATAATGTCGGTGTTTCCAATGCATAGCGCAGGAAGACTTCGTACAGCATCACGCAGGTCATGGAGATAATCAGCATCATGGTGATGCGGCCAACGAACAAGGCAATCTTGTCAATGCGCCGCCATTCCTGAAATTCCATTTTAGCGACACGCACTGTCTTCACGCCAAAATAAAACAGCACCGGCATCAGGATCAGTGCGGCCCAATCAACAATATCCGCAAAGCCCCCGAACAGACCCGGAATATCTGGCGTAACATCTTTTCGCAGATGAAGCTGACTGATTTGTTGGAACAGGCTGTCACTGCTGGGGCGTAATAGGTCGAGAATAAACGCGGGGATGTGCCAGATGACCCATGACGTACAGATGATAAACGCCAGTGGAATGATCCATTCCCAAAAGCTGCCGGAGTCGTCTTCCACGCACTCGCCTCCCCAAAAGCAATAGAAACCTGCGGGGCCAATCGGTCCCACAGGCTGTGTTCAGGTTAAACGATACGTTATTGAAGCGCACCAATATCGGTGAGGAAGTCTACGTGGCTTTTCAGCAGGGCTTTCGCTTCAGGTGTCGTTGCGAATTCGGTCCAGCCTTTTTTCACAGCCGCACGGAATTTGCCAAGCTCTTCAGGCGTCCATTCGTAGAGGTTCACACCCTCAGCGCGCAGTTTCTTGGCGTTCTGAGCGTTTTTGATCTCGTTAATGGTCGCGTTGTGCAGCGCGAGGCTGTCCATTGCGACACGCATGATGGCTTTGTGGTGCTTGGGCATATCGTCCCAAATATCCTTACGGCACGCTAGGTGATCCGCTGGCATCGAGTGGAAGCCCGGATAGTTCGTGTGCTTGGCGATGTCATAAAGACCCAGACCAATGTTGTTGGTTAGGTTCGCCGCATCCGCACCGTCAATGATGCCGGTTTCCAGTGCCGTGAAGATCTCGTTGAAATCCATCACGATTGGAGACGCGCCAAGGTTTGCAAAGACTTTCGTTGCAAGACCCGGAGGCGAGCGGAATTTCCAGTCTTTGAAGTCTTCGACGTTTTTGATTGGCGCTGTGGATGAAAGCGACTCTGGGCCCGGAATCCACCATCCAACGAACTGCATGTCATGGTCGTTATAAAGATCGTTCACCGCATCGCGGCCACCGCCATGAAGCAACCAAGCCATTTGTTGATACGGGTTCGCATAGCCGCCCATCAGATCGCCGGTAAATTGGAAGGCCGGATTTTTACCCGTCTGATACGCCCCGCCTGTCATGTCGCAATCGAGAATACCCGTTGCCGCAGCATCGAATGTCTCAGCCGCTTTAACAACTGCGCCCGCGTAGAACATTTCGATTTCGATTTCACCATTGGACATTTCTTCAATGTCTTTGATGTATTTCTCAGCCATTTGGCCTGAAAGCGTCTCTTGCGAAAAGTGCGTTTGTATCCGCAGCTTGGTGGTCTCAGCAGACGCCGAAAATGCGGACCCGATTGCCAGAGCAGCAATCGACGTTGCGACGGTTAGTGTTTTTCTCAAATTCATCGTTTTCTCTCCCTATATCCAAACCTGCGGTTATGCTCCGCTTTGAGCGATTTTGTAGTTTGGTACGATCAAACTAGCCACCTCATGGTGACCAGACAACTAGAATCTCAGGCTATAGAGCACCAGAAGTTTGCGCATCCTGCAAGCCTAACGGGTTAATTTTTCTTTTGAAGCAGTTTCGAGTTTATCCCAATCAAACTTAACCCCTATTCCGGGGGCATCAGGCGCGACGGCTAAATGGTCTTCGACCACCAGCGGACGGGTTGTGTATTCATCAATCGGGAATGAATGAACTTCAAGCCACCCCGCATTCGGTTGAGCCGAGACCAGACTTACATGCAGCTCTTGCATACCGTGACTGCACACCGGAATACCGTGTTGTTGTGACAGCGCGGCGACTTGCAGCCACCCTGTAATACCCCCGCAATTTGAGGCATCAGGCTGGACAAACGATAGCTTGGCATCGGCGAAAGCGTATTCAAACTCATGGATCGTGTGCAGATTCTCGCCCATCGCAAGCGGCACACCCGTTGTCTCGGCGATATGCCCGAAACCTTTGTAATCATCTGGGATTGTGGGTTCTTCAAACCAAAGCAGATCATAGGGTTTAAACGCTTCCGCCGCCTTGATCGCCTCTTCCACACTCAGCGCGTAATTCGCATCCACCATAAACGCAACGTCCGCACCAATCAGGTCGCGCACGGCTGCGATACGTTCGACATCTTCGTCGAGAGTTGGCTGGCCAACTTTGATCTTGACCCCGTTAAAGCCCCGATCAAGATAACCCTGAATCGATGCCAACAACTTCGGCAGCGGGAAGTTCAAATCTATCCCGCCCGCATAGGCTATGCAGCGGTTTGATGCGCCCCCCGCCATCTTCCAAAGCGGTTGTTCAGCGCGTTTACAGCGCAAATCCCACAACGCAATATCGACAGCGGAAATCGCAAAAGACGCAATCCCGCCGCGCGCGACGTAATGCACATGCCATTGCATGGCTTCATAAAGCGCCTCGACATCGGCGGCCTCTCGCCCGATCAGGAACGGTGCAAGATCATGCTCGATCATCGCCAGAATCGCGTGACCGCCTTTGCCGCCAGTATAGGTATATCCGGTTCCTTCGGAGCCATCTGATAGTCGAATCGTCGCGGTGATCAGCTCAAAATGCGTATGGTCGCCGTGCTTCGCATCGGTTAGAACTTCAGACAAAGGGATCTGGAAGTGTTTTGCTATTACGCTGCTGATTTGTGCCACAGCTTGCCCCCCTCACGCCTTAGAGCTGCATACAAACGCCCCCTCGCGAGACGACTTGCTGACAGCTACATAATCTGTTTTGGTCAGACCAAACGAAGCATCCAAAAATCAATACCGGTTCAGACTTGTCAATCGAAAACGAAATTGCGGCACCGCACCTGAAAGATGATGGCCAGCGTCATCGTGCCGCCGATAATGTTTTCCAGCATGTTGTTGAGTTGATTGACTCGGGCGTTTTAGCTGAGGGAGCGCCCCTTCCCTCGGAACGCGAAATCTCGGAAACCTGTGCCGTCAGCAGAACGGTTGTTCGGGAGGCTGTGCTCGCATTGAGCAATAAAGGGTTGATCGACGCGCGCCCCGGATACCGCCCTATCGTCCGCAAAGCCAATTACGACACGGCCTTCGAAACAGTGGACTCCGTCGTCTCAAGGCTTTTGATGCAGCCCGGTGGAATCCGAAATCTCTTCGACACGAGAATCATGATCGAGGCGTCGCTGGTTCGGCAAGCCGCCGCAGAAGCAGGAAAGAATGATATCGCGGCGCTTCAAAATGCGCTCAACGCGAATGAAGCCGCGATTGACGACAGCGAGCGCTTTTACCAAACAGACATCGCTTTTCATGCCGCACTGTTTGAGGTTCCGCAAAACCCGCTGATGCCAGCGATTCATAAGGCTTATACCTCGTGGCTCGCGCCGCAATGGTCGCGAATGCCACGTTTGCCAGATCGGAACCGCTCGAATTTTATCGCCCACAAAGAGATTTTCGACGCCATTCTAATGCGCGACCCGGATCGTGCGGAGCAAGCGCTGCGAAACCACCTCGCAGCCGCGTGGACTCAGGTTGAACAATCGTTCGATGAGAGTTGACGCTTATCAGTCTATTTAAGACTCTGTGTAATCACGCTTTTTTGGCCAAGTATCACTCAGCTTATATCCTTCAGGCCAAGGGTCATCTGGGTCGAGCATATGTTGATGCGTCCCCGTGATCCACGCCCGCCCGCTTATTTCAGGAATAATCGCAGGTGTGGAGCCGACTACCGCCTCACGCACAACCCGGCCATGAAATTCTGACCCGATGATGGAGCGCGCAGTAAAAGTCTCTCCCACCTTCATTTCGCCCCTCGAATACATCAACGCCATCCGCGCGGAAACCGCAGTCCCCGTCGGCGAACGGTCGATCTTGCCGGGCTGTATAGCAACGGCGGATTTGGCACTCAGATGAGAACCCTCCCGTTTGAGCGGCCCTGCAAATAAGCAAAACGAGAAATGCAGCCATTCGGGGTTTTCCGGATGATGGAACATTAGTTGCTCGTTCGCGGCATTGGTGATCTGCACACCCAATTCGGCCAGTTGTTTGGCCTCCGCTGCATCGAGGTTAAACCCGAGAGCCTCGGCATCGACCACGACAAAACTATCCCCACCGAATGCGGTATCAACAGTAATATCTCCCAAGGACGGCAGCGTCAGCGTAGCGCTCAACTCACCCACAAAGGAAGGCAAATTCTGAACTGAAATTTTCTGAGCTTTACCGCCCGAACATTCCGCACGGACTTGGACCAATCCACCCGGAGCCTCCAGCGTCATCTCGGTAACAGGTTCAACCATCGGAATGATCCCACTATCGAGCAGCACCGTCGCGACACAAATCGAATTGGACCCCGACATTGGCGGCGTGTCTTCTGGCTCCATAATGATCCAGCCCATCTGAGCCTCGGGGTTCTTCGACGGCACGAGCAAATTGACATGACGAAACACCCCGCCACGCGGTTCATTGAGAACAAAATTCCGCAAGCTCTGATCTTTCGCAATCCAGTTGCGCTGCTCCCACAAAGTATCTCCCGGAGGCGGCATCACTCCGCCCACAATCACATCTCCGACTTCGCCCTCGGCATGGCATGAAACCACATGAATGACTTTGGTGCTGCGCATAGCCGAGCCTCTTTTTATTGTGTCGCTTGCAGCATAGCCCGTCGCGGTCTAGCGCAAAGCGTTATCAAGATCGGCGATTAAATCATCCACCGCTTCTATCCCAACAGACAAGCGCAGCAAATCATCCGGCACAGTGTCTTCGATGGTATGACGGTGCTCAACGAGGCTTTCAACACCGCCAAGCGAGGTCGCGCGTTTGAACAAATTCAGCTTTCCAATCGCCGAGAGCGCCGCCCCCCGCCCTCCTTTGACACGGATCGAAAGCAAGCTGCCGAACCCGCCTTTCATTTGCCGTTTTGCGATGTCGTGTCCCGCATCCGAGGGCAAGCCGGGATAGAGAACGTGCTCAACTGAGGGATGGTTCGATAGAAACTCCGCCAAACTCTGGGCATTCTGGCACATTCTCTCAATCCGCAGCGGAAGCGTCCGCATCCCCCGGATCAACAGCCAAGCCTCAAATGTACCAATGACCGCTCCGGCATCATGCCGGTCCGTCAAAATCGCTTGCCAAAGATCGCTCGACGCATCGCGGCAGGCCAGAAATCCGGCCAGCACATCGCTATGCCCGTTGATGCCTTTCGTCGCCGAATGCATCACAATATCGGCCCCGTGCTTCAAAGGCTGAGACAGAACCGGCGTTGCCGCTGTGGAATCAACGACGAAAATGGCTCCGATCTCAGCAGCAATACCCGCACATTCTTTTATATCTGTGGTCTTGAGATACGGGTTTGACGGCGTTTCAATCCATAAAATATCCGCCGAAACCGCAACAGACCGGAGTGCTGCACTATCAGAGCAATCGACTTCAATCAGATCAATGCTCCGCCGCGCACAAAACTCACGAACCCACTTTGTCACCCCCCAGTAAATGCCTGATTGCAGGATAATCCGACCGCCCGTGGGAACCGTCCGCATTACCGCCGCAACCGCTGCCATCCCCGAAGGCAACAACAACCCCGCCTCGGCATCTTCGGCTTTGGCAAGAATCGCCTCCGCCCACCGGCACAAGTCACTATCATCACGGCTGTAGATATGATCCGGCGATAAGGGCTGATTGTCTTCGCGCCGAACAAATGTCGTCGCCATCTGAAGCGGCGGGACAACACCCCCAGTCTGAGGATCAATCACCCCATCCGCCTGAGCAAACACCGTTTCGATAGAATGCGAATTTGAGGATCGTTTCATCGTATAAGCACTTTCAGAAGTGATTTAAGGTCGACAACCGGCACACCGTGGCCAGCGGAATACGTGTCGCCGAAGAGGAAGACAACAGCCTTGCACGTTACTTTCATGTCTCCAAAATCATCTGGAGACTATGGCCATACTTTTTCGAATTCCTTGTATCAATCACTCCAGCGCGAGTTTCAGACAAAACTGCAAATAAAAAACCCGGCCATTTCTGGCCGGGGCTATTTTCATACATTGACCATCGCTGATTATATGACGGCTAATGGATCGTCGAAATTTTCTGTCCGTTCAACAGTGAACACAACATCCTGGAAGTCGGAGTCGCCAAGACCGGTAAGGTCTTCGACGCCGACACGAAGTGCACCGCCGCCATCGACCGACCCTGACAGGAAGTGCTCCGAGCCATCCGAGTTTGCAGAAGCATCAATGGATTGGAAGATTTCCGAGCCGGAAGCCGTAGACAAATCAGCCAACGTCCCATTTGTGAAGTTGAACGAATCTCCAGCACCGTCTTGGATAATAAAGAAGCCCAGTTGTTCTCCTGCGGTAACATTATCGACGGTAATGCTTCCACCGTTTTGAGCGTTATCAGCAACAATTTGAACATCCGATACCTGACTGGACGCGGTATCGAAAATAAACACACCGAACGAGTTTTCAAACCCTGACGTAGAATTATCCAACGTAATCGTAAAGTCAGTTCCATCGGTATCCGAGCCATTTCCACCAACAAACTCGGCGAAGGAAATGCCGTCAATATCTGCAGCGTTAACCGCCTGACCTTCGATCAGGTCTAGGCCATCGCCCAACAGTTCATCAACAAATGCGACGGTTGTGCTTGAGCCGTTATTTGTTGCGGCAAGGAAGTTACCTTCATCGAGGTTCCCATCAACCATAAACGTCGCGCCCGGAACAGTTATGTCCTGACCACTCACAGCAATTGCCGCAGTAGAGAATGGCGAAGCGCCGTTGAAAACGAACTGATCTCCATCATCTAGGTCAGTAAATGATTGACCATCGAAAGAATCCGGAAGGCCAGGAACAGAACCTTCGGCAACCTGCGGGTCAGATGAGAGAATGACGTTCTCGATAGAAATTAGTTGATCGGTTTCAGTCGCTTCAACGAAAACATCGCCATCACCCGTATCAAAATCCGGGTCGGTCGTATTGCCATCTACATCACCGCCCGCGTCTTGGATCAGATCGGTAATTACCGGCCCATTCGCACCCGCTTCCGCATTATGCAAATGGATCGAGCTAACCCCGGCCACAGGAAGTAAGTCAGACGTTGCAATACCCGATACTGTCAGATCATTACTATAGGTGATTGTATTACCATCAACGGTGATAACGACTGTTCCTTCACCAGTCGCTAGTGAGTCTGACGTTGGTCCCGGCTCCTGGCTTGCGTCCAATGCAGCAGCCAAAGTGATTGTACGAACACCTGTTGACGGGTCTGTAATATCAGATTGAAGCAAGAGCTGTCCGCGAATTTCACCGCCGGGAAAGTCTGTGGTGTGAATGTTATAGTAGAGGCGATTGTTGATCGCTTCTTCCACAAGCTCTTCCGGTGTCTGACCAGTCGTCAGAGAGGCAAGTGGCTGACCGGTAGACGAGATTGAAAATCCTGTTTCGCGCGTTGCCGTGCCGTTGCCATTCGCATCAAGATCAATCACCACGGGAACATCAAGGTCCGAAAAATCTGCGGTATCGAAGCCTTCGCCACCGTTCAGGATATCATTACCCAAACCGCCAATCAGCGTATCGTCGCCACGACCTCCTTCGATTGTGTCATTACCGCCACCACCGCTTAACTCGTCATTACCATCATTACCTGACAACACGTTATCATCGCCATTGCCTGAAAGGATGTCATTATTGGCAGAACCATCGAGATTTTCGAAATTCGAGAACCCTTCGAATACGGTTCCACCCGGAGTTTGATACGACGCTGTTCCGTTGCCAAGATTTGCAACCACGTCGAATCCGATACCTTGGAAGCTGTTTGTGTCGATACCGTCTCCGCCATCCAGAATATCAACGCCACCACCACCAGCGATGAAATCATCCCCGGCACCGCCGGTGATTTCATTCGAAGCTGCACCTGTGGCGATTAAAGTGTCATCGTTTGAACTACCGACAACATTTTCGATGCCGGTAAATGACTCTACGACACTGCCATAGGCAGCCGTACCGCTTCCATCGGCATTCAGAGTAACATTTACATCCGTAGCGATAATTTGAAAGCTGTTGGTGTCATTACCTGCGCCGCCGTCAATAACATCCATGCCGGTACCGCCAGCGAGAATATCGTCACCATCACCGCCATTCAAAATGTCATTACCAATGCCGCCGACAAGATTATCCATTCCCTGATCGCCGTTAAGCGTATCATCACCAGGCCCGCCGGACAGCGTGTCATTACCATCGCCGCCGGAAAGGGTGTCATCACCACCAAATCCTGAAAGGAGATCGTCGCCGGCTAATCCATTGATTACATTTGCCAGATCGTCGCCAATTAGTATGTCGTCGTCAGTAGTACCGTTCATAATGAACTACTCTCTCTAAAAGTTGATGGCTAGTGTGCCATTAAGTTAACAGTCCGAGTACGGGAATTATGCAATCACATTAAATCACGCTATTGTGCTCGTCAAAATAAGCCATTAATTGTCAAATAATTACTTCAGAAAAATACTTGTATTCCAGAACCTTAAATAACCCTGATGTAAAATTAAAAAATCTGCCGAAATTCGACTACAAGCAACGCAATTAAACTTTAAGAAGGTAGCTTCGCGCGTATGGTGTGTATTTTCGCGTGCACAAGATCACGCCTACTAAGGTTTGCCTGTTATTATGCTAGACATGCCAGCGCAGCGTAATCTTTCGCAACCTGCGCCCATGATCGCAAGTCGCCCCGGCATTGTTCAATGAGCGCGCGTTGGGCTTTTTCGGATTCCGGATTGTCTCTGAAATCTTGAAGCAATCCTGCGAGTTTCAAATCATCATCCCAATCGAAATACCGGGCCAAATTTCCACCTACTTCGGGGATAGATGTCGCTGTAGATGCAAAGGCCGGCGTCCCGCACCATAAGGATTCACCAACAGGCAATCCAAAGCCTTCGTATTTGCTGGGGTAAATCGTTGCAGCAGCGCCGGTATAAAGATCATGGAGTTGTGCGTGTTTCGGGTTACCGGCCCAACGAATTCTGTCCTTTATGCCCGCATACTTTGTCAGAGATTGAACTTCGTCCAACAAAGCATGTCTTTCAGATCGACCTGCTGCGATGACAAGTGGAACCGCTTGCGAGCCGTCTTCTTCACTGATCCTGACCATGGCATCGACCAAAACTTGACCATTTTTACGGCCATCCAGCCCGCCCACAGTCAGGAAATAAGGCTCGTCCGGGTTCGGGTTTTCAAAAGGCGCTGCGCTAGGATCGCGACGCATTTCATGTGCTAACGGGATAACCTTTACGTCGCCCTGCAAATGTGGAAGCCGCCCAGCCTCTGTCATTCGGGCAATTTCGTCCCGCGTGAACTTGGAATTCGCGGCCCAAACCACACCTAACTCTTTGCAGATTTCGATAGAACGTCGTTCAGTTTCCGCTGTGCGTGATAGGCCCCCGCCCTCCTCGGGCAGCACTCGTATAATGTCATGAATCAAGACGACGGCGCGGGCAAAGCCTCCCATAACCTTCGCCCTTTTGAGCGTCCGCCTCCCGGTCGCCGGATGCCCCATACACAAAATTGCATGATCTTCGACGCAGGCTTGCCCGGTCACGGCATCGCTCAAGTCAAATTTAATCCTGTGAGAAAATGAACGGACCCGATTTTGGCACATAACCTGAAAACGAGAAAAAGACTTTGGTGCGAAACGCTCCGGATCGCGGTATTTCTGCGGCTTGCCCAGCGCGGCAATGCGGGCATGAGCGTCATAGAGTATCGTTTCAGAAAAAACTTCCGGATCCAATGTGAAGAGCGTTCGCCGGGCTTCGTCATTGATGATCGGAATCGCCCGACCGGACCGGCACAGCTCATACGCAATCTCAAGAACGACTCGCGCAACACCTGTGACCTCCGCAGCCCTGCGTCCGAGATGATAAATCTCCGTGACATCAACATAGAGTGGGTACATGCGCAAAATCGTCCGGTCCTGAAAGTCCTTATTGTCTGTATAACAACCCGGCATCAAAACAATGCATAGGATAGTGTTTGAGGATTTTTGATGCGGCAGGTTTCAAGTTTACCCAAAAATCCGCTTCTGAGTAAGCGTCGCATTTTCTGTAGTGTCAGTTGTGAATTCGTTAGTGTAGATTGCGGCCACACAGCTCATCTAAATGTAAAACCAAGGCGGGAAGTATATGTGGCAGTTCTGGGTTGATCGTGGTGGCACGTTCACTGATGTCGTCGGACGCAAACCAGACGGATCACTCAAAACTTTGAAATTATTGTCGGAAAACCCGGATCAATACAAAGATGCTGCGGTTCAGGGTATTCGTGATCTGTTGGCATTAGAGGCTGATCAGCCTTTGCCGGATGCGACGATTTCGGCGGTTAAAATGGGGACAACTGTTGCCACAAATGCACTATTGGAGCGCAAAGGTGACCCTACGTTATTGCTCATTACCGAGGGATTTCGGGATCTGTTGCGGATCGGGTATCAGAATAGACCTCGGTTATTTGATCTGAATATCGTTTTACCGGAACTGCTGTATACGCAGGCAGAAGAAATCCCCGAACGCCTTGATGCAGCGGGAAATGTGGTCCGACCGCTCGATACAGATACAGCCCGAGCAAAGTTGCAAGATGCCTACGATAATGGTCTTCGGGGTGTCGCCATTGCGTTTATGCATGGGTATCTCGATGCTGCCCATGAACAAGCCGTCGCGGACATCGCGCGTGACATCGGCTATACGCAAATATCGACAAGTCATGAAACATCTAAGCTGATAAAATTAATAGGACGTGGTGATACCGCTGTTGTTGATGCTTACCTCTCTCCAATTCTGCGCCGCTATGTTGATCAAGTTGCCGAAGCGCTGGACGTCGAGCGCGGGGCCTGTGAACGCTTGTTCTTCATGCAATCAAGCGGCGGACTGACTGACGCACGGCTATTCCAAGGGAAAGACGCGATTTTGTCCGGACCTGCGGGGGGCGTCGTCGGTATGGTCAAAACCGCAGCATTGGCGGGTTTCGATAAAGTCATCGGCTTTGATATGGGCGGCACGTCGACCGACGTGACCCATTATGCCGGAGATTATGAACGAAGTTTCGAAACCGAGGTCGCGGGCGTTCGAATGCGCGCGCCGATGATGAATATCCACACTGTTGCAGCCGGTGGCGGGTCAATCCTGAGTTTCCGCGATGGGCGGTATCAGGTCGGTCCCGAAAGCGCCGGAGCTGACCCCGGACCAGCCTGTTATAGACGGGGTGGTCCTTTGACAGTGACTGATTGCAACGTGCTGCTCGGGAAGCTCAATGCAAAGCACTTTCCTGCCGTTTTCGGACCGAATGCTGACCAGCCGCTGGATGAAGAGACAGTCCGGGCCAAGTTCGACCTACTGGCTCAACAAATTGCCAGCGAAACAGGTGTGCCTCAGTTAAGTGCAGAGGCCACGGCGGAAGGCTTTTTACGCATTGCCGTTGAAAACATGGCGAACGCGATTAAGAAAATCAGCGTGCAACGCGGTTATGACGTAACCCGCTATACCTTAAATTGCTTTGGCGGTGCAGGCGGACAACATGCGTGTCTTGTTGCCGATGCGCTCGGAATGAAGTCCGTGTTCATCCATCCATTTGCTGGCGTTCTTTCCGCTTATGGCATGGGTCTGGCGGAAATCAGAGCGTTGCGAGAAGAACAATTCGACAAAGACGTCACGCAGCTATCAGCCGCAAAAGACGTGTTGGATCGCCTGTCCGCCAGCGCATTGGAAGAAGTCGCCTCGCAAGGTGTCGAAGCATCCCGTATTCGAGTCGAAAAACGCGCTTATCTGCGTTATATCGGTTCGCATCAGTCTTTGGATGTCGATTTCGGCACAAAAGAAGAAATGCAAAAGCGCTTTGATGAGGCGCATACGGCAAGGTTTGGTTTTGCATCGCCTTCCCGCGATTTACTGATCGAAATTCTCAGCATCGAAGCCATTGGTGAAGCGGAAGAAATTTTCGATACATTAAGTGATGAGGAAACATCGATGCCAACTCCTGTTGCAGACATAAACTTTGTGGCAGAGGGAGAATTACAGAATGCACCGCTGTTTGATCGTTTGAAGTTAAAGGCTGGTCAGCAAGTCCTTGGGCCAGCCATTATCACCGAACCGACCGGAACGAATGTTATCGAACCGGGTTGGCGCGGGCGCATTGATCGTTACGGAAATCTGATCCTTGATCGTGTTGTCGAAAAAAGCCGAGAAGTCGCCATCGGCACGGAGGTTGACCCGGTCATGCTCGAGGTTTTCAATAACCTCTTTATGTCCATCGCTGACCAGATGGGTGAAACTCTTGCCAACACCGCATATTCAGTAAACATCAAAGAACGCTACGATTTTTCATGTGCGCTGTTTGATTCCAATGGCGATCTTGTCGCCAACGCGCCTCATGTTCCAGTTCACCTCGGGTCCATGAGTGAGAGTGTGCGCATTATCTCTCGTTTGAATGCCGGAAAGATGAAACCCGGCGATTCTTTCATGTTGAACGCGCCTTTTAATGGCGGAACGCACCTGCCCGATGTCACCGTCATTACACCTGTATTCAACGAGGCAGGCGATACGATCCTGTTCTATGTCGGCTCTCGCGGTCATCATGCGGATATTGGTGGGAAGACCCCCGGTTCCGCGCCTCCGGACAGCACTCATATCAGCGAAGAAGGCGTGGTTATCGACAACTTCAAAGTCGTTGACCAAGGCACGCTGCGCGACGCGGAAACCCGCGACGTTTTGGCTTCAGGGAAATACCCGTGCCGCAACATTGATGAGAACATGGCCGATATAGAAGCTCAGGTCGCGGCGAATGCAACCGGCATTCGTGAAGTCAATCGCATGATTTCAAATTTCGGTCTTGATGTCGTGCAAGCCTATATGCGCCACGTCCAAGCAAATGCAGAAATGTCTGTACGTCGGGTTATTGGTAATCTCGCGAATGGCGAATGTGTTTATCCATTGGATAACGGATTAGAAATCCACGTCAAAGTCACAGTCGACACTGAGGCGAGAGAAGCGATAATCGACTTTACAGGAACATCGGATCACAGCCCGTTTAATTACAACGCGCCGCTCGCGGTCTGTCATGCCGCTGTGCTTTATGTCTTCCGCACGCTGGTTGGATCAGACATTCCGCTGAATGAGGGCTGTATGAAGCCGCTCAAAATTATCGCACCCGAAGGGTCGATGATTAATGCGCAATACCCCGCAGCCGTTATTGCCGGAAACACAGAAGTCAGTCAGTCAATCACTGACTGTCTCTACGGTGCACTCAATGCGGTGGCCGGTTCTCAGGGCACAGTAAATAACTTTGTTTGGGGAAATGAACGCTTCCAAAACTACGAAACCATCGGCGGCGGGGCAGGAGCAGGCGACGGTTTTGTAGGGGCGAGCGCAGTTCATACTCACATGACCAACACCCGCCTGACAGACCCTGAAGTCTTGGAAACACGCTTTCCTGTTCGCGTTGAAAGTTTTGGCATTCGGTCAGATTCTGGCGGCCAAGGCAAGTGGAACGGAGGTGAAGGAATCTTCCGTGACGTCCGCTTTTTAGAGGGCGTCACCGTGACCACACTCACTTCTCACCGCGTCACCCGCCCGCGTGGAATGCAAGGCGGAGAGGATGGCGCTGTCGGAGAGAATTCCGTTATCCGCACGGACGGAACACGCGAAATGCTGAAAAGCAACGATCAATGCGAGCTTGAATCAGGCGATATATTTTCGATGTTGACCCCTGGCGGTGGCGCTTGGGGTAGCCAATAATCGTTTACGGTAAAGCTCCGTTCTTGCAGGGTATTTTGCATATCAAATATCCTGCTGACCCCGCCAATTATGGACCTGAACATGCGCCTTAAGGACTGTCATAACTTTCACGATTTTCGCACCCTTGCCCGAAAACGCCTGCCGGGACCGATCTTTAATTACATTGATGGCGCGGCGGATGACGAAGTTACGTATCGGCGCAACTCTGACTCGTTCGAGCGCTGTGATCTGGTTCCCAATGTCCTGACCGGCGTTAAAGACATTGATATGTCCGTGACGGTTATGGGTCAAAAACTGGACATGCCGTTTTATTGCTCACCGACAGCGCTTCAGCGATTGTTTCATCATGACGGAGAGATGGCCGTCGGCGCAGCGGCGGAAAAGTTCGGCACGATGTTTGGTGTCTCGTCGCTCGGGACGGTCAGTCTGAAAGACGTGCGCAAAAAATTCTCGAATCCTCAGTGTTATCAATTCTACTTCCATAAAGATCGCGGGCTAAACCGTGCAATGATGGAAAGCGCGAAAGAAGCTGGTGTCGAGGTGATGATGCTGACGGTTGATAGCATTACCGGCGGCAATCGCGAGCGAGACTTGCGAACAGGATTCTCTATCCCGTTCCGGCTGACCCTAGGAGGGATGATCCAATTTGCATTAAAGCCGATGTGGGGGATTAACTACGTCACCCATGAAAAATTCGCGATGCCGCAGCTCGATGAACATATCGATATGGGCGGCGGCGCGCTGTCTATCGGCAGGTACTTTACTGAGATGCTCGACCCTTCAATGACGTGGGACGATGTGGCCGAAATGGTAAAACTGTGGGACGGGCAATATTGCTTAAAAGGAATTATGTCGGTCGCGGACGCAAAACGTGCCGTCGATATTGGATGCACCGGGATTATTCTTTCTAACCACGGAGGAAGGCAACTTGACGGCTCGCGCGCGCCATTCGATCAATTGGCGGAAACTGTCGATGCCGTGGGGGATAAGATCGATGTTATCATGGATAGCGGCGTGCAGCGGGGAACCCATGTTCTCAAAGCGCTGTCGCTTGGCGCAAAAGCGGTTGGGATCGGGCGCGGATATCTTTATCCTCTTGCTGCCGCCGGACAGCCGGGCGTGGAAAGAGCCTTGACCTTGCTGCGCACTGAGGTCGAACGGGATATGCGTTTAATGGGCGCGAAATCAGTCGCGGATTTATCCCGCAGCAATCTAAGGTTTCGCTGATCCTAAACTCCTAATCTAATGGGCTGAAAAGCCGCCTTGCTCTCAGCGCAAACCAAGTTTGGTGAGGAGGCGATCCCGCTTCATCAACCACCATCCGGCCTCAACCGGCCACATAGTATGGTTTTCATCCGCACCAAGTTCTGCTGCCGCGTGCAACGGCCAGTTCGGGTCATCGAGCAACTCGCGCGCTAAAGCCACCATGTCGGCTTTCCCTCTCGCGATGTGTTCTTCGCAGGTTTTTGCATCCCATAAAAAGCCGACCGCCATCGTCGCAATATCGGCCTCTGATCTGATTTGATCAGCAAAAGGCACTTGGAAGCCTTGCTCAATGATCATGCGTCGCGGCCTGTCTTTACCGCCGATGCCTCCTGTCGAACAATCGATCATATCGACGCCGACTTCTTTCAGCGCCTTAGAGATTTCGATTGTATCTGCTACTTCAAGACCCCCATCGAGCCAATCCGTCGCGGATAAACGAAATGCGAGTGGATAGTCTTCCGGCCAATTCGCGCGAATTGACTCCGCAACTTTGAGAGCGAAGCGCATCCGACCTTCGGCACTGCCGCCCCATTGATCGGTCCGTTGATTGGCGATTGGCGAAAGGAATTGATGAATAAGAAACCCGTGCGCGGCATAGACTTCGATAATCTTGAAGCCTGCCTCATGTGATCTTCGCGCGGCTGCTCCAAAAGCAGAAATCACGCGCTGGATGTCATCCTCTGACATTTCAAGAGGCGTTGGCCAGCCATCCGCATATGGTATCGCGGAGGGAGCAATGGCATTCCAAGGTTCCTCTTTGCGTTCCGCCACGTCTTCGGCATCTACCGGAGTTTCCCCATGCCACGGACGCCGCTCAGAGGCTTTGCGGCCTGCATGGGCCAGCTGAATACCCGGAACAGATCCTTCGTTTTCGATGAATTCGGCAACGCGGCGCAGTTCTTTAATCTGCGAGTCATCCCAAAGACCAAGATCACCATGGGTACGCCGCCCATCGACCTCAACCGCAGTCGCTTCGGTATAGACCAGCCCTGCGCCGCCCATCGCAAAGCGCCCAAGATGGACGACGTGCCAGAGGTTTGCATCGCCTTTTAACGCGCGATACTGGCTCATTGGAGAAACCGCGATCCGGTTTTTGAACGTCACATCGCGCAAAGTGAACGGAGAAAAAAGATGAGTCATGCGCAACCTTAATTGAACTGCTTCACATGAAACATAATCCGATTCGATCATCCGTCTGTACAGAGAAAATTATAGATCGTGATGGCACTCAATCAACGCCATAAAGCTCAAAACATTCTATTTCGCTACATATCCCGTCATCTCCAAGTACCCTATACCATTATGGCTGCCGGTGAATGTTGTTGGTCCTTCCCAATAGGGAAAGCCGGTCTCATTCCAGCTTTGCGGATTGAGGGCTGTTGTTTCGATGGACAGATTGCGAGACGCAACAGATAGCTTCCAGCCGGTCGGAATATCGCGCCCTGCGACACGCGCAGTCTCTAGCGGTTCCATGTTGATTTCGCTGGATGGTATAGGTGTGCTTGCACCATTTGGTGAAATCCAATTACCGGCAAAATAATGTTCACCTCCGGCGTGGCGCAATCGAAATAGCATAACTTTTTCGCCGCTATCGAGATGCAGCGAGAACCAGTCCCAACCTTCCTGATCCGGTGCGAGGGGTTGCGAACTCCATTCCCGATCCATCCATGCACGTCCACTGACAGCGATGTTTCTTGCGCCTAGACGCAATGTCCCTTTGGCTTCAAAGAAGGGCTGGCTTACGTAATAACTCGCCTGCCCCCGGTCAGATTTTACGCTATAGCCGTCCTCGCCTTGCAGAACCATTGCCGCATCAGTTGAGAGGTTCAAATCATAGCCGAAATCCGGTGCTTCGGTGCGTAATCTCAAAGGCGAGAAAGATTGGTCAATGCTTCCAAAGCTCCAATCATCAATCCACGCTTCAAATGGTTTTGCGGTCACGCCCGCTTGTCCGATCCCGCCCCGCCCAAACTTTTCGGCGTATAAATGCGAGTCTTTACTCGTAATCGCAGTGTGACCAAGCCAAAATTGCTGATTGGCCCAAGCCTCTCTCTGCGGACCGGGCGCGGCGGCTTGCCGGAACAACGTGAATTGCGCGCCGTAAAGAGCACCCTCGCTGTCGGTAAGATTCGCTGTTACGTACCACCATTCAATCCGAAACGCGGGGTGCGCGCCATGGTCCTCAGGAAACTTGATTTGCTGATTGGGACTGACGCGCGCAAAACCTTCAGCCGATCCACCTAATCCCGCAAAACCTTGTTGTTGGGCGAATGCGGAAACAGGCGCCATGCAAAAAAGCGTAAGCAAATAGCGTCTATCAACGTTCATTTGCAAATACTCTCAACAAACGCATCGGGGCGATAGTCCGCAAACACAATGTGGGCATAAGGCTGGCAAAAAAAGCGGTCAGGATTGCTAATGCTATAAGCCAAAGCCATTGATATGGGAAAACGTGGAACGGCAATCGCCACCCAAAGGCTTGCACGTTGACGACCGCTATCAAACACCACGCAACGGCCAATCCAAGTGGAACGGCGAGCAACGCCGTGAACAAGGCCAAGGCCAATGTCTTGCTAAGCTCTAACAGCGCCAGTTTTCGTCTGGTCAATCCACCAGCCCATAACGGCGCAAGTTGTGGCAAGCGCATTTCGGACAGCGTGAGCAGGCTCATGAACATCGCTACACCCGCAACGAGCATCGTCAGAACATTCAGAGCGGCGGTGACAGCAAATGTCTTTTCGAAAATGCCTTTGGAGAATGCTTTTAAAGATGCCTGATCAATCATCTCTGATCCGGTAAAATTAAACTGCGTGCGCAGCGCTTCCATGAGCAGTTCGATATTGTCATCATCGGTGCGAACGCCAATCCCGCCCGGACCGGCATCCGGAAAATAATGCGTTACCGTATCAATATTTGCGCTGATCTGTCCTTTCGGATTTCCATAATCCGGATAAATCCCGACAATTCGCGGTCGCCATTCACCAATCGAAAGTGTGTCATCCAATCGCAGGGTGAGACGCTGCGCAAGCTGTTCACTGACAAGCACAGCTTCATCACTGAGCACAGCATCCCATAGGTCAGAATTGGCGGCTTTCATAGGCCAATAATCTCGGTAACTGGCGTGATCGACAAACCCGAGCACACTGACCGGCCAACCTTCTATCCGCACGTCCACTCTGTTTTTTGGCAATAGGACTGTGACGTCTTCGCGCAAATCAAGCCATGACATCACAGCATCAACGCGAGTTTCATCAAGTGAATCGAGGTAGATCTCAGCAACTAATCTTTGATCAAGCCAATCATTGAATGTCTTGCGAAATCCATCAACCATCGTGCCGACACCGATATTTGCGGCAAGAGCAAGCAACATGGCCATCAATGCCACCGACAAGCCGGACAACTGCATTCGGCTATCAGCCCAAAACCACTGGGAAACAGGTCCGCTTGCACGAGACTCTCCAGCCCGAAGGATCACAGACAACAGCGGCGGCAATGCCAATGCACCAGCAACCAAAAGCGCGGCGAGGATGGCAAAACCAACGACCAAGCCATTTCCAAAGAGATGAAGGATGGTGGCCAAAACGAGTAACCCTAAGGCAATCCCGCTTTGCCAGTTTAACCAGCGTTCTTGTGCCTCCCGCCATGCAAACCGTTGTGCTGTGGCGAGCGGTGGCATCCAATAGGCTTTTGCGAGACTATAAGACGATGCCGCCAATGCGCCGATCATGCTCATGCCAAGACCTACGCTCCACCAGCTTGGTGAAAGAGCCAACGACCCTGAAACTCGCGCGCCATAAAGACCACCGAGACTGGTCGCGACATCGGGCATCAACGCAACAGCAATGAGATAGCCCAGCGCAACGCCCGTAATTCCGCCGATAAAGGCAAGGGTCAGCAATTCCAGCAACAACGCCATTGTCAGGGTCAATGCAGAGACACCACAAGCGCGCAAAGTTCGTAGCATCGGAAGGCGTTGCTCGAAGGCCAGTGTGATTGCTGAATAGACGATGAAAAGCCCAACCAGAAACGCAAGCATACCGAACGCGGTCAGGTTCAGGTGAAAGCTGTCTGTCAATCGATTGAGGTCGCCGGATACCTCGCTCTCTGATGTCCGTTGCAAAGGAATAGAAGTTGCGTCTTCAAGAGATGTCGCACTGACCTTTGCGTCAGGGTCGATGAGCAATCGGGACAATTCGCCGACAGCCCCTAACACCGATTGCGCGGCTCCTATATCCATCACCAAAATACCCGGCGTGACATTTTCGGCAGCGGTGATAGCAGGTAATGTGACGCCGGTTTCGGTGACCGTAGGGGTGATAGTATCCAGACCGAGCTGTTCTATCGTAGAGGGGGCGATCAGGCTTTGCCAAGGCGGTGTAAGAAAATTCTGAAAGCCCTCTCCATTCTCGGCACTTTCAGCACCTGTTGTTGGGGTGGCGAGCGCTGTTGCTGGAGGTAAGCTAAGGGGGTCGATACCGATCACGCGCAATGATCTGCCCTTCACGCGCACATCACCTTCAAGCACTGGCGATACGATCCAACCGGCACGCCGCAATTCAGCGAAGGCTTTATCTGAAAATCGTGCGCCATTTATGAGGGCTAGGCTCTCTACGCCATCTCCACCGAGGAGTTGTGCCGCCTTATCATAGCTGTCTCGTGCTTGCGCATTTAGGGCCTGAACGCCGCTCCATAATGCCGTCGCGATTGTCAGGCCCACGAGCAAGGCCACAAGCTGCATCGGATGCCGCCGCCAATGGCTTAGTAAAGTCGTGAGAATGTGGATCATTTAAAAACCCTCATTCAGACCAACCGCCCGCGATCAAGCCGAACTTGCCGCGCGAGCATACCGGCAATGGCCGCGCTGTGCGTGACCATCAAAAGCGTACAGCCAGTGCGAGCCACAAGGTCGAGGGTTAATTGCATGACGGCTTCGCCAGTTTCTGCATCAAGATTACCCGTCGGCTCATCAGCCAACAGCAATTCCGGTTTGGCCGCGAGTGCGCGTCCTATCGCCACGCGCTGTTGTTGTCCGCCCGATAACTGTTCGGGGTATCGCGCACCGACATCTGACAACCCAAGGCGTTCAGTCAGTTCACTTTGCCAGTTCTCGTCATAACGTCCAGCGAGTTTTGCCTGAAAAGCAAGATTGGCTCGAACAGTAAGACTAGCAATCAGATTAAATTGTTGAAACACCACTCCGATCCGGCTACGCCGCAAAAGCGCGCGAGCCGCATCGTCGAGGGCAGTAATGTCAGTCTCACCGAGACGAATTGTTCCGCCATCAGCTGCGTCTAGCCCGGCAACAAGGTGCAGCAAGGTGCTTTTGCCGGAGCCTGAGTCGCCCATCATCGCCAATGTTTCACCGTCGGCTAGGGTCAGACTTGCCCCCCTCAGAACAGGGAGCGGCCCTTGCGGTGTCGAATAGGTCTTATGAAGGTCTTCAACAATCAGCATTGACGATCTCGACAGCCCTGAAAAGGCGGGTTTCCACTGATCGCCATAAACGTTTCCCTCCGCCAAACATCTTACCAGTCGAACTACCGCATGATGGGGTTAAATCAAAGTTCGCAAAACCACATCACCGCGATTAACTATGATGATAGTCAGTGATCGGTGATTTCAGCCTAAATTACCCTTGCGATTGATGATTTTATGCGGCGGAGTGGGATTGACGACTCGATTGACGCGACGCCCCGTACTTTGCTTAATCGTCCGGTCAGAAATTGCTCGAACTCCTGCAAATCAGATGTTGCAATGCGGAGTAAGTAATCGCGATTACCTGTCATCAGCCAGCAATCCACTACTTCGGAAAACGTCATGACTGCGTGTTCGAATGTCACCAAAGCATCATCGACTTGAGTGTCGAGCCGGACAGATACGAAAACCGATATGCCAAACCCCAATGCGGCCTCATCGCATAACGCGGTATAGCCAACAATAATCCCGGCTTTTTCCAATGCGTTCACCCGTCGGGCTACGGGCGTGGCGCTGAGACCGGCTTGTACGCTCAAATCTTGAATAGATTGGCGGCCATTTTTTTGTAGTGCGCGAAGGATTCGCCTGTCGATTTCGTCAATCTTAGTGGATTCCATTACGATCTTACCATCAAATCAAGATTATCGGCGTGTCGGATATGACTCATACTGAACTTTAAACGCAATCTCCAATCCAGGACTTTTAGGGTCCGCGCAACGGAGGAGAGCGCCATGAGCAACATTGATGATTTCGATCTGGAGCGTGTGGAATGGATTGAGTCCCTTGATGCGGTGCTCGCCAGCCACGGACCTGAACACGCGAATGCAATCCTGACTGCATTAGAACAACGGGCGGAAGAATTGGGCGTCAAGCACCGCCCTTTACCCTACACCGCATACCGCAACACGATCTCATTAGAAGAACAACCCGCTTATCCCGGCGACTTGGGAATGGAAGAGCGGATCACAGCCATGATGCGCTGGAACGCGCTGGCAATGGTTATGCGCGCCAATGCTGCTTATGGTGATCTGGGCGGACACATCGCCAGCTTTGCCTCCGCAGCCGAGATCTTCGAAACCGGGTATAATCACTTTTTCAAGGCCGGAGACGATGGCGATCTGGTGTTCTTTCAGCCGCACTCCGCCCCCGGTGTCTATGCGCGCGCCTTCATGGAAGGCCGTTTGAGCGAGGATGCGATTTCAAAATACCGCCAAGAGGTCGGCGGCGGTGGACTATGCTCTTACCCTCACCCGTGGCTGATGCCTGATTTTTGGCAGTTCCCAACCGGGTCGATGGGGATTGGCCCTATCAGCTCGATCTATGCGGCGCGGTTTATGCGATATTTGGATGCGCGGGGCCTTGGCGATACCTCGGACCGCCATGTGTGGAGCGTCATCGGCGATGGCGAGATGGACGAGCCGGAATCAATGGCCGCTTTGGGGCTAGCATCGCGAGAGGGTCTGGATAACCTCACCTTTATCGTTAACTGCAACCTGCAACGGTTAGACGGTCCGGTGCGCGGTAACGGCCAAGTCATTCAGGAATTCGAAGCCTTGTTCAACGGTGCAGGCTGGAATGTTATCAAAGTTTTGTGGAGCAGCGATTGGGATGCGCTGTTTGCTCGTGACAAAAATCACGCTTTGCTGCGCCGGTTTGCTGCAACCCCGGACGGTAAATACCAGACGCTTGGTGCGAAAGACGGCGCGTATAACCTCAAGCATTTCTTTGAAGAAGACCCGGAGATTGCCGCCCTCGTCCAGCATATGAGCGACGATGATATTGATCGCCTGCGCCGGGGCGGACATGACCTGCGCAAATTATATGCTGCGTTTGCAGAAGCAAAAGCGCAAAAAGGCCGACCAACAGTCATCCTCGCGAAGACAAAAAAGGGTTTCGGCATGGGCGATGCTGGCGAGAGTCGCATGACAGCGC
Organism: uncultured Neomegalonema sp.; assembly: GCA_937995735.1. Classification (GTDB taxonomy): domain Bacteria; phylum Pseudomonadota; class Alphaproteobacteria; order Rhodobacterales; family Rhodobacteraceae; genus JAHDDY01. The sequence continues at coordinate 13,904 of CALKIZ010000032.1, read as the reverse complement.
ACCAGTCGAAAAAACTCGACCTTGATGCATTGAAAAGCTTCCGTGACCGTTTTGCCCTTCCGCTTTCGGATGCCGAAGTAGAGCAGCTTGAATTCGTCAAGCCTGCGGATGACAGCGCAGAAATGCGCTACATGCATTCGCGGCGTGAAGCGCTGGGCGGATATTTGCCTCAGCGTCGCCAAAAGGCCGAGCCAGTGCCCGTTCCCATGATGGACCAATATGCGAGTTTTGCGCTTGAGGCGGACGGCAAAGGCATGTCTTCGACAATGGCTTTTGTACGGATGATGGGCGGGTTGCTGCGTGATAAGGCGCTCGGTCCCCGCATTGTTCCCATTGTCGCGGATGAGGCGCGGACTTTTGGCATGGCGAACATGTTCCGCCAAATTGGGATCTATGCGCCGGGAGGACAGGCGTATGAACCTGAGGATCATGGTTCTATGCTCGCCTATCGCGAAGCGGCGGACGGGCAATTACTGGAAGAAGGTATCACAGAGGCCGGAGCACTGGCGAGCTGGACCGCTGCTGCGACCAGCTATTCCGTTCACGGTCAAGCGATGCTGCCAATCTATATCTATTACTCGATGTTTGGATTTCAGCGGGTCGGCGATCTGATCTGGGCCGCTGCAGATCAACGCGCGCGAGGCTTTCTGGTTGGCGCTACGGCGGGACGCACGACGCTCTCCGGCGAAGGTTTGCAACATCAGGACGGCACAAGCCAGTTGATTGCGTCCACCGTCCCGAATTGCCGCGCTTATGACCCATGTTATGCTTACGAAGTCGCGGTATTGTTCAATTACGGTATGCGCCGCATGATGGAGGAACAGGTCGATGAGTTCTTTTATCTGACCGTCATGAACGAGAATTACGAGAACCCGTCTATGCCCGAGGGCGCAGCAGAAGGCATCGTAAAAGGCATGTATCGTCTGAACGGAACAGATGATGCCGCCATCCGTTTGCTTGGCTCCGGCACGATATTGCGGGAGGTGGAAACGGCGGCGGAGATTTTGCGCGACGATTGGGGAGTCGATGCGTCGACGTATAGCGTAACCAGTTTCTCCGAACTGGAACGCGAAGCCCGCGATGTTGCGCGGACGAACCGGAGGACACAACCAAAGAAGCGGGCAACGTCCTATGTTTCACAATCGCTTAGTGGTACTGCGCCTGTCATCGCGGCGAGCGATTATGTGCGAGCTGTGCCGCAGTTGATCGCACCTTATATCGACGCTCCTTTTACAGCGCTTGGTACGGATGGTTTTGGCCGGTCAGACACCCGTAAAGCCTTGAGGCGGTTTTTCGAAGTGGATGCACAAAGCATTGTTCTTGCCGCACTAGATGCCTTGGCAGAGACAGGAGCTATCCCAGTCAAGACGGTAGCGAAGGCGGTAAAAGCCTACGGATTCGATGATGATGCACCTGCATCTTGGACCGCATAAGGAAGAACATTATGACACGCGCAACAAATGTTCCTTTGCCAGACCTCGGCGATTTTAGTGAAGTCCCCGTTATTACCATTCTTGTTCAACCGGGCGATCGGGTTGAAGCGGAACAACCGCTTATTGAGTTGGAATCTGACAAGGCAACGATGGAAGTTCCTGCGCCTTTTGCGGGGATCGTGGAGACCATTACCGTCTCAGTCGGGGATACCGTATCCCAAGGTGATTTGCTGTTAAGCGTTGTTGCCGAAGGTGCTGTTGGTGATGAACCTGCGGTGGATACGGTTCCGACTCCGCAGCCCGATGAGGCACCGAAACCTGAAGCGCCGGTTCCATCACCACAAACGCAGACATTGATGCCCTCGCAATCAATGCCGACTTCATCGGAACATATTTTTGCAGGACCGTCCGTGCGCAAATATGCGCGTGAGCTAGGCGTTGATCTCTCGCAAGTCGTGGGGACAGGTTCCAAGAACCGAATTTCGCGAGAGGATGTGCAAGCGCATGTCAAAGCGGCGGCATCCATGCCTGCGGCAACTTCACCTCAGTCAAGTTCCACGACAAGTTTAGCGGTTAACCATCCGGCGTGGCCGGAGCCGAATTATGCTGATTTTGGCCCTATTGAGGAATTCGACCTTTCCCGCATCCAGACCATATCGGCAGGTAATCTGTCACGAAACTGGGTCACGATACCCCATGTGACCAATTTCGATAAATCCGATATTACCGAGACAGAAGCCTTTCGAAAGTCGATCAACGAACGGGATATGGCTCGCGGTGCTAAGGTAACGATGCTGGCTCTTATGATGAAAGCCTCCGTCGCTGCGTTGAAAGAATTTCCCCGCTTTAACGTGTCTTTTGCGGGCGGCAAATTGATCCAGAAAAAATATTATCATATCGGTTTTGCAGCAGACACACCTAAAGGTCTTGTTGTTCCCGTCGTGCGCGATTGCGACCGCAAAGGGATCGCCGAAATCGCAACAGAAATGGGCGCGCTCGCAGCCAAGGCGCGTGACGGCAAGTTGACTGGGGCGGATATGTCAGGCGGTTGCTTTACCGTGTCATCGCTTGGTGGTATCGGTGGCACAGGATTTACGCCAATCATCAACGCACCCGAAGTCGCCATTCTTGGCGCGACCCGCTCGGAGATTCAACCCGTTTGGAATGGTGAGAGTTTTGAACCGCGCTTGATCCAACCCCTGTCTCTTTCATGGGACCATCGCGCAGTAGATGGTGCAGCAGCTGCACGTTTTCTGAAGCATCTCGCAGCCGGTCTGAGCGATACACGACAGTTGTTATTATAAAAAGTTCACGGGGGAATTTGGAGGCAAGATAAACGCGCTCTGTTTTCAATTTTTCGCTGATTCTATATCCGAATTATTCGCTCGCAAAAGTAGGATAAATTTAAACTCGATTTATGTTGGGTTCGAATTTTTATATAAAAAAAATTCTATAAACACTAAATTTCCAGATCGCAAAAATAACAAATAAACAATATTAAACAATATCTTAGCGATTATTTTAGTTTATTTTCGAAAAACTACTAAGGGGCTTGCCGCAAAAATTATTTAGACTTAACGTTCCATAGGGACCCCTATGGTGCAGAGTAAAAATAAGCTGCGCCTGATGGATATAAAAATTCAACAGGAGGATAAAATGTCATTGATAACCCGCGTCGTTGGTGTGGCCCTTGCCACGTCACTTCTTGCTACTACCGCGTTTGCAGACAATGTGCGGATGCGTATCGCCGGAACTGTGCCTACTGAACATTTCGGTAATGCCGTCCTTGAAGAAATGGCGAAAGAAATTGAAGATGCTGATGTTGGCATCCGGGTAAAATATTTTCCTGCTGGTCAGCTCGGCTCCGGCGAAGAACTTTTGGAAGACGCCATTCGAGGCAACATCGATATGGTACATGCCACGGTTTACGCTCAAAAAGACCCGCGTCTTGAAATCAACAGCCTGCCATTTCTTGTGACCAGCATTGACGAGATGCGCGCGACCTATGGTGATCCAGACTCAGAATATAATAAAATTCTGGATGAAATTCTGACGTCATTCGGCATCAAGCCACTCGGCACGATTGGTGAAGGTTTGATCGGCATGATCGCGACCAAAGCACCGACCGATGCAACAAGTTTTGACAATCAGCAAATGAATGTGCGGGTCTGGTCCTCCAAAATCGTAAAGAAAACGATGGAAGAGCTTGGCTATCAAACAACGACCATGAACTGGGCAGAAGTATTCCCAGCCGTGCAAGCCGGAACCATTGATGGCGCAATTTGCTGTACACCTGAATGGGCGCATTCGACCTTCGCCGTCAGTGACGTAGGCAAATATTTCATCCCCTACAATGCGTTTGTTGAAGGCACGATGATTTATGCAAACAATGATTTTTACAATGATTTGAACGATGAGCAAAAAAAGGTTGTCGCTGCTGCGAGCGCTAAAGCGGCTGCAAAGATTACCAATCTGGCTTGGGAGCGTAACGAAGGCTTTGTTTCCCAGTTAAAAGAAAAGGGTTGGGAAATCGTCGAATTCTCAGACGAAGAACGCGAAGCGATGCGGTCGCATATTCAAAAGACCGTATGGCCGGGAATTAGCGATATTGTGGGTCAGGACATTCTTGATCGATTGATCTCAGCATCAACCAACTAAGACTCGTATCATATAACAACCGGGTGGCATTCAGCCGCCCGGCACTCCTAAATCTTTACAAAGGAGAAACGTCAATGTCTGAGTTGGCTGATCACCTGCCCGTGCGTCTGGGTAAGGCTGTGAGGACGATGGTTCGTATCAAGTCAATATTTCTATCTCTTTCAACATTTATACTCGCCCTTACATTTCTGTTTGTCGTTGTATCGCGCTACATCCTCCATACCGATCTCTTTGCCTATGAAGAATGGCTTTTACCACTTTGCTTCTGGCTGTTTTTCCTCGGAAGTGCCGTGGGCACTTACGAAGACACTCAGATCAAAGCGGACATCCTCGAAAGTTACATCACCAACCCGCGTACCATGTGGATACGTCGCGTTTTGTTGGGGCTTATCGAATTCGTAGTGTCAGTTTTTCTCGTCTATTGGGGCATCCTAATGCTCATAGACGAAATCGCCAGTTATCCACAGTGGCAAACAACAATCGCGCTTCGTATTCCCTTCGTAGTGCCACGCCTTGGGATCGTGGTCGGCTTTTCCTTTATGGCGTTTTATAGCGCCCTTCACCTTTATGTACTGTTCCGTGGCGGCCCGGCATACGTTACAGAAACGCTCGATGGCGATGGTGCCCCAGATGGTTCCGGAAAGGCACATTCCTCATGATTATTGCGATTTCTATCTTTCTCATCTGCCTCCTACTGTTTGCTGGTGTCGCGGTCCCATTGGCTTTTGGCGGGGTTTTAATTTTTCTCGCCTATACCGGCGGGCATAATGTTTCCGGTTTCTTGCCCACCGGCCATTGGAAGATGAACACGGTCGTGATCCTCGTCATTCCGTTGTTCATCCTTGCCGGTGATATTATGAAAAACGGCAAGATAGCATCTCCGATTGTAGAAATCGCTGAGATGTTGTTAGGCAGAATTCGCGGTGGTTTGTCTGCTGCGGGTGTTGTTGCAAGCGCTATGTTCGGTGCGATTTCGGGCAGCGGCGCTGCGACACTGACTTGCATCGGTTCTGTGATGATGCCGCACCTTAAGAAGGCGAATTACCCCCGTGGTTATTCGGCGGCTCTATTGGTTAGTGCCAGTCCCTTGGGTTTATTGATCCCTCCATCGAGCGCACAATTGATATATGCGTGGATTACGCAACAATCCGTTCTGAAATGCTTTTTGGCAACCGTCATTCCGGGTTTGATGATCGCGACGTTTCTGGTGATCCAGAACTTGATCTATATGCGTAATCGCGAAGATATTAAGATGCCCGAAAAGTCGGAAAACTTTGCCGTTGAGTTTGGCCAAAAATCGTTCCGGGCGCTGCCAGCATTGTTTATGCCATTCATTATCCTCGGCGGGATTTACGGTGGGATCATGACGCCTACAGAAGCCGCAGGTGTAGCGGTGATGTATGCGATCCCTGTTGGTTTCTTTATCTATAAAGGCCTGACATGGCCTATTTTTCTTCAGACATTGAAAGAGTCCGGAGTCACCATCGGTGTGGTTATGGTGATGATCTTCATGGTGTTGATCGTCAGTCGGTTTTTAATCTTTGAAGACATTCCCGGAATGGCGGAGGATCTGATTTATTCGATCTCAGAAAATCCTGTCGTCATTCTGCTTATGATCAACCTTGTGATGATCCTGATCGGTATGATCATGGATGATTTCAGTGGTTTGATTTTGAGTGCAACACTGCTGATGCCAATTGCTCAAGGTGCGGGTATGGACCCCATCCATTTTGCAGCCGTCTTGGGTGTTAATTTGGGCATGGGAAACATCACGCCGCCCACTGCACCGCTTTTATTCTTGGGTGCTCGGGTAACAGATGTTCCGGTTAAAGAGATGCTGAAACCGACAGTGATGATGATCGTCTTTGCGTGGTTGCCAACACTGGCACTCACAACCTTTGTCCCTCAAATCGCGCTATTCCTGCCGGAATTATTCTTCGGTTGAGATCCACAAGATTTGACACTTCATACCGTCCGTATTTTGCGAACGGTATAACGTACTAAAATTACGACCCACCATCGCGGTTGGGCAATTTTGAGTACATGATGATCGCAGCGATCATTGAATAAATTCAGATATGTGTTCCTTACGGCCATTTGCGCTATGTAGAAGGAAATTCGCCATGACAGCTAAACTGATTGAGCAACGAGTTTCGAAATACGGCTGGCTGACGGTAGCGTAAAAATTGTATGAGTTAGAGGCACATGGCCAATAAAACGAAGAAGGCAGCTACCGCGAAGAACATTTCGTCTCAAGATTGGGTTGGGGCGGCGAGAACTTTTCTAATCGATAAGGGTATCGCAGGTGTAAAGGTTGAACCGTTGGCGCGCGCCTTGGATGTAACTCCTGGCAGTTTTTATTGGCACTTCAAGAACCGGCCAGCGTTATACGACGCTTTATTACGCGACTGGCTTGCAAGTAACGTGGCTCCATTTTTTGCGCTTTATGAAGAGGCTGTCGAGGACCCCACAGAACAATATCTGGCATTGGCGTATGCTTGGGTACTCAGTCCGGCTTTTGATCCCGCATTAGATTTTGCGGTTAGAGAATGGAGTCGCTCATCGCCGAAAGTTAATCGGCTACTGCGTGCAATCGACCACAAACGAATAGCTCTTTATGAAAAGTTGTTTGAAAAATTTGAACAATCAACGGAAGCAGCGGCAGTGCGCGCTCGCGCCATGTACTACCATCAAATCGGATATTATGCGATTCAACCTGATGATCCGCTGGAAACACGCCTTATGCTCGTGCCCCACTATGCCATGATGTTTACAGGCGTTGATATTTTTTCCAATTGTAAGACGCCTGATCAAGTACGTGCAAAACTAACTGGATTTAGAAGAAAATAATCTAACATTGACCGACCTACATTTCAGTACGCAATGCGTTCGACTATAAGCTCTAAGGTACATCAAGCGTTATCCGTAAGCCAAGTGATGACATCCAAGGCGCTGCGATCCGGTGGGAATACTGGATAGAAAACATGCTCAATTGAGCCGTCTTTCAAGATCATCGTAAGACGCTTATTCAAAATCATCTCCCCAACACGCATCATCGGCAACCGAAGAGCCGTCGCGAGGGATTGATCCTTATCGCTCAAAAGCGGAAACGGGAGGTGCAGACGCTCTGCTGCTTCTTTTTGATAGCGCGTATCCTGAGTGGACAACCCGAAGAGATGCTCGACATTTAAGTTGGCGAGTTCTGTCGCATGGTCACGAAACGCACACGATTGCGGCGTGCATCCCCTAGCGCCCGGAATATCGTCCCACCCGTCCGGTAAAGGCGTATCTGGCCGACCTGTCATAGGATAAGCGTAAACCACACTTCGCCCGATCAAGTGCGAAAGATCAACGACGTCACCAGTCGTGGACGCCAGCTCTATAGATGGAAGCCTCATCCCGATGAGGTGCGCCGCTGCGCCATCATCCTCAGGCTGGGGCAATGTAGACCAATCGACCTCGTTGAGATTGGGATTGTGAGTCATTACCATTTTCCAAAATTTATGTAGGTGCGGGAAATGATAAAGCAATCTTTGATTTTCCAAAGTCGCGCACCAAACTTCACGCACACTGGCTACATACGTTCAAGCCATGCCGTCCGGTACAAGTTTATCAAAACCGAAAGCGATCACTACACATTAACGCTCACCCGGCCCAGATGCGCAATCGCATTTGCATAATAGCTTAGGACGCTTTCTTCATCGGGGTTCGCTTTTAAACCGGTGTCGCCTTCAATGATGAGCCGCCGCATTCGCATCATGCGCAAACCCACATCCACAGCATAATCATCATCATTTCGGGGAATATGCAGATGCGCACCGTTTGTTTTCAGTTCGGCAATCAGACTTGCAACAGCAGATTTTAGTTCCAATGGAGATAATGCGCGCTCCGCCTCCAACAGCACAGTCGCAACCAGCGAGACGGGAAGGACCGGAACCACATCGCCAACCCGCCCCATCAATTCAGCGCCTAATGCTTCAACGTCAACATCGCTGCCCGCAGCATACTCGGTTAAAGATAACGGTGTTCCGAAACTAACGCACGCATACCCGAAGCGATAAAGCCGCCCCGTAGCCTTCATCCACATCATACGCAAAACAAACTTGATGGCCGAGAGTGGCCCCGCGTTGAAGTGTGGTTGTTTTTCTTCAGCAATCGACTCCAACAGGATGCGATCTTCAATTACTCTATCGTAATTCAAACCGACAGGCACAAACACGATATCGCGCGAGACTCCAGCCTCAAACCCTTCGCACATATAAGAGATCAAGCCCAGCTTGGCAGGTTGGAGCTTGCCATCCCGCGTCAATCCACCTTCGGGAAACATTGCTTGCGTCACGCCGCCTTCAACGGCCATCTTGATGTAACGGGCAACGACTCTCCGATAGAGTGGATTGCGGGATTTCCGCCTGATAAAATATGCGCCCATAGCCCGGATAACTTGCCTTAAGCCCCAGACATTCGCCCATTCACCTACGGCATAAGACAAGGAGGTGCGTTGCGAAGCCAGATACGTCACGAGCAAGTAGTCAATGTTAGAACGGTGATTCATGACAAAAACCACAGCAGCTTCAGGATCTATGGCACTTAGCTTATCGTCGTCATAGACGCCGATCCGCACCCGATAGAGCGCTTGAGATACCCATCGGGATAACCGCATTCCGAAACCAAAGTAGGCAAAAGCGGAAAAAGCCGGCACAGTCTCGCGCGCATATCGTTCAATTTTTTCAACAGCAACTTCTCGCGGAACACCCTCTTCCTCAACATGCGCTTCGACCGCTGCCATCACTTCAGGGTCAAATACAAGACGGTCTATGAGCACCTTGCGCTTGGTCAGCTTGAATGGTTGGATTTTCAGGTCTAAGCGATCATTGAGCTTATCAATCGCCCGATTAACTCTTTTGCGGAAGAACCATCGCAAAGACGGGCCGATGATACGATCTAAGAGGCCGAGTAGCCCAAGCGCTCCGACCAGAATCGCCAACCAGACAGGAATTTCTATAATCGATGTCATACGTGCGGACATTGCCCGCAATCCGCCTGCCGGTCAAAGGAGTGCTAAATGGATTAAAGGATACAACGATATTGATAACCAAAGAGCCTTATGCTGCGATTTAAACTTATCTTGTTAACTTTTACTGCTATTTCGCGCATAACGCCGTACGAGGAAAATTTAACAATCATGTCAGATTTGCTACTATATCATCAGTTGGGCGTTAGGTGTAACGCACCAGTTTGAATGTAGAGGCGGATTGTTATGCTCAATAGTTTATTTGCACGCGCATCATGCGCCCTTTGCATTAGTCTGTTTGTGCTCAGTGGATGCGCAAAAATTCTTTCATCTACTGGACTTACGCCGGAAACAGGCCCTGAACCATCCACGAACGCAACTGCGTTGGATTTTAACACATTTGGACCCGCGAAACCCGATTCGGGCTTCAGTTCCGATGGAAATGTAATTGGTGGGGGCAGCACAGGAGTTTTCGGGACGACGGATCCGATCACGGTTGATGGCTCAGGACCATTCCCGAACGATACCATTTCAGTTGATTCATCATTATCAGACTTCAGTACTGCTGATCAGCAACTTCTCGCCGGAACCGGCCTTGACCTAAGCAACGAAGCAACCATTTCATCGGCGATTAGCTTTCCTGACGATGAAGGAACACCCGCTTTCTTCGACGCTGACATTGGAACAACCGTTTATTTCGACACGAACAGTTCGGAATTAAACGAAGCAGCAAGGGAAGTTCTTCGCAAACAAGCAGCATGGCTAAATGTACACCCAAATGTGAATGCTACAGTTGAAGGTCATGCGGACGAACGTGGAACACGTGAATACAATCTTGCACTTGGCGAGAGACGCGCGAGCGCTGTTCGCGGTTATTTTACAGCATTGGGCATTGCCGGGGACCGTATTCGGAAAGTCTCTTACGGCAAAGAGCGCCCGGAGGTTCTCGGGTCTGACGAGGCCGCATGGAGTCAAAACCGCCGCAGTATAACAATATTAGAACCGCAAACGGCATCTGGTATCAGTTTTACAGAGGATTCGACCTTCACAGCGCCAACAACAACCCAAAGTTCGATCGACGAGTTGCTCAATGATCCAATCCTGAATGACCTTCCGTCAGGCGATCCCCTCTTGAACGATCCGCTTCTAAACGATCCATTGCTCAATGACCCATTGCTGAATGATCCTCTTCTCAACGACACCTGATAGCGTTCGAAACAAAGACGAATTGCGCAAAAATATTGAGAACAGGGAACGTAGTATGAGTACAAGGAGCACCGTTTTATCGTTTTGCACCTTAATGGCGATGACAGCCCCCGTTCGCGCCGAAACTCTTTATGACGCTATGCGGGACGCATATTATTTCAATCCCGCCGTCGAAGCCGCTAGGGCAAATTTGCGTTCACTTGGAGAGAGTGTGCCGATTGCTAAGGCAGGATTTTTGCCGACGCTCGTTGTCCAGTTACAGCAAACCGTCAACCAGCGCATTACCGAACGAAACAGCCCCATTCTAGGCCCGAGTTCATCGCGGCCATTAACCGGCAACCTCATCGGCCAGTACAATATTTATGATGGCGGCCAAACCGCCAATCTGGTCAGTCAAGCTGAAGCGAATGTCGAGGCAGCCTACGCAAACCTCAACGCAACTGAACAACAAACCCTGCTCTCAGCGATTCAGGCATTCTTCGACGTTTTACGTGACAAAGAAATTCGCGAACTAACAAGAGCAAACTTATCGAATCTCCAAGAAGAACTTACAGCAAGTAAAGTTCGCTTCGAGGTCGGAGAGGTTACGCTAACAGATGTTGCGCAGTCTGAGTCGCGTGTAGCGGCGGCAAACTCTGATCTTATTCAAGCCGAAGGCACGTTACGTACGAGCGCAGCAGCCTATCGAAATGCTGTCGGGCGTCTGCCAACCGAGCTGGAACCGCCCGAATCTCTGCCGGAAATACCGGAATCTTTAGCAACGGCTGAGACAGATGCGATAGCAACTCAGCCTACTATCCGTGCTGCGCGCGCCAATGAGCGCGCCGCCGTATTTGCAATCCGTGCTGCCATTTCAGGAAAGTTACCGACCGTAGATCTTCAGGGGAACTTGACGGGCACTCTTTCAGACAGCCTCATTGGTGACAGTTTTCTTTCAAACGACCCAAGTGACACCCGCAGCGCCACGGTTGGTCTGACTTTGACATTGAACGCGCCGATCTATCAAGGCGGCCTCGTTGATGCACAGGTTCGTCAAGCGCGCCACAATGCCAGTCAAGCGCGAGCGCTTTACCACGATGCCGTTCGCACCGTGCAGCTTAACGTGAATACCTCATGGCAATCACTCGTTACAGCACGTGCCAGTATTGAGGCAGGTTTGCTGCGCGTTCGGGCAGCACAAATTGCTCTTGAAGGTGTCAGCGAAGAGCTGCGCGTCGGTTCACGGGATACATTAGACGTTTTGAACGCGGAGGCCGAATTGCTCACCGCGCAAATTCAGCTCGTTCAAGCCGTTCGTAACCTGAACGTCGCATCCTATTCATTGCTTGCGGCAATGGGGCGACTTGATCCTCAACAGCTTGGCCTCGAACCTGTTTTCGATGCCAGCACGAATCCGACAAGCTTGACGCCGGACGTGTCTCTTGGATTTCCGCGCGATACCAGTACCGCATGGAGGTTTCCGTGGCGGCCATGATATTGGTCCCTACGCACCTTTTAAAAGGCTTTATAAAAAATCTTATAGCTGAGTATTAACTCCATGTGATTTTTGTTCATTAATCGGGCACGCAAAAGTAAAAAACCGAACTTCTTCACTCAAAAACGCACCATGAATTCACTGCACAATAAGAATTATAATTTGTGTATACAGTGAATATTAGCTGCACAACGCTTTATGCATCCGAGTATTTTAGATTAAATTTCTAGTATTCTTTAAATCAAAACATAAATCAATCATAACGAGTAAAAATACGCCACTTATCATTAAATAAAAAAAAACACCCGCGGGTTGCAATAAAAATTTAAAACGTCAAAAAAGCATTGACCTTATCGTTCTTTACCCATTTCGTTTACACAGTAAAAACATAAAAAAGGGACGGAAATTTCATGGTAACACCAATTTATGTTATTTCGGGGCAAAGCAATGCTGTACGTTTGGGTGCGTCAGGACAATTAGAAGCCGCTTTGCGGGAGCGCGGTATAGATGCAGAGGTGATCACATCAGGTCAGGGAGCGCGCAGCTTAGGAGCTGATCCGGATCGAACCGACTTTTTTCCGTTTGATGATGGCGATCCGAATACCGGCGAACTTTTCCGCGATCTTCTTCAAGATGTACGCGATGCAGTTGGATCGACACCCGGCGGATATGTAAAATCGTTCCTGTGGGTACAAGGTGAGCGTGATGCAAATATTGCTTCGCTGACGCCAGACTACAAAGAAAACCTGGTTCAGCTCGCAATGCGTTTGCGGGAAGAGTTCGGTGAAGACTTTAATTTCACCATTCAGCAATTATCAGACGAGATACCTGCTGCGGATGGCTCCGGCAGTGATCGTTGGGACGAAATCAGGCGAGTTCAGCAGGAAGTCGCAGACGAACTTGATTTTGTTACTTTGATTAACCCGGATGAGATATTGCCTGCTGCCGGACTGACTTTTACGCGGCCCGGAACGCCCGACAGTTCTTCAACTGACGGGTTCGGTGATTTTATCCATTTTAACGATGCCGGTTATGAAGCCATAGCAAATGCCTATCTCGATCAATTCCCGGACAATCAAATTACCGGCAATAATGCTGCGAACCGTTTAAGCGGATCCGGCAGAGCGGATGATATATTCGGCGGTAGCGGTAATGATGTCATTTTCGGTCGCGGCGGTAATGATTATCTTGTTGGCGGCAACGGTAATGATCGTGTCTCAGGAAACGCAGGAAACGATTTTATTAGCGGTGGATCCGGCAACGACACGATAAACGGCGGTGGTGGTCGCGATGAATTGCTCGGCAATTCCGGAGCGGATCGTTTATTCGGCGGATCAGGCAACGACACTTTATATGGCGGCATCGGAAACGACTTCCTACAGGCGGGTACCGGAAATGACCGTCTTTTCGGTGATGATGGAGCAGATCGTCTCGAGGGTCGCGAAGGAGCCGATTTTCTGAACGGCGGCGGAGGAAATGATTTTCTTTTGGGTGGGAGTGGTGCGGACCGGCTATTCGGTTCAGCAGGTAATGACCGGCTGAACGGCGGTAACGGAAACGACCTTCTTGTCGGTGGAGGAGGCTCTGATACGTTCATATTCAATGAGGGATCCGGCAGGGATATAATCAGAGACTTTCAGAATAATATTGATGAGCTGGATTTGCGCGATTTCGACTTTGCAAATCGCTCCCAAGCGTTATCAAATGCGGATTTCAGGGGTGGTAATGTCGTATTTGAATTCAACGACGGTAGTGAATTGGTCGTGCAGGACATCACCATTGCTCAGCTGACCGACGACGTAATAATATAGCACATTACAAGCTCATATTAAGACATGAACATCGGGTTTCATGCCGTGCTTGGCTTGAAACCCGATGAAATCAATAACCGATCATCATTTCTTCAAAACCTATGCGATGTACCAATAGGCGCTGCCCTTAGAATCCTTAGAGCGGTTTGCTGCGAACGTGATTCACAAAGCGTCTGAACTCTGATTCAGTGATCTTCTGAGTTATCGGAGGTGTCAGATGCCGCGAGGGTATGGAGCGAAGTTGCGGGGTCGCGTTATTGAAGCTGTTCGCGATGGTTCGTCAGCGCGCCAAGCAGGGGAACGTTTTAATA
>CALKIZ010000031.1 GCA_937995735.1 uncultured Neomegalonema sp. | reverse complement strand
CTCCGTCTTCCTCGAACGCGCCAGACCTTCCAGTTCAACGCGCTCCAACTCCGTCAGATGTATCGGAGTGGCTTCAGAAATGCTTTTTGACATCCCAACACTGAATCACGACTCAACATCCAGCGATAGTGGGTACTAGGCGAGTTGATGGCCTGCTCTATAAATAGGTATGCGCGCGGTTTGCACTCGCTTGGGTATCATCAGGGCCGCATCATGGTCGATGCCGCGCGCTCTGAACTCAGCGAGCACGCCCTGCATCATTTCCAAAACCTCGTGATGAGCGAGATGGCGGATTATGTCTAAAATCTCAATGTGAGGCGATTGACAGTCCATCACTGACCAGACGGAATCCAACAGCGGGGATCGGGTTGCCCGCTCCGCATCCCGCTTTGCTCGGATCGCTCACGAATTCCGACAACAAAGAAAGATGATCGCCCATCGCAATTCTGGCACTCGCGCAGTTTTCTGGCGCATTGTCAGCGGTTTCCTGACATGAATTCGTCCATTCCCATACGGAGTCGCGTAATCCTGCAATCCCAAAACTGTTTTTATGCTCTGCCGCATCAGAATTCGGCGTTGGGCGTGGTTCCATACTGTAGTGAGCCGCCCACGCCAGTTCCGGTGCGTCGAATAATTTTTCAGCAGGGGCCGGTGCTTGTTCTGCTGCCGCCAATACCCATTCCGCATGAGTTGGCAAGCGGTACGTAATTCTATCATGCTCTGACCGCCAAGCAATGTATTGCTGTGCATCAAACCAACTTACGAGAGTCACGGGCGCATCAGGGTCACGCTGGTGCGCCCGGGCCTGACATCCCCCGTCATCGACGCATTCAGACCATTCACCGGCTGTTACCGCTCGGCGTGCGACATAGAGGTCATGCTCACCGCCGATATCAACCGTTACAAAACCGTTTGTTGTTAGATCGGTTTCAGGCGCGGTTTGTGGGTTGAGCTTTGCCAAAGCTGCGCCCGCCACCGCTGCGGAGACGAACGCAATGATCAAAGCGCTTTTAGCGGATCGGGCCATGATATACCTGTTCCATCAGGTCATTGTCCCATTCGCCCTCAACGACGACATGCGCAGCGGCTCCGAATTCAACCGCCTCAATCAGATTGTGGTTCAGATAGACGTAAATGCCTGGTTGGTGGAACGTGTAGAGTGCCGCACCAGCGGACCCACCCCGGATGAACCAGGTTTCCAGATCTTTTTCCGGTGGCGCACCGAAAGCACCGGTTTCCCAAACATAGTCGCCGTGCCCGCCAATCAGGTGAGGGCGCGTGTCCCGGTTGGCCTGACTGTGAACAAACAGGATCGTTTCATCGACTTTGGCTTTCAGCGCTGTCTCGCCAACCATCGACCCTGCCTTTCCGTTAAAGACGACATGGCTGGGTGTGAGGGTATGCATTTGCTCAACCCATTCGCCAAAATCTTCTCCAGCAGTTTCGTATGATTTAAAGTTGCCGTCCTTATCTTTCGGCACGTAATAGTCCTGTTCGGCGACATAGAATAGTTTGTCGTATTTCAGCGACTTGCCTTTTTCGTCTTTCAGGCCTTCCCGTGGCAGTACCATAATCACGCCGTTCATGCCGTGTGTAACGTGATAGGGTGTCATGGTTCCTTCCGGCGCGCAGTGATAGATAAAGACACCGGGTTTGGTGGCTTTAAAGCGCAGTTGCGCTTGTTCGCCGGGCGATACGGTTGTCAATCCGGCCCCGCCCAGTGCGCCGGTTGCAGCATGCAAATCGATATTGTGTTCCATTACATTGCTGGCCGGGTTGCTCAGAGTCAGATCAACATAATCGCCCTCATGGACGATGATCATTGGTCCCGGAACCGAGCCATTGAAGGTTAGGGCAACGATTTCGGTTCCCTGACCGTCGATGACCATTTTCTTTTCCTGAACCTCGAAGTCTATCTCGACAATTTTCGGCGGTCCGGAAGCGATTTGCTCGTGCTTTGGCGCATGAGGCGGCATGACGAGCTTTTGACGCACCCGCTTGTATTTGGATAAGTCGATGCCGCCTTCATTTTTGGCGGTTCCCATGCCGGCTGGGAAAGGAGCATCGCCGTGAGTCATTTCTTCTTCTGGTTCAGATTTTTCGAGGCTGGCGTTCGAAAAAGTCGCAAGATAGGCAGCAATATCTTTGCGCTTCTCTTCGCTTTTGAGTTTGAACGTCATCTTTGTTTTGGAACCGGCATCGCCGGTCACAGACTTTATGTAACTTTTCGGGTCGGCCAGCCATTCGACAATCATCTCCTCGCTCCAAACCTTACCGTCCGTATTTGCTTTGGACAGGCCGGAGCCGTAAGAGTAACCTTCTGAGGCACCCATAACGCGCCCGACAATGCCGGTTAAGTTAGGCCCAACGCTGTTTTTCGCATTCGGTCCGATTTGGTGACAAGCACGGCAACGTTTGAAAGTCTTTTCGCCTTTTACAGCATCTCCGGCTGCGAATGCTGGCGTACCGGTCCCAAAAACCGCACCTGACATAACGAGTAAAGCAAGAACCGGGGGCAATTTATTTAATGTCATTATAGTCACCTTTAAAGCTAGCATCTTACCGGATAGCGTTTTATGTGCGAAAGGGTCGATAATAGTGAAATCTGCCGCCTGTTTTCATAGTGGTAAGACAGCGAAGCAGGCGCAAAAGACAACGCCAGTTATTTTTCAAAAAATCAAAACAGTTTCAGATCAAAGACACGGTGAAGTGAATAGCATTAATTATCCATGGCAGGCCGTGCTGAATTTCGTGCAGATCGTCCGGATAATTTGTTTGCAATGAGTTGTTTGCGTGCGGTTGTTTTGTTTGGGGTGAATAATATAAATACTTTTCTGGCGGAATACTTCATGAACTATGTGGCAAAATCAGCCAACCTTGATCACCCGCTTACCAAACGAGTCTCCGCGCAGCATTTCGACAAAAGCGCGGGGAGCGTTTTCCAATCCGTCGACCATATCTTCGCGGTATTTTACTTTGCCGTTTTCGACCCATGGGGTCATCTCAGCGGCGAAATCATCATAGAGATGCCCGAAAGTATGCCATATAATAAACCCACGGATCGTCAGCTTTTTACGCAGGACATTGCCCATCAACCAATTCATCCGGTCGGGTCCGGCGGGCGCTTCAGTCAGGTTATATTGCGAGACGATACCGCATACCGGAATACGCGCGTTCTCATTCAACAGCGGAATAATCGCGTCCAAGACTTTGCCGCCGACATTCTCGAAATAAACATCAATGCCATCCGGTGT
>CALKIZ010000030.1 GCA_937995735.1 uncultured Neomegalonema sp. | reverse complement strand
CCGGCTTGCCCAGACAATGCGGTGCCATCCGTTCCCATTGAGCATCTCCCAAAACCGACCGATCCATCAAACTCTCCTGTTTTCACAGGATGAATCAGGTTTTAGCCCACATGGGAATCCCCATTCTCAACAGACCCTAGTGCTTTAAAATTTTCCTAATCACGATGTTCTCCTTGATAAGATAGCATCGCGATGCCCCTTGCTATGACAAATCCCCGAAGAGAGATGTGTGTATCACGGTGACGCGCGCGTGGTTAACGAGATTGTCGGTGACGGTACTACTGGGGAGATCGGATGGACACTAGAGGGGGTTGATTTTCTCAAAATCAGAAAAATTATTTAAATTCATATGGTTAAATATGGAAATGGTGCCGCATAGGTGACTCGAACACCTGACCCCATCATTACGAATGATGTGCTCTACCAGCTGAGCTAATGCGGCATTGATTGGCGGGTGGTTACCAATTTGCGCGGACGCTAATCTCCACGGGTTTACATTGCAAGCCTGAGGATTTGGTGAATGTCATTTTTTTGACGGGACCGGAATCGCCGTTGAGAGGGTTTCAAAAAGTGAGGCTTCATCGGGGGATTGTGCCACGAAATGTGGCACATTCAGCTCTGAGAGTGGTGCGATTGCTGCTTTGCTGATGCCGATAAAGGTGATTTTGTTAGAGTCTATGGAGTATTGCTCTATCGCCGGAAGCAGCGCTTCCGCCGTTCGTGCTGAATAGATCAGCGCAGCATTTGGCAAAGGATCAATGGCATCCGAGGGAAGAGTTTCGATTTTTTGGGCCTCGTAACCGATGATCTGCTCGACGGTAAACCCCTCGCTTCCAAGTGATTCGAAGGAAAATGCCGCGTCGCGCCCTCTGACATGCAGGATAGGACCGCCAGACGGGGATAGCCTCATCGCAAGGGCAAGCAGCGCTTTCCCGTCTCCCGATGCTGATTGAACCGTGTCAAAACCCACCCGGCGAGCGGCGTCAGCGGTACGATCTCCAACGGTTAAGACATTAATGTCGCGTAAATCAGTCAAACGCGCCAAAGCATCAACGCCGTTACTGCTGGTGAGTAACACGGCTTGCGCGGTTGCGAAATCAGGAGAAACGCTCGAAATAACCGGCACAATCCGCAACATCGGCGCGAGGATCGGCTCGTACCCGAGCGCCTGAATTTTATCCGCCGTCCGCCTCCCTTGAGCAAACGGACGGGTGATTAATACGCGAGGGGTATTAGTGGCCGACAAAGAAATCCGGCCCTCCTTTGGCGCGTAATTCCTCCCCTGCATCACGGCCCATAGCCACCGCATCTGATAAGGGGCCTTCGCGCATCGTCGCATAGCGCTCGGACCCATCGGGCCGCAAAATCTCGCCGCGCAAAATCAGACGATCACCATCGATGATGGCAAGCGAGGCAATCGGTGTTCGGCATGACCCATCGAGCGTATTGAGAAACGCGCGTTCAGCATTCGTGCGGATTTCTGTCGCCTTACAGTTCAACGGAGCCAGAACCTCGCGAATTGCATCATCGTCACTGCGAATTTCGATGCCGACCGCCCCTTGGGCGACGGCGGGCAGCATTTCATCCGTTTCGAGGGCGGCTGTGGCCACCTCGGTCATGCCAAGGCGATTCAGACCGGCCATTGCCAGAAACGTCGCATCGGCCTCGCCTTCATCCAGTTTACGCAAGCGGGTTTGCACATTCCCCCGGAATAGGCCGACCTTCAGGTCGGGCCGGCGATGGAGCAACTGCGCTTGACGGCGCAGAGAGGCCGTGCCGACCAATGCACCGGCAGGCAGATCATCAATATTCTTGTATTTCGGGCTGATAAACGCATCACGCACATCTTCGCGCGGCAGCAACGTACTGATTTCCATGCCATCAGGCAGAACCGTCGGCATATCTTTCATAGAATGCACCGCAAGATCGGTGCTGCGATCAACCAATGCAGCTTCGATTTCCTTGGTAAATAACCCTTTGCCGCCGATTTCGCCAAGTTTCAACTCGAGTCGCCGGTCGCCGGTGGTGGTCATATCGACGATCGCCACGGCTTCGGGCGGCAAATCATGCGCCTCAAGCAAGCGATTGCGGGTTTCATGCGCTTGGGCCATAGCAAGGGGGCTGGCGCGGGTTCCAATTCGGATGGGGCGATCTGGGCCGTAAGATGCGGTCATACGTTGCGTTCTCGATTACGAAGACTATAGGCAATGCAGCGTAACCACAGCAGAGGCAAGTACAATAGAAATGACACCCCTTACGGTCCTTGGCATCGAATCAAGCTGCGACGAAACCGCCGCTTCTGTTGTGCGCGGCCTTGCCGATGCGCCGCCGGGCAAAATTTTGTCCAATATCGTTTATGATCAGACCGATTTGCACGCGGCCTATGGCGGTGTCGTGCCAGAGATTGCCGCACGCGCCCATGCAGAAAAATTGGACGTTGCCGTCGCCGAGGCTTTGCGGGCAGCCGGTTTATCCCTTGTCGGGGTCGACGCGATTGCGGTCACGGCGGGGCCGGGGTTGATTGGGGGACTAATCTCAGGGGTTTCTTGCGCAAAAGGTCTGGCGCTTGGCGCAAATAAACCGCTGGTTGGCATCAATCATCTGGAGGGTCATGCATTGACCGCACGTTTGACCGATGGCGTGGCCTATCCGTTTTTGCTGCTCCTCGTTTCTGGCGGACATTGCCAGTTACTCAGCGTTGAGGCGGCAGGGGTTTACCGCCGCCTCGGGACAACTTTGGATGATGCACCGGGAGAGGCTTTCGATAAAACTGCGAAACTCATGGGTTTGGGTTTTCCGGGAGGACCAGCGGTCGAGCGCAAAGCGGAAGGCGGCGACCCGGCGCGGTTTGATTTTCCTCGTGCGCTCCTTGGCCGCAAAGGGTGTGATTTTTCATTCTCAGGATTGAAGACGGCTTTGCGCGTCAAGCTGGATGGGCTACGCGCGCAAGGTCCCGTCAGTGAACGGGATCAAGCCGACCTCTGTGCCGGATTTCAAGCCGCTTGTGTCGAGGCACTCTCCCGTGTGAGCGGCAAAGCAATGGCTCTCTTTTGCGAGTCGCATCCACAAATTGAGGCTCCCGTTTTGGCCGTCGCTGGCGGGGTCGCGGCAAATAAAGCGGTCCGCTCAGGGCTAGAGGCCGCCGCGCGCAATCATGGATTTTCTTTGGTCGCGCCACCCTTAGCGCTTTGCACCGATAATGCCGCGATGATTGCGTGGTCTGGATTGGAGCGCTTTGCGCGGGGTCATACCGATGATCTCAGCCTCACCCCACGCCCCCGTTGGCCTTTAGACGAAACATCAAAACCCGTCGTCGGATACGGCAAACGGGGAGCAAAAGCATGACGATTGGTGTGATTGGCGCGGGCAGTTGGGGCGTCGCTCTGGCACAGCTTTGTGCGGCGAGTGGAACGCCTACTGTCCTTTGGGCGAGACGCAGCGAAGCCGCCGAAGATATTATGCAAAACCGGCGTTCGACCTATTTGCCGGAGGTTGCTTTGCATGATGCTATCGAAGCGTCTGGTGATCCCACGGTACTGCGCCAAGCCGATACATTACTTTGTGTCGTGCCGGTCCAAGGGATGCGAGACAGCCTAACAATGCTCGCCCCACATTTTTCCGACCAAGCCCCTCTCGTGTTGTGTTCAAAAGGCGTGGAACGTGAGACATGCGCCTTACCGAGCGAGATTGCGACGCAAGTGACGCCGAACCCACTTGCCATTCTTTCCGGTCCCAGTTTTGCCGCCGATGTCGTGCGCGGCTTACCAACGGCTGTGACGATTGCTGCTGAAACTTTGCAAGACGCCACTGCACTGCAACAGCGTTTGGGGACGCAAAGTTTTCGTCCCTATGCCAGCGATGATCAAATCGGCGCGCAGGTTGGCGGGGCCATCAAGAATGTCCTCGCCATTGCGTGCGGAATTGTCGTCGCGCGAGGCTTAGGAGAAAGCGCCCGCGCTGCGCTGGTCGCACGCGGATTTGCAGAAATGACCCGGCTTGCACTGGCCCTCGGCGCGCGCCGCGAAACCCTCGCAGGGTTGTCGGGCATGGGAGATTTGGTGCTCACTTGTGGGTCTGAAAAATCGCGTAACTTTGCAACCGGATTAAAGCTCGGCGACCCAAACCGGACAACCGCCGCACTTGGTGTCAGCGAGGGAACACACACCGCCGCCGCCGCAGTTGCCCTTGCGAAAAAGCACACTGTCGAAATGCCGATTTGCGAAACGGTTCACGCGATCCTGTCTGGCGAGGTCGATGTGAGAGGCGGAATCGAGCAACTGCTCACGCGCCCCCTGATCGCCGAAGGATAAAACTCATCAGCTATCGCGCTGGCACTGCCACAGTTCGTCCAAACCATCCCCGTTTGGCGCTTGGCTCGGCGATGTTTAAATGCTTCAAGTAATGCCGTTCGACAGCTCGGAATAAGAACACCAGTATATAGGTGATGCAGAGGTACAAAAACGCGGCACTTAGAAAGCCTTCATAGGCGACGTAATATTTCGCGTTGATCGTCCGCCCCGTTCCAAGAATATCCTGAAGCGTGATCACACTCGCGACTGATGACCCGTGCAACATGAAGATCACTTCATTCCCGTATTGTGGCAACGCACGACGAATGGCCGAAGGCAGATGGATCAACTTACGCACTTGCTTATCGGTCAGGCCCATCGCCCGCGCCGCTTCCAATTCACCCTTCGGTGTATTCTTCAAAGCACCACGCAGAATTTCTGCGACATAGGCTCCCGAGTTTAGCGAAAAGGCAATGACGGCACACCACCACGCACTGCGCAGGCTCGGGATAAAATCAGCGACACAAATTTTCCAATAGAGAAAATCTTCGAAACAGGCTTTGCGCAAGTAAGAAGGCGGACGCCAAAACCAACTATCGCGGATCACTTCAAACTGACTCAGGCCGTAATAGAGCAGATAGGTCTGAACGATCAACGGTGTGCCCCGAAATAAATACACATACCCATGAGCAACATTCCCCGCGATACCGCCGCGCAGCATTGCAAAGGCGGTGGGCACTGCGATCATCATCCCGATGAATAGGGACAACGCCGTCAGGTGCAGGGTCATCCAGACACCCTGCGCGAAAAGATCCCAATGCTTAAACGCGAGGTCGAAATTCATGCCGCCCACCGATCACTACGATGTTCGAGCCACTTAAAGCCTCTCTCGCTGACAATCGTCATCACGAGATAAAACAGCATCACTACCATAAGAAAGACGAACGGTTCGCGCGTTGATTTGCCGATTTTATCGGCAAGGCCAACAAGGTCACTCAATCCGATGACGGAAACAACTGCCGTCGATTTGACCAGCACTTGCCAGACATTCGCGTACCCCGTCAGGACAGAGCGCAATAATTGCGGCATCAACACTTTCCGAAAACTGAGCATCGGCGGAAGGCCCAGCGCTTTACCCGCATCAATCTGGCCACGCGGTATCCCGAGCCAAGCGCCCCGGAATGTTTCCGTCAGATATGCGCCGTAAATAATCCCAATCGAAAAAAACCCGGCAAGAAACGGCGAGACATCAAAGGGTTCATACTCAAGACTCGTTGCGACCTGATTCACCGCGCGTTGACCGCCGTAATAGATCAAAAGGATCATAACGAGGTCGGGAACCCCGCGAATGATAATTGTATAAACATTGGCAATGCTGCGCAGAATGAGACCGCCGCCCACTTTCGCCCAAGCGCCCAGCAAACCAAGCACAGTTGCGAGAACGAGCGACGATACGGCGAGCATCAAAGTAATAGCAGCGCCTTTGAGGAGGCTCGCTGTATAACCGCCAACCCCAAAGGCCAACAGCCAAGCCAGCGCGCCAAAGACAGCAAGCGGGGCAACAATGTGCAATATTCTATCTGTATTCTTCATCGACCCCGGTAAAAAAATCCCCCCACTGAGCGTGGAGGAAATATCATCTGACTTAAATCATCACTGAGACGGATACTCAGTAGATATGAAAGTCAAAGTATTTGGCATTGATGAAGCCGTATTGACCATTTTTCAGGATCGCTTCTATCGCCGCTGATAAAGCATATTTCAGCGCTTTATCTTCTTTACGGACACCAATCCCTGCACCATCACCGTGATATTTAGGGATGGAGTACGACCCGCCGATAAAGGAAAAACCTTTGCCCTGATCTTGATCCAGAAAGCCTTCTTTACCAGCAATCGAATCTTGCATAATTGCATCAACCCGACCAGCGGCCAGATCAAGATAAACCTCGTCTTGCGTGCCGTAGAGTTTCAGCTCAACATCGGGGTATTCACCTTCCATGAAGTCCTGATGGATGGTTCCACGCTGAACACCGATGACTTTATCTTCGAGGCCTTCGGCAGAAATCTCAAAATCTGCATTATCCGCCGCGATAAATTTCGCAGGTGTGTTGTAGTATTTCGTCGTAAAGTCGATACGCTTTTTGCGCTCTTCCGTAATCGACATGGAAGCAATAATCGCGTCGCATTTCTTTTCGAGCAGCGCCGGAATAATGCCATCCCATTCTGTCGCTTGGATTTCGCATGTCATACCGAGCTCATCGCAAAGGGCATTCGCAATATCGATATCAAATCCCTCTAATGTACCGGATTCGGTTGTCACGGAGAATGGAGGATAAGCGCCCTCGGCGCAGACTTTAAGCGTTTCGGCGCTCGCCGCACCGGTGATGAGAATGGTGGCCACCGCCGCCATGAATGTCTGTTTCATAAAGTGGATCTCCCTGTTTGTTGGGTACAATGCTTACCGCAAAACTCGTTTTGTCAACTTCCCATTCGACCGTGCCACAAGGCCCCAATCATTCAATTTTGACAAACTGTAGAAAATATCGCGAAACTGCGACATTACGCTACGTTCAACACAACCAACAGCATGGCTGATCAGGAAGGCTTTTTGCCCATTGCCTCGAGCGTTTTACGCATTTCTTCCATTTGTGCGCGGAGGTCTTTTAACTCGTCATCGGGCTTAGTCGTCGTTTCAGCATCGGGCTTTGACTCCGCTGTCTTTGCGAAAGGCATCGCCGCACCGCCAAAAGGTTCAAACATTTTCATAGCGTTCTGAAAGATTTCGGCATTCTTCTGCGTCATGGTCTTCATGACATTTACAGCCGCTTCACCACCAAACGCGCGCCCGATCTCTTCTTGTTGTTTCGCAAGGCTTTCAAGGCTCATTTCCAAATAACCGGGAACGAATTGCTGCATCCCGTTGCCGTAAAACCCAATAAGCTGACGCAGAAACTTAATCGGGAGCAGGTTTTCGCCCTTGGCTTCTTCTTCGAAGATAATCTGTGTCAGAACTGATCGGGTAATATCCTCGCCGGATTTCGCATCGAAAACCGAAAACTCTTCACCGTCTTTGACCATCTGAGCCAATGTATCGAGGGTCACATAACTGCTGGTTGCAGTATTATAAAGCCGACGATTAGCGTATTTCTTAATCGTAATCGTCTCAGGCTTTTCTGTCCCGTCGGCGGCAGTGGTCTTTGCAGCGGATGCCATAGAGTCCTCCCGATGCTGCATCGCTTATAACGCGCGATCCAGAGTTTCTCTATCAGTGTTGCACCTGCGATGCGGCAGCACAACATGAAAACTCGCTGTTCAATGTACACAACCCAGTGCGTTGTGCCTCGCAGTACCCTAGAATGCGAAAATGGAGAGTTGCGACGATAATGCGGGTGGATCGACGGAGGTCAAACACGCCAAACAAGCAGAAACTAGGAGGCAAGTGCCGGGGTTTCGTCGCGACGGAACCTATTCACTCATGGTTTTTCTTCATGCCCACACAATCAAGGTTGCGGGGCTGCAAGACCCACATCCAAACCTTGCTGATGCTGCTATCGCGCTCGATGAAGCCGCAGAAACAATCCTCGGGATGGAGCAATACCGCTCGCATCCATTCCAACGCTATGCCCCCAATGTCCCTGTTGTTTGGCGAAAAGGGTCTGTCAGATTATTGGATTTTGGCGGCTCCGGGCCTCCTGTTTTGGTGATTCCTTCGCTGGTTAATGGCGCTGAGATTATGGACTTATCCCCCGAATCATCGCCATTGAGATGGCTCGCAGGACAAGGCTTTCGGGTATTTCAGATAGACTGGGGTGTGCCGGGACCAGAGGAACGCAGCTTCGATTTAGGTCATTATTTAGAGCAACGGTTAGTACCGGCCCTTGATGTCGTAACCCGATTAACCGGAGAATCGTCGCATCTAGTCGGATATTGCATGGGTGGCCCGCTGATGCTGGCGCTGGCTCAAAGGGGAGCCGAACAGGTGGGCAAAATAGTGACCCTCGGTGCGCCATGGGATTTCTCGGCATTCCCAGAACATGCTGCAATGCGCGAGCGGCGGGCTGAAGTCGTTGGTTTGCTCAATAGTTTAACCATGCTGTTCGGGGTTATCCCGGCACAGATGACGCAATCCTTCTTTGCGCTGCGCGACTTAAAGTCCGGCGTATCAAAGTTCCGCAAATTCGCCGCTCTTGATCCCAGGAGTCCCGAGGCGAGACGTTTTGTCGCCGTCGAAGATTGGCTCAATAATGGAATCCCGCTCTCGCCCCATGTTGGCCGTGAGTGCTTTTTGGAATGGGTTGCGGACGATGCTTTACGCAAAGGGCAGTGGACACCCGGTGGGAACCCTTTCATTCCTGAGGAAGTGACCCAAGAAGCTTTGGTCGTCTCTGCACAAAAAGACACGGTTGTCCGCTGCGCTGCGTCCGAGCCACTTACCAACGCTTTAACAAACGCGACTTTATTAAAAGCTGACGTAGGGCATATTGGCATGGTCGTTGGCGATGCCGCGATTAAGTCAGTCTGGCAACCGGTCAGCTCTTTTCTGAGCAGCGAAGCATAAGGGATATTTCAGCCCCGAGAATTATGCATTGCAGCGCTTGCGCCCCAACAACCGGAACAGCTACAGTCGCGCACGAAAAGGGATATACCGCATGACGGTTAGGTCATGTGGAAAAGGAGAACTTCGATATGTCTGATAAATCCGCAACACCGATTCTCATTGCAGGTGGCGTAGGGACTGTAATCTTACTCAGTATCGCGTGGATGTTTGCTGCTTCTGCCGGAGAGCAGGCCAGATTGAATGCTGTGGCCTATGCAGAATCGAAAACCGCCGAGAGTCAATCTGACGCTGTCAGCGCGACAGACACCGAGGCTGAGGCTGACGACGTGACAGCCGCACTCCCGGAAACGAACTCAGCTGAGCCTGAAGCAGAGACAGAGGCAGAACCTGAGGAATCGACAGCCAATATCGAAGAATCCGTCAAAGTCGTGACTACCGCGGCCAAGGACGAACCGGAAGAAGAGATCACCGACATCGAAGTTGTCGAAGTTGAAATCGACGAGTCCGATGCCGAAGCAGAGGTCGCTGAGGCCGACACCGAAGAATCCACGGACGAAGTGATGGTCGCAGAAACCCAGACGGAGACGGCAACTGCACCGGCGGCAACAATGGCAGCGCCAGCAACCACAATGGCGGCTGCAGCAACCGCTATCACCGGCGACGCCGCAGCAGGGCGCAAAGCTTTCCGTAAGTGCCGGGCATGTCACAAGGTTGGCGAAGGCGCGAAACACGCTGTTGGTCCTAATCTTACCGGCGTCATCGGGCGCGTCCAAGGCTCTGCGGACGGTTTTGAATACAGCGATAGTTTCAAGGCTGCGATGGCCGAGGGCAAAGTCTGGACGCCTGAAGAAATCAAAGCCTTTTTGACAAATCCTAAAGCCTACAGACCCGGCACGAAGATGAACTTTGGCGGCCTGCGTAAAGAGAAAGACCGTGAAAATATTATTGCTTACCTAAACCAAGAAAGCGGGAACTGAGCTAATAATGAAGATCGGTATTTTGCAAACGGGGTCCGTTCCGCCAGAAATGGTTGACCATCATGGCCCCTACGTCACGATGTTCGAAAGGATGTTGCAACGTGCCGATCCTTCTTTTTCTGCACACTTGTGGGACGTGAACGAAAAACACGAAATTCCATCCTCGCCGCAAGATGCAGATGGGTGGATTATTACAGGGTCACGGCATGGCGTTTATGAAGATCATCCGTGGATCGAACCGCTAAAGGTGTTCCTGCGTGAAGCCCATAAAGCGGGTGCGCCGATTGTAGGTGTTTGCTTCGGGCATCAAATTCTGGCCGAGGCCCTTGGCGGGAAAGTTGTAAAATCTGATCGGGGCTGGGGATGCGGCGTGAATGATTATTCACTCATTGACCCTCCTGCATGGATGGACGGCGCGCAAGAAACCATTGCGATTCATGCGATGCACCAAGATCAGGTCGTTGAGCTACCCCCTGGAGCGAAAGTATTGGCGGAATCCTCGTTTTGCCCCTATGCGGCGCTCGCTTATGGCGAAACGGCGATGTCAATTCAGCCTCATCCCGAATTCACCGCTGATTTTCAACGGGACATCATCAATTTGCGCCACGGGAGCGCAATCCCAGAAGCAACAGCCGATGCAGCTTTAGCAGGGTTAGAAAGGACGACGGATTCCGAGACGTTCGGACGCTGGATTACCAATTTTTTCCGACATGCTGCGCTGCAGACTGAAACCGCATGATCAGGTTTACGCTCCAAAAACAAAAACGCCCGCAGCAGAGCTACGGGCGAAAATACTCAAAATTTTGGTGTTACACTCACGATGCGAGGCGTCTGATTTCGTCTTTCAGTCTCAGCTTTTGTCGTTTGAGCGTCAGAATTTCTAAATGATCTGTTCCGGGGAGTCGCTCTACTGCCTCTATCTCAGTATCTAGGGTTCGATGTTTCCTTTGGAGTTGTTCGACATGCGATACCAAACTCATCATCATTCTCCTTTGTTGTGAGGCCTTTATGTCAGCACACTTTTTTAGTGTTGTCATGTACTATCGTTCAAGCAATCGTGCCATTTTGTAACAATTAAATGTAAAAAAGTATGAACACAGCAAGTAAATCACGGATAATCATAGGGATTAGCGGCGCTTCCGGCATTATCTATGGTGTGCGTTTGCTAAAAATATTGCGGGAAATTGATATAGAAACGCATTTGATCGTCTCTCAAGCTGGGCGGTTAACCGCTCATTACGAGTTAGGACTTGATCCAAAAGCGCTGAACGATCTCGCAGATTACAGTTATGGCGCGGGCGATGTCGGCGCGGCGATCAGTTCCGGTTCGTTCAAAACGCTCGGCATGATCGTGGCTCCGTGTTCGATGCGTAGCCTTTCGGAAATTGCCAGCGGCGTCACGACCGGCCTATTAACCCGCGCTGCCGATGTTGTTTTGAAAGAGCGGCGGAGGCTGGTCTTGATGGCACGGGAAACGCCGCTTCATACCGGGCATCTGCGATCTATGACTGCGGCGAGCGAAATGGGCGCAATTATATATCCCCCCGTTCCGGCATTCTATTCGGAACCAGAGACCATTGACGATATCGTCAATCAAACGGTGGGCAGAGTGTTAGACTTGTTCGACCTTGAGGCCCCGGAAACAAAACGTTGGGGTGAGGACTTGGATAAAGGAAAACGCTGAAGCGTTATTCCGGCACTTCCACCGCGACCTTAATCGCAGCGTACCATTTAGCAGCGGCCTTTATCTCGGCATTGCTAAGACCCTCGGCAATAACCGACATGACCTCGTTTTCGCGCTTCCCAGAGCGGAAGGCCTTTAATTGCGTTTCCAAATACCCACGAGATGATCCGGCAATATTCGGCGCTGTAGGAATTCTGGCAATGCCATCGACACCGTGACAGGTCGAGCATTGCCGGATGATGTCGCGCGGGTTCAACGGACCTGTCGGCGCCTCAGCAGTTTTTACCTCTGTCGCAAGTTTCGTTTGTTCAGAAGGCGCGACCGGCGGCGGAGCATATATTATTTTTGCTTTCGCAGGCGGAGTGTAAGTCACCTTCGCCTTTGCAGGAGCAGTGTACGTCACTTTCGCTTTCGCAGGCGGCTCATAGGTAACAATCGGCACAAAGGTTTCAGGTATCGGAACAATGCCAACAGTGCTGAGAATCTGAACAGTCGCTTCTTCGGTCAGAGGCGGCGGTCCCGGCTCTGTTGATGTGACGGTTCCACCACCGGCGAAAGCCAAGGTTGTACTGAACACAAGTGCTGTAACTGAAACTACCATCAACCGCATAAATGCAGACTCCTAATGTTGAATGTGATTTTTAGATCGAAACTTAAATCGGTATTGCAAACGCCCCTCCCCTAAAAAGGAAGAGGCGTCATTCGTAGCGCCATTATTCGGAGTAAGAAATCCGATAAACTGCACCAACCAGGTCATCCGAAACGAGGAGTGATCCGTCGCGCAATTGCGCGACATCAACCGGACGGCCCAGATACTCCCCGGTATCCTCGTCCAGCCAACCCTCAGCAAATGGCTTCATCTCAGCCGTACCGTCTTCCGCGATATGAGTGACCATGATCCGAGCACCAACCGGCTCAGTCCGGTTCCAGGAACCGTGTTGAGCAGAGAAGATCGTGTTTTTGTAATGGCCCGGAAACTGACTCCCCGTGTAGAACATCATCCCGAGATCAGCAGCATGAGCCACGGTTTCCACAACAGGATGAACCACATCCACCGGAACCTCTTCGCCTTCATATTCAGTCGTGCGCGTTGTCCCGCCGCCAAACCAAGGATGGCCGAAATGTTGTCCGGCTTCGGTTTGACGGTTCAGCTCTCCGGCGGGTTTGTCATCGCCCATGCCATCGACCTGATTATCCGTCCACCACAACTCGCCCGTCTCGGGATGGAAGTCCTGACCGACTGAGTTTCGGACACCATAGGTGAAGACTTCGCGGTTTTTACCATCGCGGTCCATGCGGATGATGCCGCCAATGCCTGTCTTCTTGTAGAGATCGAGCTTATTTTCAGGGGCTACGTTAAACGGTTGTCCGAGCGAGACATACAGTTTGTCATCCGGGCCAATGTCGCAAACACGCGCGGTGTGATTGTAACTTTCCTCGTCTTCAGGGATCAAATCACCCTGAGCGACGACGTTAAATGCCGCGACATCAGGTCCTTCGTAAAAGAACTCGGCAGCGGGAAACAATAGAATGCGGTTTTGCTCTACGATGTAGAGGAACCCGTCCTTCGAGAAACAAACACCATTCGGAATCGTAAAGTCGATTGACGGCGCAAAACGTTTCACATCATCGGCGACACGGTCCTTGTCACGATCCGTCATGACGTAGACTTCGTTTTTGCGGGTCCCCACGAAGGCCGCAACCCCCTGAGGGCCAACAGCGATATGCCGCGCATCCGGAACAAGCGCATAGAGGTCAATTTCAAACCCCGCAGGCATCTTGATCCTTTTCAGGATCTCGCGGATTGAATCAGCACGTTTTCCATCTTGTGGAATTGGTTGCATCATCGCCGTACCCGTCCCTTTGAACGAGCTTAGTTTCTCCAAATTGCCTTGTGAAAGAGCAGGTGTCGCCGTCGTTAGTCCCAGACCAAACGCGGCCAGCATGATATGCCGGATCATCAGTTTCCTCCTTTAAAGCGGGATCTTTTGCCCCATAATGGGACGATGCAGAATGGTTAACGATCCGTCAAGGTCGCTTACGGGTTGCGATTCAACCGATAGTTTCGGCTCTGCCTTGTGGACAAGAGAGGCATTGCGGGCAGGAGCCGTTTGCGAAAACAGCTTTAGTTCGCTATATTCATCACATGGTGGCGCGCAAAATCTTTGCACTGCGCCTTTTTAAATGGAGTTGAAAACTGACATTCCATCGCGAAAGCGGCGCTGTTGCAGCACCGTCTGGTTTAAACGCCGGTACAATCGGCGAGTCGACCTTTAATGATGAGGCAGGACAGAAATTTTCTGAGGGCCTTTTGGACATCGCCTTGACGTCGCTCGAAGATGATCAAGCGATTGATATTGTTACAATAGATCTAAGCGGAAAATCAGCCATCGCCGATCACATGATCGTCGCGAGTGGTCGGTCATCGCGGCATGTCGGGTCTATTGTCGATAAACTGGTCGAAAGACTGAAACGCGAAGGCGATGTGATTCCCCGTCTTGAGGGCGCAGATCATGGCGATTGGGCGTTAATCGACGCTGGCGATATCATCGTCCATATCTTCCGTCCGGAAGTCCGCGAATTCTATAATCTGGAACGTATGTGGTTGCCCGAAGGGGAGAGTCCCAATTCGGGACAATTGCCCTCCTAACCTAATGCTTTTCTGAGGACGCGGAATGAAGCTGATTATCGGCGCGGTCGGGCGCATCAAGCCCGGCCCCGAAGCTTCATTGGTCGATGATTATATCAAAAGATTCGACGGAGCAGGCCGCAGTATTGGCCTTGGTCCGCTAACGGTCGAAGAATTTGATGCGCGCGGTAAAGGACAAAGCGAAGAGAGCGCGTTGCTCGCTGGCCGTATTGCCGCAGATGATCAAGTCATTATCCTTGATGAACGCGGAAAATCATATCCCAGCAAAGATTTTTCAAACCTTATCTGTGGTTGGCGGGATGATGGCGTGCGATGCGCCCGGTTCCTGATCGGCGGCGCAGACGGGCATACATCCGAGTTACGCAAGCGGGCAAATACCTTGATCTCGTTTGGAAGCGCGACGTGGCCCCACATGATGGTGCGCGCAATGCTTGCTGAACAGCTTTATCGCGCCGCAGCAATCGCGACCAATCATCCTTATCATCGGGGAAATTGATACCATTCGTTAACCTTTCCAGAGTGTAAGATGTAAAAGAATGGTTGCGGGGGTGCTGGACGTCTTTAGCTTGCGTCAATAGGACAGCACTGAACGGTGAGAAATGGGCAATATTAATGGCGTCAAGCCTTACGGATAGCAGAGTTTCTAAGCCGGTCGCATTGATCGTGCTGGACGGCTTGGGACTACGCGAAGAACATGAAGGAAATGCGGTTGCGCAAGCGACAACCCCCACACTCGACCGTCTACGAGCAACCTGCCCTGAAGCGACGTTGAAAACATGTGGTCCTGATGTCGGCCTTCCCGAAGGCCAGATGGGAAATTCCGAAGTTGGACACATGAATCTTGGTGCAGGCCGGGTTGTCTGGATGGATTTGCCAAAGATCAACAATGCTATCGAAGACGGCTCGTTTGCCTCAAATGCAACGCTCCAAGCCCATATCAACGCGCTAAAGGCAAGCGGCGGGACCTCCCATATTATGGGACTGTGCTCGCCGGGTGGTGTTCATGCTCATACAAACCATATTGCCGCCTCAGCAAAAGTGATCGCCGAAGCGGGTGTGCCGGTCATGCTGCACTTGTTTACAGATGGCCGGGATGTCGCGCCTAAAAGCGCTTTAGACGATCTGGCAGCCTTGCGTGCGGGCCTTGGCGATACCGCAGCTACCATCGCAACAATCTGCGGGCGTTTCTTTGCGATGGACCGCGATAATCGTTGGGAGCGCGTACAAAAAGCACATGCTGCTCTTGTCGAAGGATCGGGCCTTTCTGTCGATCATGCCGAAGCCGCAATCTCAGGGGCTTATGAACGCGATGAAACCGATGAATTTATTCAGCCCACTGTCGTTGGACCCTATAAAGGTATCCAAGACGGCGACGGTTTATTGATGGTCAATTTTCGGTCTGATCGAGCGCGTGAAATTCTCGATGCCCTTGCTGGCCCGGACTTTGATGGGTTTGAGCGCCGCAAGCTCAAACTCGCGGTTGCGACAGGTATGGTCGAATACTCGGACCGTCACAGCACATGGATGCAAACGCTTTTTCCGAAAGAACCTATCGCAAATACGCTCGGTGAAACGGTCGAAGCGGCAGGTCTGTCGCAATTTCGCCTTGCCGAGACGGAAAAGTACCCGCACGTTACATTTTTCTTTAACGGCGGGGCCGAGACGCCTTTGAGCGGTGAAAAACGATATATGGAACCAAGTCCGAAGGTGAAGACCTATGACATGAAGCCCGAGATGTCGTCGGGCGGGGTCACGGACACGTTGCTGGATGAAATTAAGTCCGGCGCGCATAATCTTTACGTGGTAAACTACGCGAACCCGGACATGGTGGGACATACTGGCGATCTTAACGCTGCTATTGCAGCGGTCGAGGCCGTCGATGAATGTCTTGGCCGTGTCGTTGAGGAAATGACATCTCAAGGTGGTTCGATGCTTGTGACAGCCGATCATGGCAATTGCGAAATGATGATCGACCCTGAAACGGGGGGGCCTCATACCGCTCATACTTTGAATGAAGTTCCGATTTGGCTGGTTGGTCATGAGGGCGGATTGGCCAAAGGAGGCCGCCTTGCGGATGTCGCGCCGACCTTGCTCGCCATGCTGGATGTTGCGCAACCGGCTGAGATGACCGGACGCTCTTTGCTGACTGAGGCGCATAATGGATAAGGGCGCACAAAATACACGGTTGGTTTCGGCCTTATCACTTTCGGTCGTTCTTGGCCTTACAACACTGTCCTCGGCGCAGGAGGGCGGATTCGGTGCACCCGTTAGTGATGATGATCGCGCTGCCATTTTGTCAATTGGTGCGGAAGAACGAAACGAAGCGGCTAGAACTTTCGAAAGCAAAGGCCAAGAAGCCCTTGAGACGGCTGATCGCGATGAAGCCCGCATCAAAGAAATCGCAAAGGAAATCACCCGCTTTGAGGCGGCAATTAGCGATTCCAGAGACCGGCTTGTTACCCTTGCGCGCGGCGAAGCCGATGCGACCGATGATCTACATAATCGTCGGCGGCGACATGCTGCGACTTTCACCGCTATTGTAGCACTCTCAAAAGCCCAAGCTCCGGCAATCATCGCTCATGATGGCGATGCCACCCTAGCCGCGCGCGGCGCAACGGCCCTCGCAGGTCTTCGTGCAGCGCTCACGCATGAAGCGCGCGAAACACAGCGCCGAACGACTGAAATTCAAGATCTTCGCGAACGGACAAAATCTGCACGCAATGAAGCAAAAGAAGCAATTGCTTCGCTTCGTAAACGGGAACGCGAGCTTTGGACATTGGTTGGCAAGCGGCGTGAAGAAGCCCAAGATCACCTTGCTCGCGCCGAAACACTAAAGCGCGAGGCAGATCAACTTGCTGCCAAGGCGGAAGCGTTAGATGTCGCGATTGTACGCGCCCCTCCCCCTGCGCTCAAACCTGTGCGGACT
Source organism: uncultured Neomegalonema sp. (assembly GCA_937995735.1). Classification (GTDB taxonomy): domain Bacteria; phylum Pseudomonadota; class Alphaproteobacteria; order Rhodobacterales; family Rhodobacteraceae; genus JAHDDY01. Next base: position 49,425 of record CALKIZ010000030.1, on the reverse strand, counting down.
GCCAGCCTCACAGTGAAACCAGCCCCTGCTGTCCGTCGCCAACCCACGATAGCCGAGGCACTGGGCAATCTTGCCGCTCCTGTGATTGGCCAAATTGCCGCACGTTATGATGGTGGAGAAGGTGGAAACGCCGCTCAAGGACTGGTTTTTGAAGCAAAACCGTATTCCCGTGTTTACGCGCCGTGGGATGGCAAAATCAGTTATGCCGGACCTGTGAAGAGCTTCGGCCTTGTTACTGTCATAGATATTGGTGAAGGCCATCAGGTAATATTGGCAGGATTGGCCTCTAACGAGCGCAACAAAGGCGAGCCAGTCTTGCGCGGTGAACCGATTGGACATCTGGGAGGTCCGATTACAGATGGTGAAGAATTTTTAGTGGAACAGTCGGCACTTCCTGCCGATGCCGTAACGTCGCTCTATTTCCAGATACGGCGGAATGGCGACCCGATAGATCCGGTCCCTTGGCTTGAATAGTCAACAGATCGATACAAGATTGACGTTTAGAAAGGTGAGAGCAACATGAACAACACAGTAAAAGGCATTATGCTGGGGGCCGCAGCCGGTGTTGCCCTGACCGCCGCGTTTGGGACGCCAAAGGTTGGAACGGCAACTGCCGCAACATCGACCTACGAGCACCTCGAATTGCTTGGTGATATTTTCGAACGCACTCGTTCCGCCTATGTGGAAGAGGTTGACGAAAAAGAACTGATCGAATCTGCGATTAACGGAATGCTCACGTCGCTTGACCCGCATTCCAGTTATATCCCGCCGAAAGATTTCGGCGACTTTCAGGCTGACACCAAAGGCGAATTCGGCGGTCTCGGTATCGAAGTCACGATGGAGGAAGGCTTTGTTAAAGTCGTCTCTCCAATTGATGATACGCCTGCAGACAAAGCCGGTCTAAAATCAGGCGATTATATCACGCATATCGACGGAGAGTCAGTGCTGGGCCTAACCATTGGTGACGCCGTTGAGCGGATGCGCGGTCTTGTTGGGACTGATATCGAGCTGACCATCGCCCGAAAAGATGCTGAAGAGCCTTTCGACGTGACAATCACGCGCGACACCATCAAGATCAAGGCGGTAAGATACCGCGTCGAAGGCGATATCGGGTACTTGCGGATTTCAAAATTCTCGGAGAAAACCTTCGATGATCTGGCCGCAGGCATGGCCTCGATCAAAGAAGAATTGGGCGCAAATGCCATTGCCGGTTATGTCGTTGACTTACGCAACAACCCCGGCGGTTTGTTGACACAAGCGGTGGCCGTCTCTGATGCTTTCCTGGATAAAGGCGAGATTGTTTCAACCCGTGGTCGTGACCAGCAAAATGCTGATCGTTACAATGCACAACTGGGTGATTTGGCGGATGGAAAGCCTGTCGTCGTCCTCGTCAATGGCGGTTCGGCATCCGCTTCCGAGATTGTTGCCGGCGCTTTGCAAGATCACCGTCGCGGCATCGTGGTTGGCGAGAAAACCTTCGGAAAGGGATCAGTTCAAACCATTATGCCGCTCTCCTCTAAAGGCGCGATCCGTCTGACGACAGCACGGTATTATACACCGTCAGGTCGCTCAATTCAGGCGCTTGGTGTTGAACCAGATATCGTGGTCAAACAGGTTGAACTCGACAAGGAGGATAACGCTGAAGATGAAAAGCCGCGCTACTCCGAGTCGCAAATTCGAGGCAGTTTGACGAATGATTCTCTGACTGATGAAGAGAAAGAGATCCGCCGCAAGGAAGAGGAAGCACACGCCGCAACCGAAAAGTTGCGCAAAGAAGATTATCAACTGGCTTATGCCATTGATCTGCTTCATGGATTGTCGGTTTATTCAGGCTTTGCTGAGCAATAAGACACTCGGAACGCTCCCTCATCATGAGAGGGAGCGTCACCATACAACACGATAAATTCAGCTATACTGTCGATTTTATTCATCAAATTACGTCAGCGATTCATGGTTTACTAAGCACGGTAGGGTCTTCTGTCCGCACCTGTTAATTGTAATGCGCCGGACAGAGTCTTGACGACAGAAACTTCCCCTCACGAGTCGAAAAAGCGTCGGTTTTCCGCTTTAGACTATGGCATGGTTGCCTTGGCGATCTGCTCTTGTGCAGCACCGTTTGTGGCCAGATTACAAGTCGATGCCCACGCCTCTGCTCCACAAATTGCGGAACGCGCAGATATCTTACCGTCCGGAGGCATCGCGACACTCAACCACGATAGCAATGCTGCCGAAGCCGCATTTTTAGAAGCGATTGCAGACCCTTTGGCGGTTCCGCTGGGATCAAAGGCAAACTTTGATCTCGCGATGCAGCAAGAGCAAGACGTTTCGCTGGAAATCGTCCCTCTCCCCGCTGATGAAACCACCGTTGAATTACATGTTATACCGTCCGTAACCACGTCCGTTTCGGTACTCTCGCTTCAATTAAACTACGATATTGCCCCTTACGCTGACGTGTCAGATACGCCGCCTCCGAAGGCAGCAGCGGTTCAAAGACCCTCACCAGAGGTCGATGCACGCAAACTTGCGCCATTGAAGACACCGGTTCCCATCTTTCGCAAAAATAAACCGGAAGTCGTAGAAAACACGGATGATATAGCCATCAAGCGCACTGCTGATCCTTCTCTGAACAATGCGCAAAGCGACTATTCCGATATCGTAGAAGCGTTATTGGATCCGTTAGATCACGCTTCCCCAATCGAAACTGTTGCCCTCGCTGTGGATGATAATGTTGACGTCTTAGCCCCTGAATCGGGACAATCTGACATCAACTCAGGCGAATCTTTATTGCCAGAACCACAAGCGTCGATCATCGCAAAACCGGTGACACCTGCCCCTCACTCTGCACCGGTTGTCACAGCACAACTTCCCATCTCCCAAGCGGTAAGACCTGCACCCACACCTGCAAGGCCACCATTAACGATCAAAAATGGGCCTAAAATCGCTCTTGTCATTGCTGCTGCCGGCTTCAATGCAAACGTCACCCGTTATGCCATCGAAAAACTACCCGCCGGTATTACGTTGGCTTTTGCGCCGGTAAAGACTGATGTGGCGAGTCTGGCGCGCGAAGCAAAAGCAGACGGGCATACCATACTGGTCGAAATTCCCATGGAACCAGTGAACCGAACACGCGACCCCGGCCCTTTGACACTTAGAGTGGAAGACACCGCGCAAGACAATCTTGCTCGACTAAATCAGGCTTTGTCGCGTGTGCCGGTTGCCGATGGCGCATCCAGTTACCTTGGCGCTAAATTCAATGCTAATCCCCGCGCCGCCACGCCGATTGTACAAGCGCTTGCACAAAAAGGGTTATTTTTCTTTGAGAACGAACCCACATCGCGCAGTGTTTTCAAACGCTTGTCTGCGACATCCCGTCTGCCGTATGCGCGCGGCGTCGTAAAGATTGATCGTGGACGAGGCAGTGCGCCTATCCGCGAGGCCCTTGACGCGCTAGAAAGACAAGCACGCCAACAAGGCTATGCCATCGGCGTGGGCACGACCTTGCGTGGGACAATCTCAACGGTTGCGCTCTGGGCAAAAGCAGCAGAGAAACGGGGAGTGCAATTCGTTCCGATCACCGAACTCGCGCGCTGAGACATTTCATTGGGAGTAACCGTGCAGCCAGCTAAAGTTGATACCCTGCCATACCGCCCATGTGCCGGGGTCGTTTTGATCAATCGCGATGGTTTGGTTTTTGGTGGCCAACGGATTGATAACCCCGGAACTGCGTGGCAAATGCCGCAAGGTGGTTTGGATTATGGGGAACTGCCCGAAGAGGCGGCTTTACGTGAATTGACCGAGGAAACCGGCGTACCAAGAGACAAAGTTGACGTCCTTGCACAAACCCGCGATTGGATCACTTACGAACTGCCCGATGACCTGCTCGGGAAACTGTGGAAAGGCAAGTATCGCGGCCAAGAGCAAATGTGGTTCGCGATGCGCTTTCTTGGCGAAGACACCGATATCAACATCGCAACCAAGACTGCTGAATTCAGTACATGGCAATGGATGACGCCATCAGCATTGATTGACGCAATTGTGCCCTTCAAACGGCATGTCTATGAAGCGGTCTTCTCCGACCTCGATGAGTGGATTACACCTGATTGAAGGTATTCACGAAGCGTTCAGATTACCTTTCAAGTGGCTATTGGCATAAACGCCAGCCGACAAAAAACGCTCTATACACTTAATGCTACAAGCATAGCGCCGTCTTCTACCTGATCATTCTCAGCAGCAGAAACTTCAGCCACAACGCCGTCACGCGGCGCGATTAAAGTATGCTCCATTTTCATTGCTTCGATAACAATCAACGCATCTCCTTTGGCAACGGATTGTCCTGTTTTTACAATGACTCGTTTTACTGCCCCCGGCATCGGAGCGTGGACGGCATCACCGCTCGCCGTTTCACTTTCTGGAGCAATCTGATCAAGGAACCTAAAACTATAGTCGACACCATCAATAAAAATAACAACGCCATAAGGGACCGGAATGATGTTTGCCCGAATACCTTTGCCATTAATTTCCACAAGCCCTTCACCGTCAAAATCATGAAAACAAAGCCGCGTCGTGGTGTCTCCGATATCAACAGCATACGATAATGCGTCATAGAGAGTGACTTTCGCCTCCAATACTTCGCCATTATGTTCGATCAATGCACAATGTTGCGCCGGTCCCCATGCCCGCCATCCGACAAGTTTTTGCCAAGGATCATTGCCAACTTCCTGAGGTAGTCCTAAATTCTTCAGTATAGCTAATGCCGTGGCGGCATCGGAAGGCGGAACAGGTTTTGTCAGCTCTGCGTAATTGCGTTCGATCAAGCCGGTATCAAGAATACCTTTTGCAAACTCTTTGTTATCTGCAAGCGCCGCAAGAAAGCGTATATTCGTAACAGTCCCCGCTATCCGCGTCTCATCAAGCACAGCCCGTAAAGCGCCAAGCGCAAGCTCTCGCGTTTCTTCATGAACAATAATTTTTGCAATCAGCGGGTCATAAAAAGGTGTGATCGTGTCACATTCTCTCACGCCCGTATCAATACGAACATCTTTGGGGAAATCTAGGTGATGCAAGGTTCCGGGCGCTGGTAAAAATCCGCGTCGCGCATCTTCAGCGTAGATTCGCGCTTCAAAAGCATGACCGAATACCGCGAGGTCTCCCTGTTCAAAAGGCAAATTTCCATATGATGCGATATGCATCTGTAACTCAACTAGGTCATATCCGGTAATCGCTTCTGTCACTGGATGTTCGACTTGCAAGCGCGTGTTCATCTCCATGAAGTAGAAGCGATCAGCGCGCAGCCCGTCAGAGGCATCAACAATAAATTCTACGGTTCCCGCACCAGCATAGTTTGTTGCCTGTGCAGCGCGTACCGCTGCCTCGCCCATTGCGGCCCGCAATTCATCTGTCATGCCGGGAGCAGGCGCTTCTTCAATTACTTTTTGATGCCGGCGTTGCAACGAACAATCGCGTTCAAACAGATGCACCGCATTTCCATTCCCATCGCCAAAAACTTGAATTTCAATATGGCGCGGCGTTGGAATGAATTTTTCGATCAGAACATGCGGATCGCCGAAACTTGCTTGACCTTCGCCTTGAGCGCCTTCGAGCGCCGCTGAAAACTCGTCAGAGTTTTGGACAAGACGCATCCCTTTACCGCCGCCGCCCGCGCGGGCTTTGATCATAACCGGATAACCGATCAATTCAGCCTGTTTCGCAAGGAAAGCTAAATCTTGTTCAGCGCCGTGATACCCCGGAACCACCGGCACACCAGCTTTTTCCATAAGGCTTTTGGCGGCATCCTTGAGGCCCATCGCACGGATAGACTCGGCACTCGGACCAATGAAAGCGATTCCAGCAGCATCCAGAGCATCAACAAATTCAGGGTTTTCGGATAAAAATCCATATCCGGGGTGAACGGCCTCAGCGCCCGTTACCTTACAGGCATCAATAATCGCAGGGATATTGAGATAACTCTCAGCCGCAATAGGCGGCCCAATCCGAATACTCTCATCGGCCATTTCAACATGCAGAGCTTTGGCATCGGCATCAGAATAAACTGCGACCGTCCGCACACCAATCTCTCGCGCGGTTCGCATAACCCTGCAAGCAATCTCGCCCCGGTTCGCTACGAGTATCTTACGGAACATAGTTTCTCCGAACGAAATAATTATCTGATATCAAAACTTATCCCCCTCAGAACAGGGAGAGCCACAAATTAGCAAGCGCAGCAATAGACATTGAAGTAAAAGTCAGAACCATTCCCGAACTTCGCAGCGGAATGCTTTGAGGGTGTTGGCTCAATCCCCACGCATGACCGGCACGGCCAACAAATAAGATCAACCCGATCACATGTAGCAATACTGTATGCCCATCTTGTACCTCAACGAGCAACAGCAATAACAACCCGAAGGGTGCATATTCCGCGAAATTCGCATGAACACGGATACGCGCGCGTAAGGCCGGGTCGTCTGCGTCACCCAGTGATATTCGCTCTTTGCGTCGAACCAATGCAACGCGAAGGCTGAGGAAAATATAGAGAAAGGCAAGCAAGGCAGCGTAAAGCGGCGTCACAGAAATTGTCATGACTCAATCCTCAAATACTAACCAACCATAGACCACCTTCAAAATGTACCTTTACATAATCTGACATCAGTTCTGTATCATTATCTATGCCTCTCGAACTACAGCGTTTTGAGATAGCCTTGAATTGTCAGGATCAGGTTTCATGCGGCTCTTGGCGTGAAACCTGATTCAACAAAATCGCAAAACGCTTTAAGGTTCGACCCTCAGTATGCATGATAGAGGGATCATAGGCTCACGAAAAAAGGCAGAGCCGAAGCCCTGCCTTTCCAAAAACATCCAAGTTTGTGGTCGCTGGATCAACCTTTACCCTTCCAAGGGATCAGCCATTTTTCGAGTATCCGCATCAAAATGTCGATACCAAAGCCAACGACACCAATCAGCAAGATACCCACGATCACGATGTCTGTCAGTGAGAACTTCGATGCCTCAATGATCATCTTACCAGCGCCCTTTTGCGCCGCGACCAGTTCAGCAGCAACCACCGTACCCCAACAAACACCCATCGCGACACGAGCGCCTGTAAAGATGTCGGGTAATGAGTTCGGCACAATGACGTTCTTCAGGATTTGCCACTTAGATGCGCCGAGCGAATACGCGGCGTGGACCTTAGAAATCCTCACACCCGACACACCGGATCGCGCAGCAATTGCCATGATCCAAAGTGCGGCCAAAAACAGGAGTGAAATCTTGCCCGTCTCCCAAATACCCAACCAGATGATAATCAGCGGGATCAACGCAAGAGGCGGCACGGGGCGCATAAATTCTACGATTGGATCAAACCAACCCCGGAACCAACCATTAAGACCCATCGCATATCCCAGCGGGATACCAACCAGACACCCAAGCAAAAAGCCGACGAGTACACGGAACAATGACAGCCCAAGATGCTCGAACAAAGTGACGTTCTGATAGCCGTCGAAGATAAGGCTAATGAACCGTTTTCCGACTTTTTCAGGTGCGGGCAGAAATTGCTCCGCCATCTGCATCCCTTGTTCAGGCTCAAACGTCAGACTGCCTTTGGCGTTCATGCGAACTTGGCCATTCTCGATATCGACAGCGCCTTCCGGTGCGATAGGAATGCCGTTGATCGACGTAATCTTTTGCACCTTCCGATCTTCAAGCAGCTTACCGGCAATAATTGTCGATGCGCGATAGGCCGGGATCGTTGTCGCGAAATTCTTTGCAAAGCCACTTTCCTCAAGATCATCTAGTGAGGGAAGTTCAACGACGGCCCCGACCGGATGCGCCAACGCACGCACGGTCCCGGTATCTTTCGTTCCATCGGGCGCAGTCGCTTCATAGGTGAAGCCTGTGTCACCTTGGAATGGGCCCGGTACATGCAAGAAACTTGGTATCAAAGTCGATCCCGTAAACGATCCCCAAATCACGAAAATCGAAATGACGGAGATGACGGATGCAAAGCGGTTCGAACGGATCGCACTCTCATCCCCGAAAGTCACCGTCTTCAATGCAGTGAAAGGGTCTTTCTTGACAAAAGGAGCGCCGACAATGGCCCAGATCAATGCGGCAATCGCAAAGATCAGAATATACATTCCAAGAATAATCATGCTGCGGACTCCTCAGTACGGCCCATGATCTCTTCTTCCATATCCCAAATCATGGCGAGGATTTCCTCGCGGGTCGTATTGTAATCAGGGTGCTTTTTAACTTCGCGAAGATCAGCGCCCACGCCCATCTCAGCAAAAGGAAGGCGGTATTCTTTATGGATGCGGCCCGGACGCGGGGCCATCACCAGCAAACGCTCACCGAGTAACAACGCTTCCTCCACCGAGTGCGTAATTAGGATGATGGTCTTGCCGGTTTCTTTCCACAGCTTCAGAACCAACCCTTGCATTTTTTCGCGGGTCAATGCGTCGAGCGCGCCGAGTGGCTCATCCATCAGGATCACATCAGGATCATTTGCAAGACAACGGGCCAAAGCCACACGCTGTTGCATTCCGCCCGATAGTTCATAAACCGCTTTATCTTTAAAGTCCTGAAGGCCAACCACATCAAGCAGATGCTCGACGATTTCATTACTCTGCGCTTTTGGCATACCCTTCATGTCAGGGCCAAAAGATACGTTCTTACGAACACTCATCCATTCGAACAACGCCCCTTGCTGAAAGACCATGCCGCGATCCGCGCTTGGTCCAACAACCTGCTTATCATTCAAAACGATTTTCCCGCTTGTCTGCTTTAGAAAACCCGCAACAATGTTGAGCAACGTTGTTTTACCACATCCCGACGGACCGAGGACGGACATCAGTTCACCATTTTTCAGATCAAGCGAAACATTCTGCAAGGCCTGTACATGGCTGCCATTGGGCAGGTCGAATCGCATCGATATGTCGTCGATTTGCAAACCGGACATGCGCGTCACCCCTTATATTTTATGAATTCCGACAGGTGGCGCTATGGTTGCGCCCTACTGCAAAAAGAAACCGCCCGGAAACGATCAGGCGGTTTCTGTATCAAGCCTCAGCTCTTAGAGCTTCGAAGCTGCTTCGAGATAGCTTGCGTTCACAGCGCCTTCGTAGGAGTCAAGAGCTGTGATTTCACCGCCTTCAGCACGCTTGTCAGTTGCTTCTTTGAAGTTCGTCGCCATGAAACCACCGAGCCATTCACTGCTTAGTTGCTCCTGAACCGAAGGGAAGCTGAAGGTTGAGGCAGTTGCCGTCGCACCTTCGAGGTCCATACCAGCTTGAGCAGCAATGTCAGGCAGCATGTCGTTCTTACGGCCTTCGTTATACTGACGGTTCATGTCGTGGGTCAGATGAAGAAAGCGCGTAACAAGGTCAGCGTTCTCAGCAGCCCAGGAACCGTCAACTGCGGTCACGTCGTAAACCTTACCAACGATCGACTCTTTTTCAGCACCAACTAACAGAGGATTGCCGTGCTCTTTCATGCGGCGCAGAGGGCCACCCCAGCCACAAACCATGTCCAAGTTACCACTTGCAAAAGCAGCAGCACCGTCAACCGGGGCCATATCAACAACTTTCATCGTCGAAGTATCAACGCCAAAGTGCTCCATTTGAGCAAGGAAACCGGTGTGAGCAGCCGTACCAAGCGGCACACCAACTTCTTTACCTTCAAGCTCTTTCGCGTTCGAAGCATCGATTTCGAGGCTTTCACGAACAACGCAGTTATCATTGTCGGAATATCCGACAGCAACATCAACTGCCTGAATGTCTTGACCAGCAGAAACAGCCGTCAGAAATGGCGTAACACCCATTGAAACTGCGATTTGTACATCACCCGAAGCCATAGCTGCAGACATTGCCGTACCCGCATCGAAAGAAACCCAGTTGACCTTTACGCCAAGAGCTTCGTCATAGATCCCATTTTTCTGAGCATATTGGAAAGGCATTGGCCATTCCGGGAAGTATGCAACAGTCAGCTCTTCGGCAGCTGTCGCAACATTTGAAGAAACCATCAGCGCGAGAGCACCCGCAGCACCTAGCAGTAATTTTTTCATTTTGTTCTCCCTATCTACACCGGAGAGGCTCCGGAGTTGCGGTGCAGTGAAGAACAAGCGTCGTGCGGGCGCAAGATATTTTGTGAGTCCAGTTGCATTCGCTCACAAGCCATTGCGCTGTAAAGTTATGAGAATTTCGCAGTTTGAGGCTTTAACACTTGTAAAACAAGGCTCAAAATTTTGATCTAAAAGCGCTAAGGGCGGCACGAAATAATTCGTACCGCCCCCGCAGGCGCCCCGTTCGACTCATAAATTCAGTATAATTGCGTCGCAGCGCTATCAAACCGATCAAAGTTGAAACTGAAGATATGCTGGACCGATAATTACGATAAAAAGTACCGGTAGGAAAAATATAATCATCGGAACTGTCAGCTTTGCAGGCAAAGATGCAGCTTTACGTTCTGCAACCGACATGCGCTCGCTCCGGCTTTCATCCGAAAGAACCCGAAGAGCCGAACCAACCGGCGTACCATAGCGCTCGGCCTGGATAAGCGTGCCGGTCAAAGCTTTAATCTGCGGCATTCCCGTCCGTGTAGCGAAGTTTTCATAGGCTTTGGACCTATCCCCAAGGTACGAAAGTTCCGCGCATGTCAGGGCGACTTCTTCGGCCAGATCTTGGCTTTGTGCCGCGATCTCTTCCGAAACCCACTGAAAAGACTTTTCGATCGACATTCCAGCTTCAACACAGATCACCATAAGATCCAGAGCATCGGGAAACGCCCTTTGCATATTCACTTGGCGTTTCTGAGTGACATTCGTTAACCAGATACTCGGCAATGCGTAGCCAACCACAGCAACAACAACAGAAATCATCCCATGACGCGCGGGTTGGAACTCACCTTTAAATATTACCGAATAGTAGAGCAGAGCCGCGCAAAAGAGCAAAAACGGCATCACAATACGGAAGAATAAGAAAACAATCGGAGCTTTTTGACCACGATATCCCGCTTGGGACAGTTTTTGCCGCAACTCTGTATTATTAAGCAATTCGTCCATACGGAACTTTTCCACCGTGTTGCGCATAACACGGACAGTCCCTTCATCGAGTTGCCCCCGTCTCTTTTTACCTTTTCTCTTTCCACCATCAATTTGGTGATGCTGTTTTAGTGCCTCGCGACGAGCATTTATCGACTTAAGCCGCTTATTCACGCCGCCAATCTGTGCCGGGAAAAAAGCGATCCATAATAGAAAAGTAGCAACTCCAGCTAAAACAACCGCATAAACAGCTTGTGCCGAAGGAAGAGATGAGAAGAAATCCATTGTCGCCCCCTTAAATTTCGAAGTTCATCATGGCTTTCATCATGAAAATACCACAACCCATCCAAAACAAACCTCCGGCTAACATATAATTCCCCACAGTTTCAGAAAATAGGAGAGAAATATAATCCGGCGCGACCAAAAACAAAATCATACCAACGATAAAAGGTAAACTTCCGATAATACTTGCCGATGCTTTTGCTTCAGAAGAAAGTGCTTTAATTTTATTTTTTAGCTTCTTTCTTTCACGCAGTGTGTTTGATAAATTACCCATTGCTTCAGCAAGATTACCACCAGTCTGCTTTTGAATACCCAAGACAATGTTAAAGAAATTAACTTCGGACAGTGGAACGCGATTGTAAAAGCGAGCCAAAGCATCTTCCAGAGTGACACCAACTGCGGTAGATTCTGTAATAATCCGAAATTCTGTAGCTACGGGATCCGGTACTTCGCGGGCAATAACACGCATACCTTCGTTCACGGGCAGTCCGGTACGGACGCCACGAACCAGAATATCGATCGCATTTGGAAACTCGGCAATGAACTTCTTTTGCTGTCGATTGATGGCCATATGGACGAATTTTGGTGTCAAAATAACAGCACAGAATGGAAGCGCAGCTACAGCAAACAGTGGTTTAATGCCAAAGAACATCAACAACGCACTGATAATTGCACCCAAAATCGAAAACTTTATATAAAGAGAGGCGACGCTTCCCTTCATACCTGCCCGCTCCATCAAGACGCTCAGCGGCGCTTTAGAGGATTGCTTACGCATTTCCTCTTGTTTGCGCAGCTGTTCCTGAATCTGCTTTCTGCGATCAGTGCCTTTATTCTTTTTACCTGAATCACCTTTTGATTCAGGCTTGATGCGTGAGGCTCCCGAAACCACAGGACTCGGTGCAAGAAAGACATACATCACCGAATAAACGGTGAAGAACGTCAAAATGCCCATGCACACCAATAGTCCCGGCGTTCCGATCATTTCTGCGAGCGTTGAATACATACTGCTCCGCCTTCCCTAGTTGCGCACGGATAATCCGCGCGCGGATGGATCAATCCACCACTTCTTCCATGTTTGCCAATGCGTCCTGAAGCTCAATTTCACGGTTAAACCCGCGTGCGCGCTCCCAGAAATTCGGTTGACCGATACCAGTCGAGACATGCTTACCAATCAGCTTGCCTTTATCGTCTTCGCCGGTAACTTTGTATTTCACGAGATCCTGAGTAATGATCGTTTCACCTTCCATACCCAGCACTTCGGAGATATGGGTGATGCGACGCGAACCATCGCGAAGACGCTGAGCCTGCACAACAACATTCACCGCCGAAACGATCATCTCACGAATTGTCTTTGATGGCAGAGAGAACCCGCCCATCGTAATCATAGATTCAAGACGGGATAGTCCTTCGCGCGGACTATTAGCGTGGAGCGTGCCCATTGAACCGTCGTGGCCGGTATTCATAGCTTGAAGCAAATCGAATGCTTCGGGGCCACGAACCTCACCAACGATGATCCGCTCAGGACGCATACGCAGACAGTTCTTCACAAGATCTCTCATCGAGACCTCGCCCTTACCTTCAAGATTGGCAGGGCGTGTCTCCAACCTAACGACGTGTGGTTGTTGCAGTTGAAGTTCAGCCGAATCTTCGCACGTAATAATACGCTCGTCATCTCCCGCAAAGCCGGAGAGACAATTCAGCAATGTTGTCTTACCTGAGCCGGTACCGCCCGAGATCAGAATATTACAACGACATGCTGCTGCAATCTGAAGGACGACCGCGCCCTCGTCGGTAATTGCGCCGAACTTAATCAAATCCGACAGCTTCAGCTTGTCCTTCTTAAACTTACGAATGGTGAGCGTCGCACCATCAATAGACAAAGGCGGGGCGATAACGTTCACACGCGAACCGTCAAGCAAGCGCGCATCACAGATTGGCGAACTTTCATCGACACGGCGGCCAACTTTGGACACCATCCTCTGACAAATTTCTAAGAGCTGTTGGTTGTCGCGAAAACGAATATTGGTAAGTTCAATCTTACCGTCGACCTCGATATAAACCTGCTGAGCACCATTCACCATCAAGTCAGCGATATCGTCACGCTCGAGAAGCGGTTCAAGCGGTCCATACCCGAGCACATCATCACAGATATCATCGACCAAGCGCTTTTGCTCGGCAATCGACATGACATGCCCTTTAACGGCGATGATCTCATTGACGATTTGACTGATTTCGTTTTCAGCTTCCGGACGCGGCAAAGAGACGACACGGCCCATATCCATGGCATCAATCAGAGCTTCAAAGATTTCTGACTTGAGATCATAATATGCTTCGTTATGCATCCCATCGCGGCCTTGATCGCCGCGAGTAACCGGTGGAGCTTGAACGTCTTCTTTTAGCTTAGCTTTGCCTCTGCCTTTATTCGCCCCGAAGCCGCCTTCTCTTTTATCTTCCAGTTCCAGCGTTTGGGTATCTGCATCTTCGGACGCTTTACGCCGAGCGATGTCCCGAATATCCGCTTCTATGTTTTCACGAACCATCGGGGTTTCAAATTCCATTGGTTCTGCAACAGCAGCTTTTTTCGAGATGGCATCGGACGTACCTTCAACGATAGAACGTTGTGGGGCCTTCGATGCGCTCAAATCTACATTCAAGGCATCCAAGGGGCGCGCCTTTACTTTCGGCGCTGGCCGTGGCGGCTTTGATCCTGCCGCACCGGGGCGAGGCGGCGGCGGCGGCGCACGGCGGGCAGATTCGGGAGCATTTTTGGGTTGATCTGCTGTCGCCGAAAGCGAAGTTGGATCAACTTTCAGTGGCTTTGCACCACCATCAGAGCGTTTGCTAAACATAATCGCCTTCCGCAATCCTAGGTCGGGCGCACCCAAAAAGGGCGCTGGTGAAGCCGGAGCCTTCTGGAACCGACGTCTTAATGATGTTTCTTCGAGATCGAAGGTGACCGAAATAATGACGCAAGATACGTTCGGTCAGCCTGACATTCGGACTCTAAGGTTTCTTTTTCGAAATCTTCCCGCGCAAGCCCGCCAAGATTTCTTTCATCTTACCACCGCTCGAAGCCTTCCGGCGTTTCTTCAGCACACCGGACTTATTGATGAGCGAATCATTGAGGTCGGTTAAAAAGCCAACCGTTTCGTGCTTTGGATTAATCTCATTAAGCATCTGACCATTATTCGAAGCAGAACCGAATAATGTCGCATCATATGCTATTGAGAGTTCAACATCGGCACCAACAATTTCGATGATGTCTTTTTCAGCAATCTCAGGACGCTTTGGCAAACCGACCTGATTGATAACAATACGAGGTGCAGTATCATTGGGGCGGCGTTGTACCAGGAGGTCATACATCGCTTTCAAGTTCCGCAATGCTGCAAGCTCAGGTGTGGAAACCAGAACAATCTCATCCATTTGCAGGATTGCCGTACGGACCCAGGGAGTCCAGATATGTGGAATATCAAAGACAACATAATCCGATGATTTGCGAATAATCTCGATCATTTCAACGATAGCAGCTTCATCGAATTCACTCGATACTTCGAGCGAAGACGGGGCAGCTAAGATCGAAAGGTAATCGTCATGTTCAACGAGGAGGCGTTGCAACTTGACATCATCAAGCTCATCGATTGATCCAAGCGCATCAACGACAGACCTTGTTGGTTCACGGTTAAAGTCGAGGCCAGCTGTGCCAAATTGCATATCGAGATCGACAAGGATGACTTCTTTTTCCTCATCATTCGCGATCATCGCAGCACAGTTATGCGATAAAGTCGACGCACCCGCGCCACCTTTCACGCTAACAAAACCGACTGTCCGTGCAATCGGCGCTTCTTCCGGATCAGAGAAGACTGTCGAAATCGCCTCGATGATTTGCATCGGCGCAGCAGGAACGACGACGTATTCATCAACGCCCTGACGCTTTAACTCACGATAGAGTGTAACGTCATTAGACGGACCACAAACGATAACTTTCGTATCCGGATCGCAAACTTCGGCAAGCGCTTCAAGCTCGTCGAAGATGGCGAGACCCGTCTCCTTTGTTTCAAGGATCAGGAGATGCGGAGTCGTTGCCTCCTGATACATCGTCGCAGCTTTCGCCACGCCGCCCATCGAAACAGCTACGGAGGTCCGTGTCATCCGACGATCGTAAGCAGAGTCTTGGAGAGCCGTGGCCAAAGCCGATGACTCGCAAAACGCCTCTATGTCGATCCGTGGAATAAGCGTTTCGATTGGACCACCGAAACTTTGTTCCTCATCATCGTAATCGTAATTATGTGCCGCCTGAGACATGGGGCTTTCTCCTTGTTTGGGCTATGCCCACGTGTCCGTTACTCGATCAACGCTTGTGTGCCTTGGGCAGATACATTCGTTGCTGTACTTTCACCTGCACGATAGGCATCGAGAATACGCTGAGACCTAATCGGGTCACTTGGTGTCAACGCCCGAGGGGTATGAATGTCTTCCGGGTTTGCAACCATCAAAGTAATATTGCTTTGATGCGCACACCCAAAATCCGGTGTCGGTAAATTCTGCGGATTATGGCGGATGTCAGGCGCCGCAATCTGATCACAATCATATACCGTTCCGAGTTTGAACGTCTCCCACGGATCATGTGCCGATTGAGGAGGTTGAGGCGCATTATAGACGCTGCCACAGGCACTCAGCATAGCCAGTGCAGACAGCGCGGTCATGCGGACGATGGTTTTATTGATTTTCATCTCTGCAAATCCCTCTTTTATTCGATGATGAAGCCGAGGGGCGCGTTAAGCGCCTGACGGGCTGCTGCTACATCCTGTTCGCCCGTGCCGTACACTTTGTGCAGGCGGCCAAGCAGGAAGAAATCGATATCACTCGCTGGAGCAAAACCATCGGTCGGCAGGCGGAATTCACGTTCCTGACCGTGTTTCACGACATAAGGTGTCACCAGGATAACTAACTCGGTCTCAGCTTTGTTGTATTCACTCGATGAGAAAAGTTGCCCTAGGATTGGTACATTCTTGATACCCGGAACCCCTGAATGTGTTGCGCTATCGGTTTGCTGCAACAACCCGGCAATCGACATTGTACCGCCGGAAGGTAATTCGACAGTAGTGTTTGCGCGCCGAACCGAAAGACCCGGGATTTGCAAGCCACTGGTGAGAGTAACTGCGTTATCTTCTGTGATCTCACTAATTTCAGTTGCGATCTGAAGACTAATGCGCCCCGGTCCTACTACGACAGGAGTAAATTCCAGTGCGACACCGAAATCCCGGAACTCAAAGCCAATTTCACCCAGCTCTTGTGAAGTCGGAATTGGGAATTGTCCACCAGCGAGGAAGCTGGCTGTTTCACCCGAAACTGCCGTGAGCGTCGGTTCAGCAAGGGTACGCATAACTGCGTGCCGCTCAAATGCCTGTACCAGTGAACCAAAGTCTGTATTGGCAATCGAACCACTCAAACCAGCCAGAAGACCGGTACTGCCGCTTTGGGCAAAGTCGAATAGGCTTGACCCGATCGCTGTACCGCCACCGATACCACCGGCTGCAGTTCCAACTGCCGCAGCATTCGCAACACTCCAGTCAACACCGAACGTACGAACAACAGTCCGGTTCATTTCGGCAACGCGAACTTTGAGCAGAATTTGGTCATCACTATCCGTTGCCAGACGGTCGACGAATTCGATGGAGTCTGCGTCCGTTTGAACCCCTGCACCCAGCGCTGCCGAGAAGAGATAACGCCGCACTAAATTGCGGATTTCAGTTGCTTCAGCCGGACCACTGGCAGCACCGGTCAGAACAACCTCACCCAAAAGCGTGTCAACCTCGACCAGCGTGTCCGGGAATGTACGTTTCAACGCTGCGCGAAGGGGGCGCAGATCATAACGCACATTAACATCGAGACTTAGGATTTGATTATTATTTTCATCAAACGCAATGATGTTCGTGGAGCCAACACGCAGTCCAATCAACACCATTTGCCGGGCTGTGCGAAGAACAGCGCGTACGGATGTTGGGTCAGCGACGCTGACTTCAGCCGCTTCAGCAGGTAAGGTCAGGATTGCCGACTTCGATATAAAGATATCTGTGGATTGACCGGCATCGCTTTCGCCGCCACGGTCAATTGTGCTGGGGCCATAACCGCCATCACCGCGCTCCGCGAAAGACAATCCGGACGGTGCCGATGTCGGTAAAGCCTCAATCGCCGTCAGGGGAGAAGGATCAACCAATGAGCTGAAATCCGCCTGAACCGGCTGACTGACAATCGGTGCATCTACATACTCGATTGCCGGCAAAGGTGCTGTTTCGTGAAAAACAGTTGGTTCGGAATGAACTGAAACAGGCTCAGACAATACCGGTGCTTGCGTGTACGCTTCGTAAGATACCGGCTCAGGAGTTACCGGAGCATCATAAGTTTGCGTGTAAATTGGCGCAGGCGCAACATCAACACTCGCATTATCGAGAATTTCCGTCGACAATTCCTGTACAACCGGCGCGGGCGTAAACGTTTGCACCTGCGGAACGGGATTCGACAACGCCTGATCAAGCACATCTACAAGCGGACTTGCTTGAGTATAGTTAGGCTCTTGCGCAATTAATCCGGTAAACGATTCAACTGATGTCGGATTTACCGTCGTTGCATTTAGAGCATCGTCACGGTACTCGACCGACCCATCAGGACCAATGAAATAGTCACCGTCATCAGCAAGGACCGGGAGCGCCACGCTAATGGCCAAAATGGCGGCGGCGGCTTTGGTAGTGGATCGGCGCATGATCTCAACTCCAGTTACATTAAAGGCGCAATTGGTTTTCAGCAGGTTTCTCATTGTGACCCCGCGCTGTTTGGCGTGATGGTATGGACGACAATCGGCCTGCCATTACGGATCAACGTCACAGTAGACGGCGGTGTAGGCGCGACCGGTGCTGCCGCCGCTTGTGGCGCAGCAGCAATTGCAGGTGTTTCCGTCGTTTCCGCTACATCAGCAGCAACAATTTTCGCTTCTGCGGATTTCTTCTTTGCGTGCTTCTCGTAGTTGGCTTTGGATTCTTCTGCAGCTTCCACGCGCTCTTTAACTAAGGCATGAAGGTCGAGAACGGTAACCGGCAAAACTTTGTCGATATCGTCGCCGTACTCATCAATCATCTCTTTAAAGCTGCGTAAGCTGAGAGTAAGAAATCCACGCTCTTGCTGCGCCATCTGACGTGTGAGGGTAATCAGCTCAGCTTGCTCCGGCGTCAGCTCCATCGTCGCACTGCTGCCCACGTTTGCGGCATTCACGGTTTCATTCAATTGCTGATCAATTGCGAGAACACGGACCGTCTTCATAATCGTGTCTGTCTGGTTCAGCTTAGCAGACCGCTCAATTTCACCGGTTTCCTCGTCGATCTCTTCAACGACGATTTGACGGGTGAGGAGAATGTCAACGAAATCGCCAGGGAGAATAAATCCGCCAGCTCCGGTAATCTCAGAGATCGGGATTGAGATAGCGCGCATTCCGGGGCGCAAAAGCGCCGCGAGCATACCGGTACCATTCAGGTCTACAATCTTATTGCTGGTGATCGGCTCACCTTCAACAATAACAAGGCGCGATGCGGACCCTGTGAGAGTCTCGATTGCATCAACATCCTCCCCTTCGGTGTAGAAGGTCTCAGCAACTGAATCCGCCGGCCATGATTGCCAGCGCAGATCTTCTGGCCCAAGGACACGTCCCGTTGGGATTTCACGATTGGCAACCAGCACCTGTTGCGTTACAGGTGCTTCAACAGGGCTTTCAGCGGGTTGAGCCGCCGCCAGCTGTTGATCAGGGGTTGGGAGGTTGGCCTGACTTTGCAGGGCACTCCGCATCATCCACATGGCCGCCATCGCTGAAACGGTGGCGCATACCAGGATTAGAACTCTCAGGCCGCGCATGGCGCATCTCCTCTAGAAACCGGTTCGAACATTTTTACGGAAGGGACGTTAGAAAAGTGCGAACGTCGGCCTTCAATTTGCTTGGAAAGTGCGATTAAGTGGTTCACGATGCCCTCCCACCATTAAGTTTTGATCGCTCAACGAGCGCGTTAAGCGATTTTTCTGCGATAGAAATTAGCAGCGGAACGGTCGAGCGAACGGTATCGACGCAACCACTTCGAGCCGCGCGTTCAACGATACCGGCTTGAACCGCCAATTCATTCAGACCAAAATTGCCGCCCATGCTCCTTAGATCGTGAGAGTCTTGAGCGATCATTTCTAATGAACCGCGAGCAACATGGATTTCGCCCAATCGGTACAACCTAGAGCGAAGCTCGCTTTCCATATCTGAAAGGAGCGCATGAACTGCGCTTTCAGACATAATGTTAGACAGACTATCAATGATACTCTCATCGATATAATCCGTACTAAACTTGTTCTGTGCGATAGAAGCGATGGTCATAACCAACCTGATAAAGGGGCGAATGACCGGAAGACTAACGCGACAGTTTTAAGAAACCGCTTAAGCGAGAACAGATTTACCAAGAAAGTGAGAGCATCTGCAGAATTTGCACATTCTGTTTGAGGCGATATTAAAAATAAAAATTCAATTTATGGGCGTTCAAAACCTGATGTGAACAGATCTTTCGCAGAATGGCCATATTTCGTACGATTAGAATTGCAAGAAGCGGGAAATAATGGATAACGAAACAAAAAGTGTAAAGATTGGTTAAACTTCGTTAACCGTTCTAAAGCAATGTCCGCTCGACAAAACCCGGGAGGGGAAACTGAGTTGATGCGCGATAAAACTAACAGGCAACGAATATCTCTAGGAGAAATTACATGACTCGGAAGACGCAAACCGTCGCTGCACTGGCGTTGACCGCTGCAATCTGCGCCCCGGCTGTTGCTTCGGCACAGGATCAAACGCGATTAGGTGCCTTTAAATTTTGGAGCGCTTTCACTGCAGATGCTCCAGACGGCAAAGTTTGCTGGGCTGCAACAGCACCAATTAGCACGGACTATTCAGGCGATAGCAGGGGTGACGTGTTTCTGATGGTTTCGATGTGGCCTTCCAGAGGAATCGACAACGAGATCAGTATCATTTCAGGGTATGAATTCGACGAAAAGCGCACTGCGCAAGCGAAAATTGGCTCGGAAACATATTCTTTCTTCACCTCGACAGATGGCGCATGGCTTGAAACGCGACGGGAAGAGGCTTCAATGGTCAAATCTATGAAGGCCGGTGCAAAAGCCTCTATCACAGGGCATTCAAATAACGGGTCACGTTCGAATGACAGCTTTTCGCTTCTCGGTTTTACGGCTGCTTTCAATGCAGCGAAAAAAGCGTGTAGCTAAGAAAGTCGCACATTTGTGCATTATTGGCCGCTTCCACGTGGGGGCGGCTTTTTTATTACCGGAGTCTCTCGAAACATTTTAGGGAGTACATTTGTGGCTGCAGCCAATTTTAGGATATAAAACCACACTGCCTGATAACAGCGCATATTTGATAATACTGGAAATCTGCCATGATCGCCCCTTTCGCTGTTCAGACTTCTGCGTTGACGCCTGATTTACTCGCCTTGCCGCGCAAATCGACGGCAGAGCAACCAGCATTGATCGGCAAAACGCGCGAAGAGTTACGAAACGCCCTAACGGGCATCGGCGTACCGGAACGTCAAGTTAAAATGCGAGAGCGTCAAATCTGGGCGTGGTTATATCAGCGGGGCGTGCAAGATTTCGATGCAATGTCTAATCTGTCAAAAGACTTGCGCGACACACTTGCATCTGAATTTCAAATCGGACGGCCTGAAATTGTCACATGTCAGATATCAAAAGACGGAACGCGGAAATACCTCCTGCGCATCGAAGGTGGTCACGAGGTAGAGGCTGTCTACATTCCAGAGGAAGATCGCGGCACACTTTGCGTGTCAAGCCAAGTAGGCTGTACTCTTACTTGTTCTTTCTGCCATACGGGAACACAAAATCTCGTTCGCAACCTAACCGCTGCAGAAATAGTCGGACAAATTATGGTTTGCCGGGATGATTTGGGCGAATGGCCGGAAGAAGGCGGCGGACCCGGCACCATCAAAAGGTTGCTCTCGAACATCGTGCTCATGGGTATGGGCGAACCACTCTATAATTTTGACGCCGTTCGGGACGCCATGAAAATCGCTATGGATGGCGAAGGTATCAGCCTGTCTCGTCGTCGAATTACCCTTTCAACCTCCGGTGTTGTGCCGCTGATCGCACGGGCGGGTGAAGAAATTGGGACCATGCTTGCTATTTCATTGCATGGCACAACGGACGAGGTACGGAACACTCTTGTTCCAATTAACAAAAAGTGGAATGTCGATACGCTGATGCAGGCCTGTCGCGACTATCCAAAATTATCAAATTCTGAACGCATTACATTTGAGTATGTAATGCTCGATAACGTTAACGATAGTGACGCAGATGCCAGACGCCTCGTCAAATTAATTGAAGGTATCCCTGCCAAAATTAACCTTATTCCTTTTAATCCCTGGCCCGGCGCACCTTACAAACGTTCAAGCTGGGGTAGGATCGAAGCGTTTGCGGAAATCGTTAATCGTGCTGGGTATGCCTCACCTGTGAGAACACCGCGTGGACAGGACATTATGGCTGCATGTGGTCAACTAAAGAGTGCCACAGAGAGAGAGCGCAAGATACGCCCCTCGGAGTCGAGCTAAACGAAGATGAGAACTATATTTCTATCTACAGCCTTGATAGCGATGGCAACGTTTGCGTTTGCAGAACGCGGCGGCAAAGATGCAATTGATCACAGCTTCTCTGATACGATCAAAGGTGGTGCGCGGATCGGGCAAAAGTCTGCCGGCAAGGATCGGGTTTTCTCACTCTTGCTAGTCTATAATGCTGAAGCAGGAGACCGTGAGGCTCAATTTGAATTGGCCTGGGCATACGATAAAGGACTGGGCATAGAAGAAAACGATACCCTAGCCGCGAAATGGTATACGAAAGCTGCCGAACAAGGGTATATCTACGCTCAATTCAATCTTGGCTGGATGTATGAAAAGGGCGTCGGCGTAGAGCAAGACCATCTAGAGTCAATTCGTTGGTATTTCTCAGCAGCATCTCAAAACCATACCAACGCGCAATACAATCTTGCTTACAAATTCGACAAAGGCATCGGCGTATCCAAAGATGATAAGACGGCATTTAAATGGTATGAGCGTGCCGCTTTATCCGGGGATCGGGATGCACAATACGCTCTTGGACTCAAATATGACGAAGGCATTGGCGTAAGCGAAAACAACGAAGAAGCCGTGCGGTGGTACACAGCCGCAGCCGAAGCCGGTCTCAAAGAAGCGCAAAACAATCTTGGTGTTATGTTCGCGATCGGTGAAGGAGTAGAACAAAATGACCAGGAAGCCTTGCGGTGGTACATCGAAGCGGCTGAACAAGGCGATGCTGAAGCACAGGATAACATCGCCCGCCGTTACAAAAATGGGATCGAAGGCACATTAGAAAAAGACTTAAGTAATGCGCTTGTCTGGTTTAAAAAAGCTGCGGCACAAGGAAACGTTGACGCGCAATTCTCGCTCGCATGGGCATATGACAGCGGCGATGGCACTGCGGAGGATAATGTCGCAGCAATCAAATGGTACACGAAAGCCGCTGAGCAGGGCCATAGACGTGCGCAATTCAACCTAGGTTGGATGTTTGAACACGGCGAAGGTGCAGAATCCGACCCTGAGGAAGCCTTGAATTGGTACATCAAAGCCGCCGAGCAAGGAGATCCCGATGGCCAGCTCAATTTAGCTTTGATGTATCAATTCGATGAAAGAGTAGAGACTGATCTCAACAAGGCTATCCGTTGGTACCTTGCTGCAGCGGCATCAGGCAGTGGATTGGCAAAAAATAATCTGGGCTATTTTTTCGATTCGGGGGAAGGTTTGCCCGAAAATGACGCTGTTGCTGTCGAGTGGTATCAAAGCGCAGCAGAGTCTGGTCATATCCTTGGCCAATATAACCTCGCCTTAAAGCTCGAAGCTGGTGAGGGTGTGGCAGAGAACAAAGCCGAAGCACTGCGTTGGTTTCGCAAAGCGGCGGCTCAAGGAGAGCCGGACGCACAATACCGTACCGCCCTGCTCTATGCTGCAGGCGAAGGCACAGAAAAAAATTTAACAGAGGCACATGCGTGGCTGACACTTGCTGCCGAGCAAAATCATGACGCGGCGGCCTCGATGCTTGAAAAAATCACTACAAAACTGGAAAGCAAGAATGAAGCTGTAATAAATGCTGCACAGAAACGACTTACGGCTCTTCGCGAAGAAATTAAAAATTAGCCTTTGAGAATCAGTGTGAAGTGCAAGAAATTTTATAAATAAGATACACTAAATTTAGACATTTAGACGCACCCTATTTAACAAAATACAATACACTCCACACTACTCTCATGTGAATGAGATTAAGTTGGTCGCATACTGCGCCAATACATTACACATTACTTAAGCAGCAGATCCACCAGGCCCCTCGCTCCCCAGCGTCCCAGCAAATCTACCGGCTAAAGTACTGTCATATCAGTAAGAAAGTGACTGTGATCAAAATCACATTCCTTCCTATTCAGCTTTTAAGGTAGGATACTCCAACGATTCGCGCGGAGGTTTATACTTTGCAATCAAATGCTGCGGAAGTCTTTGCTAGAACGCGCATGTTTGCGGGTGTACCGATAGGCGTATCGGAAGCCATTGGCGAACGTGCTCAATTTCTTGTGCTTGATCCAAACGATATCCTTTTTAACGAGGGGGATGAAGCAAACGGATTTTATGCAGTTGAAGTAGGAGCCTTGAAAGCGACGCGCCTTTCACTGGATGGAATGGAGCAATTGATCGCTCTCTTCAGTGATGGTGAAATTATCGGCGAAATGGCTATCTTCGACGAATTCCCCCGTTCCGCTACAATCACGGCCTTGAAGCCGACCCGGGTAATTTTCTGTTCGCGGGAAGCCTTCTTCGATTATGCGGATAAACATCCCATGATCTACCGGCACATGCTCAAAGTTATGGCTGGACGATTGCGCGCGACAAATGAATCGTTAGCAGCCCGCGATTTTCTAGCATTACCGGGCCAACTGGCCCAAGCGATGCTGCGTCTCGCCGATGGATTTGGCCGGGAGATGGTCACGGGGGCCGTTCGCATTGAATACAAACTTACGCAATCCGAACTCGGTGCGATGATTGGTGCAAGCCGTGAAAACGTGAGCCGGGTGCTAAACCAATGGAAACGTGCAGGGGTTATTTCGCGTGTTGATGGATATTATCATATCAATCAACATCAAAAGTTTCGCGAAATCAGTGAACCATAATATTTACGCCGCTCAATTCCCGTTTCATATCACGGCTTCAAACATTCACGGATGATTGCATCCATCATCTCAGTATTGATACGTTTTGTCGCGACATTGTAACGGGAGGGATGAAAACTCGACACAAATTTTTTACCGGCGATTTGAGTAACCGCTCCGTGAGAGAACCGATATCCGGTGAGTCTCACACCCATTGCTTTCAGCACGGAATCATGCGCCACCTTACCCAAAACAAGCACCGTTCGTGGAAAAGTTAGCTTTGCCGCTAAATATCCTCGACAATTTGCCACTTCTTCGCCGATTGGTCTGTTTTGTGGCGGAACACAAGCTATGGCATTCGTAATTGCACAGCCTAGAAGGATGGTTTCATCATCTTCCTTACTCGCCAGTCCAAGCCGAAAGAGCGATTCAAACAACAAATCGCCTGAGGCATCTCCTGTGAATGGACGCCCGGTCCGGTTCGCACCCTTTAATCCCGGCGCAAGGCCTACAATCAAGAGAGGCGCATCAGATGCACCCCACGTCATGACAGGCGCATTGTGAAACTCTGGATATTTCCTTTTATTTTCATGTCTAAAGGCAACAAGGCGCGCACATTTTCGGCACGTAGATGGCGGTTCGATCCGAGATGGAATCTTCCCGCCACTACAAGGCAGCACGATCAATCAACCAGATCGTGTTCACCATCAAGCTCGCCTTCAGCTCGAGGGCGTTGCGCCCTACCAATAACTTCGCTCAAGTCATTCATTTCAATAAAGTTATCGACTTGACGGCGCAGCTCATCCGCAATCATTGGCGGCTGAGAGCGGATTGTGGAGACAACACTGACACGCTTTCCTTTACGCTGAAGCGCCTCCACCAAAGAACGAAAATCGCCATCCCCGGAGAAAATAACGAGGTGGTCGATGTAAGGCGCGATCTCCATTGCATCGACGGCCAACTCGATGTCCATATTGCCTTTGATTTTCCGCCGCCCAGCCGAATCAGTGTATTCTTTAGCCGGCTTTGTAATCAAAGAATATCCGTTGTAATCAAGCCAATCTACCAGAGGCCGGATTGGCGAGTATTCTTCATTTTCCATCACGGCAGTATAGTAAAAAGCACGCACGAGTTTTCCACGTGATGCAAATTCTGTGAGTAGTTTTTTGTAATCTATATCAAAGCCTAACGCTCTGGCAGCAGAGTAAAGATTCGACCCATCAATAAAAAGAGCAAGGCGGTCGTCGCGATAAAACATATAATCTCCGATTGAAATACGATTTGCTTAGTAATCAGTGTATGAGACGCTAGCCCAGATGAACTTATAATCAACAGCTGGAGTGCCGCACCCATGACGCAACGAGAAACGGTTGCTCTGATAGCGCTTGGTGCTAATCGACCATCTGAACAAGGCGCTCCCCGTGAAACGTTGAAAGCTGCACTTTCATTGCTCGAAGCGCGAGGGATTTCAGTAGAAAAAAC
This sequence comes from uncultured Neomegalonema sp., assembly GCA_937995735.1. Lineage (GTDB taxonomy): Bacteria > Pseudomonadota > Alphaproteobacteria > Rhodobacterales > Rhodobacteraceae > JAHDDY01. The sequence continues at coordinate 23,368 of CALKIZ010000030.1, read as the reverse complement.
ATCACGATGGATGACATCACCCGCATGGCCGGCAGGATCCGGACCAGATTATATAAATGGCGCGGCTCGTGTCAGCACAGTTCTGTCGCCGAAAAGCCTTTTGGACGCTATGCACAAAGTTGAAGCAATACTTGGCCGACATCGCAATGGAGATCGTTGGGCAGCAAGAACCTGTGATCTGGATATTATCGCCTGCCGCTCGATGGTCTCGCCCGATATTGCGACATGGCGGTATTTCGAAGCGGCGTCTGCTGAGGCGTCTCGCGAAAATTTGATTGTTCCTCATCCCCAAATGCACCGCCGTGCTTTTGTCCTATTACCCCTCGCAGACGTCGAGCCTACATGGCGGCATCCAGTTTTTGGACTGACAGTCACAGAAATGATATCCGATCTGCCCGAAGAGGATTGCATCGCAATCGCCCCCTTGCCCTAATGCTGTTACCGCTCCAACATCGCTTCAAATATTGAATCAGGAACATGCGCGCTATGGAAATCGTCTCGGAAAATGTTTGCTTTGAAGGCACACAGGGAGTTTACAGGCACGACAGCACTGTTTGCGGTTGTGAAATGACGTTCGCGATTTATCTGCCGCCGCAGGCCAATACCGGAAAAGTACCGGCACTCTGGTGGCTTTCCGGCCTGACATGCACCCACGCCAATGCGATGGAGAAGGCGGGCGCACAAAGAGCCGCTGCCGAGCATGGCATTGCTGTGATTTTTCCTGATACGTCTCCGCGCGGAGAAAATATTGCGAATGATGACGCCTATGACCTGGGTCAGGGTGCAGGCTTTTATGTCGATGCAACCGAAGCACCATGGGTGCCTCATTTTAAAATGCGGTCATACATCCTCACCGAGCTTCGGGATCTGATTGGCGGTAAATTTGCACAAATTGATTTGGCACGTTCCGGTATCAGCGGCCATTCAATGGGTGGACATGGTGCATTGACTCTCGCGATGACCAACCCTGACAAATTCAAATCACTTTCCGCATTTTCGCCAATCTGTAACCCGCATGACTCTGACTGGGGGCGCAAACAACTTGGCGCATATCTGGGTGATGAGGCAAATTGGGGAGAAACTGATGCATCTGAACTCGTCACGGCGCGCGGTTGGCCGGGCGAAATTCTCGTCGATCAAGGCGATGCGGATAACTTTCTTGATCTCTTGAAAACACAAACTTTAATTGATGCCTGCGAAGCCAAAGGCCAAAAAGCAACGATCACGATGCGGCCCGGTTATGACCATAGTTACTACTTCGTCTCGACCTACATGCCGGACCATGTTGCCTTTCATGCGGAGAATTTAAAATGATCACCCGGAGATTCACTCTTGCAGGCTTTGTCGCTCTATTCGCATTTCCGGTCGCCGCAGATAGTGTCAAACTCCTCTCTCCAAGCGAAGCGAACGAGAAAAAAAATACTGGTGAAGTTGCACTGGTCGATGTTCGCGAGCCGTATGAATGGAAAGAAAGCGGCGTCGCACAGGGAGCGGCCTTAATCGCCATGCGCGACCCTGCGATTGATGCAAAATTTGCAGAATTGTCGGACGGTGACAAAACTGCACCAATCGCATTGATCTGCCGGACTGGAATACGATCTGCTCGGGTTGCCGAATACCTGAAGAGTCAAGGCTACACCAACGTCTATAGCGTCGATGGTGGGATGTATGGCTCATCCAGCAATCCCGGCTGGCGTCGTGGTGGTTTGCCGGTAGAGGGAGTCGAATGACGGCTCAAACAGGTGGCGAGCTGCTGGTAGAGTGTCTCGTTGAACAAGGGGTCAAACGTGTATTTTGCGTCCCCGGTGAAAGCTATTTAGCCGTACTCGATGGCCTGCACGGTTCTGCTGTTCAAACTGTTGTCGCCCGGCAAGAGGGCGGCGCAGCGATGATGGCAGAAGCAGACGGGAAATTGACCGGACGCCCCGGCGTATGCTTCGTCACCCGTGGTCCCGGCGCGACCAATGCGTCCGCTGGTGTCCATGTCGCTCAGCAAGATTCAACGCCGATGATCCTTTTCGTCGGACAAATATCCCGAGGTTGGACAGGCCGCGATGCATTTCAGGAAGTCGATTATCGTCTGATGTTCGGCGGCATGGCCAAGCTGGTCGAACAGATTGAAGATCCCGCCCGTATCCCAGAAATTATCAATCGTGCTTGGCATGTGGCCATGAGTGGTCGCCCCGGCCCCGTGATACTCGTCCTTCCTGAAGATATGTTGCGCGATCAGGTCAACGTGAAACCCGCGCGCCGAGTAGAAGTCTCAGAACCATCACCAAGCGCCGCGCAAATGGAATGGTTTAAAACGCTCCTCTCGCAATCAACGAAACCGTTCGTGATTGTTGGTGGCTCGCGTTGGAACCCAGAAACCGTTCGAGCTTTACGGGTCATGGCAGAAAAGTGGATGCTGCCTATTGGATGCTCGTTCCGGCGACAACATTTATTCGACCACAACCATTTTTGCTATGCAGGCGATGTCGGGCTGGGAATTAATCCTGAGTTACGTCAGCGGATCGAAGAAAGCGATTTGCTGATTTTATTGGGAGGCCGCCTTTCGGAAAATCCGGCGCAAGGATTTGATCTGATTAAGATTCCGAATCCGGACAAGATGCTTATTCATATCCACCCCGGCGCAGAAGAATTAGGCCGTATCTATGCTCCAAATCTGGCTATGAACGCGACTCCGGGCGGGTTCTTATCCCGTGCGCTGGAGATAGACACGCCTGAAATTCTCAGTTGGACGCACGAAACTGAAAACGCCCATGAAAGCTACCTTGCGTGGAGCGAGACACCACCCGAGGCGCCAGGAGATGCGACCATGGGTGCTGTCATTACGCACTTACGCGATGTGTTGCGGCAAGATGCAATCCTGACAAACGGTGCCGGAAATTACGCGGGATGGCTCCATCGGTTCTATCGGTTTCACCGTTACGGGACCCAGGTTGCCCCAACATCCGGGTCGATGGGATATGGTTTGCCTGCCGCAATCGCCGCCAAGCTGCGTTATCCCGACCGTGAAGTCATTTGCCTCGCCGGGGATGGCTGTTTGCAAATGACAATTCAAGAAATGGGAACAGCCGCCCAAGAAGGGGCGAACGTGATCGTGATCGTCTCAGACAATGGCATGTACGGCACAATCCGAATGCATCAGGAACGAGAATATCCCGGACGGGTAAGTGGGACTTGGTTACAAAATCCGAGCTTTGCACCTCTCGCTGAAGCATATGGATTTCATGGTGAAATCGTCACAGACGACCGGGAATTTCCAGCCGCCTTCGAACGGTCTCGTGCTGCGCGGCGCCCGGCTTTAATCCATGTGGTAACGTCATCCAGTGCAATTGCACCGGGGAAATCTCTGTCTCAATAAAGCAATTTACCTCAAATGTTTTGAGATAATCTTGAATATTTGAGAACTGTTTTGCGCGTCTTTTGCATGAAACACAGCGCAACCACTCTTAAAATACCGCCGTTAGGTAAATCATAGTTGAATCGCCGATGCAGTGCCAAAAAACAATGCTTGTGATACCGCGACTTGAACCGCAGACCTTTTAAATGGTTTTGTAATCAGAAAGGTCGGCTCCGGACGTTCACCGGTTAATAAGCGCTCCGGAAAAGCTGTGATGAAAATGATAGGCACACTGTATTGGTCCAGGATTTCTTTTGCCGCATCAACTCCTGACGAACCATCTGCCAATTGAATATCACTCAGGATCAAATCAGGACGCTCATCCTTTGCCAGCCTAACGGCAATTTCACGTGTGTCTGCAATTCCGAGACTTGTGTGACCCAATTCAAGAACAATAGACTCGATATCCATTGCGATAATCGGTTCATCTTCGATAATTAAGATTCGCGCCGATGTCTGTTTCTCAATCTCCGACAGAGCGGCCTCTTGCAACATCTGCGCTTCTGCTGTCGAAATATCCATGATCGTTGCAATTTCGTTTATCGAAAAATCTTCGAGAGAACTCAGGAGTAACGCTTCACGCGATGGCGGAGTTAATACTGCCATCCGGCGCTGTGCGATGTCTTCTAATCCACCAGTAGATTTTGATGAAAAATCTGCGGCAGAACCGGAACTGGACCAAACCGCATGAAATGAGCGGAACAACGCAACCCTAGCTGAGAGGTTTGTATCGAATATTGTATTGTCTGCAATAATCGCTTCCAGCGTTGCCACTGTATACGAGTCACCGCTTTCCTGTGACCCTGTCAACGCCCGCGCAAAGCGTCGGAGAAATGGAAGATGGGTCGCAACAGCATTGTGAATGTCAGCCGTGTCGCCCGGTGATTTAACGTTTTCGTCCATCGTGTTCAAAAATCCCCAATCACTGAATTATTTGTAAGGTTATGGAACCAAACGTCACGCAGGAACGTTTGGTTCCATTGCGGAGTAAAAACAATTTGGGAGTGAGAATGGCAACTAATTCCGAACCGAGTGGTTATGATGAGGATGAAACCCCTCCTCACAATACATCTCCGAAAGACCCCATATCACATGCGCTGAAGCAAGTGTACGACGACGTGGCAAACGAACCGCTTCCCGATAAGTTAAATTCATTACTCGAGCAACTCCGTCTTGGCGTTAAAAAATGAGCCTCGAAGATGATCTGATTGCACAGACAAGTAATTTGCGCGCTTTTGCCCGCAGCCTCGTCCACGATCAAACAAGGGCTGACGATCTTGTCCAAGAAACAATTCTGAAAGGGTGGAGCAACCTTGATAGCTTTAAGGAGGGGACGAACATGCGCGCTTGGTTGTTCACAATCCTTCGCAACACGTTCTACTCGGAAATTCGCAAACACCGCCGTGAAGTTGAAGATATTGATGGACGATATGCGGCGCAGGTTCCTGATAAGCCAACCCAGCAAGGCATAATGGACTTACGGGATTTTAATGATGCTTTTGCCACCCTCCCGCCAGACCAGCGCGAAGCTCTAACGCTTGTGGGTGCATCAGGATTTTCTTACGAGGAGGCCGCAGCTGTTTGCGGATGTGCTGTTGGTACTGTGAAAAGCCGGGTAAACCGCGCCCGCGCTCGTTTAGTTGAACTACTAGACGATGACACCGTAGGCGGTACCGGGTCAGAGGGCGAGTTGCTCGCAGCCCTTGGATCTGACGGCAGCTCGGGACGGAAATGATTAAGTGCGACGATCCGAGTCAATCTTTCCTTCTTTAGAACGGCTGCTCCGCAAGTTAAGCCTGCGCGCTCAGGTCGCAATTCTGTTGGCCGTCGCCATGCTGCCAATAGGCGTCTTCGCGGTCGCACAAGGAATAACCAATTACGCTGAGACAAAAAAATTACGCCGCGAGGCATTCACTTTCGAAGCTGTTCAGGCCAGTCAGATAGAACAAGCCGCGATACTAGAGGCTTTTGGAGCGTTAAATGCGCTTGATGCATTGATTGATGTCGACGGAGACGCCGACACATGCCGTGGCATTCTTAATGCATTTATCGAGCAAGAACCAACTGTCCCTTTCATTGGGTTTATCGATTCTGAAGGGATGATGGAATGTTCCCACCCGCCGGCTTCACCTCTTGATTTTAGTAATCAAATCGGATTCCAGACTTTTTTAAAATCCCCTCGCCGCGCCGTGACAGCACGGGAAAAAGGGGAAGTCAGCGGTCAACAAGTCATCGTTGTTAATCAACCCATCTACCGAGACGGAGCGCTACGTGGTTCCCTTAGCATGTCGATCTCAAGTCGCTATTTAGAATGGGTAGCCCGGTCGAAAAATCTTGCCCCCGAAGCACGTTTTGCAATCGTGACCGCCGATGGATCAGGGGTTGCACAAAGCACCTCCGCCACTGATTTCGACTGGTTGCCATCTGCTACAAAGTTAAGAGCTATTTTTGCAAGTCCAGAGAGGATCGTTGAAGTTAGTTCGCGATCAGGTCAAACGCGAGTTTTCGCGATTGCTCCCCTGTTCAAGCAAGATATTTTTGCGATTTCCAGCTGGCCCGGTGAAATTGTGCCAGCGTCACTGGGATGGCTCAATCTATTGACCGTAAGCCTGCCTATTCTGATGTGGGGTCTTGCGGTTGCTGTTGCATATTTTGCGGTTGATCAACTTGCACTGCGTCACATCCTATATCTTGATCGTTTGGTTACGGCATACGGGCGAAGTGGAAGGCCATTGCGGGCGCATCGTATGCGCAATGCACCAACAGAAATCGCTAAACTTGGGTCCAGCTTCGATGAAATGGTCGAGGTAATTGAAACCCGGGAACAGGATCTCGTTGAAACCGTCCAAGAAAAAGACGGCTTGCTTCGCGAAGTCAATCACCGGGTCAAAAATAATCTACAGATGATCTCAAGCCTGATGAGTTTACAAATTCGCGATGCAGGCAGCGACCGGGAAAAACTAGGATTAGAGCGCCTTCAAGAACGCATTCAAGGACTTGCGCTCGTACATCAAAAAATTTATGAATCAGAAAATACCAATGCTGTTCGAATAGACCTGCTGATAACCGAGATTGCGGAAAATCTTCGAAACGGCAGTGCCCGAAAAAGCGACTCTGTCACCTTAACGACTGATCTTAACCCCGTTACAGTGATCCCTGATACAGCAGTCCCTCTTATTCTGTTCGCAACAGAAGCCATTGTGAACACATTCAAGCACGCGCTCAGCCATGTTGATAATGGTAAATTGGAAATCATCTTGCAGGATGATACCGACTCTCTTTGCTTGAGTATCCAAAACAGCAAACACCCCGAAGCCGTTAGCAAAGACGAAAAAGAAAATGCCGGACGCGGCATCGGCCAACAACTCATTGATGGTTTTACCCGTCAGTTGCGTGGAACTGTGAACCGCAGACAGACAAGCGATAGCTTTTACATCGAGCTGATTGTTCCAAAAACGGAAATAGCCCGGCCAGCCCAGTGATGCTCGCGCGTTACTTCGATAATTTCAGTAGTTAAACTTATCGAGTGAAACATGCCCAAATCGGTACGGTTAATCATGTTTCACTCTTGAGACTTAAAAACTGTGACATTTGGTTCAATTTACGGTTGCGTCAGCAGCTTGGGCTGTTTGACGGCGCTCTAGTTCGCGGCGGTAAAGCGCAACAAAATCAACCGGATCAAGCATCATTGGTTGGTATCCACCGTCCCGTGTGACGTCAGCGATAATCCGTCGCGCGAACGGAAACAGGAGCCGGGGGCATTCAACAAGCAAAATCGGCTCGAGCATCTTTGGTTCAACGCTGCTGATGTTGAATACACCGGCATAGTCCAGAGAAAGGCTATAGACGGCTTCTTCTTCAGTCTTAGCATTTGCCTCGATTTTCAAACCAACGATATAGTTTTCTTCACCGCCCTTGCTGGCATCGACATTGATATTGACGGAAATCGTCGGTGCTTTCTCATATCGTTTTAAAGCACCGGGATTGGTAAAAGTTAGCGCGCGGGTAAGTTGGGCGCGAATGTTTAGCTGGGGTGCAGGTTTCGCTGCAGCTGGCGCTTCATCAGCCATAAGCAGAACTCTCCTTCTGGACGGTAATTTGGCGCACGGCTACCATGTGAACAGAGTCAATGCAAAGTAAACTGGGCCAGATTTAACGCATCAACACGTGATCTATAGCCAAGCCGGGAATTTCCATGAGCCTTTGAAACCGTTTGATTCGAGCGCATTCAGTGTGCATGAAGCTGCATCGGGTTACTGATTTCATTCAATTTCAGGCAAACCCTATCGTTTTGTATTCTTAAGCCCTATATTCATGACGTGTGTGGAATGTTTAGTAATAAAACGCTAGGCTTGATAACAGACGGTTGGTAAGTGCAACTTTTCTCGTAAGTGAGCAATGAACGGCGCGATGATGATAGAAATTATAATCTTGGCGGCTGTTGCTGGCTTCCTTGTCCTCCGGCTGCGCGACGTTTTAGGTCGCCGAACCGGGCACGAAAACCCGAGCGATTATTTTGGGTCGGGCGGATCGGCTACGAGTGGGCATGAAAGTGGCTCCGATACGGTGATTCCATTTCCCGGAGCTGAGCAAATGGATCCGGCGACGAGGCACGCTGATATAGCTGCGCTTGTTGAGTTGGAAGGGCCAATTGGTGAAACGCTTGTTGCCGCTAAAGACCATGAACCGGCTTTTGACGCGCAACAGTTTATCGAGGGCGCAAAAGCAGCTTACGAAATGATCCTGATGGGCTTCGAGGCAGGGGATAAAACCGCATTACGCCCGCTTCTCGGCAATGATGTTTTCGACAGTTTTACGAGTGTTATCGATGAAAGAGCAACCAACAATTTGTCAGTTGATGCCCGTTTTGTCGGCTTACGCAGTGCCCAAATCGAAAATGCCACACTTATTGAAGAAACAAATAAGTTACAAATTGATGTTCGTTTTGACGCCGAGATGATTGTAGCAGTCCGTAATGCTGAAGGTGAAGTTGTCGACGGCGATCCTACATTTGTTCGCCGGATGAATGATTTGTGGACGTTTGAGCGTACACTTGGCGATTCTAACCCCGGCTGGCTTTTGGTTGAAACTGGGGACTGAAGCACATTTCCTTTTAACCAAACGGCGACTCTCATGACCGACGCGCTTCTGCCTGTTCGACAGGAAAACAAATACTTTTCGTCCTCAGTCCGAAAGACGGTTTTTCGCGCGTCTATGCTCGCAGTTTTAACGCTCTCCGTTTCAGCCTGTGCAGCCAGAAAAATATCGCCGGACTCTATACAGAGCCAACCGCCAGCAACTCAAAGCGCCCAACCAAACCCTTCCGTGCCACCAGCACAAAATATTCAAACGATCCCGGACGGACCGTTATTTACGGGACCTGCTCAATCACAAACGAGCCAATTTCCTCCTACGCAAGCCAATCAACTGCCTCCAGCGCCAACGAGCCAGCAGCCTCTGACACCAACTAATCAGCAACCTCCGTTACAAACGGCATTTTCCGCCCCTGCTGCCCAACGGTTTACTTTTGCTTCGATTCCCGGCTGGGCAGAAGGAGACCACGCTCCGGTACTGCTGACTTTACGCGATGCTTGTCCAAAAATTTCAAATCGCGCCGCCGATCAAAGTATCGGTGGCCTCGCTTTCAACGGTGAGCCGGTCTTTGGGCGCGCGAACGACTGGCGGCCGATTTGTGCCGATGCCGCGCGTACTGATACCCGTCTCAGCAAGGAATTCTTTGAGAAATGGTTCGAACCGGTATCAATCAACGGAGCGGGCGAGGCAGAAGGTTCACTCTTCACCGCTTATTTTGAACCGGAACTTCGCGGATCGCGAGTGCGTGGTGGCCCTTATCAATTTCCAATTTATTCCAAGCCGGCTGATTTGCGGTCCGGAACACCATATTTTGAGCGTAGCCAAATTCAGCGCGGTGCTCTCGCTGGACGAGGCTTAGAGCTTTTCTGGATCGATGATCCGGTGGAGGCTTTCTTTCTGGAAATTCAAGGATCCGGACGGGTACGATTACCCGATGGCCAAGTGGCCCGCGTTGGATACGCCGGAAAAAACGGGCACGCCTACACGGCAATTGGTAAAACGCTCGTAGATTGGAATGAGCTGCCCCTCGAACAAGTCTCAGCTCAATCAATCAAGTCATGGATTCGGCAAAATCCACAAAGACGGGATGAACTTCTAGCCAGCAACAAATCCTATGTTTTCTTTGAAGAGCGTCCCGAATTAGCCGCTGATCCATCACTCGGTCCAATTGGAACATTTGGCATACCGCTCCCGGCGGTCCGGTCAATCGCGATTGACCGCAAGAGCTATCCACTTGGAATTCCATTTTGGATTGACTTCCAGTCCCCTGTTGGACCGATGCAAAGGCTAGTTATTGCGTTGGATACCGGTGGTGCAATTAAGGGGTCCGGACGTGCTGACTTTTTCTTCGGGTCAGGCGATGGACCGGGAGAAGCCGCAGGTGAAACAAGAGCACGGGGACGGTTGATTGCGCTTGCACCAACCTCCGCTCTGCGGCGGGTGTTCCGAGCGGGATCGTGAGCACAAGACGTCCACCAAAACTCGACAAGCCGGATCGCGGCCCGCGCAACCCTGATGATGATGAATTGGCCCTTTGGCACGTCGCGACACGCGAGGCAAAACGCCTAGAACTTAATCATGCGACCCCGACCAAACCACACATTCGGCTGAATGGACCAAGAGCGTTTTCCGGACCGGAGCGCCCTCCACCTTCTGTTCCGGCACGGAGGTTTTACCCTGATGCCTCGGCGGTTGACCCTCTGACTGAAAGTACACCGGGGCTGGATCGCAAAACTGCAAAAATGCTCAAAAAAGGCGAGCGAACACCCGAGGCAAAGGTGGACTTGCATGGCCTAACGCTTGATTCCGCCCATCGTACCCTGATGCAATTCATCCTCAGAGAATATGCCAATGGGTCGCGATGTGTGCTTGTGGTGACCGGTAAAGGGGGTGATTATCGCGGACGTGCGATTGGATACGGAGATGGACGCGGTGCGATCAAACGCGATGTTCCCAGATGGCTTCGTGAACCTGCTTTATCCGGAGCAGTCGTTGGCATTTATCAAGCACATAAGCGACATGGTGGTGAAGGCGCGCTTTATGTCTACCTTAAGCGTTTTAGATGAAGGCTGGGAAAATCAGCATGGAACTCTCATCGCCGCGTTATAAAAAATTCTTACCCCGGAGCCTTTTTGGCAGATCAGTCATGATCCTGGTTTTGCCTATCGCCATTCTACAAGTGGTCGTCGCATTGGTATTCATTGAGAGGCATTGGACCGGCGTAACACGGCAACTCGCAACCGAATTCGCCAATGAAATCAATTTTATTGCGTCCTTAATTGAAAAAGAAACAGACCCTTTAAAACGCGAAGCACTCTTGGCGGAAACATCAAAAACATTCGGATACGAGTTTTGGGTCGAACCGGAAGGCGTTCTCGCACCCGGTATCCGCCGCCCGGCTTATGGCATCATTCCGCGCGTTCTTACCGAAACTTTGCATGAGTCTATTGACCGTGCTGTCCGTATCGATACGGTCGCCCTTAATAAACGGGTCGATTTACAGGTCGAGACCACGGTTGGCATTCTCCACGCGACGCCTCGCGAAAAACGCATGATCGCATCAAAGCCGCATTTGTTATTGGTCTGGATGGTTGCCGCCGCGATTGTATTACTTTTGATTGCCATGATTTTCATGCGCAATCAGGTGCGCCCTATTCGTCAACTGGCCGATGCGGCAGAGGCTTTCGGTAAAGGTCAACCGGCCCTGCCATTCCGGCCAACCGGAGCGGATGAAATTCGCCGTGCTGCCAGCGCTTTTCAACAAATGCGTGGTCGTATCGAGAGGCAAATCAGTCAACGAACCATGATGCTGTCAGGCGTAAGTCATGATTTAAGGACACCACTAACCCGGATGCGCCTTGCATTAGCACTTGCGGAAGGCGACCCCGAAGCAGACGCACTTAAAAACGATGTCGATGAAATGGAGCGAATGATTGATGGATTTCTTGCCTTTGCACGCGGCGAAGAGGGAGAAGTGCCGACAGAAACGAACTTGGAAAACATCATCCTTTCAATCGTCGAGGCCGAACAAGCCGCCGGTCATGCTGTCACACTCATTAACCCGGACACCGGTGGTGACTTCAATCTGCTATTACGCCCGGACACAACACGGCGGGCCATTCAAAATCTGATTGGTAATGCAGTGAAATACGGAAACCAAATCCGCGTATCACTGGAAGAAACACAACGGCGGATTAAAGTTACCGTAGAAGATGATGGTCCGGGAATTCCTGAAGCGCACCATGAAGAAGCATTCCGTCCGTTTCATAGGCTTGATCCTGCCCGGAATATGGATGGCGGTGGTGGCTCAGGACTTGGCCTGAGCATCGCATTGGATGCTGTTCGCGCCCATGGGGGAGATATCACCCTGGGCACTTCAGATCTTGGGGGCCTAAAAGCGACACTTTTATTGCCCCGGTAATATGTTGAACGCCGTTCTGAGAGCTAAAGTCGTCATTATTAACAAAACTAAATTATTTATATATTGTCCGTGCCAAAATGGCGCGCTGTTTGCTCTCTTGATTCATGAGATATTCACGGAGAATTAAGGGGCCAGCCGGATAATGTTGACGGTATCACTCAAAAACATCAGGATGATTATGACTGCTACCGTCTCCAGATATGACCACGAGGCGGATAAAGCACGTAATAATCCTTCACTCGCCCGGGCAGGATCTTTGGTCGCCGGGACATTTGTTATTCTCGGTATTCTTGATGCGATATCAACAAATTGGGCTCTTGAGGTTGGCGCTTATGAAGTAAACGGCTTCATGCGTTATCTTCAGGAAAAGCTGGGCGCGCTTTGGTTTATTCCCAAAATGATGCTGCAAGCTCTTGTCGCGACAATGATTGTATGGTCACCGAACAAGCCGACAATTTTCATCATGGCCTTGACCTGTTGTTGGACTGCCAGTGTGGTAATATCGAACTTTATAATTGCAGATTACATGTCCTCAAGTCTCTAGAAACAAAATATAAATCCAAAACGTTTTTATATCAGTATCTTAATATGAATTTCAACCTCTGGTATATTCACCGGAAAACTGTTTGTAGCCTCAACGTAAAAAGCCTGATAGTTGCTTTGTCTCATATCAGGACAATGATGCAGAGGGTCGATGCAATCCTCAATACCTCAGATCGTACGCGACACGAATCAGTTACGCAGATTGCTTCGCGATTGGCGAAGAGATGGCGGGACAATAGCGCTCGCACCTATTAATGGCGGACCGCATGATGGGCATACCGGTTTGCTCGAAACAGCCAAACGCCATGCAAGAAAAGTAATCGTTTCTGTCTTCGACGACGTTGACATAACGCAAGCGGCTTTGCTGGGCCGAACATCTTGTGATCTTATCTTTGCCCCACAATCAATCACGGGAAAAACCAGAGTTAAGGTGGCTCCATCCGGCTCTGGTGATAAGGTTTCACTCGATACGAAAACGACCCAAATTGCCCGCTTATTCGGGCAGGTTCAACCGGATATTGCCGTCTTCGGTGAGAGAGATTGGTTTCAACTGGTGACCTTGCGTCAAATGGTCAAAGATCTCGCACTACCAATCAGGATAGTTTCGGCCCCAACTATTCGCGAAAAAGACGGGCTTGCTGTTTCATCCCGAAACGCATTGCTGACGCCGGAAGATCGAGTCATTGCGCCGACTTTACATAAAGTGCTCACTGCTTCGGCTAAACTTTTAGCGCTCGGGAATCCGATCGAAAGCGTGACAGCGGCTACATATAAATTTCTAAGCGAATCAAATTTCTCGTCAGTTGAATATGTAATGGTGCTTCGGGCCTATGATCTGGCTCCAATCTCGACGTTTAACCCTGCAAAACCCGCGCGTTTAGCTGGGGCAGTACAGCTAGGGCGTGTTCGCTTGACTGATAATGTTCCAATCACGGGATAGAAATCACAAATCTTTTGCAAAATCACCAAAATGAAGGAAGCCCGATTTACTTCGACCCCTGCCATTGTTAGACGCGGCTGCATCGCAGTACTGTCTTCATCAGGGCCGATATCCGGCCATGGTTAAGCGGTGCTGCCCGAAGGATATCAGGGCACAGCCGCCGGAAAAATTAACCGGCGCCGATTTCCTGAGACAGGTGAGGGACCACCATGAAACCAAATGCAGACATCAAGCTAATCTCTGGCAATTCAAATCTGCCTCTTGCTGAAATCATCAGTAACAAGCTGTTTCGGCCCCTGACCAAAGCGCGCGTTGAACGCTTCGCCGATGATGAGATTTGGGTAGAAATTCAAGAAAACATGCGCGGCGAGGATGTCTTCATCATCCAGTCCACCTCGAAACCCGCAAACGATAATTTGATGGAACTTCTGATTATCACCGATGCGCTGCGCAGAGCATCAGCGGGTCGGATCACGGCAGTCATCCCTTATTTCGGATATGCCCGGCAGGACAGAAAACCCGCGCCGCGAACGCCTATTACCGCGAAGTTGGTTTCAAACCTGATTACACAAGCAGGTGCCGAGCGGGTGCTGACCGTCGATTTACATGCAGGGCAAATTCAAGGCTTTTTCGATATCCCAACAGACAACCTCTACGCTGTCCCGGTTTTCGCCAGCCATGCGAAAACTTTGTTTAATGGCGATGACAGCCTGATGGTTGTCTCCCCCGATGTTGGCGGTCTTGTCCGTGCCAGAACCTTTGCAAAATCAATCGATGCTGATCTTGCCGTTATTGATAAAAGGAGAGAGCGCGCCGGGGTCGTTGATCAAATGCAAGTCCTCGGCGATGTGGATGGCAGGACTTGCATCCTTTTTGACGATATCGTCGATTCTGCCGGAACTTTATGCAAAGCAGCGGAAGCCTTGCGCGAAAAAGGGGCAAAAGACGTTCATGCGATGTGTACCCACGGTGTTTTGTCAAACAGCGCATTGTCTAGGATTGATGCTTCGGAATTGAAGACGGTTTCTGTAACCGATTCAATTGATCAAACTCAGCGCCCTCCTTCAGAAAAACTCAAAGTATGTACGATAGGGCCAATGCTTGCAGAGGCAATCGGTTCGATTACGCGGCATGATTCTGTGTCACGACTTTTCCACCACGCGCCAACAAGCTAGCCTAAAAGGTTAACACTCTGACGATAGTTATCCTGGATATATTTTTATGTTCATGACAATTACGTTCCGGAATTCTTGCTAATTAAGCGTTTCAACGCTATAGCAACGCCGTAAAGCGCGCCATTGAAACCGGCGTGCGCTTGTTTTATTGCCCCGCGCCACCGCGAAAGACCGATCTAATGAAAAAAGACACGCACCCCGACTACCACATGATCAACGTCAAGATGACCAACGGTACGGTCATCCAGATGCGTTCAACCTGGGGCGAAGAGGGCAAAGAGATGGCGCTCGACGTCGATCCAACCACGCACCCTGCTTGGACCGGTGGTCATCAGCGTCTCATGGATACCGGCGGGCGGGTTTCTAAGTTTAAAGAGAAATTCAAAGGCTTCGGCTTTTAATTTCGAGATTGATTCGGCGTTAATCTTCGTTAACTTCGTCTTATGAACAAACGTCCCCATATCATCGCCTTCGGTAACGAAAAAGGCGGTTCCGGTAAGTCTACGACTGCAATGCATGTTTTCGTCGCGTTAGCGCGACGAGGCTTGCGTGTAGGTGCTTTAGATCTGGATCTCCGGCAGAAAAGCTTTTTCCGTTATATTGATAATCGCGAGGATTGGTGCAAACGCAAAGACGTGGAGCTTATCCTGCCAGAGCGTTTATACATCGAAGCCAGTAATGATCCTGATCGAGAAAAGTCATGGGCTATTGAAGGTGAGCGCTTCAACGAAGCAATCTCTAAGCTCAGTGAAACCTGCGACGTCATCCTAATCGACTGTCCGGGAGCACATTCTAATCTATCACGTCTCGGGCATAGCCGTGCAGACACGCTGGTTACACCAATGAATGACAGCTTCATTGATTTTGATCTTCTCGCCCGAATTGATCCTAAAACTTACTCGATTGCCGGTCCTTCTGTTTACGCAGAAATGGTTTGGGACACGCGCAAACTGCGAGCGCAAGTAGGGCTTGGGCCAACAGATTGGGTTGTCGTTCGCAATCGTATGCCAATTGAAGATGCTGCCAATAAACGGCGGGTTGGCGAAATGTTACAACAACTGTCGAGCAAAATCGGCTTTCGTATTGCCAATGGTTTGAGCGAAAGGCCGATTTTTCGGGAAATGTTCCTGTCCGGTCTGACACTCATGGACCTTCGTGATACCGGCGAACAAATGGATATGTCCAAGATCGCTGCACGGCAGGAAGTGCGCGAATTAATGAATATCCTAAACATACTACCCGATGTTAAGCCGGAAGCTGAACCCGCACCCGTTGCCCCTCCCACACCGGTTGCTGTCGGAGGACCGCGCATCGCTCCGCCACCCGCGCCAATCCCGGAACCGGCAACAATCGCTGCCTCCCGTACAGCGGAATCTGAAAAAGCGATAATTCCACGTGTAATTGTGCCTTCTCCGGCTGCACAGGCCGCCGAAGACATGAAGTCACAGGATACGCCGCCTCCTACTCCAGTGGCGGGGCCTTCTGCGAAAAAGAAACGTCGTTTCAGTATCTTCGAACGCTTTGGCCGAAGTGCATAAATTTACTCTATAAAGTCAACCATCGTTGGAGTCGTTACGCGGTGGTCTGAAATGCCGGAACCAACACCATGTTCCAGACTCTTTTGCAGCCGAAAAAGAAATCGGTACTCGGTATCTGAATTGAGAAGGTGGACAACAACTGTTGCGCAGCATACACCTAGATCAGAGCGACAAAAACGTCAGTTATCAATGACAACAAAGCAATCAACACGTTTTGCTTTCAATCTTTGACAGGCATTGTCGGCATCATGTTTGGCAAAGCCGGCCAGTCGTGCACGATAGAGCGGTCTACCACCGGCATTACGCACTGAGACAATCGGATCTGCTTTTCTGAGATTTGCAGGTTGCGAGAGCTTTTTCACATCACGGAGACGCCGTTCAGCCAATGAGCGCTTTCGATACGCTCCAATCTGAACCGCATAATTACCGTTCACTTGTGATGCTTCTGCTGGTGCCACAATAACGCTGGAGAGGGCAGCTAGTCCTTTTTCAACAACAGACTGCTTGCCGCCACTCGCAACAGCTGCAAGAACAACAGGCGTGCCTTTCCATCCTCCACGTTTTGGACTGAGGCGGGGAAGCGGCGATTCCAAATAGTAATCAACCGCAGGCAAGTCGGCGACAAGAGTTCGCTTTGGTGCAATCTTAAAGCCATCATCCAGCAATTTTCGCATATGACGGTTACGACGCGCACTTGATCTGCCGCCAAATACGACGCCGATGATCCGCCGGCCATCCTGTTCAGCAGAAGCAACTAAGTTGAAGCCTGATGCGCTGGTGTAACCTGTCTTGATGCCGTCAGCGCCGCGGTATTTACCTAACAACTTATTGGTTGCGCGGTATTTGCGGCCGCCATGATGAAATACTTTGCGTTTGAAAACGTGATAATGATCTGGAAAATCAAGAAAAAGTCGTCGGCCAAGCAAACCCATGTCACGCGCTGTGGAAAGCTGGCCACGTTTTGTCAAACCATGCGGATTTTTGAAAGTCGTGCTGGACATCCCCATCGAACGTGCGCGCGCTGTCGCCATCGCGGCAAAGTTACTGACCGAGCCGCCGAGTGCTTCTGCCAGAACAACCGCTGCATCATTAGCAGATTTCGTCGCACATGCCTGAATCGCATCGCGGACAGTGATGGTTCGCCCGGCACGCAAGCCGATTTTTGAAGGAGGTTGGCGCGCGGCATTACGAGAAATCGGTAAATGTTGATCGAGGGAGAGCCGTCCGTCTTCAATCGCTTCGAAAGCCATATAAAGTGTCATCATTTTGGTTAATGATGCCGGATACAGCTTTTTATCCGCACGACTGGAGTGGAGCACCTTTCCGGTGTCCATATCGAGCACAATCGCAGCATACTTAGAATTCGCTTGTGCTTTTGGAGCAGATATGGCGACAAACACTGCTGCGAGCAGTATCGTCAGTATGGTCAAGCGTTTGCGCACAAAATCTAACATAAGAACCAGCGTCGCCCCACATTTTCGAATCTTGTATAGCTTAACATATCCGCCAAGGTTAAAGATATAACGTATATCTTGAGATATAGCCGAGATAAATAAGGTGTTCGGATTCTTTTATGATACTGAGCACCTTTTCTATCGGTGTTAAAAGGTTATATTCACGTTTCATGCCGATGAACATGTACCCAATATCCAGTAACGAAGCGCCCTTTCTCGTTGATAAACCGGGAGACGATAGGGATTCGGGTGTCCTGACACAATCCAAACCAAAGACTAAAAAACCGCCTCGCTATAAGGTTATCATGCTTAACGATGACTACACCCCGATGGAGTTTGTCGTTCACGTTCTTGAAAAATATTTTCAAATCCGGCGTGAAGCAGCGGTCGAGATTATGATGACTGTTCACCTCAAAGGTGCTGCAGTTGTTGGGGTTTTCACCTATGAAGTTGCAGAAACGAAAGTTGCAGCCGTGATGGATGACGCCCGCCGGCATGAGCATCCGCTCACATGTCGTATGGAAAAAGAGTAACTTCGCCCCAATATAACCTATTCACCCCGCCACATTTCTTTGTAGCGTTTTCATGAAATTCAAAAATCCTGACGAAATTCCGTGACGCGCGTCTCTGGACGTGCTGAACTTGGATAAAAGTTCGGGAAGCAGACCATGAATCGAGCAGCCAAAGGTCCAATACGGATGGTTCAAATGCCATTCTCTTGTGCCACAAAGGAGGGTCAATATGCCTTCATTTACTAAGACGCTCGAAGAAGCGCTTCACCGCGCTCTTTCGGTGGCAAACGATCGCAAACACGAACTCGCTACACTAGAACATCTCCTTCTTGCACTGATTGACGAGCAGGATGCAGCTCAGGTTATGCGGGCATGTGGTGTTGATCTTGATGAATTACGTGTTGCACTGACAGCGTATATTGACGAACAGTTAATCAATCTAGTTTCGGATGTTGAAGGTAATGAAGCAACGCCAACAACCGGATTTCATCGGGTAATTCAACGCGCTGCGGCACATGTACAATCCTCGGGGCGCTCAGAGGTAACCGGGGCAAACATCCTCGTTGCTATTTTCCACGAGCGTGAAAGCTATGCTGTTTACTTCCTGCAAGAACAGGATATGAGCCGCTATGATGCGAAGAACTTTATCGCGCACGGTGTTGCCAAAGACCCGACTCTGAACGAAGCGCGCGCGGTTCGCGGCGCTGATGATGAAACTGAAGAAACCGCTGAAATCGAAAACACCGCTGAGGGCGAGAGCGCAAAAAGTGAAACGGCGCTCGAAAAATACTGTGTTGATCTAAACGCCAAAGCAGAAGCAGGCGATGTTGATCCTCTCATTGGCCGTAGTCATGAAGTCGATCGCTGTATTCAGGTGCTTTGCCGCCGGCGCAAAAATAACCCGCTACTGGTTGGTGATCCAGGCGTGGGTAAGACTGCCATTGCGGAAGGTCTTGCGCGGAAAATTAACGAAGGCGACACACCGGAAGTCTTATCAGGTTCAACGATCTTTTCGCTTGATATGGGCGCTTTGCTGGCCGGAACACGCTATCGTGGGGATTTCGAAGAGCGCCTCAAAGCCGTGATGACCGAGTTGGAAGAACATGAAGATGCAATCCTCTTCATTGATGAAATTCATACGGTTATCGGTGCCGGTGCGACATCAGGCGGTGCGATGGATGCATCCAATCTGCTCAAGCCAGCGCTTCAATCAGGTAAGCTGAGGTGCATGGGATCTACAACTTATAAAGAGTATCGCCAGCATTTTGAGAAAGACCGTGCTCTTTCGCGGCGGTTCCAGAAAATTGATGTGAACGAACCCTCTGTCGAAGATGCGATCAAGATTCTTAAGGGAGTAAAATCCTACTTTGAAGAACATCACGGCGTTAAATACACTTCAGACGCGATAAAATCTGCGGTTGAGCTGTCGGCGCGTTACATTCACGATCGGAAGTTGCCCGACAAAGCGATTGACGTAATCGACGAAGTGGGCGCGGCGCAAATGCTTGTGCCTGAAGCAAAACGCCGCAAAACAATGACAGCGAAGGAAATCGAAGCTGTTGTGGCGAAAATTGCCCGTATTCCGCCTAAAACGGTGACAAAAGATGATGCAGAGGCGCTGAAAGACCTCGAAGGGGGTTTGAAGCGTGTCGTCTTCGGGCAGGATAAAGCCATCGATGCTTTAGCAAGCGCGATCAAACTCGCACGGGCAGGTCTACGCGAACCTGAAAAACCAATAGGGTCTTACCTCTTCACCGGACCTACGGGCGTCGGAAAAACTGAAGTGGCTAAGCAATTGTCCGAGATTCTCGGCGTCGAAATGTTGCGCTTTGATATGTCGGAATACATGGAGAAGCACTCCGTATCACGCTTGATCGGTGCGCCTCCGGGATATGTCGGTTTCGATCAGGGCGGTTTGCTGACCGATGGCGTTGACCAGCATCCACATTGCGTCTTGCTGCTTGATGAGATCGAAAAAGCACACCCTGACGTATATAATATCCTGCTGCAAGTCATGGATAACGGCAAATTAACCGACCATTCGGGTAAGACAACAGACTTCCGCAACGCTGTTCTGATTATGACGTCAAATGCGGGTGCTACTGAGATGGAGAAAAACTCCATCGGCTTTGGCAGGGGTCAGCGCGAAGGCGAGGATATGGCTGCCGTCGAGAAAATGTTCTCGCCGGAGTTTAGAAACCGGCTCGATGCGGTGATACCTTTCGGGCGTCTCCCGAAAGAGGTTGTTCTCAAAGTCGTCGAAAAGTTCGTGTTGCAGCTTGAAGGTCAGCTCGCTGATCGGAATGTAAGTTTCGAACTGACAACACCTGCCGCCGTATGGCTGGCCGATAAAGGATATGACGAGAAAATGGGCGCGCGTCCTTTAGGCCGTGTCATTCAGGAGCACATCAAAAAGCCTCTGGCCGAAGAGCTTTTATTCGGCAAGCTGGCGAAGGGTGGGATCGTAAAAGTCGCCGTAAAACAAGGCAAACTCGACCTCATTATCATGCCTCCTGATCCGCCCCGAATTGGAAAGAAAAAAACGCCTTTGCTAGAGGCTAACTAAAAAGTGAGGCCGTGTCGGGAAACGAAAACGGCCTTTTCTTTTGACGCTTTGTTTTGCTAACGGCAATTTAACCACGTTTGGCAATTCTTCTTGCAGTGTCAAAAGACGAGAGTGGTTGCAATGGTATTTTCAAAAATAGCTCAGATGGTTGTGATTACATTTGGAGCGATCTTGTTTTTACCTGCTGCATCGCCGACGCCTTCAGGTCTTACACCCATCAAATTAGGGCTGCCAATTGATTGCACATTGGGCAAAGATTGCTTCGTTCAGAATTATGTCGATATGGACCCCGGCGAGGATGCAAAGGATTTCACATGTGGTCCGCTCGCCTACAATAATCATCAAGGAACCGATTTTCGGTTACGTAACCGGGCCGCATTAAAGCGGCCGTATTCCGCTTTGGCAACTGCACCGGGAAAAGTAGTTCAAGTCATTAACAATCGCCCGGATCACGGATTTGAAGAAGGCGCATATAACGCGCTTGATTGCGGTAACGCTGTGATGATTAATCACGGTGGCGGGTGGTTATCACAATACTGCCACCTCGCTGAGGGCAGCGTCAGAGTCCAAAATGGCGACCAAGTGGAAAAAGGCCAACCTATTGGCTTTATTGGATCTTCCGGAGGTACGAGTTTTCCACATTTGCATTACGCCATCCGCGCATACAATGCGACGATTGACCCCTTTATCGGCGTTAGCCCGACCGGATGCGAAGCTGAAGAAGCCGGTATGCTTTGGGATGAGTCTGTTGATATTTTCTATGCCGAAAGCGCCGTTCTCGGCTTTGGAGCAACACGCAACTTCCCGAATCTCGAAGCGATGGAAAATGGCAATCTATCTGAAAAACCAAACGAACCTTATGCACCATTTTATGTCTGGGCGCATTTGATGGGCGTGAAAGAGGGCGACACGTTGCGGTTTCTTGCCTTTGCTCCCGAAGGAAAAATTCTAGCCAGCGAGCGGTTTGAGATCACAGAAGACAAAACGATTTTTTCTGCAAATATCGGTGTTGAACCCTCCGATGGCGAATTCGAAAGCTGGCCTGCAGGGACATACGAAGGACGCTTTGCCTTTTATCGCGGCGGACAAGAAATCGGTAAAAGATCCACTACATTTACTCTGCCCGCTACGCTCATTCAGCCAGCATCAGAGCGTCTGGACGATTGAGCCTCAAACGCATTGTGATGTAGGGTCAAAAAGATAGTTACTGAATATTTTGGCCAAAATCAATCAGTATAGATGACATGAGTCGATTTTAATATTCTATATTATAATAGTAATTAATTTTTAAATAATATTTACAATAAGAAGTATAATATATAAATTGTATATTTTTCAGAATTTAATTCTGAAAACTTAAATTTACCATATATTAAATTTACTTTATATTTGTTTGAATTTCTTGACGACTAACAAATATTAACAAAAAATAAATACAGTTGATCCATATGGAGATAATTCATGGAAGCTGTATTTTCATGGACGTTTATTTTTGCCATCGTTATAGGGCTGTTACTTCTGGCAATCGTTTAGAATGTATAGCTTGATTTTGAAGGGTGCAATTCCTGCTCGGCAACGTAAAATGATTTATAGCTTCAGGCTATTGGATAAAGGTATTACTCACAACCTTTGCACACAGATAGCGATGCTTCGAATATCACAGGTATGCTGGCAGTCTGCAGCACATACCCGAAGCCAATAGTCTTTCTCCAGTCAGCAATCTGTTTGCCGTTTGATCTGATCGGACACCTATCAAAAACAATCCATTACAGATCGTTTTTGACCTTCCTAATAAGAGCACAATCGCCTGCCGCAATGTATTAGAGCGGTTTGCTGCGAACGTGGTTCACAAAGGTCTGAACTCTGATTCAGTGATCTTCTGAGTTATCGGAGGTGTCAGATGCCGCGAGGGTATGGAGCGAAGTTGCGGGGTCGCGTTATTGAAGCTGTTCGCGATGGTTCGTCAGCGCGCCAAGCAGGGGAACGTTTTAATATCGGCGTCGCGACAGCGATCCGGTGGGTGGCGCACTGGCGCGAGACGGGTGAGATCGAAAGCCCTCCGCGCAAGGCTCCAACGTCGCGACTGGAAGCGCATGCCGACTGGCTGGTTTCGATGCGTATCGGTGATCCCGAGATGACCCTCAATGTACTGGCAGAACACCTCCGTGCCGATCGCGGCGTATCGGTCCATCCCGCAACTCTGTCGAAGTTCTTCAAAAAGCGGTCGATTACGTTCAAAAAAAACGCTGTTCGCCAGCGAGCAGGATAGAGGCGACATTGCGCTCGCCCGTTGGCTATGGCGGCGAGGGCAGAAGGACCTCGATCCTAAGCGTCTCGTCTTCATAGACGAGATGGGCGCGGCGACGGACATGACGCTGCGTTACGGCTGGGCACCGCGTGGCGAGCGCCTGATCGCCAAGGCCCCGCATGGGCACTGGAAAACGACAACCTTCGTTGCCGGATTGCGCCATGACCGCATCGTCGCCCCGGTTGCCCTCAACTGTCCGATGAACGGCGAGATATTTCAGGCCTATATCGATCAATTTCTGGTGCGCGAACTGGCACCCGGCGACATCGTGGTGATGGACAATCTATCCTCACACAAAAGCGACGCTGTTCGGGAAATGATCGAGGATGCTGGCGCTGAACTGCTATTCCTGCCGCCCTACAGTCCCGATCTGAACCCCATCGAACAGGTCTTCGCCAAGCTGAAACACCT
>CALKIZ010000029.1 GCA_937995735.1 uncultured Neomegalonema sp. | reverse complement strand
CTGATCGAAAACTACTTCCAGAAACTCAAGGAATTCAAACGCATCGCCATGCGAGCCTGCAAGACCGACACGTCATTCGCGGCGATGATCTACCTCTGCGCGGGCGTCATAAACTCAAAATAACTGTCAACACGCCCTAGGTTTACTGAATGATGGATATAAAATTATTTCAGAAAATTCAGGCCAATGGATTATCGCGAACGCTGACGGGAAACACGCCGTCTGTCGCGTTATCATTGATACGGTGTTGGACCCGTTCCATAGCGACCTTAAGGAAGCTTTCGCTGATGCAACAGCGATTTCGCAATGATACCAACTCAATTGATCAAGCACCACCAAGAAAGATTGCCGCTGCGGGGCCATCACTCAACCAATTGGTGGGCGTGATGCGGACGGTGCAAGCCTTTGAAAGGCCGCGCATAATTCTCATCTATCATTGTTATTTTTCTGTATCATCATGTTCTACTTTTAATCCAATCAGTTGAGGCAAAAATTGCAAAATTATAATATAAAGGTGCGAAATTAAATACCAAATAAAGTGATAATACTCCAGAGACGGATAATTTTTTTCAAAATCTGAAAAAGTGATTTCAGTTTTATTTTTTAATTCATAGTTTTCATAAAAATACAGATAAGAAACATGCATCCCTTTACTAAAAATCATTACACAAAAAGCATAAAGTATAAATGACGCAGCCAATATCCATGATAAATATTTTGAATTTTTCTTAAAATGAAATGGATGATTGTAAGCTACAAAAGCCAAGACACCAATAAAAGAAGCAATTAATCCATATTTAAAATTTTCCAATCTGGTACTCTCTTAAAGATTGCATAAGACATCTAATTTTATTCGGTTGCTCCTATAACAGCAATAGCTTCATAGACGTCTGCATACATTATTTTCCGATAAATAATTGATTTAAGATGGTCGCAAGAGAGAATGCGACCACGGATCAGGTTGCCCATGCGTGAACGATGATCTTATCGAACGGCAAGAGCAAGCCTTGGCAACACGGCGCGAGGCAGTAAAGTTTCCATAAAAACCCGCATCAGCGTTCAAAGCTCAGATGCGCGGCGATGTCGCGGGTGTGCGGGGCGTCGCGATGCTCGATCAGGTAAATGCCCTGCCAGGTTCCAAGCTGCACCTCTCGTCCGATCACCGGGATAGACAGAGACGTCGCGGTTAGCATTGACCGGATATGCGCGGGCATATCATCCGGCCCTTCGCTGTTATGGCGATAGCGCACATCGCGCGGCGCAAACCCATCCAGCGCCGACAAAAGGTCGCGCTGCACATCGGGGTCCGCATTCTCCTGAATCGTTAGCGAACAAGACGTGTGTTTGACATGCAGCGTGAGCAAACCCTCACGGGCATCGCAATCACGCACCCACGCCACAACATCGCGGCTGATATCCAAAAAGGCCGGCCCGTTTGTTGAGAACCGGAACAGCCTGGTCGATTGCTCAATCATCATATGCCGGAGGCTCTGGCAGCTCTCCCTCAGCATTCCATGGCTGGATAACAACCGCCGAGATTGAGTTCTGCGGCGACCCTTCGATCACTCTGTCGGAATATGTCAAATAGACCAGCGCATTCCGTGCGGGATCATAAAACCGCACGACTTGCAGCTTTTTGAACAGGATGGATGTCCGTTGACGAAAGACCTGTTCGCCCGCCTCCAGTTCTTCGAGGTATTTTACCGGCCCGGTCTGGCGGCAATCTATCGACGCATCTGAGGTGTCTTCCGCCAGCCCGAGCGAGCCGCGAATACCACCGGTTTTAGCACGGGACAAAAAGCACGAAACACCCTCAACCTTCGGGTCGTCAAACGCTTCCACTACGATCTTATGGTTCGCGCCAAGCAACTTGAATACGGTGGAAACTTCACCGATTTGTTCGGCGGCGGCAATACTCGGCAGCGCAAGGCATACAGCAATCAGAACACGGCGCATAAATCTCTCCCGTCGATCAGACGGTTGACCGCGAACGGCCACCCGCCAGCGAAGACGCATCCTAACGGCCCCGCATTTCAGTTGAGGCGGTTTTAGACGCAATAGACCCCGCGCGCCACAGCGAAGACGATCCTTACCGGTTCCGCATAAGATGTGCTTCCAATGCGGCCAAGCCCTCATCCAGACCTTTACGGCCATAGCCCAGCCGAAAACGGTCCGTAGGCGTTGGTCCCAGCTCTGATGAATAAATCGTACTCGGCAGGAACAACACGCCGCTTTCCTCAACCAGTTCACGGCAAAAGCTTTCGACCCCATCCGCGCCTTTGTATCGGGGAAAGCCCATGCAAGACCCGTCCGGGCGCTGCCACTCGAATAAATCAGGAAAGCGCGCAAAGAACGCATCCCATTTCGGCAAGTTCTCATCCACGATTGCACAATTGCGCGCCAACAACGCATCGCGGTTCTTGATGGCAATCAAAGCGAGGCGCTCGCTCGGGCCGGAATTACAGATCGACAGATAATGCTTCAGCCGCTCCATCCGCGACAGCATGTCTTTATCCTGACACGCAATCCAACCAATCCGAAGCCCCGGCAAACCATAGGATTTCGACGTCACCCCCAGCGACAACCCGCGCTCATAGACATCCGCGATATAGGGCAAGTGCTCTGCGCCGGTTGGCCCGAGGCCATTGAAAATCTCGTCGTGGAGAATCCAAATGCCATGCTTTCGGCACAGCGTGATCAGTGCTTCATAACGGTCACGGGGCAGGATTGCGCCGGTCGGATTATGCGGAAAGTTAATCGTCATCAGCTTTGTGTTCGGCTGAATCGCGGCTTCAACCCGGTCAATATCGAGCGACCACCCGTCGTCAGGGTCGAGCGGAATACCTGTGGCCTCGCAAATCGCATTGGGCAGCGTTTCATGGGATTGATAATTCGGCGTCACGACAATGGCGTGGCTGTTCTTATCAAGCAGGATCGTGTTGACCGCAAAAATGCCTTCGCTCGCCCCCGCAAAGCACAGAACATTCTCAATGCTCTGAGAGGCATACGTCCCCGCCACCGCTTCACGAACATCCGGCGCGCCCCACGTCTCGGTATAACCAAGCCACATCTGCTCGAATCCTGCCCGATCTTCAGGCGAGGCCAGTGCCAGCAAGTCCGGCAAAGACATGCTTTCCGCATCCGATGCCGTCATATGATGGCGGGCTTTAAACTCCCATTTTGAAAAATGCGTTTCGAGACGGAAATCAGGTAAAGATGTCATCAAAGCCCCTCAGACGGATATGCGGAAAGTCCAGACTATGATTACCCTCACCCGCCCGGAAATCGAAGCCCTGATTGACAGAAACTTGGCGGCGGAGGCCATCGAAGCCGCCTATTGCGCCCTCAGCTCTGATCAAGTGACACTTCCTCCGGTCGGGCATATTCCCTTTCCGGGCACGGATGCCGATTGCCATATCAAGGCGGGATATATTCACGGAGACCCGATCTTTGTCGTTAAAATTGCCACCGGTTTTCCTTCAAATGAAACACAAGGCTTGCCGAACGGGAATGGTGTATCGGTTGTGCTCTCGGCGCAAACCGGCGCGGTTCGGGCGATTCTGCATGACGAGATGCGCATGACCGATATTCGCACCGGCATCGGCGGAGCCATCGCCTCGCGATTGCTCGCCAGATCCGACAGCCGCAAGATTTGTATTGTCGGAACCGGCATTCAAGCACGCGAACAAGTCTTGGCTCATGCCGCCCTACTTGGACCGGGGCTTTCATTTCAGCTCTGGGGACGCTCGCCGGAAAAGGCAGAACGCGCCGTCTTTGAGCTATCGAAAGAGGCCCACATCACAGTCGAACCGGACCTGCAAACGCTGTGCGAGACATCCGATATTCTTATCACAACGACCGGCGCAACCGCTCCGATCATCAAGGCGGAGTGGATTGCGGCGGGTACGCATATCACTGCCATCGGTGCCGACGCCCCCGGCAAGCAAGAACTAGAAACTGCACTGGTCGCCAAAGCGGACGGGTTGTTCGCTGATTTCGGTCCACAAGCCATCGACCACGGCGATTTCTCCAGTGCAATCAAAGCCGGTCTTATCAAACCAGAGAAAATCCACGACCTTGGCGCAGTCCTAACGAAACAGGTTTCCGGGCGCACAGACAACACCCAAATCACCATCGCTGATCTAACGGGCCTCGCCGTACAAGACATTGCAATGGCGCGGATTGTTCTGGATAGGATAGAAGCCGCTGAAAAAAGCGGAGACTGAGCTTTTCGCGCGTGCTGCCTTAGCGTAGGCTGAACCCCATGCACAGAATGCGCGCGCTCCCATGACACAGCCGGTAAAAGCAGCGATCCTTATGCTAGTGGGTATGCTTGCCTTCTCGATCATGTCCGTGCTGGTCCGATTATCCGCAGAGCAAATCCACAGCTTTGAAGTCGCGTTCTTTCGCAATATTCTCGCGGCCTTGATGTTTATTCCTCTCATCATCCGCATGGGACCGGGGATATTGCGTTCAAAGCAACCCAAACTGCATCTCGCACGCGCGGGCCTTGGCGCGATGGCAATGCTGGCCTTTTTCACGGCGCTGACTTTGATCCCTTTGGCCGAAGTCACCGCACTGGGTTTCGCCTCACCGTTTTTCGCAACTTTGGGAGCGGTGTTTTTCTTGGGCGAGCGGATCAAGTTCCACCGGACAACCGCCCTCATTGTCGGCTTTATCGGCGTGATGGTGGTGCTGCGCCCCGGCTATGTTGAAATCTCGCTCGGCGCTGTGCTCATTCTCATGTCAGCGGGATTGATCGGAACGACGGCTGTTATTGTTAAAAAACTAAGCGCCACTGATGCTCCCGAAGCCATCGCAATCTGGATGGTCGTTTTGCAAACACCGATCACATTCATCGCGGCCTTGTTTGTGTGGGAATGGCCGACAGTTGAGACATTCGGCTATCTGTTGGGGTTGGCCTTTGCCGGAACAGTCGGGCATTTGTGCTGGACCCGCGCGATGGCAATCGCCGAAGTCTCTCAGCTACAGCCTTTTGAATTCGCAAAGCTGCCTTTCGTAGCGCTAATCGGATATTTCGTCTTCAGCGAAACGCCGTCCCAATGGGTTTGGCTTGGCGGCGCGATCATCTTTCTTGCAAACGCCTATATCACTCACCGCGAAGCACGGCTGGCCCGGATCAACAAAAGCGAAGCCGCCAGCCACGGCAGCCGCCCCACCCCAATTTAAATTGGTTAAAAGAGCAACCGGCGCATCACCGCATTGAAACAGGCGGTACGCTGTTGGACACATCCGTAGACAGCACAAGCGCCAGACCGCAAGGCAAGTCTTGCGCTTTCACCGGGCCAATCGTCATGCAGAATAAAGACAGGCCCCAAAGAACACATTTGCAGCGTTTCATCGCCAAACTGTTCCATGGAGCACGCGGGCTGTCGACTCTTTCGACTACACCGTTTCGAGAGAACTCAGCGCCCTAAAGAAAACGGGCGGGACACTGCAAAAGCATCCCGCCCGAAAAGCACCTCAAAATTCAGGGATCGACTTACGATCCGGCTTTTACCATTTCTGACGAGATTTGCAGGCGAACACGGTCACTTGTCAGCGGTGCAAACATGCCGACACCGAAATCACTCCGCACAAGCGAGCTGCTGCCGTGAACAGCGATCCAATCGCCTTTGTACTTGTCAAAGAAACCACCCAGCGGATGCTCACCTTGGAAAACAAGCTCGACATCAATCTCAATCGGATTGGATTTGTCTTTGATCGACAAATCGCCGGTCATGAGGACCGATTTTGCGCCGGTTTGCTTAACGCCCGTGGATTTGAAGGTAATTGTTGGATGTTTCTCAACATCAAAGAAATCGGCACTTTTGAGGTGTTTATCGAGGCCTTCAACGCCAGTATAAATCGACGCTGCATCAATTTCGATAGAGATTGAGGTATCCTCGATCTTTTCAGGATCAAAGTTGATTTCACCGTCAACGACACCCCATTCACCTGATTGCTCAGTCAAACCAACATGGTTCCAGTAGAACCGAACTTCCGTGTGATCCGGGTCCATTTTATAGACGTCAGCCTGTGCAACACCACTGAATGCAAAGGTTGCAAGTGCCGCAGCGATTAGAGTCTTCATCAGTTCGTCTCCCTCGACATAAATACCGCACCGAATTTATTTCAAGCGATCTAGCAACATTCTGACGCTGCCTAGAAGCCACTGCCCATCGGCGCTGGACAAGTTCATCAGCTAATTGCGCCCGGCACGAAACGGCAATGCCTCACGACAACAATAACGCAGATGTGAAATCACTATTTTGCAATCACTGCGCCGTCCGTAATGCCGCGAGGACAAGGCAAAAAGCTGGGATTCCTTCAACGTTTAGGCTTTCCAAAATGCCTTGAAACACCGTCTCAAGCAGGCGTGACTTTTTTTAGCCTTCTGTATACGGCAAACTGAAATCCCCGCTATCAGGAGAATATGTAAAATGCTGACACGACGCACCACGCTCGCCGGTCTCGCTGCGACGGCAGCAACTGCCGCCACGCCTTCGCTCTCGCTTCCAGCGGGATCACAAGCCCCGGAGTGGGAAATCGAAGAATGGATTAACTCCGATCCGGTTCGCCTCCAAGACCTGCGCGGACAAGTCGTGGTCGTTGATTTCTTCCAGCTCTGGTGTCCGGGCTGTAAATCATTCTCGATTCCCCTGACGCTCAAGTGGGAAAAGGAATTCGCGGAAGAAATCGCGAATGACAAAATGAAGATTGTCAGCATTCACACCGTCTTTGAGGGACACGATCATCAGACGATTGATCGCCTGCGTACCTTTGTTGAAAAGACCGGATTCGGCCACCCTGTAGGGCATGACCGCCTCGACAAGAGCATTCATGACCGCCTGCCGATTACGATGATCAAATACGGCACGCGCGGAACGCCGGAAGTTGCCATCATCGATAAAGAAGGCCGCATCGCGTATCAGAGAATTGGCTTCTTCGATCCGGAAGAAAAAGCTGCACTGGTCCGCCGCTTAATGGCTGCCTGATCCAAGGCGTTCACCGCCCTCAGACAGAAGCGAAGACGGCAAAGATTTCGTCGTCTTCGCGCCCAGTTCTTTCAGCAAATCGACCTGCCTCAACACATTGCCGGGACCGGTAGACAGCTTTGCAACTGCATTTTGATGCACGCTGCGTGCATCGTCCAGATGCTTTCCAACACGCTCCAAATCCACAACAAACCCGTGGACTTTATCGAACAGCTTTCCGGCACGGTCCGCGATGGCTTCGGCGTTTTCGGTGCGCTTTTCAACATCCCACACATTCCGGATGGTTCGCAGCGCCATCATCAACGTTGTCGGCGTTGCAATCATCACCTGGCGCTCAAGCGCAAATTCTGTCAGATCATCCCGCGCCCGCAGCGCCTCGGATAAAGCGCCTTCTATGGGCACAAACATGATAACATAATCCACCGACCCGCGCGCCAAATCCGAATATCGTTTCGCCGATAGGCCTTTGATATGGGACTGCAATGACAGAACATGCTGTGCGATTGCCGTAGAGCGCTCGCCTTCTTCCTCGGCATTCACAGCGCGGTCATAAGCGGTTAGCGAGACTTTCGAGTCGATCACCAACTGCTTGTCCCCGGGGAGAGTGACAATCACATCGGGCCTCTGGCGCTTGCCGTCCTCGGCGGTCAAACTTTGCTGCGTCGTATATTCGCGCCCTTCTTGCAGCCCCGCCATTTCCAGCAACCGCGACAGGATTGCCTCGCCCCATGCGCCTTGCGCGCGATTATCCCCGCGCAGCGCCTTGGCGAGCGTTTCGGCCTCCCGCGAAACCGCTGCGCTTTGCTCGGACAAAAATCCAAGCTGTTGTTTCAGAGAAGCATTTTCTCGCACCGCATTCTCGCGCGCTTGGCGCATTTCTCCTTCGAATTTGTCGATATTTTCTTTCAATGGAGAGACAATACCCGCGATTTGATCCTGCGCCGAGCGCTTAAAATCATCACCATGTTCGCGCAAAACCTGACCCGCAAGCGCACGAAACTCTGATGTCATTTCCCGTCTTGCTTCGCCAAGCAGCGCAATTTTCTCGGAGGCTGCACGTCTTTCTTCATCGGTTCTTGCTGTGAGAGCGGCGAGGTCGCGCGCATATTCTGTCGCTTTGCCTCGCCAAAGCTCGCCTTTTCGGGCGAGCAAAGCGAAATGCCGCGCAGCAAAGATCAACCCGACGCATATCAAAGCAAGTGCGACGCTTAAAACGATCCATATCTCAACAGTGTCAAACAGAACGGAGTTCTCCTAATATAGACACGTTTCGTTCTTACTGCCTTATCAGGAACAATTATGAAACAAAATTTTACAAGTACGCTTGAATTTGCTTTCTGAGCACCGTTTCGCGCTCTGGCGATAACTCGGCGGCAACACCTTCCGCCGCCAAGATTAGGCTTGGCGAGTCTTCCGCCAATGCCGCATTATCCTCACCCGCAAGCCCGTCAATCTTGTCTGCCGCAATACGAAGATCAGCCGCGAAGACCTCATCAACCGATCGCGCCGTGCGTCTCAGGGCATGGCTCACCCGCGCGGCCATCGCTCTGCGTATCGCCGCATCGGTATCCGCTGACAAGCGCTCGGCCAGGACTTCTGCATTTGTGTCCATTCGGATCAAACCAACAACCGGCGCATCCATCCGGCCTTCGCTTTTGGAGAGCGTTTCCAAGCGGTCCCCCGCCTCGCGCAAAACCCCTTCAGCAACAATCATCCGCGCATTCTGACCATCCGAAAGGTCTTGCCCCGCAAGATCGACATATTGCTCAGCCGTTTCCGCAATCAGCGGCAAATCGTCAGAAAGCGTGCGCGCAAACTCACCACGCAAATCAGGCTCCAGCGCCAACCGCCGTTCAATTTTTCGGGTCAAGCGCACCAATTTATCGAGCGGTTGGTACATCGCGGTTTGACGCCCGACGCGCTTTCGGGCTTTAGCCAGTCTGCTTTTCGCATCATTAATCACTGCCCCGAGCGGTTCACAGGCAAATTCTACAAGAGATTCTGCGGTCGCATCCGTCTCCGGTTCCGGCTCAACCCGCTTGCGCAGCAGCCATCCGGTCAGCGCGACATTAACAACCGCATAGCCGAGCAAGATACCAAGTAAAGAGACGCTCAATCCCAGCGTGCGCGCAATCATTGTAACAATCAGCCAGCCGGTTACCAACAACCCGATATGAATCAGGGCTGCGCGAACAAGGGGCTGTTGCCAAAGTGATTTCAGGCTGTGTCTATCCATTTTTCAGTCATAGCAATGACGTGCATTGGTTGACACCCCGTGAAACCGCCCACACAAAGATCGCAGATATTTTCACCGAGTGACCTTATGACCGACCAACCGCGTACTTTGCCCCGTTTCTCTGCGACTTTCGACCCGCATACTCTCAGCGAGATTCGCAGGGCGGCGTCCACTGGCATCTATGATATCCGGGGCGGCGGCGCGAAACGCAAAGTTCCGCATTTCGACGACTTGCTGTTTTTGGGCGCAAGCATGTCGCGCTATCCGCTGGAGGGCTATCGCGAGGCGTGTGATACCGCTGTGACACTCGGAGACCGGTTCGCGGAAAAGCCGATTGAGTTGAAAATCCCGATCACCATCGCGGGTATGAGTTTCGGCTCGCTCTCGGGCCAAGCCAAGGAAGCGCTCGGGCGCGGGGCGAATATGGCGGGCACGTCTACGACCACGGGCGATGGCGGCATGACGCCGGAAGAGCGCGGGCATTCAAACCAGCTTGTGTATCAATACCTGCCCTCGCGCTATGGCATGAACCCTGACGACCTGCGCAAAGCCGATGCGATTGAAGTCGTTGTCGGCCAAGGCGCAAAGCCGGGCGGTGGCGGCATGTTGCTGGGGCAAAAGATCAATGACCGCGTGGCTTCGATGCGGACCTTGCCCCAAGGCGTCGATCAGCGTTCCGCGTGTCGCCACCCGGATTGGACAGGACCGGACGATCTGGAGATTAAAATTCAGGAACTCCGCGAAATCACCGATCACAAAATCCCGATCTACGTCAAAGTCGGAGCGGCGCGGCCTTACTATGACACCGCGCTCTCGGTAAAAGCCGGAGCCGATGTTGTCGTTCTTGACGGGATGCAGGGCGGCACGGCGGCAACGCAAGACGTCTTCATCGAACATGTCGGCCTTCCCATCCTCGCCGCGATCCGTCCGGCGGTTCAGGCGCTCAAAGATTTGGGAATGCACCGCAAAGTTCAACTGATCGTCTCCGGCGGTGTCCGCAATGGCGCGGATGTGGCGAAATGTCTGGCCTTGGGCGCGGATGCGACCAGCATCGGCACGGCGGCATTGGTGGCCTTGGGCGATAATGACCCGCGTTGGGAAACAGAGTATGAAAAACTAGGCACGACCGCCGGAGCCTATGACGACTGGCATGAAGGCCAAGACCCCGCCGGGATCACGACGCAAATCCCCGAACTGGCCGCGCGCCTCGATCCGGTGAAAGCCGGACAGCGGCTCGCGAATTTCCTCAACGTCATGACACTGGAATGCCAAACCATCGCCCGCGCCTGTGGCAAGTCAGACGTACATAATCTGGAGCCGGAAGACCTCGTTGCCCTAACCGTCGAAGCGGCGGCGATGGCGCAAGTCCCTCTCGCCGGGACGAGTTGGATACCGGGAGAGTGAATCGATAAAACTTTCCATACACAGCCTGAAAGAAATTCTTGCTTTGTAAATATTACAGTTGCTTGCAGCAATATTAAGGAGTCCTCTCTATTTTCTCCCAAGATAAGCGGGAGAAAAGCAGTGGCACATAAAAAGAAAATAGGCGTCGTGATCTTTCTTGGATCAATCGTGACATTTTTTGGTGGCGCTATGTACCTCCAATCAAACAATTTTCAGAAAAACTACCAGCCGGTTGAAGCCGTCATTACGGAAGCTGAAATCAAATGTTTTGTAAAAAGCCGCAATAGTAAATCGAATGGCAGTTCAACAAACGGATCTTACTTGAGCTGTAATTCCAGAAGGCGCGCATCGCTCTCCGTTAAACAGCGTGTAACGGCGACATACCGCTATATCTCGCCGGTCGATGGTCAGGAATATGCAGGACAGTTCATGCGTGAAGGCCGTAGAAAAGCTGACGAACTACCTGTTGGAAAGACAATTCCGGTTTTCGCCAGCAAGAGCGAACCGTCGGTATCGACGACATCAGAAGGCAATATGTTCGTGGATAATCAATTCGAGATTTAACGGACTAAAGCCATATAAGTGCAGCCGCTGTTATCAACGCTAGGCTTTTTACTACAGAAAAACATGAGCGTACCCCCAAGTTCCGGACCAGGTGCTAAATTAGAAATAGCATCTGGAGGACGACGGACATGGGAACGACGAAACGGCGGAACTTTGCACCGGAATACAAGGCGGCGGCGGTTGAGCGGCTGAACGAACCGGGTGCGAGTTACGGGAGTGTTTCAGCCGATTTGGGCATCACCTCGACGCAGTTGAAGACATGGCATCTTGAACAGGCTGCCGCAGG
>CALKIZ010000028.1 GCA_937995735.1 uncultured Neomegalonema sp. | reverse complement strand
TCCAGCCTCACCAAACCGTAAGCCACGTAGTCGCTGTCATGCCCGCGTAGGCGGGCATTCACTTCTCACATCATTCAATCGTTAAGTTTTGAGCGTGGTAGATTCCCGCCTGCGCGGGAATGACAAAGCAAAAATCATCGAAAGTCGGAAAAGTTCGAAAACAGGGGTAAGGTTCGAATAGCGAATGCGTTCGATCTCACCAAACGCAAGCCACGCAATAGCTGTCATGCCCGCGTAGGCGGGCATCCACTTCTCACATCATTCAATCGTTAAGTTTTGAGCGTGGTAGATTCCCGCCTACGCGGGAATGACATAAGAAAAATCACCGAGAGTCGAAAAAGATCGAAAACACAGGTAGGTTTCGCCCAGCGAATGCGTCCCACCTCAACGAAACGCAAAACACGTAATAGCTGTCATACCC
Organism: uncultured Neomegalonema sp.; assembly: GCA_937995735.1. Classification (GTDB taxonomy): domain Bacteria; phylum Pseudomonadota; class Alphaproteobacteria; order Rhodobacterales; family Rhodobacteraceae; genus JAHDDY01. Next base: position 25,623 of record CALKIZ010000028.1, on the reverse strand, counting down.
GCGCAAAGCGAACATCTTTTAAAATTGAAAGAGAGTCCCGCCAATGCAGGAAACTGTAGCGTTCAACCCACTCCCTCAAATCGCGCATAAGTAAAGTTTAACCGGAAACGGATACCCTCGTTACAAACACGCGAGGGTCGATTATGAATTTGCACGTCATTCCAAACAGTCTGATTGCCGCGCTCGGGCTGGGCTTTTATGCTTATGCTCTGCTGACGGGAATGCCTTCAGAGCAGATCATATGGCACTCACAAGTCAGCATCATGGCGCTTATCGCGGCGTTTATAGCTTTTGCATTCAAGGCGTTGAATGCCGGTGTTGCGAAGCTCATCGCCATTGCTTTTTTGTGGTTCGGTGTGTCATCCGGCCTCACATTCACAATGGTATCTTTGGGGCTTACGTTTCTCTGGGGGTACATAGCGGGACGTCTCAACAAAAGTGATGTTGCGCCCTATCTGCCCTTCGCAGCACTCACCGCCGCGTATTTGATTGTCATGGGCGGCGGGTTACAGACAGAACAGGTTTCCACAGAAGTCGCCGCGATCACCGCCCGATAACGATCAGGTATAGAATGTCATTACCGCGTGCTTTGCCTCGGCAAAGAACAACCAGCGCTCGGTCAGCATTCCCGCCATATGTGAGATCACGGCCAGCACCAGCCAAAGCGCATCCGCAGGAGCAGGCAGCGCAATCAGAATCAGGATAATCGGCAGCACCGCACCAAGGCCAACCGAAATCCAGCGCAGCTTGGTTGCGTGTTTGCGGGCAATATGATGGCCCATTTCATTCATCAGATAATTCGAGCCGGTATGCGGCTGTTCAAACAACCGCGTCTTGCCGATCTTGCCCAAACCCGTCGCGCTTTCAGTTGTTGAGAGCGGGACAATCCTATCGCCACTAATCCACCAGAAGATTTTTACCGCCCATGCCACCACCAACAGTACCATGGCGACGCTCGACAGTAACGATCCTGCACTGCCAAAAAACAGCGCATGGAGCATCAAGAACAACAGCCCGCCCCCGGCGAGGCTAAACAGCAGATAGCAAATCGGGGTCAGCGTGCGGTTCCAAAGCTGCACGGCTTTGATCTGTGCGTAAATCATGCCGGTCGCATAGACCGTGACCAGCGCTAACACCGCTGAAATCCATCCGAGCAAACCAATGGGTTTGTCGAAAAATACCCATAACAATGCATAAAGCCCCGCCACAGCCAATGTCAGAACGGCCAGCACGCCTTCGCGCGACAACCAAGAGCTGCGCCATTGCGTCAAGGCCCGCCAAGCCCGCTCAGGATGACCGAGATGAAAGGTTGATGATACCAATCCGGCAACCGCCATGGCAAAGGCTAACCCAAAATGCACCACCAAAAACGCCGTTGACGGTGTGGCATTCGATCCGGTCGCAAAGCCCATCAGGATCAACAGGCCAAAGCCCGCTCCTGAGAAAACAGTAAAGAAAATAACGGAAGCAGCGGGATGCATCAGCCAATCCTCGTCAAAGCGTCATCCAGCCATCCGAGAAAGCCCGTTGCTTTCGGCTCGGCAAGACTCGCAAGGTTTACCGGTTCATCAAGATCTTCTTGCTTGGGGCGCGGAGGCAGATATTTGTTCACTGGTTTCGTGCCCTGCTCGGGCATCAGATCGAACCCGCCCCGATCAGCGACCATCATCGAAACATCACTTTGAGGGTCATTCAGATCACCGAAATGACGCGCTTTGGCCGGACAGGTGCGCACACAAGACGGAACCCGATCTTCTTCGGGGATATTCTCGTTATAGATGCGGTCCACACAAAGCGTACATTTCTTCATGACCTTTTCCGCGCCGTCCATCTCGCGCGCCCCGTAAGGGCAAGCCCACGCGCAAAGACCGCACCCGATGCAGGAACTTTCATTCACCAGCACAATGCCGTCATCGGATCGTTTAAAGCTGGCCCCGGTCGGGCAGACGGTAACGCAAGGCGCATCCTCGCAATGCAGGCAGGATTTAGGAAAATGCACAACCCGCGCAGGGCCATTCTCAGGCTTGACCTCAAAGGTATGCACACGGTTCAGGAACGTCCCGACAGGCTCATCGCCGTATGGCTGTTGATCGGACAGCGGCGCGCCATACCCGCCCGTGTTCCATTCTTTACACGACACGACACAGGCATGACAGCCCACGCAAATATCAAGATCAATGACCAGACCAAGTTTCCGGTCCGTCGTTTCGGGTAGCGTTGTCATCAAGTCACTCCCAAAGTTTCACGGGCAAAGTCAGCAAGGTGAGCATCAAATTGCTCAGATCGTTCCCAGAAGGGCGCATGGCCTGTGCCGGGGAAGGGTATCAGCTTACCATGAGGGACCGCGTTGAGTGTCTCCTCGATCATCTCACGGAACACCAGCTTATCCGCATCGCCCCAAAACAACGAAACCGGACAGGTAATCGCCTTAAACTCCGGTTCATAATCAGGCTCGCGCAGTCGAGACGCCTTTCGGATATGTGGCGGGACCAGCATATTAAAGCCAACCATCGTCGCCAAATCCATTTTCGAGAGCGTCGAGGCAAAGCATCCTTTGACGAAGGCAACCGTTGCCGCCAATGCAACGCGCTGATCGCCCGAATACATGCCCTCGGCGATAACATCGGGGCGGCGCTTTGCCTGCACAGCCGGATCACTCGCGGGCATAATCGACGCCCCAACCAGCGCAAGACCGCTAATATCATCGCATCCGTAATGGTGCAGGTAATCGAGCGCGATGCGCCCGCCCAGCGACCATGCCACCACAAGCGGACGGTCCATCTCGCAAGTCTCGATCACGGCAGCAATATCATCTGCCCAGCTTTTGGAATGCAGATAGAACTCGGGATCATCATGCATGTCGGATGCGCCATGGCCGCGCAGGTCAATAGCTACGAGCCGGTATGTTTCGGCGAGCGGTCCCTCAAACTGTTTTGTCCAACACAAGTGATGCTGCGACCAGCCATGAATAAACAGAATCGGCGGGCCGTCTTCATTACCGCCATCGCGAACGAACAGTTCAACGCCGTCACCGCCCTCAATATGATAGGTGGTTGATTTCATACAAAGCACGCAGAGCGGGATACACGCCCTGATTTGGCTTGCGTTGCCTCTATATGCATTTTATCGCGAGCCGGCATGGGGTCTCTCCAGACGTAAAAGTAAGGACAGGTCTCTTGCAGTGCAGCAAGACTCGTGGCTTTGTCTGCCTTCATACCAGTGCCGTCAAGGACTGGCCCTATTAAGCGTCTGGATTGGATACTTCAAAAAATGAAACTTGAACACTCATTTTTTGCCGCACCTGTGATTTCAACATGAGCGATTTCACGCATTTTGATGCTGCTGGGAACGCAGTCATGGTCGATGTCTCAGAAAAAGAAGTGACATCACGAACCGCTACAGCGCGCGGCACTGTGCAGATGAACCCTGAGACGCTGGCCATGATTGTCGCGGGCGATCACAAAAAAGGCGATGTTCTCGGCATTGCACGGCTTGCGGGAATCATGGGCGCAAAGCAGACCAGCACCCTGATTCCCCTGTGCCATCCCCTTGGATTATCAAAAGTCACCGTCGATCTTGCGCCGGATGAGGCCATGACCCGCATCGAGATCGAGGCCACCGCCAAAGTCACCGGACAAACCGGCGTCGAGATGGAGGCGCTCACCGCCGTCTCGGTCGCAGCCCTCACCGTTTACGATATGTGCAAGGCCGTGGATAAAGGGATGCGGATCGAGGATATTCGCCTCGTCTTCAAGGATGGCGGGCGGTCTGGCCGCTTCGAAGCATCATGAGTCTGCTTGCGGTTCCAGAAGTCCGTGCCAAAACGCTGGCGCTGATCAAGCCCGTCGGATTGGAAATCATCGCCCTGACCGAAGCGCGCGGCAGAATCCTCGCCGAAGACGTCATTGCCCGGCGGACACAGCCGCCCTTTCCTGCCTCGGCAATGGATGGATACGCGGTTCGCGATGCTGAGGCCGAAACCGGCGCAAGGTTTGCCGTTATTGGTGAGGCCGCCGCCGGAACGCCCTTCCAAGGCACTGTCTCGCCCGGCGAATGCGTGCGCATCTTTACCGGCGGTGTGGTTCCCGCCGGATTGGACCGCATTATCATCCAAGAAGATGTGACGCGCGAAGGCGATCAGATCACCCTCGGTGATACTCTGGACCCGCAAATGTATGTCCGCCGCGCCGGATTGGATTTTGCCGAAGGCAACACACTGCTCCCTGCTCCGCGCCGTTTAACCCCAGAAGACATTGCGCTTCTCGCCGCCGCCGGAGTGCCACTGGTCAGCGTCTACCGCAAACCGCGCATCGCATTGCTCGCCACCGGAGACGAATTGGTCCTGCCGGGGGCGGCGACCGGTCCCGGAGAGATTGTCTCCTCAAACAATTTTGGCCTTGCCGCCTTGGTGGAAAGCCTCGGGGCCATCGCCGAAATCCTGCCCATCGCCGCAGATACCGAAGAGTCCTTGCGCACACTTGCAGCCATGGGCGGACAAGCCGATTTGTTCATTACTTTGGGCGGGGCATCGGTTGGGGATCACGATCTGATCCGCCCTGCTCTGAAAGACGCAGGCTTGACGCTCGATCTCTACAAAATCGCAATGCGCCCCGGAAAGCCCTTTATGGCGGGACGGTTGGGACAAACTCCGATGCTCGGCCTTCCCGGAAATCCTGTTTCTGCGATGGTATGCGGGCGACTGTTCGTCGCCCCGGCGGTCGAGGCTTTATCCGGCCTGCCCCCGGCAGACCCCAAGACAATCACCGCCACGCTCGCCTGTGATCTTGGCAAGAATGGACCGCGTGAACATTACATGCGCGCCCGCATTGAAACCAAAGACGGCACATTGTTTTGCACACCGTTCGACAGTCAAGACAGCTCGCGGCTCTCGCTATTGTCACAGGCAAATGCCCTCGCAATCAGACCCGTCTCCGCACCGCCCGCTGAGGCCGGAGATCCGATTAACGTGATGATGCTGGAGTAATGCCACGTTAAAAAAAGGCCGGAACTTACCCCGTATGACCTGTGACAGGGCGCAGACGCGATTGGATGTCGATCATAAACTTCGATAATCCCCGTCAGAACGGCATCATAAACCGAATGAGAGCATGGAGTGTGACATTGAGATTCTTTATCGCTTTATGGGCGTCGATTTTCATCACCGGCTGTGCTGCCGCCGAAACCAAAAATTCCTCGGACAACGACATAGAAGCCTTTGTCGAAGCCAATATATTGGGCATCTTTTTTCACGAGCTGGGTCATGCTCTGATTGACATCGAAGGCATTCCGATTTTCGGTCAGGAAGAAGATGCCGCAGACGCGCTCTCAATTTTTCTCATCGACGCTTTTTACGAAGAAGAGGCAGCGCAAGACCTTGCCTATGACGCTGCTCTCGGTTTTTGGGCCGAGGCCGAGGCACGGGACCAAAACGGTGACGGTATCGCTTGGTGGGATAATCACGGCCCCGATGAGCAAAGATTCTACAATACCATCTGTATTTTCTATGGTGCAGACCCGGAACGCCGGGAACAATTTGCCCGCGACCTCAACCTCCCGGAAGAACGTGCGGAATCCTGCGTAGAAGAGTTCGATCAGATTAATAAAAGCTGGGGCGAATTAATCGAAGACCTGACAAAGCGACAATCGGGTTCAAAGCTTACGTTGCGCGCTTCTGAAAGCTCTTTATCCGCAGAAACATTACAGCCTGAAATCGACGCGCTGAATCAGGAGATGTCTTTATCAACAGCATTGACCGTCAACGTCGCCCCTTGCGGCGAGGCAAACGCATTCTACGATCCCGAAGAACGGGCGATCACCATGTGCCTTGAATTTGAGGATCATTTGCGGGCATTGGCCAAGAACCTATAATCTCTCGTTATCTTTCGCTTCTTAACCCGGTACAGCGACCATAAGGGCCATGACTCAATCAGCTTCTAAAATCATTGTCTTTACCGACACCCACATGGCGAGCAATCCGCGCAAAGGACGGCCCGAACCGAATGCAAGGCTCGCTGCCGGTCTGAAACATGTATCAACCTTCAACGCGGATGCGGATTGCATTATTTTTTGCGGCGATCTGACTCATATAGGGGATGAGCCATCATACGAACTGCTCAAATCACGCCTGCAAGATACTACTATACCAGTCCATTTAATGCTCGGGAACCACGATAACCGCGAAGCGTTCCGCAGCGTCTTTCCTGATGCTCCGGTAGATGAAGACGGGTTTATTCAACAGGTAATCGACCTGCCGGACATGCGGCTCATTCTGCTCGATACGCTGTTCGGGCCGCCATATAAGTATCCCGAGTCCCACGCCGGATACCTGTGCGAAGCCCGCCTTGCTTGGTTGGATCGGCAATTAACCCAAGCCGCCGATAAGCCTTGCTGCATCTTCATGCACCATCCACCCCACGACACGGGCTTTCCCGCCATGGATCAGATCAAACTCCGCAACGGCGATGAATTTTATGCCTGCATCGCGCGGCACAGCAACGTCAAGCACCTGATCTGCGGTCATATCCACCGAACAATTTCAGGCACACATAACGGCCTGCCTTTCTCGGTATTCAAAAGCACGGTCGGACAAATGCCGATGCAGTTCACATCGCTCGATTCAACAGTGGAAAACGACGAACCCGCCGCCTACGGCATCGTTTTCTTCACCCCCGGCGGCATCCTCGTGCACACAGAAGACTACGAAATCAGCGGGTTAGAAGCGGGCTGATCCAATTATGAAAACTGCTCAACAATATCGAATATGGTGACAACTTGGTCACTTCTCCAAAAAATATTACGCGCAGCATTCAATGATCTACGAGAAAATCTTTATGGTACAAAACAAGCCGTTCAAAGTGCGCATCAAGCGAACGCTTCAAATGATCGGCATTTTTAACATTGAGAATATAGTCAACGAGAATGAGGTACTGAGAAATCTGTCTCGGTAGCCGGCTTTCTGGTCTCAGTCGGGATTGGCGTTCTGCTTCTTCGATGACCTGAACAGTTTGCATTTCAGGGATGTCGGTTTTCTCAAATGTAACGGCAGGTACGACTTTGCCGTTCATTAAGCGACTGTCCCCATCGTAAAGATTATAAAGATAAGATTCTAAACTGGAAATCTTCTCTTTAGAGCTAACGGGCCATGCGCGCACATATGCAACTTCCCAAACATCGACTTGGCGGTTTGCGATGATATCCGAACGCGCTGAAGTCAAGTGTCGGCGCACCCGAGATCGAATACCGTCAACAGATTGACCGACATAGATCGGAACATTATCGAGATCGCATAATGCGTACACTCCAATGGAATCAGTGAGTGTTTTTAACTGGTCCGCGCGAAACGATTGTGCGCTCATCACGCCACTGCTTTGATCGGTTGCGATCGGATAATTGGGAGCAATAGCTGGGAGTTCAGAGCTTGAACGACGGGAACAACCACACCATCTCCTAAAAAATGATATGCATCATTGTATCGTTCTGGAAGTTTAAATCTCTCAGATAACCCCATCAGACGAGCGGCTTCACGAGCTGTAATGAGGCGAGTACGAATGCTTGTTTTTTCAATCTTGATAAGAGTTTGCCGCGAAGACCCTCCTTTTGGAGTCCGCAAACATCCGGCAATTCCATCAAATCTGGCTTCCGCCCTTTGGACTGTGACGCCCACAGAATTAGGTCTTCCTCGTTTGTAGATTGTTCCAAAGACAGTTTCTCCGGCTTTTTGAAGCTTACGAACCTTCGATATTTGTTGCGGTGCCATGAGGGAAAGAAGGCGGTTTGTCTCAGCTAAGCTATGCCAATTTTCGCAGCCGGTTTCGATAATTGAATCAAGCTTGGTCTGATTAGAAAACTGCGTTTGGTCGAATGTCCATGGAATCCAGTCGACCTTAAGTTTGTTAGGGAGAGCCTCAAAAAACTCTTTTAGCCGTTTTGATTTTGCAGAATTGTTTGACGAAAGAAGTAAAGGGTCAAGCTGCAAGTCTTTGCGCACTGCTATGACAAAGAGACGTGGTCTGCTTTGTGGTACAAAATACCGTGCATCTATTTCAATGGCGCCGCTTCGATAGCCTAATTTTGAAAAAGCTGAAATCACAGCACATAAATCGCGGCCTTTATTTCTGCTCAGAAGCCCGACGACATTTTCAAAGGCGATAACGCCAGGCGCAAAGCCGGCTTTTACTGCCGTAGAAATAACCTTAACCCAATCGTAAAACACACTGGAATTAGATCCGCGAAGCCCTTGGCCTTTTCCTGCAAGACTGAAATCCTGGCACGGACTGCTTCCCCAATACATGTCGATTGGTTGCTTTAAAATTGAAGGATCAAGCTCGGCTATGTCGCCGCGAACCAAGTGATCATTTTCCCAATTTTCGGCATAGATCGCGCATTTTTTTTCATCGAAATCATTCGCTAATACGCAATCCCACTCAGGGCGTAATGCGGCAGAAACCATGCCTCCACCAGCAAAAAATTCAGCAAATTTAGGACGAACACTTTGGCAACTTTGCATAATCACTTTTTATAGTTTGATAGGAAATTGTCTAGTGGAGATTTTCTGCGCAGTATTACCGAAATGCCATTTACGTTTACAACTGAGCCCTCAATTCAGAAACCCCTCACATCAACATCTGGGTATCGCCGCAAATGCTGAGGGATTGGCCGCTGGTTGTGCGGCCCCGCTCGCTGGCGAGGAACATGATTTGATCTGCGATTTGCCGTTGGGTGACATAGGTCCGCATTGAGGTCTTGGATAACGCATCGGCTTCGGCATCCGCAAAGGCCATGCCGCGCCTTTGAGCTTTGGCCTCTATCACGCGGCGGATGCGATCTCCGGCGACAAGGCCGGGGAGAATGGCATTACAGCGGATGCCTTCCGGCCCGAGTTCGACAGCGAGGGATTTTGTCAGGCCGATCACCCCCCATTTCGCCGCCGCATAAGGCGTTCGCATCCCAAAACCAAGGCGACCAGCGGCAGAGCTGAGATTGATGATGCTGGCATTGGCCGAGTCCCGCAGATGCGGCAGGGCGGCTTGCACGCAGTTAAACTGGCCCGTCAGACAGACATCGAGGCAACGGTCCCAGTCTCCCGGATCGACATCGCCGACCCCGGCAGTCGGCCCGGCAATGCCTGCGTTATTGACCAACACATCCAGCCCGCCCATGCGCTCGGCGGCTTCGCTGATAAAGCCCGCAATCACGGGGCGGTTGGTCACGTCAGCCAGCGCCGCGATAATATCAGGATCAGTGTCACCAAGTGCGGCCACAGCAGCAGGGTCCACATCGCACACAGCAACATGCGCGCCCTCTTCAAGAAACGCACGGGCGGTTTCCAACCCGATACCCGAAGCCCCGGCAGTGACAACAACGCGGAGTCCGGTGAGATTGAGATCCATGCGGTAACCCTTTTACTAAAAGCACCCCAGCTTGAGAGCACTTTCAGCGTTTTGCAAGGGCGCTACCTCGGCGAGCGCTTGGCCAGTATCCGTTGCAACGTCCGCCGGTGCATGTTCAGGCGGCGCGCCGTCTCGCTGACATTGCGGTCGCATAATTCGAAGACACGCTGGATATGCTCCCAACGAATGCGATCCGCTGACATGGGATTTTCCGGGGGTGGCGGTTTGGTCTCCTTCGGCGCGCGCAGAGCGTTTTCGATATCATCGGCATCCGCAGGCTTTGACAGGTAATCCACCGCCCCCGCTTTCACCGCAGCAACCGCCGATGCAATCGCGCCATAACCCGTCAGAATGACGATTTTAGCATCTTCGCGCGTATCCCGAAGGGCCTCGACCACATCAAGCCCATTGCCGTCTTCCAACCGCAAATCTACAACCGCATAGGCCGGAGGCGTGGTCCGCCTTGCCGCCGCGATGCCCTCGGCGATGCTTTCAGCGAGTGTAACAGTGAAGCCCCGTCCTTCCATCGCGCGGGCGAGACGGTTGCGAAATGCCGCGTCGTCATCCACGATGAGCAAGCTGGGGTCGTCCCCGATGGGGAGCAGGTCTGGCATATCCATCCCTTATGTTTCTCCATAACCTTAGGATTCACAAGTGAATATGCAGCGTGCGGACGTGTCTTCAAGCACCATTTCGACACTTATTGCCCCTGTATTCGTGTTGCTGTGGAGTACAGGGTTTATCGGCGCTAAGTTCGGGCTGCCTTATGCCGAGCCGCTGACGTTTCTGTCGATCCGATTTGGAATCGTTGTTGCGCTTATGGCGCTTTGGGTTTTGGCAAGTCGCGCAGCATGGCCTACGCGCCAACAAAGCGGGGCCTTATTGATCGTCGGGGTCTTACTGCATGGCGTCTACCTTGGCGGGGTTTTCACCGCAATCTGGTTGGGGCTGGAGGCCGGAATTGCCGCGTTGATTGTCTGTATGCAGCCGATTTTGTCTGCTTTGCTGGCGCGCACCATGTTGGGCGAGCGTATGACAGGGGTGCAATGGGCGGGTTTGTGCATTGGATTGGCCGGAGCGGTTCTGGTCGTGTCGCGCAAATTGGGCAGCGGCATCGGTGATTGGAGCGGCTTAGGGCTTTGTATCATCGGCCTTTTCGGTATTTCTATCGCGACAATTTACCAAAAAAAGCACTGTGCGGACGCGCCGATGCGCTCCGGAGCAGTGTTGCAGTATCTCGGGGCATTGGCATTGATTGCGCCGCTGGCCTTAATATTTGAAACCCGCGAGGTTTCATGGACCGGAGAATTCCTGTTTGCCCTCGGATGGCTGGTGATTGTGCTCTCGCTCGGGGCCGTGGGCTTGCTTATGAGCCTGATCAAGCGCGGCGAAGCCTCAAAAGTCGCGAGCCTGTTCTTTCTGGTCCCGCCCTGCACCGCTTTGATGGCGTGGGGATTGTTCGATGAGACATTGGGATTTCTGGCGGCTCTCGGCGTCGCATTTACAGTTATCGGGGTGGCAATGGTGATGCGTGGGGGTCGCCCGGCGGATGCTTGACGGTACTCCGTCACTTTTTCAGTAAAATAGTGACCGCATGTTCCCACTCATTCCGCGCTCTTTCATTGACGATGATGCAGTGCAGCGGTATCCCTCGCGGTAAAACATTTGTCAGGATTCCGTACATGGATGCGTTTCTTCTGGAATATCTGCCGATCCTTATTTTTATGGGGATCGCTATCGCACTGGGTCTGGTCTTTATATTGGCCGCTGCGATTGCCGCGCCATCGAACCCTGATGCGGAGAAAGTCTCGGCTTACGAGTGCGGATTCAACGCTTTCGATGATGCGCGGATGAAGTTTGATGTGCGCTTTTACCTCGTGGCGATTCTGTTCATTATCTTTGATCTTGAGGCGGCCTTCCTGTTTCCGTGGGCGGCTTCGTTCGGCCAGATTGGAATGTTCGGGTTTTGGTCGATGATGGTCTTCTTAGGCGTCCTGACGATTGGCTTTATCTACGAGTGGCGCAAAGGCGCGCTGGATTGGGAATAAGATGACTGAGTCCAACCTGATCTTGTCTCCTGCCGGTTCCACGGTGGCCGGACCCGATAAAGAAGTCATGACCAGCGCAATTTCCGCTGAATTGGCCGATAAAGGCTATCTGCTGACGAATGTCGAAGACCTCGTAAATTGGGGCCGCACCGGATCGCTTATGTGGATGACGTTCGGTCTGGCTTGCTGTGCCGTTGAGATGATGCACACATCCATGCCGCGCTACGATGTGGAGCGATTCGGCTTTGCCCCCCGCGCCAGCCCGCGCCAATCTGATGTGATGATCGTTGCAGGAACGCTGACCAATAAGATGGCTCCGGCGCTGCGTAAGGTCTACGACCAGATGCCGGAACCGCGTTATGTGATCTCGATGGGGTCGTGTGCAAACGGCGGCGGGTATTACCACTATTCATATTCAGTGGTGCGCGGCTGTGATCGGATCGTGCCCGTAGATATTTATGTGCCGGGATGCCCGCCAACTGCGGAAGCATTGCTCTATGGTATCCTTCAATTGCAACGCAAGATTCGCCGTGTGGGGACGATTCAGCGATGATGATTGATGTTGAAGCCCTTGACGATCATGGCGACGCGATTGCCTCGGCACTTGAGGATGCGGTGCTGCGCTACGAAGTTGTCGATGGTGAGTTGACGCTGCATGTGCCTCACGACCGGATTATTCAAGTTATTCGCCACCTCAAGGATGAGGGAACTTGTCAGTATAAGTCTCTGATCGACATCACCGCTGTTGATTATCCGGGTCGCGACCGGCGCTTTGATGTGGTCTACCACCTGCTCTCCATGCGTCAAAACCAGAGAATTCGTGTTAAAACGGCTCTGCGCGAAGGCGAAATTGCCCTGTCGATTATGGACGTCTTCCCGTGTGCCGATTGGTACGAGCGCGAGACGTTCGATATGTATGGCATCCTGTTCTCAGGCCATCCCGATATGCGGCGCATTCTGACGGATTACGGCTTTCGCGGCTATCCGTTGCGCAAAGACTTCCCCGTTACAGGCTATGTCGAGCTGCGCTACGACGAAGAGGTCAAGCGCGTGGTGTATGAGCCGGTAAAGCTGGTGCAGGAAATGCGGTCTTTTGACTTCATGTCCCCTTGGGAGGGGGCGGAATACATCCTGCCGGGCGATGAAAAGGCGGATGAGAAAGAGGGCGCGTCATGAACGAGATAACCCCGATTAATCCTGTCAAAGACGGTGAAACCTCGATCCGTAATTTCAATATCAATTTCGGACCGCAACACCCTGCGGCTCACGGCGTTCTGCGCCTTGTGCTGGAGCTGGACGGCGAAGTTGTTGACCGGGTTGATCCCCATATCGGCCTGCTGCATCGCGGCACAGAAAAGCTGATCGAGCAGAAAACCTATCTGCAAGCGCTGCCCTATTTTGACCGGCTCGATTACGTCGCACCGATGAACCAGGAACATGCTTATTGCCTAGCCATCGAGAAGATGCTGGACATTGGCGTTCCTTATCGGGCTTCGATCATCCGGGTTCTTTATTCCGAGATTGGCCGCATCCTCTCGCATTTGCTCAATGTGACCACGCAAGCGATGGATGTTGGTGCGCTAACCCCGCCGCTCTGGGGTTTTGAAGAGCGCGAAAAGTTAATGATTTTCTACGAGCGCGCGTGTGGCGCCCGGCTCCATGCCGCGTATTTCCGGCCCGGCGGTGTACATCAAGACCTGCCAAGGGCTTTGCTGGATGACATTTGGCAATGGACCGAAGAGTTTCCGCAGGTCATTGACGATCTTGAAACGCTGTTGACAGAAAACCGCATCTTCAAACAGCGCAATGTGGATATCGGCGTTGTAACGCTGGATCAATGCGAGGAACTCGGGTTCTCGGGTGTGATGGTGCGCGGGTCCGGTGGCGCTTGGGATTTACGGCGCTCACAACCCTATGAAAACTATAGCGATTATGATTTCCAAATTCCGGTCGGCAAAAACGGCGATTGCTATGACCGTTACCTGATCCGCATGTTGGAAATGCGCGAATCGACCAAAATCATGCGTCAATGCCTCGAAAAGCTGGATGATACGCTCGGGGAACCTGTCTCAAGCCTCGATGGTAAGGTGACACCGCCCAAGCGCGCGGACATGAAAGGGTCGATGGAAGCGTTAATCCATCACTTTAAGCTCTATACCGAAGGCTTCAAAGTGCCGGCGGGCGAGACATATGCCTGTGTTGAGGCTCCGAAAGGCGAATTCGGCGTCTACATGGTCAGCGATGGATCAAATAAGCCGTATAAGCTGAAAATCCGCGCGCCGGGCTTTCCGCATCTGGCGGCAATGGATTTCATGTGCCGGGGCCATATGCTCGCCGATGTCAGTGCAATCCTCGGGTCGCTTGATATCGTGTTCGGGGAAATTGACCGATGATTGATCTCTTTTGCGTGCTGTTCAAGGACAGCGCTGCGTGCCGCAAATAACGCGCGAGACTTCCGAAGGATCGAGATAAATGACAACACGACGCCTTGCTCCCGAAGCGGTTCAGCCGTCCAGCTTTGCTTTTAATGCTGAGAATGCTGAATGGGCAAAAAGACAGATCGCCAAGTTCCCTGAAGGCAGACAAGCCTCGGCGATTATTCCGCTGCTGTGGCGCGCACAGGCACAAGAGGGTTGGCTGACGCGCACAGCGATTGAAGGCGTGGCCGATATGCTCGACATGCCGCATATCCGTGCGCTGGAGGTCGCGACTTTCTACTTTATGTTTCAGCTCGCCCCAACGGGTGAGAATGCCCATATTCAGGTATGCGGCACAACGACTTGCATGATTTGCGGCGCAGAAGACCTGACGGCGCTGTGTGAAAAGCTGATCGGCCCTGCGCATACTGTCTCCGCAGATGGAAAGCTGTCTTGGGAAGAGGTTGAATGTCTCGGGGCCTGTGCCAATGCGCCAATGGCTCAGATCGACAGTTGGGTGAAAGGCGGATTTCACTCGGATTATTACGAGGATTTGACCGTTGCGACCTTCGAGACGCTGATTGAGGGTTTCCGTAAAGGGGATTATCCTAAACCGGGATCACAAACCGGGCGATTTGCATCTGAACCCATAGGCGGTGCAACATCTTTGCTTGATGATCATGCCGAGGCCGCGAATGCGTCGGTTGCAATAGCTATATCTGAAGGAGCCACATAATGGCGAAACTCGATTCCCAACTAGAGCCGGGGCTTAGTATTTTCGATAGCCGCCGCCTGTTCTCTGATCGGGCAATTTGGACCTTTTTGTTTGTAGGTCTGGCTGTCGTCATCACCGTAATGACCGGATTGTGGGATCTTAAAGGACATATGCTGGATGCCGGAGCCGGATACCGGTTTTTCGTCGTCTTGGTTATTGCGCTTTATGGCGCTATTCTCGGATGGATGATCTTTCCGCGAATTGGTCGCCTGCGCGACCTGTAGATTTTTGCGCATCTCGTTCTTGTACTATTCATAACGTCCTTCGTTCGACCAAAGGAACATCGCTGTGAGCTTCGATTTTCTCACTGATAAAGACCGCATCTTCACGAACCTCTACGGGATGAAAGATCGTTCCCTCAAGGGTGTGAAAGCGCGTGGACATTGGGACGGAACGGGCGCTATTCTTGCGAAGGGTCGGGATTGGATCGTTCAGGAGATGAAGGATTCCGGTTTGCGCGGTCGCGGCGGCGCCGGCTTTCCGACGGGCCTTAAATGGTCTTTCATGCCCAAAGAGAGCGATGGCCGCCCGCATTACCTTGTGGTCAATGCCGACGAGTCCGAGCCGGGAACCTGCAAAGACCGCGAGATTATGCGGCATGATCCGCATACGCTGGTTGAAGGCTGTTTGATTGCCAGCTTCGCGATGGGCGCAAATGCTTGTTATATCTATATTCGCGGCGAATATGTGCGCGAGAAAGAGGCGCTGCAACAGGCTATTGATGAAGCCTATGAAGACGGGCTGATCGGTAAAAATGCCTGCGGCAGCGGCTTTGATTTTGACCTCTATCTTTCCCACGGCGCGGGCGCGTATATCTGCGGCGAAGAAACCGCGCTCCTGGAAAGCCTTGAAGGCAAAAAAGGAATGCCCCGCCTGAAACCGCCTTTCCCGGCGAATGCAGGGCTTTATGGCAATCCGACAACGGTGAACAATGTTGAGTCTATTGCTGTTGTGCCGACAATCCTGCGGCGCGGCGCCGGTTGGTTCGCCAGTTTTGGCCGTGAGCGCAATGCGGGAACCAAAGTTTTCGGAATCTCAGGCCATGTCGAGCGCCCATGCGTTGTCGAAGAGGCCATGTCGATCCCGTTCCGTGACTTGATCGAAAAGCATTGCGGCGGCGTTCGCGGCGGATGGGATAACCTCAAAGCCGTCATCCCCGGCGGGTCTTCGGTTCCTTGCCTGACGATGGAACAATGCGAAGACGTATTGATGGATTTCGACGCACTTTCCGCGCTGAAATCCGGTCTTGGCACGGCAGCAGTGATCGTGATGGATAAAGACACTGACATCATCAAAGCGATCTGGCGGTTGTCTAAATTCTACAAACACGAAAGCTGTGGCCAATGCACCCCTTGCCGCGAGGGGACGGGCTGGATGATGCGCGTGATGGATCGTCTTGTAGCAGGCGATGCTGCGATTGAAGAAATCGACATGCTTCAGGAAGTCACCAAGCAAGTCGAAGGGCACACCATCTGTGCGCTTGGTGATGCAGCGGCGTGGCCGATTCAAGGGCTGATCCGTAATTTCCGGGGCGAGATCGAAGAACGTATCAAAGCCAAAGAAGCCGGGCGCGTGACAGCGGCGCTTGCTGCGGAATAAGCCAGCCGCGCCTCTTCCCCCGGCAAATGGTTAACAAATCTTCTCTACAGCCGCCACAGTTTCGTCGTACATCGTAAATTTTGTTATTGATTTCAAAATACTATCAATATTTGTGGTATTTAAGCATCTTAACCTGTACGAAGCAAATGCGCTGTACTGTGTCCTTATAAAAGCTCGACAAAGGTCCGGCGTGGAATTCCCGCGTTAGAGATACTCGGGGCAAATTGAGGAGTACGTTCTAATGAAAGCTATCCTTTCAGCAGTTGCACTGGCCTCTGTGGCCATCGCTACCACGGCTGTCGCTAATGCCGATTATAAATACGGTTGGTTGACCGGCGCATTGCCCGGAACGGATCTGGTCGCTGCAAATGTCGTCCGTGATCCCGCGTTCATTGGCGATAAGAGCGAGCAGGTTCAGGCAATGGACCAGGCAACAAGCGCACTCAACAGCGATTATTGCGATAAAAAAGGCGCTAAATTCGTCGCTGACCCGAAAATTATCATCTTCGATAAAGGCATCGGCGAGTGGATGATTGGCGGCGTCTGCCAATAAAATTCCAGGGCTTTCGATGATCCGAGGTCATGGAAAGCCCTAACCACCCTAAAGTGCGCGCTGGTCGTCAATGACTTTGCCGTCATTCGGCAAGTCGCCTACCGGCACAAAGCGAACATCGCCTTTGAGTCGCGATTCAGATTGTAAAGTTGCAACCACCGCTTCGGTGTCGCCCTCGCCTTCACAAATCAGAACCATACTGTCTTTGCCCCCTGTCTCGGTGACTTCAAGACGGACTTTTTCAAACCCGTGCGCTTTGGCTACGCGGGCGACTTGTTCAGGGTGAACGAACATGCCTTTGACCTTGGTGGTTTGATCCGCGCGGCCCATCCATCCCTTGAGGCGCGTGTTTGTGCGCCCCGTAGGGCACTCGCCGGACAATATTGCCGACAAATCCCCGGTAGCAAAACGGATCAGCGGATATGATGGATCAAAGACGGTAACGACAACCTCGCCGACCTCGCCTTCGGGAACAGGATAGCCTGTACCGGGGCGGACGATTTCGACAAGAACATCTTCGTCGATGATTAAGCCTTCTTTCGCTGATGTTTCATACGCAATTAGGCCAACATCTGCCGTGCCATAGTTTTGCAGGCAGGAAATACCGCGCTCTTCGTACCAAGCGCGTAGGTCGGGGAACAAAGGCCCACCTCCGACGGATGCCTTTTTAATGCTCGTGACTGGCCGGCCGCTCTCGTCGGCTTTCTCCAAAATCGTCTTCAGAAAATCCGGCGTGCCAGCATAAGCGGTGCTTCCATAGCGCCTCATGGCAAGCGCTTGCTGTTCCGTATTGCCAATGCCGCCGGGAAAGACCGCACACCCCAATGCACGGGAGGCGCTGTCAAACATGAATCCTGCCGGGGTCAGGTGATAGGAAAAGCAGTTATGGGCAATGTCTCCGGCGACAAACCCCACAGCGCGTAACGCACGGGAAAAACGCCAGATATCGCCATCCGTCCCTTGCGGTTCCGCTATCGGGCCGGGAGAGAGGAACAATCGCGCCATAGCATCGGGGGCTTGTGTGCCCAGACCACCAAAAGGCGGCGCAGCTTCCTGGGCAGCAATCAGGTCGGATTTGCGAAGGACCGGCAAAGCGGCAAGCGCCGCGCGGGATGTCAGGCCACTAGCATCAATGCCTTGCAAGCTCTCAGCGTAATGCGCGCTCCCTTCCTTGGCATGACCAAAAACCTGCTGTAACGCCACAAACAGCGCCGTTTCGCGTTCATCCTGCGAGCGGGTTTCGCGTGGATCGAGAGGGCTGGTCATGGCGGTGTCCTTATCGGGCTTGTGTAACAATGCCTATGATGACTGAGAAGCGAGCGACTGTCATCTGTTCTCAAACAACCAAAGCGTCAACGACTGCGCGCAGGTCATCAGGCAAAGCAGCGACCGGCTTATGGGTGTCGCGATTCACATAGACATGGATGAAATGCCCGGCAGCGCTGGCCTTTTCTTCGCCCTCGCGGAAAAGGCCGATGCCATACCGAACCGAACTGCCCCCGATATGCTCAACCCGCAAACCGCCGGTAATCATGTCCGGGAAGGCGATGGGCGCGAAATAATTGCACTGGGTTTGAACAACGAAAGCAATGGTTTCGCTCGTCTCATAGTGAAAGACACCCGTTTCCATCAGATGCCCGCACACCACGGTGTCGAAAAAGCTGTAATAGTTGACGTTATTCACATGGCCGAAAACATCATTGTCTTTCCACCGTGTCGTGATGTCGCGAAACGCGCGATAATCACTGCGTAAGGTCGGCGTAGGGCGATCCGTCATGTGCTTTCCAAAACTTTTCAAATCGTCTTATCAATTTTTAGGTCCAGCGGGCATCCCCTGATGAGCGGGAAGACAGAACCGTTTCCCCGCGCCGTTTCTCTAAATTCACCCGTGTCGCCGCACCTTCGACTTCTAAAATATCCGCCAAGCGCTGGGAGTGCGTGACAATAATCATCTGCGTGTCTTCGGATGCCCGCAAGATCATCTTCGCCAGTGGGGCGATCAACTCATCATGCAAGCTGGCTTCCGGCTCGTTCAGCGCAATAAAAGGAGGACGGCGATAAGAGCAGAGCGCGCCGACAAGACACAGATACCGCAATGTACCATCCGACATCTCATGCGCGGCAAAGGCACGCTTGAAATCAGGCGTTTGCAATGCGACCGAATGCCGGCCCGCCGCCGCATCAAACTGAAGCATCGCACCAGGGAAAGCCTCGTCAATCGCCAATCCGATTTCTGAGCGCACATAATCCTGTGGCCCGTCTTTCAGATGCATCACCGTCGCCAAGACCGCCGCCAAATTCGCCCCATCAGAATCAAGCACCGGCGAGCAAACCGCGACTTGTGGTTGACGGATCGGCGAGTCCGCATCGGTCCGAAACGCATGATGAAACCGCCAGCATGCCAAGGCCCTTTGAATACGCTCTAATTCAGGAAATTGCCTCGGGTCGCGCAGCATCGACAGCGCCGTCTCAGCCATCAGCAGCATATTTTGATAGGGCTGCCACTTTCCATCAGCGTCACGGGTCAGGATACTCGGGCCTTTACGCTGCATCATCACGGCCAAACGATCCCGATGAGTCATCGAAACCGTTTCTTCTTTGACCACCGGATCAAGTGCCAGCGCCGGGTCCGTTGGTCCCGGCAAGCCAAGTTTCAGAGCATATCTGGTATCGTCAAAATCTATGGCAAGGCTCATAGAGCGGCTTGCGTTGCGCTGTATTTCGCCTGCCCACAGCACTGATTTCATACCACCTTCAAAAGCGATGGCATTCGCAAGCTGACCTGTTGCAGCTTCACGCAGTAAGGATAGCGCCCGGTACAGGTTTGATTTGCCCGCACCGTTAGCCCCAACAACAACCGTTAGTTGTCCTAACTCGAACTCAAGAGCGCGGATCGAGCGATACCCTTCGACTCTGATCCCCCTCAGCACGTCAGATTAAGAGGGTTGCTGAGGGTCGGGATTCGGTTGTTCGCCGCTCGCCGGAGGTTCATTATTTGCCTCATTAGAGGGACCCGTCGTGGGTCCAACAGGCGCGGTTCCTGCTGGATTTTTCGCGACGCCAACCATCGCAGCACGCAGCAAACGGTCCGAAATAATGAAACCGGGTTGCATCACTTGAATGATCGTATTGTTTTCAGCGCCCGGTGCGGGGGCTTCGAACATGGCCTGATGCAAATTAGCGTCGAATTTGTCACCAAGTTCAGGCGTTACCGGCGCGATTTTGTGCTTCGCGAAGACATTAACAAGCTCGCGCTTGGTCAACTCTACACCTTCAATGAACTCGGGCGCATTCTCTCTGACCGTGTTATCAGCCGCCTCCAAAGCGCGGTTAAGATTGTCGTAAACCGCAAGCATGTCTCTTGCGAGCCGGACGCTGCCGTATTTCTCGGCTTCTTCACGATCTTTCATGGCGCGGCGGCGAATATTCTCGCCCTCTGCCAATGCACGCAGTCGCTTATCGTTCATGTCGTCGCGTTCGGCTTCAACAGCGACAAGCTGCTGTTGCAGAAATTCGAGCGGAGATTTTGGCGGCAATGGCTCGCCGTTCTCATCCAATTCAGGAGCCGCCGCTTCGGGCGCTCCGGTCTTTTCAGTAAAATCAAAGACATCAGCCTCGAATTGTGGCTCCATTGGCTTTGGAGGCACGTATTCTGCGTCTTTGTCATCTGGTGTGATAGGAGTATCCGCCATTCAGCTTTGCCTTGTCGTTCCTAATTTCGGTGCCCCGGCTCTGCCAACCAATTGGCCCACCATGCGGGCCGTATAATCGACAATCGGTAGGATGCGGGCGTAGTTCAGACGGGTAGGTCCAATCACGCCCAGCGCTCCGATGATATTTTGGTCGCTATCCATATACGGAGAAATCACTAACGCGGAACCCGAATGAGAAAATAATTTGCTTTCCGCACCGATAAAGACCCGAACACCCTCGCCGCCCTCTGCCAATTCCAGTATTTGGGCAAGATCACGTTTGCGTTCAAGCTCATCGAATAATTTTCGAACGCTTTCTAATTCATCCAATGCGGTATTTTCAGCAATAAGATTCGACAGCCCACGCACGATCAGGCGCGCATCATCAGAATCGCTTGGGCCGCTCCACTCAGCCAGACCCGCTTCGATGAGTGCCTGAGCTGCCGCATCAAGCTCTGCTCTGCTGCGTGTAATGCCTTCTCCAACTGCCAGACGCGCCTCTTCAAGCGTCAGGCCGCGCATATGGGCGTTAAGAAAATTGGTCGCTTCCGCAATCGCCGAAGGTGTCAGTCCAGTCGGCGTTTGCAACAGCCGGTTCTCCACGGCTCCGTCTGCTGTAGCAATAACCGCCAGCGCCCGACCTTCTGAGAGCGGCGCGACCTCAATATGCTTGATCGGTGCATCGCGTTTTGGGGCAATGACCAGACTTGCGCAACGCGAAAGCCCGGACAGCGCGTGACTTGCCTCATCAAGCAGGTTTTGAACGCCGGCATCGTCATTGCTAAGGGCATTTTCGATGCTGGCGCGCTCTTCAGGGCCGATTTCTCCTATTTGCAGGAATCCATCCAGAAACAATCGCAATCCCGATTGCGTCGGCACACGTCCGGCGCTGACGTGAGGCGCGGCAATAAGTCCGGCAAGCTCCAGATCCTGCATCACATTCCGGATCGAAGCCGGAGAAAGCGGGTCTTGAAGAGAACGCGACAGGGTGCGTGATCCTACCGGATCACCATCTTTCAGATACATCTCGACCACGCGCCGGAAAATCTCACGGCTGCGCTCGTCAAGGTCATCCAATCCTGCGGCCTGTTCTACCATATCCCAGAGCTAGGCCCGTCGGACTGTTACGTCAATCCGCCTTACTGTGTGCTAACCGTTACCGCTTTGGCCGATGATGTTGGCGCGTCAACATTGACCGGCTTTTGTGTCTTAGGCGTTCGCTCGGAATGACTGGCCGGTTGAATCGCAAAAGGGTCAAACCCTTTGGTTAAAGCGGGATTTTTAGCTGCATTGCGGGCAATAACTTCAGCGTTGTACTCGCTGCAAGCCGAATATACACCCGTTCGACATGCTGACTGAAGCGCATTCAGGGTATCGGCGCTTACAGGTGTCATATGTGCTCCAAAAGAAAATCCGAGTGTCAAAAAAGCTGCGGTAAGCATGATTTTCATGATTGATCTCCTCCTTTAGCGTTGAATCATAATATAACACATAAACCTTAAGTGGCACTTTTGTAGAGTGATGAGGATCACGGATCTGTGGTTTGATGCGTGAGCGCCCTTCGATCACTGGACGCTACCCTTTGCACGGGCTAGGGAACGCAAAACGCAATCTTAGAACGAGGTATAAATATGCGTCCTTCCGGTCGTGCGCAGGATGAAATGCGTAAAGTGACGCTGCAGGCGGATTGCTCAAAACATGCGGAGGGGTCTTGTTATGCGAAATTTGGCGATACGCATGTCCTTTGCACCGCAAGCATCGAGGATAAGCCGCCAAGTTGGCTGCGCGGCTCCGGCAAAGGCTGGGTAACAGCGGAATACGGGATGCTGCCCAGAGCAACGAATACCCGCAACCGGCGCGAGGCCAAGGCGATCAGCCAAACCGGACGGACGCAAGAAATCCAGCGTCTCATCGGGCGGTCCTTGCGGGCGGGCGTCGATCTCCATGCGCTCGGGGAACGCATGATTACAATAGATTGTGATGTGATTCAGGCGGATGGCGGAACGCGCACTGCGGCGATTACCGGTGGTTTTGTTGCACTTTGGCGCGCCTGTGCGGCGCTTAAACGCGCGGGCAATCTTCCCACATGGCCGATTCGCGAGCATGTCGCGGCGATTTCTTGTGGCATTTATGCCGGAAAGCCGGTTCTTGACCTCGATTACGACGAAGACTCAGTGGCCGGAGCAGACGGTAACTTCGTCATCACCGAAAGCGGCGGATTGGTCGAAGTGCAAGCCAGTGCCGAAGGCGAAGTTTTCGAACGGGCGCAATTCGAGGAACTGATGCGCCTCGCAGATAAAGGCGTGGCGGAATTGGTGGCGATACAAAAAGACGCCATTGGCGTTGGAACCTGATGCGCCGCAAACTTGACAAGGACCGCGACGGAACAACGCTGGTCATCGCGACGCATAACCAAGGCAAGCTGCGCGAAATCAATGAGCTGATCGAGCCTTATGGTTTTACGGCAATCTCAGTGGGCGAGCTTGGTCTGCCGGAACCGGTCGAGGACGGCACGACCTATATCGAGAATGCCCGAATCAAAGCACTGGCGGCAGCAACAGCATCCGGTAAGCCTGCCCTCGCCGACGATTCCGGTATTTCGATTGATGCCTTGCACGGTGCGCCGGGGATTTTCTCGGCACGCTGGGCGGTGGATAAAAAATTCGGTCCAGCAATGCAGCGCGTCGAAGAAGAACTCGCATGGCGCGAAGTCTTGACCGAACCGAAAGCACATTTCGTTAGCGCCCTCACGATTGCATGGCCGGATGGTCATATGGAGGATTTCGAGGGCACGGTGCATGGCACGCTGACCTTCCCTCCGCGTGGAGATCACGGGTTTGGCTATGATCCGATTTTCATTGCCGAGGGCCAATCGCAAACATTCGGCGAGATTGATCCGTCGCTTAAAAATGCGATGAGCCATCGGGCGGATGCTTTCAAGCAACTCGCGGCGGCATGTCTGGAGTGACGGACTGGCGAAAAGCAGGCTTTGGCGTTTATATCCATTGGCCATTTTGTGCTGCGAAATGTCCTTACTGCGATTTCAATTCCCATGTGCGCCGGGAAGTTGATCAAACCCGCTGGCGCGATGCGCTTGTGCGCGCCTTGAAAGCGGAGGCAGCGCGAACACCGGGACGGATTGTCGACACGGTTTTCTTCGGTGGAGGGACGCCCTCGCTGATGCCTCCCGAGACGGTTGCGGCGGTAATCGAAACCATCCGCAACGAATGGACCCTCGCCTCTGACGCAGAAATAACGCTGGAGGCCAATCCTACTTCGGTCGAGGCGGGGAAGTTTCGGGCGTTCAGCGCGGCGGGGGTCAATCGCGTATCGATGGGTGTGCAAGCCCTCAATGACACAGACCTCAAAGCCTTGGGCCGGATGCATTCGGTGGCCGAGGCCCGTGCCGCCTTTGAGATTGCCCGCAGTGTTTTTGACCGCGTGAGCTTTGATCTCATATACGCGCGTATGGGACAGGGCGTCGGGCAATGGCGGGCAGAGCTGCGCGAGGCTCTCGATATGGCCGTCGATCATTTGTCACTCTATCAACTGACCATCGAAGCCGGAACACGCTTTGCTGATCTCTACCGGCTCGGGAAGCTCAAAAAACCAACCGATGAAGCAGCGGCGGCAATGTATGACGCGACGCAGGAAATCTGCGAAGAGGCCGGAATGCCCGCCTATGAGATTTCCAATCACGCAAGACCCGACGCGCAAAGCAGGCACAATCTGATTTACTGGCACTATGGCGATTATGTCGGCGTGGGGCCGGGGGCGCATGGGCGACTGACACTTGAGCGAGGGCGCGTCGCGACCGAGACAATGCTTGCGCCGGAGGCTTGGCTGGAGGCGGCAGAACGCGATGCCATCGGCTCGGCGGGAGAGACAGCGATTACCCCGGAAGACCAAGCAACCGAATATCTGTTGATGTGCCTGCGTCTGCGCGAAGGGGCGGACCTTGCCCGATACGAAGCCCTCGGCGGCGCGGCCCTTAACCCGGCGCGCATTGCCGAGTTGGTCGGGGACGGGATGCTAGAGCAAAAAGGCACTCAGTTAATCGCTACCGCACAAGGCCGCATTTTGCTCAATGCTTTGTTGGCAAAGCTGCTGACGTAAAAGCGCCGGACATAACCATTGTCCTTCGCGACGCATGTACAGAAATTAAATACTGTTTTTCCTCGATTTCATGAAAAACAAACCCGTAAGAAATAAGCCGTTCCGAGGGGTGGCGCATAGCGCCGCCCCGTGGGGCATACGCGGCGCAATGCTTGCGTTGAACGGCGCTTGTCAACGCTTCGCGTCGACATCTCAATTCAAATGTTCGACAATCTCGGCTAGGCCTTTATTGACCTGTACCATAGGTAATCTAGGCCAAAGTGTACCGTCACAGGCAACCCCTTACCTTGGTATGAATTACGTCTCGCGACCGTAGAATTTTGGCAAGTCTTCCCCGCGTACGTTATCTCGGTTTAATAAATTGATGAGAAACGACCCGTCACGGGCGTAAACCTGTTTTGTCGAATATCTAGCAATATGAGTATTGGTAGCAGTAACCTGCGTAGCCGAGTGAATGATCTGCTCAGGCAGGCTTTCAAATTGACCAATCAGAATTAGTTCAGATGACAGCGGGAATATCACTATCGTACCTTTCATCCCATGACCAGGCGACCAAAATCCCATAGCATTTTCGTCACCGGCCCATGACAATACCACCGGATCATCACTACAAATATATTGAAGTCCTTTAGGGGCGCTCGCAAAGCACCAATTTCTTTTGAGTAAACATGCTAATACGGGTTCAATCATTTTCATTTCATGGCGGATGAGAAAGTTTTGATTGATTGAAATTTCAAATTCCCGGCTTTCATAGAAACTTTTAATTTTATCATACGTTAGACCATCATTCTCAATAAGCCCTTTTTCTTTCATCCGCGCCGTTTGACTATCCCAAAACTCTTTCTTTGAAAGAGCAAGTTTCATCTTTCGATCTTCTGCCTCGATTACAAAGTTTGGAGTTCCTCCGGTTTGGTGGACGGTTATGGGCTTAGAGATTCTAGCCCCTCAGTGACGGTCCTTTCGTAGTTGATTGGCGACTTGTACCCCAAAGCCGAGTGACGACGCGAGGGGTTGTACCAGCCTTCGATGAACTC
>CALKIZ010000027.1 GCA_937995735.1 uncultured Neomegalonema sp. | reverse complement strand
ATCCGACGCGCCGCTCTCAACATGCTGCGCAAAAACCCTGAAAAGCTATCCATAAAGAGAAAACGTCTCAAGGCACTCATTAACCCACAGTTCCGCGCCAGCATTATCGACCGTTAACAATTTATGATTTTGCCCTAGTGATTATCCCGCGCCAGCACTTCGCCGATCCTCTGATACTTGGTCGCGAATTCCAGACACCCGCCGGTTTCGAGTTGCCCGACATGGTCGCGATAGAGTTCCTGCCATGGGGTTTGGTGCGGTCTGTCCGGGGCGCTCCATGCCCCCCAACGCTTTGCCCGCTCCGCGTCATCAATCTCCAACGTTAGAGTCCGTGCCGGAATATCAAGACGCACGGTGTCGCCGGTTTCAATGATGGCGAGGCCGCCGCCGATTGCCGCTTCGGGGGATGCGTTCAGGATCGACGGGCTTTCCGATGTACCCGATTGCCGACCATCGCCAACCGTGGGCAAATGCGGGACGCCGCGTTTGATCACTGAATCCGGCGGCTGCATATTCACCACTTCGGCAGAACCGGGATACCCGACTGGTCCGACATAACGGATGAACAGGATCGTATCGTCTCCGATATTGAGGCTCTCATCGTTGATACGGTCGTGATAATCTTCCGGTCCTTCAAACACGACAGCGCGTGCATTCATGACGCCTTCTTGCCCCGGTTCAGAGAGAAAGCGCTCACGGAAATCATCTGAGATCACGCTGGTTTTCATAAGGGCTGAATCGAACAGATCACCCGACAACACCAAAAACCCTGCTTCCTTTCGCATGGGCATAGCAGCAGGCAGGATCACTTCGGTGTCGTCGCTTTGGCGACCCTCAAGGTTTTCGCCCATCGTTTTACCCGTGATGGTAAGCGGAGAGGGATCAAGCATTCCCGCTTGTAGCAATTCACCCATCACCGCAGGGATGCCGCCCGCCCTGAAGAAGCTTTCGCAAAGATATTTTCCCGCCGGTTGAATGTTGGCGAGCAACGGCAAATCATATCCAATCGTCTCCCAGTCTTTCACCGGCAGATCAATGCCGGCGTGACGGGCGACAGCGGCCAAATGCGGGGGCGCATTTGTTGAACCACCAATAGCGGTATTGACCCGGATCGCGTTTTTAAAGGCTTCGCGTGTGAGGATAGCCGAAGGCCGCAGGTCTTCGTGTACGATTTCAACCGCGCGTTTGCCCGTCGCATAGGCCATCTGCGCGCGCTCTTTATAGGGGCCGGGAATTGCCGCGCATCCTGTCAGGCTCATCCCAAGGGCTTCGGCCAATCCGTTCATCGTTGATGCCGTGCCCATCGTGTTGCAATGCCCAACCGAAGGTGCAGACGAGCAGACGCGGTTCATGAATTCGTCGTAATCAATCTCACCCGCGCCAAGCATCCGCCGGCTTTCCCAAACGACAGTGCCAGACCCAACCAACTCGCCGCCCCAATGCCCGTCGAGCATAGGTCCGCCCGAGAGGACGATTGCCGGGATGTCCACTGTCGCTGCGCCCATCAACATCGCGGGTGTCGTCTTATCGCAACCCGTCGTCAGAACAACGCCATCAAGGGGGTATCCGTGAAGCACTTCGACAAGGCTGAGATAGGTAAGATTTCGGTCGAGGGCTGCCGTGGGCCGCTTGCCGGTTTCTTGAATTGGATGGACCGGAAACTCAATCGGGATGCCGCCCGCATCGCGGATGCCGTCGCGAACTCTCTGTGCCAGTTCGATGTGATGTCGGTTACAAGGTGCTAGGTCACTGCCTGTCTGGGCAATGCCAATGATCGGGCGCCCGCCCTGAATTTCTTCTCGGGTCAGGCCGTAGTTAAGGTAACGCTCAACATAAAGCGCGGTCATGCCCGGATTATCAGGATTGTCGAACCATTCTTGGCTGCGTAGTTTTTTATCGCTTTTATTGATCATACGCTGTCCTCCGGCCACTAGTTTTCATTGGACAGCAGGACCGGTCAAGACCGTAACCCATAGAGTTTGCCGTTCAAACACTTACATAAATGTTGATATGAATAACCTCCATTAATGTGCTGTTAATATTTTATTCATGACCATCATTGCGGTGAGCAATCTTTCAGCTGGTAAGAGGGAATTAATCAAGAAGCTCCATCTTGATCATCGTATACTTTTTAGGGTGAGAGCTTGCGATGATCGACATTTTTGTCTGTTGCGAACGTGATGACCAAGCCAAGGCGCGAAAACTCGTTCAATCATTGCGTGCGGTTGGGTATAGTGTTGCTGTAGATTTGGGCGGATCATCGTCTGATCTGCCTTCAATAAGTAATGTTTCGGATCTTATTGCTTCTGTGAAAGTCGTCGTAACAATTTGGACGTCATGCTCCGTTGACTCAGATCGTGTGATTGATCAGTCAATCAAAGCGCTGGAGGCTGGAAAATACATCGGCGTCATGTTCGAAAAAAACATCGATGTACCGGTCGAGTTTAATGAATTTCAAGCTGCTGATATGAGCGATCATGACAAAGAAGCTGAAGAGTTTGATTGGCTATGCGGTGCTGTAGACACGATTATTGCTGCTACATTAAAAACTACCGGACTAAATAATGGTGCTAGATGGTTTTCCGCCTCAGATACCGAAAGCGCTATTTGGTATAAGTCCAGTAAGTCAGACACCGTTCAGGGGTATGAGTTCTATCTGGAGCATTACGGTCATAAAGGTGCGTTTTATGCGCAGGCGTTGGACCGCCGTGATAAATTGACAACTTGGCCTCACCGGCTTGGGAAGTTCACCAATAAAGCATGGGTCAAAGGGGTTGCCGCGACTGTTATTGTTTGCTGCATCGGTGCAGTTCTTGCCGTGAATAACGGCAATGCGAATATGATTCCGCACAAACAATATGCCGAGTTGCAGGAAAAGTATGCAGAGCTGCAAGATCAAAAATTAAAAATTACCAACGATCTCGTGGCGGCGAATGATTCGCGTTTGAGGCTTATTGCTTCTTATCGCGATAAGGTCAGCCGAAACGAGTACGTCGCGCTGAGTGAACATGCACGCGACCTTGAACAGAAAATCGAAAACTCGCAGGTGGCATTTTTTGACCAACCTTCGCGAGACTTGCGAAAGAGCGGATCTCCGGCTGCATTTAACGAACTCAATCAAAATCTTGATACTGTGCTTGAAGCAAGACAAGCACTCGAGACAGTTGTTGGCAGGATTGAACCGGCATCTGGATCGCCGTGGACCTGTACTGTTGATGGAAACAGAGGCGTCAACTTTGCTTCAGCGTGTTGGTCGCGTGACATCAATACGTTGTCTCTCAATGGTTTCGGCACTGAATATGCCACCACTCTCAAGCCGGTCGAATTGTTACGGCAGTTGGAAATTCTTGAAGTTGCGGGCGCTCATTTGAATGATCTTGGTCCGCTTGCTTCAATGAGTTCGCTGCGGAGTATCAATGTCTCGGGAACGGGGATTGAAAGTATTGGCCCACTTGCCCCGCTCGTTAATCTTGAGTCTTTAGATATGCGCGGAACTGGCATTACGGATTTGTCGCCACTGAAAGAGATGCGCAATCTTAAATCGCTTTGCCCACCAAATGGCCCATGCATCCTTGATGACATCGATAGTGTGCAAAGCTATTTGGATGAGAATGTGCGCTGAATAGATGCTGCTCCCGTGATTTTAGCCACGGGGGGCGCAGTAATATCACTGTAGCGCCAACCAACGCTTTTGATCGTTGCTTTGATAAACGATCTCTTCGATTTCTTGATTGCGTAGGTAATCTTCTGCGCTGTTTTCCAACGGATCGCCGTTGACGATATGATCAAGGAAAGCGCGGCAGGTTGCGTAAACGCAATCGCCTGCAAAGAGATTGTCGTGCCAATCGAAGTGTTGTTCTTCTTCGACAACAGACCCGTGCCGGCGTATCCAAATTCGTGCGTCACCATCGAGACGTAAGCAGGCTTTTGATCCTTCGATCATTAACTCACCCATCGTTCGGCGCGCGTTTTCGGCTTTATGATCAACCAGTCGATTGCCATCGAATAACGCGCGTATTCCCATCGGAAAGTCGAACAAGATAACCCCGGCATCTTCTCCTGCGATTGTAGGGTTTAGCCGTTTCAGATTGGCGAAAACCCCTGTTGGCTCACCAAAGAAGTACCGGAAGAGGTCTATTTGGTGGATCGCGGTCTCGCGCACTAAAAACTGCTCCATCTTTTGAAAATAAGGTTGGCGCGACAGATAAGCGTCTGGGCCTTGACCATCACCCGGACGCAATCTGAATGTCGCCTGATAGACCTCGCCAAGCACAGAGCTATCCAGCAGTTTTTTGATTTTCCGATGCCAGGGTTGATACCGAAAGTTTTCGTGGATTGAGACTTTAATATTTGAAGCGTTGGCAAATGCGACTGCCTCACGCGCTTCTTCGAGTGATGTACAAAAGGGTTTTTGGCATTGAATGATCGCACCGCTCTTAGATGCCTTACGGATCATCTCAAAGTGAGTTTGAGGCGGTGTGGTGATGTCGATGATTTCGGGTTTAACTTCTGCAATCATCGTGTCGACATCAGAATAGGATTTTGAGAACCCGAACTGTTCTGCCGATACACGCGCCGTCTCTAGGTTCAAGTCGGCGATAGCGGAACACGCCACCTCGGGCATCCGCGACCATCCTTCGAGGTGAAACTGACCGAAATATCCAGCGCCAATTACGGCAGTTCTTAGGTTACTCACGGCTTATCCAAAAAGCGACTGAGTGGGCCGAGATCGACATTCCAATGAGGTAGGGGGGAGCCAGCGACTTCGGTTTGGAACGAAGCAATCTTATCTCCGAGTAAACACCCGAGATAGGCTGTTTTCAGATCATCGCCGCCGAACGCCAAGTTGGATATGTTGCGAAGGCATTTGCTTGCGGCTTTGTCGAGATGTTGCCGGTCAAGGGAGTCGCTTGTGTATGCGGCTTCGACCCAAGCGAGGTGGTGTGCATCGCTGTCCTCCAGAACCGTTGCGGTCGTGTTTTCAGTGATGTGTAACACACGGTTGGAAATGATCGACGTGACCCATAATCCTCCCTCACTATCGGGTGCGAGGCCGTCCGGAAAAGTTCCAGCCTGATATGTTGCGATTGATTTATGATCGGTTAAAGCGCCGTTGTCATTTACTGTAAAGCGCGTGGTGCGGCGGGCAAAAGTCTCATTGACCCATAGTGTTTTCTCATCGGCGGAAAATGCGATCTCATTTGTGTAGCCCAACCCATCGGCAACGATGCGTGTCTCGCCGTTCTCATGCAGTGCAATAAAGCCCGAAGATGCGGAGCTGCGATAATCGTTTGCTCGTGGAATGGCCCTTGTAGACACGGTAATCCAAATTCGACCCGCGCGGTCCAATGTCACAAAATTTGCGGGTGGCATTGGCTGGCCGTTGATCTTTTCGGTTACCACTTCTGTGTTGCCATCATGGAATAGACGAATAATTGCGCCACGTTGGTTTCCAAGATGAGCAAGCAAAAAGCTGCCATCTTCTTCTAATGCGATACCATTTGGCCGGATTGGTTCTAAGACATCAGAGGCAAGTATATGTGTGGTTTTGCCGGATGGTGATATGACACTGACACCGCCATTTCCGCGCCAACAGGGTGCGAAGAGTAAACCGCTTTTATGAGCGAGAACGCATTCGGGGCGATCCAAGTCTTCGCCAAGAAAATTAAGGTCATTGAGTGTAGTCATTACAGCCTCAAATTTTTCCTTTGACCCTGTTCCCCTCAATGTACTGACTTACGGCAGTTTATCGAGGTGAACATTTAATACGTTCAGTGAATCCGGTCCGGCAGGTATTCTTGTCCAATCGGCCATTTGATTGCGAAACCATGTCCGTTGTCTTTTGGCATAGCGGCGGGTATCTGCCTTGCCGGTGTCGATTGCTTTCTCAAGGGACATTTCTCCGCGCAAATGCGCCATTAGGGCAGGGCCGCCCAATGCCTTTAGCGAAGGCGTTCCTTCCGGTATGTTTCGTGCGGCCATCTCCGCCGCCTCGTCTAGGGCGCCGTACTCGACCATTTCATCAAAGCGTTGTTCGATACGGTCGCGTAGCCAATCCGGATCGGCCTCGAGAACAATCGACGTTTTTGTTTGCCCGAGCGGTAAGAGCGGTGGCGGGGTCTCTGTCGCCCAATCCGCGAGTGACTTTCCAGTGTGTTCGAAGACTTCCCACGCCCGTACCAGTCGGCGCGGGTTCATCGGGTCAACGCCTTGCGCTTGTGGGTCGCGCCGCAGCAGTTCTGTGTGAAACGCAGCGCGGCCTAAGCGGGACAGCTCATCTTCGGCTTGCGCGCGAACCTCGTCGGGAATTTCGGGGATCATTGATAACCCCCGAACCAGCGATGTGAAGTAAAGCCCTGTACCGCCAACGATGATGGGGCGGACGCCTGTATCTTGTGCTTCGCGAAGAACGCTGTAAATCTCGCGCAGCCATGCGCCAACCGAATAACTATTTGTCGGGTCAATATGTCCATAAAGCCGGTGCGGGACTTGCTCTTCCTCGTAGGAAGATGGCCTTGCCGTTAGCAAGGACCAGCCGTCATAAACTTGCATAGAATCCGCATTGACGATCACGCAATTGCCAAGTTGTTCAGCGAGCGCGAGGGCAAGGCTTGATTTTCCTGATGCAGTTGGACCCGCAATCAAAATGGGCTGTGTCATCGTCCCTCAATGTGTTCGATTGTTCCGCCCGCGATGCGGACAATCCTATCGGCGAGAATGTCGGCCTCGGCTTGTGAATGGGTAACATACAATATTGGCATTCGAGCATCAGACTTTAGCCGCGCAAGATAGGGTAATATCTCATTCTTGCGGGCTTCGTCGAGATTTGCGAGCGGTTCGTCCATTATCAACAGCTCTGGCGAGGCGAGGAGGGCGCGGCCAATGGCGGCACGTTGCTTTTCTCCCCCTGATAATCGGCTCGGTTTACGCTTTAATAGATGCTCTAATCCTAACAGAGAGATTATCTCGTCAACATTTGGGCGTTTTGATTTTTCCAACAAACGCCAGCCATAAAGCAAATTGCGTTCGACAGACATATGCGGGAACAAGCGTGGTTCTTGAAACACTACGCCGATCCGTCGAGCCTCTGGCGGGATCGCTATACCGTTTGAGGTATCGAGTAAAATCCGTTCGCCGAGGATGATTTTGCCTCTGTCCGGCCTGCCAAGTCCGGCGACGGCTTTGACAATGAGTGTCTTGCCTGACCCGGAAGGACCAAACAAAACCGTCGCACCGCCTTCAGCGCGAAAGGCCACGTCCAGTGAAAAGACGGACCATTGCTTTTGCAGCGAGACATCTAGGGCCGTCATGAATCGCGCCCGGTCATTTGGCGGCGTGAGCGCGTGTTCAGCCATTCGGACAAGGCAACGGCGATTAATGCGACTATGGTGGATATGATTGCCAACCTGAGGGCCACGCTCTCCCCATTCGGGGCTTGTAACGCCGTGTAGATTGCCAGCGGCAATGTCCTCGTTTCGCCGGGAATATTTGCGGCAAAGGCAATCGTTGCGCCGAACTCGCCTAGTGCACGCGCAAAGCCCAGCACAGTACCGGCGACAACGCCGGGAGCAGCCAAGGGCAGGGCGATGGTAAAAAAGACCCTTCGGCGTGTTGCTCCGAGTGTTCTGGCGGCATTCTCTATCCCGCTATCCACCGCATCAAAAGCCAATCGGATCGCGCGAACCATCAAGGGAAAGCCCATCACGCCCGCAGCGATGGCGGCTGCTACCCATGTGAAAGCGATAGAAATACCGAAAACTTCACGCATAAAGCCGCCAATCCAGCCATTGCGTCCAAAAGCGAGCAGTAGAACATAACCAACGACGACAGGTGGAAGGACCAAAGGCAGATGGACGATCCCCTCTACCAGCCATTTTCCGAAAAATGTCTTGCGGGACAGTATCCAAGCGACCCAAACCGCCAGCGGTAAGGCCACCACCACCGCTATAATTGCGACCTTTAAAGATAGCCAAAGCGCCGTTATTTCGGGGTCGGTGAGCGTCACGTTTGATTTCGTCCGATCAAAATGGATTTCGTAAATTACGACAGCAATGCTTTTAGACAGCAATCATAAAGCGATCAAAGCAATCAAGCGAGGAAACTTACTTGCATTTCTGAGAGAGGTCGTCTAACGACATCGCTCACTTCACAGGTGCGCTTTGGGCCAAACGGGGAGACATCCCGCGCGGTCCGTCCGGTGGTCTTATGACCTCATTGGCGTACCGAGGATTAACCGGAATAGACGGAGAACAGGCAATGGCATTGCCCGAATTCACCATGCGTCAGCTTTTAGAAGCAGGCGTTCACTTTGGACACCAAACGCACCGCTGGAACCCTCGTATGGGTTCGTACATCTATGGCGAGCGTAATGGCGTCCACATCATGGATCTTACACAAACAGTTCCATTGCTTCATACGGCATTGGTTGCGGTGCGTGATCAGGTCGCAAAAGGCGGTCGTATCCTGTTTGTTGGTACGAAGCGTCAGGCTCAGACACCCGTATCTGAAGCGGCTGAGCGGTGCGCGCAATATTACATGAACCACCGTTGGCTCGGTGGAACGCTTACCAACTGGACGACAGTTTCTAAGTCGATTTCTCAACTGAAGTCGCTTGAGTCCGAGTTTGATAGCGAGCAAAGCGGCTATACCAAGCGCGAAATGCTGTCGCGTCAGCGCCAGAAAGATAAACTCTCCCTTGCTCTGGGCGGGATTAAAGAAATGGGCGGTGTGCCCGATATGATCTTCGTGATCGACACCAACAAAGAAGAGCTGGCGATTAAAGAAGCCAACAAGCTCAAAATTCCTGTTGTTGCGGTTCTGGACACGAATTGTAGCCCTGCAGGTGTGGATTTCCCAATTCCGGGCAATGACGATGCCAGCCGTGCAATCGCACTTTATTGCGATTTGATTGC
This sequence comes from uncultured Neomegalonema sp., assembly GCA_937995735.1. Lineage (GTDB taxonomy): Bacteria > Pseudomonadota > Alphaproteobacteria > Rhodobacterales > Rhodobacteraceae > JAHDDY01. Next base: position 4,156 of record CALKIZ010000027.1, on the reverse strand, counting down.
TGCAGCGGCGCTTGACGGTATCAGTCAGGCTCAAGGTGCTTCCGGTATCGACATTGGTGCGATGGACGATCCTACGGCTGAAGCGGCTCCAGCTGCGGAATAATCAGCGTCAGAGATGAGCGCGCGCGCGGCGAGGGCGCGCTCCGATAAGTGGTTACATTCACTCTCGGCATGGCTTGCGTATCGCGCCTGCTGACAAACTGAGGAGATGCATCATGGCGATTACTGCTGCGATGGTGAAGGAACTGCGCGATAAGACCGGCGCAGGTATGATGGACAGTAAAAAAGCGCTGACCGAAAATGATGGCGACATGGAAGCCGCAATCGACTGGCTGCGCGCTAAAGGCATTGCCAAGGCGGATAAAAAAGCGGGCCGTACGGCTGCCGAAGGTCTTGTTGGCGTTGCTGTTGCCGGGAATACGGGCGCTGCGGTTGAAGTGAACTCTGAAACCGACTTTGTTGCCCGTAACGCAGACTTTCAGAAAATGGTCGCTGAGATCGCAGGCGTTGCCGCTGGCGTTGATGGTACGGGTGCTGATGTCATTGCACAGGTCAACGCGGCAACATTGCCTTCTGCCGGAAAGTCTGTCGAAGACCATATCAAGGATGCGATTGGCACGATTGGCGAGAATATGAATGCTCGCCGCGCATCGCGCCTTTCGGTCGAGAGCGGTGTTGTGGCGTCTTACGTCCACAATGCAGTTGCAACCGATATGGGAAAAATCGGTGTTTTGATTGCTCTTGAGTCTACAGGCGATGCTGACAAACTGAACGAGTTTGGCCGCAAAGTCGCAATGCACGTCGCAGCTAATGCGCCAGCCTCTTTAGATGTCGATGACCTTGACCCGGCTTTGGTTGAGCGCGAGAAATCGGTTCTGACCGAGCAGGCGCGCGAGTCCGGTAAACCTGACAACGTTATCGAGAAGATGATCGTTGGACGGATGAACAAGTTCTATCAGGAAGTTTGCTTGATGAAGCAGGCGTTCGTTATGGACCCTGATATTACTGTTGAGAAAGCCGTTGAGAATGCAGCCGCTGAAGTCGGTGTACCTGTAAAGCTGGCGGCGTATGTACGCCTCGCAGTCGGTGAAGGCATCGAGAAAGAAGAAGAAGATTTTGCTGCCGAAGTCGCAAAGACCATGGGCGGTTAAGTTTCGGACGGCTATCCATTCACACTTTTTTAAAATGTAAATTCTTCTGCTAAAATCGAGATATTAATGCCGTTTCCTTACAGGAAGCGGCATTTTATAGATTGTTGTAAGAAGAGTTAATCGCATCTTTCCCCCGGAAAAGAAAAAGGTGTAAATTTTTATAACTAATCTTTTTAGTATTACCTTACTGTCAATGTTTCCCAAGGTAATGTGATCCGATAGACATTGCTTGCAAGGGCAACCGTGGATCGTTTGGAAAAATTACTTAGTAGCTTTGTTAGCTTAGATCCGAGATCTATGTGGCGACGCTATGTTGTTGCACTTTCCGTAATTTCGACTGTCCTTGTTGGTGGGCATGCCTCTTCTCTGTCTGCAACGCATTTCCTTAGCTCTGATGCCGTTGTTGGGCAGCTCATTTCTCGTCAGGAGGCCCTGAGTCAACGTATTCTGGTTACGTCATTGCGCTTGGTTGGCGAGCATAGCGAGCTCATCGTTCGGGCAGAGCTGGAAACGTTGATTGATGAGTTTGAAACGGCTCATAATCAAATCCTCGACGGTGCCGGTGACACGGCGATGAAGCCTGAAAATAGTGACCGGCTTAGAGAAATCTACTATGACGGGATAAACGGCGAGCAATCTCTTAATGAAAAGTTGAAGACTTTTCTTGGGGAAGCCCGCCTTATACATACTGCAAATCTTGAAAGTGATGAGTTTGTAAAAGAACGCATAGACATTTTGCGGGAGCTTGGTTTTTATTCTGCGCTTGAAGATGCGACCGAGGCATTTCAGTTGGATTCTGCTGATCGCAAAGAGAAACTTCGAACGATCCAATATGTAATCATCATTGTTGGGCTTTTGACGCTTATCGGTGAGGCTTGCTTGATATTCTGGCCGGCACATCTTGCCACACGAAATTCACTTGCGCGCCTGGAGGATAAGTCCCGTGAGCTTCAATCCTCGAATGAACGGTTGACCGACAGCTTGTTTGACGCGCAATTGGCGCGCCGTGAAGCTGACCAATCAAATCGCGCTAAGACGATGTTTCTAGCCAATATGAGCCACGAATTGCGAACGCCGCTCAATGCGATTATTGGCTTTTCTTCCATGATTAAATCGGAAATTTTTGGTCCGGTAGGCAGTCACAGGTATCAAGAATATGCCAATGACATAGAACGCTCAGGGACACATTTGTTAGATTTGATTGGTGACTTAATGAGTGTGTCACAAGTAGAAGTTGGCGCTGCTCAACTAGAACCGAAAAATGTTGTTGTTTCCGAATTGATTTCAGATGTTGAGTCGATCACTAAAGGTTGGTCTATGTCTCAGCTACGGGAAATTAGCTTTATCATTGATGATGACGTAGGGGAATATTTCGGAGACCCGCTCCGAATGCGTCAGATTGTTTTGAATCTGTTATCAAACGCGATCAAGTTCACGGAAGATCATGCTATAATCACCGTTCATGCCCGATGTGCAGCGGGAGGTGCGTTAGAGCTTGTTGTCGAAGACAACGGACGTGGATTCGATTTGGATCAGATACCAACGTTGATGCAACCCTTCCAGCGCGGCGATGACGCTCTGACACGCAGCCGCGAAGGCACAGGGCTTGGCCTTTCTTTGGTGGGCGCATTTGCAAAAATGCACGGCGGAGATGTATTAATTGAAAATAGAGAAGCCGGAGGAGGGCGTGTCGTGGTCCATCTCCCGGCTGGCGCGCAGGATAATGAGCGTACTTCATGTGCCGCATGAAGTAATTTTTGTTTTTACTGACCTCAATCTTTGACGATTGTGCCGGAACACAATAGATCAAGAACATTGGAACTCGAATAGGCCGGCCTGTTGCCGGACTTTGGATAACAAGGGGACACCCAATGGCTTTTGAACTTCCCGATCTGCCGTATTCGCATGATGCCCTCGCTTCCAGCGGCATGTCCGAAGAAACGCTGCAATATCATCATGACCTGCACCACAACGCCTATATTACAAAGGCAAACGAGCTGATTGCAGGCACGGACTTAGAGGGCAAATCCCTCGAAGAACTGATCACGCTGACGTATAATGATGCTGATAAGCAGGGACTGTTTAATCAGGTTTCTCAGGCTTGGAACCACAATGAGTTCTGGCACATGATGAAGCCAAATGGCGGTGGTGCAATGCCGCCAGAGTTGGAGACACGGATTGTCGCTGATTTCGGCTCTGTGGATGGCTTCAAAAAAGCGTTTTCGGCTGCCGGTGCAGGCCAATTCGGGTCCGGTTGGGTGTGGCTGACTGAAGAAGCCGGTACGCTGAAAGTCATCGGAACACCGAATGGCGTGAACCCGCTTTGTCTTGGCCGCAATACATTGCTCGGTTGTGATGTGTGGGAGCATAGCTATTACATTGATTACCGTAACAAGCGCCCTGCATACCTTGAGAACTTCCTTGAGAAGCTTGTGAACTGGGAAAATGTGGCGGGCCGTCTCGCAACGTCTTAATCACTTGGGATATATGCCCCTGATTTACCCCGGCCAATGCGCCGGGGTTTTTGTTTGTAATCTGAAAAGGTTCCGGCGCGCGATATGATGAGTTCTCAGGCAATCGGCATTGCCGGTATCGTCGCGGCGACCGTGACATGGGGTGTGTCTCCACTTTATTATGCTCAGCTTGGACACATTCCACCCTTCGAGATTGTCGTCCATCGGATTTTCTGGTCGTTGCCGCCGATTATCATCTATGCGCTGTTCACGGGGCGCCGTGAACGCTTTTTTGAGGTGGGGCGCGACAGGCGCAAGCTCACCGCGATGTGTTTTTCGACGCTTGCCATTGCATCGAATTGGTTTGTGTTCATCTACGCAATTCAGATCGGATAAACAGCGCAGGCAAGTTTTGAGCCTATCCCCAATTTCCGGACCGGGTGCTAAATTAGAAAGAGCATCTGGAGGGCGACGGGAATGGGAACGACGAAGCGACGGAATTTCACGCCGGAGTATAAGGCTGAGGCGGTTGAACGGCTTAACGAGCCGGGG
>CALKIZ010000026.1 GCA_937995735.1 uncultured Neomegalonema sp. | reverse complement strand
AAACGATACTGGGGATGCAGGTTCTGGGGGCGGGGGTATTTCTCAACGACCAATGGTGCCATCACAGAAGACATCGTACTTCAGTACCTTGAGAAGCATATCAATGATCCTACCGGCGTCAGCCGGTAGTCATTCAGTCTGTGTGCAGCCTTAAAAGTCTTTCAAATCGACCTGCTGTATTTTCTTTGCACGCCTTCCGTAGAAGCGGAGTATGGCATTCAGGAGCGGTATCCAAAGCAACCATCCTGAAAAGAGGCTCAGTAGGTATAGCCCCGTCCAGAGCGTTGGCCATAGTGCGATGATTGATATTGCTCCTAACAATAAAATGATCAGCCAGAAATCCAACGCACCGAGAAAAATTTGCATGATCTTTGAATGATCCGCTGAGGCTGAACCGCTCGGCAACATGCAAAGATGAGCAAAGAAAAACGGCGGGAACCAAACCAGCCATGACAACACGCGCACGGCTTTGGCGGTGGAGTCGCGCGGGTCTTGCGATAATGCCAAAAGTGCAGTGCGTCTTGCGTCTGTAATTTTGAGGTTGAAGAACTCACACAGGCTCAGTTCGGCAATGGTCGCGGCATCATGATGCCCATGCGAAAGGCGCTCTCGTACCAAGCGCTCATTTAAAATAAAATCCGCATTTCGCACGGCGATCAGGCTTTCAAGAGCAAGGGCAAACCCGGACGGGTCACCGCGCCGTTGGATATCAGCAAGATGATTTGCAGCATGAACAAGCGAGCCAAAGCGTACTTCAAAAACACCGCACCAGAAATGATAGGCCTGCGGAAACAGCGGAAAATGACGGCGTAACCGCGCGAGGTCATTTCGCATTTCTTCGACATGCTCTAACTCTGCCAAGGCGGATAGGCGCTTCATGCGAAACTGAATGACATTCGGCCATTGCGGTATGAAGTCCGCAGTTAAGTCCAATACCGCTTGTGGACCTGTTTCCCGGTCAACCAAGGAAACAAGCAAGAGACTCGCTTCGATAGAGTGTGGGTCGCGTTCGAGGGCTTCTTCAATGAGCCGCCGCGCCGAGACCAAGTTCCCGGCATCCAAATACGCCTTAGCAGTATTGAAAGCATTACTCATAGGACGGGTATCGCAGCGCTGCCGGTCTTGCGCAATCCAAGTTTCGCGGTCCGTTGAGTGTGAAACGGATCAAAGTGGAGAAACAAAAAACGCCCCGGTTGAAACCGGGACGCTTTGATAATCTGACCGGGCGTCAAAGATTAAAAGCGGGGGATGACGCTCTCGAATGACGGGCTTGGGATTGTGTAAGCGGATTGCGTCGCTTGCGGGAGGACGGTTTGCGAAATCGTTTGCGCTGCTCCGACGAAGGATGGGGTCTGCACCGATGGCAGGGCTGGTGCAGAGAACGACGTCGCAGGGGCGATCACTGTATTTTGTGGAAAGACAGTCTGCGAAATTGTCTGCGCTGTTCCTCCGAATGAAGGCGTTTGCAACGATGGTAAGGCCGGTGCAGAAAATGACGTCGCAGGGGCAATCACCGTATTTTGCGGGAAGGTGGTTTGCGAAATGGCCTGTGTCGTTCCCCCGAATGAGGGCGTTTGCAACGACGGTAAGGCCGGGGCTGAAAACGACGTCGCAGGGACGGTTACTGTGTCTGTAAAGCTGACCGTATCGTTCAGGCTATATGTTGGTGTTATATTTTGTGCAGGCGTGAAGATGCTGTTCGCAGCAGGTTCGATGAAGACTTGTTCTGTAATGATTGGTGCTTGTTGGAATGTTTGTGTTGGTGAGAACGTCTGATACTCCACCGGGCTGCTGAATGTAGAAATCGAAGCAGTTTGCGTGGTTCCTGTGTTAAAAGTTGGTTGCTGGAACGTTTGCGCTTGAAATTGTGGCTGTACCTGAAGCTGTTGTTGTCCTTGGAAGCGTGGCAGAAGCTGTGGCGGCGCTTGGAATTGTTGCTGCGTTTGGAACTGTGGTTGCACCTGAAGTTGCGGTTGTACCTGAAATTGCGGTTGAGATTGAATTGGCGCTGAAGCAACAGTCGTATTGGACTGGGCCAATGCGTGCCCAGCGTAACCGCCCACAGCACCGCCAACCACAGCGCCGCTTGCGGTGGCGACATCTTTTCCTGTGCCGCTGCCAAATAAAGAACCAAGTGCGCCGCCGCCAATTGATCCAAGACCAGCCCCCAATGTCGTGACCAGTGTTCTGCCAGGCGCACCTGAACCGCTACAGCCTGCTGTGAGGCCGAGTATTGCAACAAGAGCGACTACGGATTTGCTCGATTTAAACATACTATTCTCCTAAGAGTTGATTGCAGACGACATTTGCAGGGGAGGCGGAGCGTCCAAAACCGCTTGTGATCCCACTCACCAAATCAAGTTGTGTTTTTCCGATGGGTTATGTTTTTAATATTTTGAGACTCAGATTTAGAGCCATTCGCCGACAGCGGTTTTTCAAAAGCCGCCAAATTTAACCAATTGCGATGCAGAAAAACCGTTATTTTATCCGCAATATGACCGCTGGATGTAAAGAAAAGCGCCAAAAAACCACTCCAAGTTTGGTTAACTACGCCTTCATTAAATCAAATTTTATACCGTAAAGAGTTAATGGCGAAAAATTATTATAAAGAAATATTTTCTATTCGAATTTATTGTTAACTTTTGATTAATTATATTTAACCAACGCGAAAGCCGCTGGCGCTCAGTACAACCAAGAGCGTCCATATGATGGAGGCTGGTAGGATGCGGTCCTGCAAAAACTCTTAACGTTGAGGCTGGTAGGGTGGCGTCACAAAGCGGCGACTTTGCGTCGCATATGGCTTCAATCAACGTGTAATTGCTTTATAGTGGGCATATGGAAGCATTTATTTCAGAAAACGAAGGCTTTGTGCGCCTTGGCGTCTTTATCGGTGTTTTTTCCGCGATGGCCCTTTGGGAATTCAGTGCGCCGCGCCGTGAACTCGTTGCGCCAAAGCCGAACCGTTGGGGCGTCAACTGGGGCATTGTAGTTCTTGATACGATCATTGTCCGTATTCTGTTTCCTGCCGCCGCAGTGGGAGCAGCTCTTGATGCCTCCGCGCAAGGGTGGGGATTGTTTAACTGGCTTGATTGGCCGGTGTGGTTGGAAATTATCCTCGCCATCGCTGTCTTTGATTGTCTGATTTATTGGCAGCATGTTTTGTCGCATCGGATTCCATTCCTATGGCGGCTGCACCGGGTTCATCATTCTGACAGAGACATCGACGTGACAACGGCCATCCGGTTTCATCCCGGAGAGATCGCGCTGTCGATGCTGTTGAAGATTGCTGCGGTCTATGTGCTCGGCCCGTCGGCGATTGCCATTATCCTTTTCGAAGTGATCCTGAATGGCTGTGCGATGTTCAATCACTCGAATATCAATATTTCCAAACGGATAGATAAGTGGCTTCGGATGATCTTGGTCACGCCGGATATGCACCGTGTGCATCACTCGGCCATCCCAAGTGAAACCGATTCCAATTTCGGGTTCAATGTGCCGTGGTGGGATCGGATTTTCGGAACTTATATCGACCAACCGAAAGAGGGCCATGACGGGATGACGATTGGCCTGAAGGAATTCCAAGACGAGCGGCCATGGAAATTCGGGTGGTCCATGTTGCTGCCCTTTAAAGGTCGTAACGGGTGAAGCCGGAACCCCACGGGCTTTCGGTTCTCGGGGGCTTTGCCACCAAACCTGAGCATGGCGCGCCTAAGGGAGTCGCGTCCATCGCATTGCTTGGCATGGCAAAGAATGGTTGGGATGTTTTCGCCGCCTCGCCCGAAGCATCCGACGGGCGTGAAGATCCGATGGACCGGTGGTCTTTGCGGGTCGTTACTGTACTGGCCAGTGAGGAAAATGCTGTGCCGCTTTTTCCGTTCGGTGGCCCCCCTTACCAACCGTTTTTGCGCTGGGCTGCTGCGACGGGTCGGATTTGGCCCTCTCCGCTGGGTATGTCGATCCATGCAGAGCGCGGGCTGTGGATGTCTTTCCGAGGCGCTTTGGGGTTTTCGACGGTGCGCAGTGATCTGGTTGCCGCGACCATGGTGCGGCCTTGTGAGACGTGTAGTGCTAAACCCTGTTTGAGGGCTTGTCCGGTCAATGCGTTTGAAAACAATGTCTATGATGTTCCGACATGCGTTGACCATATCGCCAAACCTGAGGGTGCGGATTGTCTTGGTGAAGGATGCAAAGCCCGTCACGCTTGCCCGGTTGGCCGCGACTGGTCTCCGAAACCCGCTCAAGCGACGTTCCATATGGGCGCATATTTGCGGGCCAGAAATGCAATTGATTGAGTACGCTACGGCGCAGATGCTCGCGCGAAAGGGACCGGAATGAAAACATTGATCCTCATGCGCCATGCAAAATCTGATTGGTCTAAACCCGGCCAAAAAGACAAGGAACGCACGCTTAATAACCGGGGGCGTGTTGCGGCGTGGCGCATGGGGGATTGGTTGCGCGAGATAGAGACCATGCCGCAAGTTGCATTGGTTTCAAGTGCGCAGAGAACGCGCGAAACTTGGGATTGCATGAAAATTACGTGCGATGCGGTTTTCGAAGACGCACTGTATCTTGGTGAAGCGGAAGATTACCTCAAGGCGGTAAAGACTGCGCCCGATTGTGATTGTCTGTTGGTGCTTGGCCACAATCCCGGAATGGAAACTGCTATGGGTAAGATGGCCGGAGGTCAGTGGATATCTGCGCCAACGGCGGCAACGGGTGTTTATACACTTCCCATTGACCATTGGCGGGATGCGGGTTTTGAGGGGGCAACGCTGACGGCTTTTGAAACCCCGAAATCTCTTATTCAACAATCGGGATCGAGCTGAGGATATTGAATGATCGACGCTTTTTTGAATGTATTTCGCGGCACACCCAATGCTCCTGAGCCGAATTCGGTTGACGAGCGGCTTGCGCTGGCGGCTTTGTTGGTCGATGCCGCCCGTCGGGATGATGCGTATGAAGCGGCGGAAAAGGTCGTGATTGAGCGGATTTTAGCGATGGAACATGGTCTGGATGCCGAGGGTGCGAAACGTCTGCGCCTTGAAGCGGAGACGGCACAGGATAACGCGATGGGCTTGTTCCGGTTTACCCATACCCTGAAAGAAGCGACCCCTTTCGAAGACCGGGTGAAAATCATTGAATATCTATGGCAAGTGGCACTCGCAGACGGAGATCGCGATGCGGTAGAAGACAATCTCGTGCGCCGCGTATGCGGTTTACTTGGTGTTTCTGACAAAGACAGCGGCCTCGCGCGGCAGCGGGTCGAGGCGCGACACTGATCACGCCGCCTCAACCCGCTCTGTAAGGCTGGTATAGTTCTTCTATAAGTGCTGTGGTTCGGCGGGCTGAATCAGGAGGGGCGGGGTTCGGCGTGCCTTCCAGAAGGTGTGAGATAGCGCGTTCTACAAAGGGCTGATGCACGTGCGCTGGATCAGCGATTTCGTAAACTGTGCGGACGCCCCCTTGCGAAACGATAATGGGAGAGGCCGAAAAGAACGACATTTTCGCAAATCCATTCGATCCATGAACGGTGACGCTCTCTTCTTTTTGACCAGCCGCATAAGCGCAAAAAGCGCTGGCGACGATTTTGTCAAATCCCAACGTATAGCTGACGAAATCCTCGGCATAATATTTCTGCGACTGGTTACGGACGATACCCGAAACACTTGTTGCCGGACCAAAGGCATAATCCAACCAGTCCAGCGTATGCGATTGCATGTCAACGAAAAGCCCGCCGCCGCCTACTTTGGGGTCTGTCTTCCAGCTTTCTGCGGGGTGAGCCTCGGCGCAGTCTAACTGATGAACGATAACGCCGCGTGGCTCTCCGATTGTTCCATTGAGAATAATCTCGCGAAATTTTTCAAATCGGGGCAGGGCGCGTCGGTAGTAAGCGGTGATGAGGGGCTGTCCTGTCTCCCTTGAAGCCTCTAGCATTGACTTGCATTCCGCAACATTCAACGCCATCGGCTTTTCGACCAGTACAGGTTTTCCGGCCCTCATGGCGCGGATGGCCAAGTCTGCGTGGCTATCGGGCGGGGTCGCGATGTAAACTGCGCTCACCTGAGGATCATGGATGAGATCGTCGGCGTTTGAATATGAGTGAGCAATGCCGTGACGCTTGGCATAATCTTTGGCTTTTTCAGCATCGCGGCGCATACAGGCCACGACACTAGAGCGCGGTGCTTTTTGCAACGCCGGACCGCTCTTTACCTCGGTTACGTTCCCGCAACCCAGTATCCCCCATCGGATCATAAAACATTCAACTTATATTGTAGGAACCGAATAAAAAAACCTCACAGATCGAAATGTAATTCAATTCTGCTGTAGGACTCTAGTATCTTTGATGGGATAAATAGTTAGAGGAAGTACCGCAATAGTTGTGCAATTGTTGTGCTCAAATTTCCAGCATTGAGCATGACATTACCATTCATCAAAATGGCGCGCGTTTTCGATACGCTCACAAATGCCGTTGCTATCGACTAAAATCACATCGAAACGCATATCGACCTGAGTCTGATCTGTTTCAGCGCAATAATGAAGCGCCGCGCCCTCTAGCCGCGCCCATTGGCGCGCCGTCAGAGAATAGGCGGCTTCAGTTCGTGATGGCCGAGCCTTGACCTCGACAAAGACCAGCACCGCATCGTCGCGCACGATCAGGTCAATCTCGCCATGCGGAGTGCGATGGCGGCGGGCGAGGACGATGTAGCCTTGAGCTTCCAGAAACCGCGCGGCGCTTTCTTCTGCAAGAACGCCGGTTCTGTGGGCTTTAGCACCCCGCTTTTTTCGGGCTTCATCAACCATTGTTATTTGAGATCCAACGCACGTTCGTAGACTTGTCTTCGGGGTAGGCCCAATGCTTCGCTTACGGTTCGCGCCGCATCTTTGACGCTCATGTCACTCAAGGCGTCACGCAAGGCGTCATCAAGGACGTCTTCACTGGGCGGCGCGTTTGCAGCGGGGCCAAGGAGAATAACGACTTCGCCTTTGGGCGCTCCGGCCCCGGTGTAGTGTTCGGAAAGGACAGAGAGCGATCCCCGACGTATTTCTTCGAAATTTTTCGATAGCTCGCGCGCCACAGCAGCATCGCGCTCATCAAAGACGGCGCGCATATCCGCCAAAGACGCGGCGAGACGACGCGGCGACTCGTAGAAGATCAACGTCCCCGGTGTGGCGAGAAACTCACGATAAAATGATTGCCTCTGTCCGCTCTTATTCGGGGGGAACCCGCCGAAGGTAAAACGATCACTCGGAAGGCCGGAGAGTGTCAGCGCCATAATCGCGGCGCAGGGTCCGGGTGTTGCGCTTAATCCGCCGCCCGCTTCGATGACCGCCTTTGCAAGCCGATAGCCCGGATCAGCCACAATCGGCGTGCCCGCATCGGATAGATAAACGACCCGTGCGCCTTCTTCTATCAGGTGCATCAGGCGCGGGGTGGCTTGAGCAGCATTATGTTCATGATAGGCAATAAGGGGGCGTGTTCCGATTGCGATGCCGTGCATATCCATCAACCGGCGCGCCATTCGTGTGTCTTCGCAGGCGAGAACATCCGCATCGCGTAACGCATCAAGTGTGCGTAACGTCACGTCCCGTGCGTTGCCAATCGGTGTCGCCAACAGCGTTAATCCGGGTCTAAGTTGCGATTTGGACACTTTTGTTTGGTCAGATCGGTTATTAAGGTCCATCGCGTTCTTTCTTTGGCCTTGTCAAATGACTATTGTGTCGTCAGAGGCTAGAAATAGAAATGCTTTTCTACCGGATATGAAGCGGTAAGCGCTCGTGCGGGACAAAAGCGACAGGAGGTTGCATGAGCAGTCAACAAACCTTTTTAAGACGTTTGGGTGTCCTTGGACTCGTACTCCTAGCTAGCGGATGTACACAACGGACTGCGCCGGTTGATCTTTCGACGGCCACGCCTCAACCGCGTGCAGTTTTCGAAGCACCGCCAGTCTTTGAAACACCGCCGCAAGCGGTCCGCCGCCCTGTCGCTCGGACGCCCGTGCAAGTGCGCCCTCCCGTACAGGCCCAGTCTCCGGTCCAAGCACGGCCAAGCCCAGTCAGACCGTTTCCTCAAATAAGTTCGGATCTGCCGCCACCGAATACAAATCCTGTGGTTGCTGATGTTGGATCAACGCCGGCACGAACGCCACTGCCGCGCAATCGACGCCCGTTGCCCCCGGTTGCTGATGATCCCGCCGCATTGATAGAGGACAATCCATATCAGTCTTTTGATCCTATAAGGCCGCCGGCGCGGGACCCTCAAACGATTGTTGAGCAATCTTTGGAAGCCTCTGAGCAGAGAAGACCGGTTGGGTATACCCCCCCGCAACGTCAGGCGTCGGATGATTATACGACAGTGATCGGCGATAATGGGTTTAATCCTGCTCGGCGCGACTCTGCCGGACCCAATGCAGGTGCGGAACAAAGACAACAAACCGCAGGGTTTGCGCGGCCGGCACCCTCTGCGCCGACAGATCTTCAATCCAATCGACCTGCCGCCGCACCATTGCCGGGTGGAAAAGCGCTTGTTGCCTTGCTTGTGCCTGAAACGGATCGTCGCGGTTCTGTGCGCGCGGTAGCCGATAGTCTGGCAAAAGCGGCTTCGCTGGCCGCAACCGATATTGGAGAGCCTCAGCTTGAACTGAGAAAATATGACACCGGGGGTGATCCGCGCAAAGCGGCAGAAGCAGCAAAGAACGCCATTGCAGATGGTGCGCGTCTTATCATTGGTCCGCTCTTTTCGGGGTCTGCCGCCGCCGTTCGGCCCATCGCCCAAGCCGCCAATGTCAGTGTCATCGCATTTACAACGGATCAAACTGTGCTGGGCGGCGGGCTTTATTCAATCGGGTTCCTGCCTGAAACCGATGTGAACCGCATGATTTCCTATGCTGCGGCAAGAGGCCAACGCGATATTGCCCTTTTGATACCCGATACGCCTTTCGGTGGGATTGTTGCGCGCTCGGCCAATAATGCGGCGGCGCAAACCGGATCAAAAATTGTAAAGGTGCAGCCCTTTAAAGAAGATTTCAGAGCGCTGGATGCGGCGGCAAAAGAATTTGCAGCTTATTACGAATCCGCGCCGAATGTTGATGCGATCATTATGGCGACCAATGGCAAATCTTTGCAGGGCCTCGCGTCGTTTCTTGCCTTCCGGGATGTCTTGCCGACGAAGGTTAAATATCTCGGCCTCGGTCTTTGGGATGATAAAGAAACGTTTCGGGAAGGGACGCTTCGGGGGGCGTGGTTCCCCGGTGTTGATCCGATCCTGAAGAACGATTTTGCATTCCGGTACGGCAAAGCCTATGGCAGTGAAGCCCCGGCGATTGCTTTGCTGGGATATGATTCCGTGTCGGTGGCCGCAGCACTTATCCGCAGCGGGAGTTTCTCGCAGCAGGCATTGTTATCGCCCTCAGGGTTTACCGGATTGAGTGGTCTGTTCCGTTTTCGGCGTGATGGTCGTAACGAGCGGGCCTTGTCGATCTTATCCGTCGGACCCCGGTCTTTCTCGGTTGTCGATCCCGCGCCGCGTTCATTCTCGACGCAAGTTTCCAGCTTGACCGGCGGATAATCGCGTGAACGCGACGCCTCTCGCCGCTGTTACAAAAACGGCGGCGGATTTTGGACCGTTGGAAGAGTTTGCGGGTTTGCCGGATTTTCGGGCAGCGCTGGAAAAAGCTGTTGATAGTTCTGATCCGCAAGCGGCTTTTGTAGAGGCGGCGAAAGTCTTCCAAGACAGAGAACGCGGAACCATCCGCGAGCGGTTTGAAGCGTCGGAGAATGCCGGATACCCGGCGGGACGTGCGCTGGCCGCTTTGCAGGATGAGATTATCTGCGGGTTGTTTGATGCGGCGCAGGCGCTTTACCCCTTGCCCCATCCAACATCGAGCGAGCGGTTGTCGATTGTGGCCGTCGGTGGTTATGGGCGGGGCGGTTTAGCGCCGCAATCGGATATCGATTTGCTGTTCCTGCTGCCTTACAAACAAACCGCTTGGGCCGAAACGATTGTTGAGACGATCCTTTATGCCTTATGGGATTTGGGCCTGAAAGTCGGCCAAGCCACCCGGTCTATGGATGAGTGCCTGAGGCTTGCCAATTCGGATATGACAATCCGCACGTCCCTGCTGGAGACGCGATTAATCACCGGGGATGTCGAGCTTTACGATGATATGAAGTCACGGCTTTGGGGTGAATTATTTTCAAAAACCGCGCAGGAATTTGTTACGGCGAAACTCGAAGAACGTCATGCGCGTCACACGCGCACCGGCGACTCGCGCTATATGCTGGAACCGAATATCAAAGAGGGGAAAGGCGCGCTTCGTGATCTTCACTCGCTGTTTTGGATCGGCAAATATATTTACAATGCGGACACGGCAACCGACCTGCTGGAACAAGGCGTGTTTACCGAGAATGAAGCGCGGCGTTTTGCCGAGGCCGAAGAGTTCTTTTGGACGGTCCGATTCTGGCTGCATTATCTGACGCGCCGCCCGCATGAACAACTCACCTTTGAGCGCCAAGTTGAGATTGCGGAAAATATGGACTTTCGTGATAAGGCCGGTCTGAGCGGTGTCGAGCGGTTCATGCGGAAATATTTTACGGTCGCAAAAGAGGTCGGCGATTTAACCCGTATTTTTTGTGCTTCTTTGGAGGCGCAGCATCTCGCGACCAAGCGTCAAGGGATGCGCCGGTTCTTAAACATATTCACCCGCTCGGATGATGAGCCGATGCGGATGGAGCATGGGCGCCTTTTGATAGATGACCCGTCGGTTTTTCAAAACGCGCCGCTCGAGATGCTGCGTCTGTTTCATCTTGCGGGCAGTACGAAAACTCCGGTTCACCCGCAGACACTCAAGCTGGTCAGACGGAACCTGCATCTGATTGATGATGCGGTGCGCAATGACCCTGAGGCGAATACGTTATTCCTGAATATGCTGTGTGATGGGCCGGACCCGGAAAGCGCTTTGCGGCTCCTAAACGAAACTGGCGTGCTTGGTCAGTTCATGCCGGAATTTGGTGAAATCGTCTGTATGATGCAGTTCAATATGTATCACCACTACACCGTGGATGAGCATACAATCCGTGCGGTCGGAAACCTCGCACAGATTGAACGCGAAGAGCTGAACGACGAAGCGCCGGTTTCGACCAGCATTATGAAAGGGTCAGTCAACCGCCGCGCGCTTTATGTTGCAATCCTGCTGCATGACATTGGCAAAGGTCGCATGGAAGATCATTCGATTGTCGGTGCGCGCTTGGCCGAGGTTATCTGTCCGCGCCTTGGGCTAAATGAAGCGGATACGGAAACCGTGGTTTGGTTGATCCGCCATCATCTGTTGATGTCTGACACGGCGCAAAAGCGTGATCTGTCGGATATTCGAACCATTCAAGATTTTGCCGCCACCGTGCAAGGCCGCGAGCGTCTTAAGATGCTGTTGGTGCTGACGACCTGCGATATTCGCGCGGTTGGGCCGGGGGTTTGGAACGGATGGAAAGCGCAGTTGCTCCGCACGCTTTACGCCGAAACCGAAGCCTTTATCAGTGCCGGTCATGATGCAATGGCGGCCTCTCGTTCAGAGCGGATTGATGAGGCGAAAGACGCATTAATTGCTCAGTTAAGCGATTGGTCACCCGAGCGCATCGAGACGTTTACCAAAAGACATTATCCCCCTTATTGGCTTGGCCTTGATCTTGGAACCCATGAGATCCACGCGCGGATGCTCGATGGAAAACCAGATGATGCGTTTGTTATTGATGCCTCGGGTGACCCGGCACGGGCGGCGACGCGGCTGTCTGTAGCAATGGGTGATCATCCGGGGCTGTTCTCTCGCATCACTGGGGCCGTATCCATATCAGGGGCGAATATCGTTGATGCCCGCACGTTTACCACCAGTGACGGCATGGCGATTGCGACGATCTGGCTGCAAGACCAAGACGGCGAAGCCTATGATGACCCCTCTCGCCTGAAACGTCTGGAGACGAATATCACGCGGGTTATGACGGGTGAAATGATTGCCCGTGATGAACTGCGCGAGCGTGATGTTATCAAAGCCCGTGAGCGCAGCTTTACCGTTGCGCCCGATGTTAATTTCGATAATACCGCGTCGGAATTATACACGGTGATCGAGGTAACGGGGCGGGATCGTCTCGGCCTTGTCCATGATCTGTCGCGGGCCTTGGCGGATCAGAAAGTCAGCATTTTCTCGGCAGTTATCGCGACCTATGGCGAGCGGGCCGTTGATACGTTTTATGTAAAAGACCTGTTTGGACATAAAATCATCAACCCAAACCGGCAGACGCGCATAGAAGAAGCGATCCGTGGGGTTCTTGCGCGTGACAATTAACGGTTTCTGCCCGGCCCATGTTTTCGCGCCCGCCGCCGGGAGGGTCTGCGTATGAGTCTTGGCCGTTCTTTTCTGACCGTTGGCGGCATGACGATGATTTCGCGCGTGCTGGGTATGGTGCGCGAAATTATGATCGCGGCGACCCTTGGCGCAACCGATGCTGCCGATGCGTTTTATGCGGCGTTCCGATTGCCGAATCTCTTCCGGCGCATCTTTGGCGAGGGGGCCTTTAACCTTGCTTTTGTGCCGCTGTTCACCAAAAGCCTTGAAGACGGGGACGCCCAAGCCAAACGGTTTGGCAGTGAGGCGCTTGCGATGCTTGCAAGCGTGCTTTTTGTTTTCACTTTGATTTGCACGCTCGCCATGCCGCTGGTGGTTTATCTGATTGCCGCCGGCTTTGCCGAAGACCCTGAGAAACTCGATTTAACGGTGTTGCTTGCTCGGCTGATGTTTCCTTATTTGGCGCTGGTTTCACTGACAGCGATGTTCAGCGCTGTGCTGAATGCATTGGGCAAGTTTGCCGTTGCCGCCGGTGCGCCGATCCTGCTGAATATTTTTCTGATTTCCTTCGCTGCCTTTGCAATGGTTTCAGGGAAAGCCGTGGAAATCTGGTTGGCACTGGCCGTCACGATTTCAGGGGTAGCCCAGCTTTGGTTGGTGGTCTGGGCTGCACGGCGGGCAGGGATGCGCTTTACCTTTCGACGCCCGAGACTGACCCCCGATATGAAGCGGTTGCTGTCCCTTGCTGCGCCTGCCGCGATTGCGGGCGGGGCAATGCAGGTGAACTTGATGGTCGGGTCGATCATTGCTTCGTTTTTTGGCGGCGCGGTTGCTTGGCTGACTTATGCGGACCGTATTTATCAACTGCCGCTGGGGGTGGTCGGCGTTGCGGTTGGTGTGGTGCTGATGCCGGAATTATCCCGCCGCGCAAAACAAGGCGACCGCGAAGGCGCAAGATTGTCGATGAACCGTTCCGCCGAGTTCGCACTGGCACTGACTTTACCAGCGACGATTGCGCTGATGATTATTTCCGAGGAAATCGCGCGCGGGTTATTTGAGCGCGGTGCGTATACCGCGTTTGATGCGCGGCAGACTGGTTTTGCGGCGGCTTTGTTTGCTCTGGGACTGCCTGCATTTGTCCTCACAAAAGTTCTAACGCCGGGATTTTTTGCCGATGAAGACAGCAAAACGCCCTTGCGCATGTCGCTGTGGGCGATGGGCATTAATACGGTTCTGTCTTTGATTGGTGTGTGGGTTATCGGTTGGCTTGCGATCCCAATCGCGACGGCCATCGCGTCATGGATTAACATCTTTATGCTGTGGCGTGTGCTGCGCCGCCGTGGTTATGGTGCGGACCTTCGCCTTTGGCAGCGGGTCAAACGGATGATGGCGGCCAGTCTCGTGATGGGGCTTATTCTGGTTGGTGCAAGCTGGTTGTTGGATGGATCGCTGGAAGTTCCAAGCGCGAGAGTTTTTGGCTTGCTCGGGCTTATTTTGCTTGGCCTGTCCAGCTATGTCATTGCCGCGCGGCTGTTCGGAGCGTTCACTCTAAGCGAGTTGAAACAAGGATTGCGGCGGGGGTAGCGCCCTTACTGAGGCCAAAACCGCACGAGCCATGGGGTCACTAACCAACCGAGCAAGAAGCCTCCGACATGGGCTTCCCATGCGACAGAAGCCCCGGTGAATCCGCTGCCATCATCAATAGGGAAAAAGCCAATGACCAGATTGATCGCAATAATGATTCCGATAAACCGCAGCATTGCCATGCGCACATCTTGGCCGCGTAAAGCTCTGATACGGTAATCCACGCGCTTGATGGCCGCAATCAATCCGAAGATGACACCCGACACACCGACAAGAACGGATTGTTCTTCTGGTCTAAAGGTCGCAAATAAGGCGGCTCCGGCAATGGCAGTCAGGGCAAAGAAGATGAAGAACCGCGCGCTGCCCATGATCTTCCAACAAGCTGAACCGAGCGCGAAAAACGCGACCATGTTGAAACCCAAATGCATCCAACTGCCATGCAACAGAGCATGGCTGATCGTCGTATAGAGCGAGTTTCCACCCCAAAAATCGACTGCGATAAACGCATAATCGCCGTAAATGCTGTTCGCCGTAGAAATATCCGCATAAGAAATCCACGCATGGATTGCGGCCATAACGACAGTCAGCGCAACAACCGGCGCTGCTTCAAAGGCTTTGGGATTGAAAATCGGCTCTCGGGCAGGCCGAGGCTCTTGTGGAGGCGTATCATCATTCATTGCAGAGAGACATTAGCGCTAAAACCCTTTCTGTCTTGCGAATTTCCGCATGATTTGTTGAAAAATACGTCCGCCGTTGAATTCTTGTGTCCTGCTTATAATGACAGGCATAGTATGGGCGTTCATGAGGTATGGTACTGCGTATGACTGAGGCGGAAAAATCCGAGCAATTTGAAGGCACTGCGGCGGCTGACCATCGTGCGATGGTTATGTTCGTCGTCGCTATTGCATTTTTAGCGGTCTTCGCGGCAATTTTGCCTCATGGCGGGCTGGCGGAGGCGGTCAGCGACATTCTGATCGGTCATCCGGTTTCGCTGGTCCTGTTGGCGGGTCTGTGGGCGGCGATCATCGTAGAAGGTATTCTGCGGTATCTTGCTGCGCCGGATAAGCCGAAAAATGCGATTTTCCGGTTGCTTCTCGTCGTTGTGATCCCGCCGATGCGGATGACGATTTCTCCTCGCCGCCCGAATGATAAAGTCTGGTTACCGCGCCTTGGGTGGTTGAGCACCGGCAAGGACGCCGTTGAAACCATGGAAGTGCGCACGGCAATGCCGATGCTGGTTATGACGACGCTGATTATACCCGTAATTGCGGCGGATGTTCTCACCGGACCCCGTGTGCATGATGTGCTGGCCAAAGACTTGGAGACAGTCACCCGCTATGACCTCTCCGACAGTGGTATGCGCCTTTTCATGATGGATGAAAATGAGCGGGTGATTGCCAATGTCGCGCGCTCGGATCGGTCGGTTCGGGAGGGGCTGGACGGTTGCTCGGCAGACCCGAAGGCGCGGAGAATACGACGCTATCCTTCGGGCTGGATGATGTGTTCAGCTTTCGCACGGGGTGTTCGCTGACCGAGGGTGTGTTCGCCTATGGTCATGGTGCGCTCGGCTTCAATGACATGGAGAAAATCGCGACCTGTCCGCCGTCTGTGCTTGAGGTTATCATTTGGTTTTTGACCGCTTTGATTTGGTTTTCGTTCGCTTTTGAGTTCATTTTGCTGGTGTCGCTGGCTGAGAAGAAGCTGGCGTTTTGCAAGAAAAACTGGATCAATCTGGTGATTATCCTGCTGCCGCTGTTGGCATTTTTGCGCTCGCTACAGCTTTTCCGGTTCTTGCGGATGGCCAAAGCCGGCAAGCTGATGCGGGTCTATCGTCTGCGGGGGTTGCTGGCACGGGCGGTTAAGTTGGCGGTGGTCTTTAATCTGATTGACCGGATGTTGTCGCGCAATCCCGATAAATATAACGCGCATCTGCAAGAGAAAATCGCTGAAAAAGAAGCAGAGTTGCAAGAGCTGAAATCCAAGTTGAATGCCTGAAGTGCTATCGCGGCCTTGACGCTGTGGCTGGTTCGTTTTCATGTCCCCATCAGGAGGAGGCTGAGATGGCAAAAGAAAAACGATGCGACTGGTGCGGGGATGATCCGGTTTATGTCGCCTATCACGACACGGAATGGGGCGTGCCGCAATTCGACTCGCGCACGCTTTATGAAAAGCTGATGCTGGACGGGTTTCAGGCGGGGCTGTCATGGATCACGATCTTGCGCAAACGAGATGGTTTCCGGGATGCTTTTGAAGGGTTCAAGCCGGAGGTTATCGCCCGCTATGGCGACAAAGAAATCGAGCGTCTTGTGCAGGATGAGCGCATCGTGCGCCATCGCGGGAAAATCACTGCGACGATTGGCAATGCTCAGGCGTATCTGAAAATTTCAGAAACAGAGAGCTTTAGCGATTACCTGTGGAAGCATGTGGATGGCAAGCCGATCCAGAACCGCCCGAAGACTATGGCCGATGTGCCCGCGCAAACCGACCTGTCTGTTAAAATCTCAAAGCAGCTCAAGAAAGACGGCTTTAAGTTCTGCGGCCCCACGATTGTCTATGCGGTGATGCAGGCGATGGGGATGGTCAACGATCACATGGTCGGTTGTCCGCGCCATAAAGCCTGTGCGGATTTGGCGAAGCGTAAGACTTAGCGCCGCTTTAGCAGCGCCCAGATACGCAGGTCGAAAAGCACTTTCGCCGTGGCAACCAGCGCCAACGCACAAAGCACGACCTTTGAGACCGTCTCCATTGTTCCCTCGATGAGCAGGGCGTGACCCACGCTGCCCACGACCGTTACAACTGCAAGCCCTGTATGGCCGAGACGCCATGTCTTCACACGCAATCGAAAGCGCCGCCGGACCATCGCGAGCAACGCTGAGGCGAAAACCGCCCACATCGCGATGACGCCCCACAGGGAGAACGGCGTCGGGGACGCGAAAAGCAGAACGTCTATGACATCGGGCGGGCTGGTAATCCAAAGAGCAACGACATGGATCACGACCGCCGCGACCAATGCACCGCCAATCACGCGATGCACTTTTCGTCCGCGCAAACTTGGTAAACCGGGAAGGTATCCCCCCGCGAGCAAAGGCTGAACCAGCAGCAGAGCCATCGCGACGATGCCTGCAAATCCTGCGGCAATGTAGATCGGTTCACGCCACGCCAATTGCGGACTGAACGCCGCTGCCGCGATAGGGATCGTGATGGCAGCGGCGAGCGTGGTCCAGATCAGAGCCGCGCGCGGCCTCACGGTCATGGCGCTTAGACCGGCTGGAGAACGAAATCTACATTGAGGGTCGTGTCTTTCGAACTGGCCATAACAGGGCGCAGGAAGACGGTTTCAAACTCGCCGCTGTCATAGGCCAGATGGCCATGCGCCTGACCGAACGCCGGGACGATTTGTGGCATTTCTAGGCGAAACTGGCCATTCTCATCGGTGAGGGTTGCACCGCGACTTTGCGGATCGCGTTCGTGGCCCTCGGTGGTATGCGCCCAAATCTGTATGCGCTGGCCCGAAAGCAATGCGCCATCTCCGGCCCGCCGAACTGTACCCGTCATCCAAAAACCGCCCCCGCCAATGCGCTCTACAATTGGCGCGTCGGGGCGATAATTATTCGAGCCACCCCGCATGGTCGGGGTCGGGGCAAGACCTTGTGCGCGGGCAGGCACAACAAGACCCGTCGCCATAGCACCGCTACCGGCAGCAAGAAGGGTCCGGCGGGTAATCAGAGCAGATGTCATCAGGTTTCTCCTATCTCGCTATATTTGCAGAGCCGATCAAACTAAACCGGCTGGGCAGAATTATGATGTAATGCGGTTCGTTGTGATTTCTAATTGGGGGAGGTGGAGCTACCGATAAACCTCACGCCGATGCCCGATAGTGACCACATCAATCACCAGTTTCTTGCCGTCGATACTGAAGATTACGCGGTAATCGCCAACGCGCAGACGAAAGCCATTTGAACCTTGTAGAGAAATAACATTTGCGGCGGTTCGTGGAGACTTGGCGAGGCCCTTGATCTTTTCGAGGATTTTATTGGCTTGTTTTTTGTCGATGCTCTTTAAATCATCGAGCGCACGCTTTGAAAATTGGATTGTAAAGCCTGCTCCCACCGTAGTCGGAACAGGTTTGGATTGATCATTTGTTGATTTCTGCTTCGACTTCTTCGAGCGTGTATCGCGTTCCGTCATCTTCGGCCTTAGCTTCTTCTAATGCGCGAATATCAGCGGCGTTTTCCAAAGCCTCGAGAGTTTCCAGATCAGCGATTGAGATCAACGCTGCAACGGGCTTACCCCGTTTTTCCAGAACCACCCGCTCGTCTGCATAATGCGCACGGTTAATAATATCGCCGAACGCGCTGCGCGCATCGGCTATTGAGATCGTTGTTGTCATCATCTTCCCTTGGCTTGGTTTTCAAGGTGATAGGCGGGTTCTGGTTTTCCCGTTATGTACAATATAGTCATTTTGAACCTAATGTACAATTAAGTTTTATATTGGGGAAGTATGGTCATTTTGGAAGGCAAATCTTGCCTTTGCTTTCGAACTTTTTGGCTCTCGATGATTTTTCTGTCATGCCCGCGCAGGTGAGCAGATGGAGTCACGGTTGAAGTGCAACGTTTTTGATAGTGCCGAGAATACCTCTGCAGGAGTTTGATAGTCGAGACTGGAGTTGGAGTTCCCCCGGTTTGATGGACACTTTTTCATTGATGAAGGAGAGTGTTTTTCATGCCGAGAACGAGGAACCCGTACCCGACGGAATTCAGGGAACAATTGGTTGCGCTGGCGCGAGCCGGTCGCAGTGTTGA
>CALKIZ010000025.1 GCA_937995735.1 uncultured Neomegalonema sp. | reverse complement strand
GGCACTGACCGGTCCCACCCCCGGTATCGTCATCAATCTGCGACAAGCATCGTCTTCACGCGCATGCTTCATCATTGCCTTCGTTAGCTGAGCAGCTTGTCGCAACGCCTCAGTCCGCAGGTGTAACAGGGGCATAATAATATCGGTAAGGTGACGCAGTAGGCGTTGGTGAGGGAACGGGGATCGTTGCATTAACTGGTGATGACTGAAAATGAACTGCCTCGGGTTTGTCGGACGGACACGTTCAGCGCATCAAGGACAAAAGCGGTTGTCATGGATGTCGAAACTTTCCACTCTGTCGTTGTCGCGCCTAGGATCCTTTTGCCGGACTTGTTGTTCGCACTGTTCGCGCATTTTCTGCAATCGCTCAGTTTGAATCCCATACAAATCAATTATCTCAGATTATCTCGCACTAACCCAGAATAATTTAGGCAGCGCACTCTAAAAAAGGTTGAATTTCTGAAAATTACTATCAAAAACGAAATTACTTTAATAGATGGACCGTTGCATATTCATCAAAAACCGATATCGAAACTTTTTTACCTGACGCAATATCATAATTACAAAATTGTGGGATTGAAATAAATTGTGGATTTTTAACTATAGAGTTTTTACCATCCTTTGTATTTGAAGATATTTTTTTAGAATTCACAGATAGCAATGTTGCCAAATCTTCTACTGGAATACCATCATCAAGCGCTTGCTGAATATCTTGCTTTGTTAATCCTTCTGGTAAATCAGAGTTCAATAAATCTTCAACAGTAATTTCACTTTGCGCGTCAAATGTTTCAATATTATTGTCGAATCCGAACGATTCAAATTCATTTAATACTTGTCTTTTTATATTATCTGCTAAATCATTATCATCAACATTTACAATATAAAGGCATCTTGTTCTTTCCGCTCTTAACACCGCTTCCGACGTAACCGCCGCGGATAATGTTGCTATAAAATCGCTAAAAAACCCAGGAGGCAAACTATTCCTCTCCGAATAAAATTCAGAAATACGCGCCGCCGCCTGAGCAACATCAGAAACACTTGCATCCGATTGGTTAAATGAAGTAAAGCCCTGCCCATTGCTCTGAACTTCGTGAATGCGCTCAACTGTTCCTATGTAATGCAAACCGATCCGGCTACCAAGAATTTCTTGACGCTGATCTGTGAAGCGGTTGCAATTAGTCAATAAAAACGTGATTAGTATTACTAGTGGGTATTTTAGAAAAATATCAAGCAATTACCACGTCCGTCTATGATAACAAGCAAAAACATGCAATTTAATACCCACTAGATTAAGCTTTTAGCGACGGCACCGCTCATTTTCGAACGCTGAGTTTACATCGGGCTGACTGCATCTATCGTTACTAGCTTCCTTACTTATAGCATTCGCAAATGCAGCTCTTTGACGTACATCAATATTCGTATTTAAGATGTTATGTCTTCGTAACGCATCATCTATGTGAAAGCGAGTTACTGGGGAGTTATTGAAATGCGGTATTCGTTTGATGCGGCGCAGTTGCCTTATAGCGACATGTAAGTGACCGTACGCAAAACCTACCCGTCGTCCTTCGTTAAATGCATCATTCCATGCACCGCTATTTTGAGCTGCTGAAGTCGATTGGAAATCGCCTATATTCATGATAGCACGGGAGAAAAAATTGTTCGCAGCGACGAGAGCAGTGGTTGTGCCAGCGCCTACCTGCGTAGACGTCACCAGACGGCTCGGGTTAGACCTGCGATAGTTGATAAGTGTTGCCGAGGCTGCGACGAGAGCAGATATTCCACCAATGGTATTCAAAATCGTATCGAACGTACGATAATCGAGTCGCGCAAAGACGCCTCTATTTGGTGGAACGGAACTAGGTGAGTCAGAGTTGACCAGACGATTTAACCTGTTGATATCATGGATCAGTGCGGTATTGTATTCCTGCTGAGCTTTAGAAAGAGTTGCAGCAATCACGCGGTCCATGTTGAAATAATCTCTAGCAGTGGGTGTGAAATCTTCCAATCCATCTGCGAAAAACCGCAATGGCAATTCTATATGGTTGATAAAGTCTCTTAACTCAGAACCCGGCTGTGATCTTGCCGACCTGAACGCAGATATTCCATTTTGGAGTCTTTTCGTTCTCGCAAGCATTTCATCAATGCCAATCGCATGTGCTGCCCCCGTGGGCAGCATCACTGCGGCGGTTGTTGTTAGGCCGAGAACAGTCGTAGAAGTGAGTGAACTGCTTATAATTGAAAGAGATGCAAGCGCACTAGTTACAGTTTTCATCAACGTTTTGGAACTTCCAGAACGCTTTATCAGATCAAGCATATTCATATCCTTAAATCGTGTCGTTATTGATCTTGTATCTTTGGTTGCAGCTGCGATTTGACGTTACGAATGGCAATTTACTTCGTCAATGTGACACAGGTTGCATTATTATCTTTTTGGCGGCGGGTTCCACCACGTGCTTGTATTGACCTAGGAGAATCTGCTCAGCTTATGCAGCTAATTTGAATGTCTCGCCGGTGTCATCATTGCAAGCGCCTGATGCGGTCTCCTGTTATTGTAGAATGTGATTCAATCACCGATAGCGCGGCTGGCGTGAGCGAGGTTCTCAAAACGCTGACGGTGAACGCATTGTTCTTTAAGAGAGCGGAGCTGCAGACCGTAGTCGCGAACGAGCTCCGTGTATTTGCGGGATGTAAAAACCAACCCGTTGTCGCTGCGGAGCAGGAATAGTTTCTCCACTCGCCCCAGCGCCACGAACCGCGCGATCAAAGCGTGCTCCAATGCCGAAGTCGCTGTTGAAGCCGTGCTGAACTGCGAGAGAGGCTACCCGAGGATTTCGCGGGTTTTGGTAGTCCATGACCAGCGCAATCGTGGCCCATCCATCTTTACCTGCCCAGACACGCACGAGGTCAATTGACCATCTCTCATTCGGAGCCTTTGCTACAGATGGCTTGGCTTCAATGCGAAGCCGAGCAGCAACGGGACGCTTGCCGGGCGCGTACTGTTAACCCGCTGAAGACCGAAGCAGGGTGAGATCAGGTTACTCTGCTCGTTGATCGTCCAATCATGGCTCAGACCACATTTGCTTCGCTCTATCAACCGGCAGGTGATGCAAAGCGTCACCGGGAGGGGGTGAAGAACTGGGTGGCCTTTTTTAGAACCTCCCTCTCCTCCCGGAGAAGACGGCTCTCCTTGCGAAGCTCCGCTATCTCGCGTTCCAGATCACTCTGGCTCGCCGATTTGTCTGGATTACGTCGGTCCTTCTGTATCCAGCGGTTCAAGGTTGAAAAGCCGATACCGAGATCGTCCGCAATCTGCTTGCGTCCAAGCCCACTGCTCAGCGCCAGCCGAACCGCTTCAGCTCGAAACTCCCGGGAATGTCGTGATGCCATGTCTTCGCTCCTTTGCCACACGATACGTGTTCAAAGAAGCGGCACAATTCCGCGACAGGTCCAGCGGGGGCAAAGGCCTGTTTTTAGCCGGTTGCCTTCGCTACCGCCAACACACCCTCCACATCAATATGCGTCTCTACGTGGGCGGCGAGGGCCTCTAGGGTGGTGTCTACGTCTTCGTTATAGCGGGCTGTGCCGGTTCCGCCGAGGCGTTCCAAGAACCGCTTGCGATAAGTGTCTTCGGTGAAAACACCGTGCAGATATGTGCCTTGAATCAAGCCGTCTGGTGATTGCGCGCCTTCGGGTTCGTCGCCCACTGTAAACAAAGGCCGCGAGCGGGCCTCGCCTGTGGTGCGGCCAATGTGAATTTCATAGCCCGAAACAGGCTCGCCGGTCATCAGATCGGTGGCGGTGATCCGGGTGAGGGATTTTTGCGGGGTCATCTCGGTTTCTACATCAAGCAAGCCAAGCCCTTCGGATGTGCCCGCCGCGCCTTCGATGCCGTGTGGATCGTGGATCGCGTGCCCGAGCATCTGATAGCCTCCGCAAACCCCGAGGATACGTCCTCCGCGCCGGTGATGCGCCATCAGGTCGATGTCCCATCCTTGGTCGCGTAGGAAATCGAGATCTCCGCGTGTCGATTTGCTGCCCGGAATAATCACCAGATCGGCATCACCGGGGATGGCTTTGCCGGGGGCGAGCATGGTGACATCAACGCCAGGCTCTGCACCGAGCGGGTCGAGATCATCGAAATTTGCAATGCGCGAAAGTTGCAAGCAGATGATTTTCAGGCTTTTGCGCGGACGATCCGGCGTTTCTTCTGCGGCGTTTGTTGGCTTGGCCCCAATATCTGACGAGTCTTCCGCCGGGAGTTTATAAGCATCCGGGAACCACGGCACGACGCCATAGCCGCGCCAGCCCGTGCGGGTTTCGATGAGGGTGTAACCGTCGTCAAAAAGGCTGGTATCGCCCCTGAACTTGTTGATCAGAAAGCCTTTTATGAGCGCGTTATCGGCGGGATCAATGACGGCTTGCGTGCCGACAAGCTGTGCGATGACGCCGCCCCGGTCGATGTCTCCGGTTAAAATAACAGGCGTTTCCGTGGCTTGAGCGAAACCCATATTGGCGATGTCGCCTTCGCGTAAATTAACCTCGGCGGGACTACCCGCGCCCTCTACGATGATGAGGTCAGCGCTGTCGGCGAGGCGGGTGAAGCTGTCGATGACCCCTTCGATCAGTTTGGGCTTGAGCTTGAAATAGTCCCGCGCCGTGGCGTGTTGCAGGCGTTTGCCTTGTAGAATGACTTGCGAGCCTTTGTCGGTTTCCGGCTTAAGCAGGACCGGGTTCATATGAACGGTCGTCGGTATGCGGGAAGCAAGCGCTTGTAGAGCTTGCGCCCTCCCGATTTCACCAGCGTCACTGGTGACGGCGGCATTGTTGCTCATGTTTTGAGGTTTGAAGGGAGCAACCCGGATGCCGCGATTTGCTGCGGCACGGCACAACCCTGCAACAAGCATTGATTTGCCGACATTTGACCCACAGCCTTGGATCATCACGCGGGCGACCATTATTTGCCCTTTAGGATCAGAGGCAAACCGGCGGCGATAAAACGCACATGATCCGCCGCCGCTGCAATACGCTGGTTCAAGCGGCCTTGGGCATCGCGGAACTCGCGGCTGAGTTTTTCCATGGGCACAAGGCCCAAGCCGATTTCGTTAGACACCATGATAATGCGCCCCGGCGCAGTGCGGGTTGCCGCGATCAGATTGTCGGTTTCGTCCTCAAGATTTTTGTCGTGATGCATCAAATTTGACAGCCATAAAGTCAGGCAATCAATCAACAATGACCGCCCCTCGGCGGCCTCGGCTGTGATTGCGGCAACAAGGTCAAGGGGCGCTTCGGCCAATGCCCAGCTTTCCCCGCGCTCTAATTTATGCGCGGCGATTCGGGCTTCCATTTCCGCGTCAAAGGCTTGTGCTGTGGCGATATAACAATGCGGCGCAGGACAGGATGCAAGCGCATGGGCGGTCTTGCCTGAGCGCCCGCCGCCAAGGATCAGTGTGACCTCAGCCAAGGGGCGGAATCCGTGCGACAAAGTGACCCTTTACCCCTTGGGGCCATGTCTTGAACGGGACTTGGCCTTTTTCGCTTTCGGCGTGGAGTTTGGCGTATTCGACGACGGCTTCTGCGGAGTCGGTGGTTGGGTCGAACTTGCCGAGAACATAGGATAATTTTCCCGGAGCGGTCACTGCTGTGTTGCAATGGCGGTCGCACCCCATCAAGCAGGATTGGCGTTTTACGGTAATGCCCTCGACGCCTTCTGCGAGGCGTTCGATTTCTTCGGCAAGCATCTCGCCGCCGGTCTTTTCCACACCGGATGCATCGGCCATAGTCTTTTCTTCTACCGTGTATCGGCAGGTGTCACACACAAAGATGGTGGTCGTCATGGAGGCTCCTCATCTCGAATCGCCGCAGAAATAGCAGGTATTTCAGGTGATGAAATAACAACCAATGCAAAGTGTATTTTAGGTTGCGTGATCAGATATCTCGCCTATCATCTCAAGGGTGCAATGCTCTTGGGGGGTGGCAATGAAACAGCGTGTAATTTTTTCGGTAGTGGCAGCGTCGATGATCGGCGGGTGTGCCGATGGTGGATCGGGTGGTGCTCAGCTAGGCCAAATTGCGGGTGCGGTTGGTAGTGTTGTTGGAACTCAGATTGGCGGAGTGGCTGGACAGATTGTTGAAGCCACAGCATCGACTGTTCAAGCCGCTGGAACGGAACAAGCCAGCCTCGGATTTGCCGGAGAACGGGAAGCGGCCAAAGGGTTTGATGCTAAGATCGTGAAATCGGGTAAGCTCGTAGATGATCCGGTCGCGCAGGCTTATCTTGACAGCATCGTCCGGAATTTATCGCCCAACCGCAAGAACCCGCAATTCACAATAACCGCGAGGATTATCAATGATCCGGCGTTCAATGCATTCACGCCTGGAGGTGGGTATCTCTACATCAATTCAGGGTTAATTTCCGGGTTGGAAAATGAGGCCCAGCTTGCGATGGTTATTGCCCATGAAATTGCGCATATTGATGAGGGTCATATCAGTAATACGCGGCTGACCAATGTTGCGGCTCAGGGTGCGGGCCGGTTTGCTGAAATCGGCTTAGAATACTTGGGTTTAGGTGGCGGTGCCGGGAGGCTGGCGGGTACTGGAGCAGGCTTGGGGATTAAGGCGCTGCAAAATACGTTTTCCCGGAGCCAGGAAACAGAGGCTGATAAGACTGGGTTCGATACTCTGGTTGCTTCCGGTTATGACGCAAGACAAGCCTCGCGCACGTTTGAGATCATTGGCGCTGCCGGTGGCCCTGAGAATAAATTAACAAATGCGCTGTTCAGCAGTCATCCAATGAGTGTTGAGCGACAGCAAGCGCTATCGGCGTTGTCCTTAGGTCATGGTCAGGGCAAACATGGCGGTCGTGATTATATTGATCGTATGAGTGGCGTTTTGATTTTGACCGCTGACTCGATGATTGAGCAGGGAGAATTTGTCGCTGCCGAAAAAATCATGACCCGTGCACGAGCCGCCAGCGGCCAAAATGCCCGCGTTGTTTATAACCTTGGTAGAATTTCGTTGAAGAAACGTAGTGCCGGTCAGGCTTCCCTCGAAGCAGCGATTGCTTATTTCGAGGAAGCTGTAGTGATTAATCCATCTTTCGCCGATGCCCATCATGCGCTCGGGATGGCATACTTGGAAGCAAGCAACAAAGATAAGGCCCTTCAGTCATTACGCCAATACGTGGCTCTTAGGGGCGGGTCGTTTGACCGTCGTGAAGTACAGGGGTTGATTGACAGTCTTGAGCAAAGGGTTTGACGATGACGGGAAATTGGCTGATCCGTTCAGTAATACTTACTCTAGTCGCTACTTTAATTGGAATTGGCCCATCGAGCGCTCAAAATAATGGCTCTCAACCCGTTCCAACCGTGGGGGTTGGCGGGACTGGTATCGGATTGCTGCCGCCAGATCCACTGAGACCAGCAGCATCTGCACAACCTGTTCCGTTAAATATGAACCAGCTAAAGTGTTTGGAGGCGAAGGTACGCGAAGCAATTCAACGTTCCAGCCGAATCCAGAATGGCGCGGTTATGTTTGATGGTATGGTGTTTTGCGGCCAACCGGATTGATTGAGTGAACGCTCCTGTTGATTCTGAGAATGCCAGCCAGGTGGATGGTGATGACGGTTCTAAGTCGCTCGTTGTTGAGAAAATTGCTTGCAAACCGCAGAATGCAGAGATGTCATTTGCGAAACGGATAGCTGTCCATGGTATCGCATTTATCCGTTCCAAGCTCTATAAATTCGAACAACGCATCAATCCTAATCAGGAAGCACAACGTGTCCTTGGCCGGGAAGTTGATGGCGAACTGAATGAGGGATATCGGGCCGCGTTGGATGTGCGCGTGGCGAAGGCCGAAATCCGTGGAGCTTTCTACACGCTTGTTACGTGTATTCTAACGGCTTTCGGTTTGGTTCCTCTTTGGCTCGCCTATGAGCAATGGAAGGATGAGATTGATTCCCGCCGTAATGAGCAATCCCTTCGTTATGTGGAACGGATGTTAGAGGAACCGATCTACAGTGCCAGTTTTCAAGCGGGGCAATTGCTCGCCGCAGCTGGCGCGCAAAGTAATACCGACATTATCCCTTTTGCGGAAGCCTATATACTAGGGTCTTCCCGATCCATAAAAACCCTACTGGTATTTTATGAATCCATGGCTTCCTGTGTTGAAAAAAATTTATGTAACGGGGATGTTTTGGCACCCTTTATAGACACAAGTGATAAACTGATATTTAGGGCATCCTGCCCCTACATCAATCGCCTTAGGGAGGCCGGGGATACTAAATTTGCGCTTGCCACCGAGGGTTTCCTAAATATCTCTTGTGCGGATATTGAAGCCTCAACAGCGCTTTGAGTCATTCTGTGTAAAACAGAATTTAAAGCTGTCCTAAAGGATATACTTTCCGCACCGTATTCAGCTTTAATTTCCATTGTGCTTCGGCTTGCGCAGGTTTAAACGGGATGCCACGAAACAGTGCGCCTTCATCGGAGGGCTGAGCGGAACCGTGTGGCGATTGACCCAAACAGGGGATCGGATCATCGGGCCTGTTAAGAAGCGCGTCTTGCGCCTCTCCGATTTTACGTGCCGGAGGGAAAAGATGAAAACACTCGCTGTCATTTTTATTGTGATGTCTTCACCGGCATTCGCTCATGTGGGGCATTGGGGCGGGTTTGCCGGCCATGACCATTGGATTGCTGCGGGCGCGCTGGGCGCGGCGGCGCTTGCCGCTTGGTTGGCGACTAAGGGCAAGAAAAAAGATACCGAGGTTGCACCTGAAGCTGAAGAACAAGAAGAAGAGGCTGCCGAAGCATGACAAAGAAATATGGCGTCATGGTTTGTGGTCACGGTTCGCGCTCTCAAGCGGCGGTGGATGAGTTTTCGGTGGTGGCGGAGCGGTTGAAAACCCATTTCCCCGACTCGCCTTGTGAATACGGCTATCTGGAATTTGCCAATCCCGTGATTCGGGACGGGTTGGATGCGCTGCGCGAGGCGGGATGTGACGAGATCCTTGCTGTGCCCGGAATGCTGTTTGCGGCGGCTCATGCGAAGAATGATATTCCGACGGTCCTGAATACTTATGCGGCCAAGAACAATATCAAAGTCCATTACGGGCGCGAGTTGGGTGTAGACCCGAAGATGATCGCCGCCGCCGGGGACCGTGTACGCGAAGCGGTGGACCGTGCGAACGCCGAGCATGGCGAGTTGCCTTTGCACGAGACATGCTTGGTTGTGATCGGGCGCGGGGCGAGCGACCCGGACGCGAACTCTAACGTTGCCAAGATTACGCGGATGCTGTGGGAAGGCATGGGCTTCGGTTGGGCCGAGACTGGCTATTCCGGTGTGACGTTTCCTCTTGTTGAGCCGTGCCTGCAACGGGTGACGAAGCTCGGGTTTAAACGGGTTATCGTCTTCCCGTATTTTCTGTTCACAGGGATTTTGATCGACCGGATTTACGGATTTACCGATGAAGTGGCGGCGCAGTACCCTGATGTGCAATTCGTCAAAGCTGGATACCTGAATGACCATCCGCAAGTCATTGCGACCTTTGCCGAGCGGGTGACGGAAATCCTTGGCGGTGAGAACCTAATGAACTGTGCGATGTGCAAATACCGCGCGCAGGTTTTGGGGTTTGAAGCCGAGGTCGGCTCGCCGCAGGAAAGCCATCACCACCATGTCGAAGGGCAGGGCGCATCGGCCCCCGGTTCTAATGTTGAGGATTGCGTGC
Organism: uncultured Neomegalonema sp.; assembly: GCA_937995735.1. GTDB lineage: Bacteria > Pseudomonadota > Alphaproteobacteria > Rhodobacterales > Rhodobacteraceae > JAHDDY01. The sequence goes on along the minus strand of CALKIZ010000025.1, from coordinate 15,279 downwards.
ATTGCGATACGTTCTGTACGGGCGCTTGTCGTCTTGAGATGCAGGATGCGCATGACCACGCTCACGCACATGGACACGATCACCACCATGATCATGTCCACGCGCCTTATCCTCATGCCGATCACCCCGACGGCCCCGAAAGTGTGCGCGACAGGCTGAAGAAGTGAGCATCGGATATTCCCCCACCCAACCCTCCCCTGAAAGGGGAGGGCTTTTGTGCTGGTCATTCATTTTCTTTTTGGAAAAGCAGTGATGCAGTATTCTAAGCAGATGCGCGATAAAGCGCGAGCGCTTCGCGAAAACTCGACTGAGGTAGAGAAAACGCTATGGGCTGAGCTTCGTAATAAACAGCTCAATGGTGTCAAGTTTCGCCGACAACACCCTATAGGATCGTACATAGTTGATTTCGTTTGCCTCGATCATCGGCTTGTCATTGAGCTTGATGGTGGGCAACATGCTGACAATTTCGATGATGCTGCACGAACATCATGGTTGGAGGCGCAGGGTTACAAAGTCGCCCGTTACTGGAACAACGATATTACCGAAAATCTTGAAGGTGTTTTGACTGATATTGTGAGCAAATTATCAGACGGTTCTCCGAAAGAGATGCCCTCCCCCTCAGGGGGAGGGTTGGGTGGGGGTCGTCTTAACTACGAAAAAGACCCTGCTGCGATTTATGCGGCGTCTTTTGCGACGGTGCGGGCCGAAGCCAATCTGGATCGTTTGCCGGCGTCTTTGCGTCCGGTGGCAACGCGATTGATCCATGCTTGCGGGATGGTCGATGTGGCTGATGATCTGACATTCTCGGATGACGTTGCTGATAAAGGCCGTGAAGCGCTGGCCAGTGGCGCACCTGTTCTTTGTGACTGTGAGATGGTTGCCAGCGGCATTATTCGTGCGCGTTTGCCAGCGCAAAACCAAGTGATTGTGACGCTGAACGATCCGCGTGTGAAGATGCTAGCGGCGAAGCTCAAGACGACGCGCTCTGCTGCGGCGGTGGTGCTCTGGCGTGAGCATTTGGAGGGGGCAGTGGTTGCGGTGGGCAATGCGCCAACGGCTTTGTTCCATCTGTTAGAGCGCCTCGATACGGGCTGGCCTAAGCCCGCTTGTATTCTTGGGTTCCCTGTCGGTTTTGTCGGTGCGGCGGAGAGTAAAGCGGAACTGCATGATAATCCACGCAGCGTGCCTTATCTGGCTTTGCAAGGAAGGCGCGGCGGGTCCGCAATGGCAAGCGCTGCGGTGAATGCATTGGCTGGAGGCTTAGAGGCGTGAGCGCCTGGCTCCACATCATTGGTATCGGCGAGGATGGCATGGCGGGGTTGTCTGCTGCTGCCCGCACTCAGGTCGAACAGGCCGAAATTATCATCGGCGGAGATCGTCATCACAGTCTTGCACCAAATGTGACCGCTGAACGCCTCGCATGGCCCTCGCCTTTTGATGCGATGATTGAGGTGATCCGCAGCCATAAAGGACGCCGGGTTGTGGTTCTTGCCACGGGTGATCCGCTCTGGTTTTCGGTCGGCGCGCGGATTGCGAATCCGAAATACGGCGATGTCATTTCCAAGAGCGATATTACATACTATCCTCAGCTTTCGGCCTTTCAATGGGCGGCGGCGCGGATGGGGTGGTCGCTGGCGGATGCGGAGACGATCACGGCGCATGGCCGCGCTGTTGAACAAGTCATTCCGTATTTTTGGCCGGGTGCGCGGTTGTTGATTTTGACTGCCGGATCGCAAACCCCCGGCGAGGTCGCTACGCTGTTGACTTCGCGTGGCTATGGCGCGTCTCGGATGAGTGTGCTTGGTGCGCTGGGCGGGCCTAATGAAACGCGCGCGGATGGGGTTGCGGAAAGCTGGTCGGCAGAGGTTCTTGCTTTTAATACGCTGGCGGTGGAGGTGATCGGTACGCCGGATGCTTTGTTGTCGCGCGTTCCCGGTTTGCCCGATGATGCTTTTGTCCATGACGGTAAAATGACCAAGCGCGAAATCCGGGCGCTGACGCTTGCAAAACTGATGCCCGCGCGGGGCGAGATGCTGTGGGATATTGGTACGGGATGCGGTTCGATTGCCGTCGAGTGGATGCGCGCTGCACCCGATGCGCTGGCGGTTGGTATCGACAATAAACCTGAGCGTCTTGCGATGGCGCACGAGAATGGGATCGTGCTCGGCACACCGAAATTAAAGTTGATCGAAGGCGATGCGTTAGAAGCATTGGACGACTTACCCGCGCCGAACGCGATCTTTATTGGCGGCGGTTTGACGCGCGACCTTACGCTTCGATGCCGGGATGCGCTCGGTAAAAATGGACGCTTGGTTGTCAATGCGGTGACGCTGGAAAGTGAGGCCGTTTTGCTGGCGCTTCATGCAGAGATTGGCGGCGAGCTTGTGCGCGTGTCGGCGGCGCGCGCGGAGCCTGTCGGACCGTTTCGCGGGTGGCGTTCGGCGATGCCGGTGACGCAATGGAGTCTACTGACATGACCGGCATTCTCTATGGTGTCGGTGTTGGCCCCGGCGATCCCGAGTTGATGACGCTGAAGGCGCACAGGGTTATCTCCGGCGCGAAAGTCATTGCCTATCCCGCACCGGATTCCGGCGAGAGCTTTGCGCGCTCTATTGCTGCCGAAGCCATTGCGAGTGATGCAATTGAAATTCCGATGATCGTTCCCATGCGGGTCGAGCGGTTTCCGGCACAGGATGTTTATGCCGCGAGTGCTGAGGTTATTGCGAAGCACCTGAGCGCTGGTGAAAACGTCGTTGTGCTCTGTGAAGGCGATCCGTTTTTCTATGGCAGCTTTATGTATTTATTCGCGCGGTTGGCGGATATATTTCCGACGGAGATTATCCCCGGTGTCTCGTCGCTCGGCGCGTGTTCGGCGGCATTGCGGCGTCCTCTGACGGCGCGCAATGATGTGTTGACGGTAATTCCCGGTCCTTTGCCTGATGAAGACATGCGTGCGAAGATTGAGAGCGCGGAAGCGATTGCCATTATGAAAGTCGGGCGGCATTTGCCGCGCATTCGGGCCTTGCTTGACGAGATGGGCATGACTGAAAATGCGGGCTATATCGAGCGTGCGTCTTTGGGCGAGCAAACTGTTTTACCGCTTGCCGATGCGCCCGAGAGCGCGCCGTATTTTTCGATGATTTTGATCTATAAAGGCGATGACCCTTGGCTGACCCTGTAGTTTTATGCCTCTCCCGTTCCGGCGAGCCAACCGCCCATCGCATTGCCGAAGCCTTAGGCGCAAAAGTGCATGGCCGTGAGGGTCGGGTGGATCGTGCCGATGCGTTTTTCCCTGATGCGTTGGAGCACGCGCGCACATTATTTGCAGCGCGGACACCGATTATTGGCGTGTGTGCGGCGGGGATTTTGATCCGCGCCGTTGCGCCTTTGCTGAATGACAAACGGGTTGAGCCTCCGGTGGTGGCTGTGCCGGATGATGGATCGACTGTTGTGCCGCTGCTTGGCGGGCATCGCGGGGCGAACCGTTTGGCGAAGCAAATTGCTGACGTGTTGGAAAGCCATGCCGCCGTAACAACGGCGGGTGATGTTGCGCTTGGGATTGCATTGGATGAACCGCCCGCAGGATGGCGTTTGGCGAATCCACAGGATGCGAAATCCTTCATGGCGGTGATGCTGAGCGGGCAAGGGGCAAGGGTCACGGGCGATGCGCCTTGGCTTAATGACTTGGATGGCGATGGGCCTCTCTCTCTTGTTGCCACGGAAGAGCCGATCGCAGGGGATGCAGAGACGCTTATCTTTCATCCGGCGAAATTTACGCTTGGGATTGGATGTGCGCGCGGGTGTTCGGTTGATGAAATCCGCGCGCTTGTTTCGCGCGCGATGAGCGATTTTAACATTGCCCCGCAAGCAATCGCGTCTGTTGTCTCTATCGACCTCAAAGTTGATGAAGTGGCGATTAATGCGATTGCGGAGGAGCTTGGTGTTCCTTTCCGTGTGTTTGATGCGGCGACGCTGGAAGCTGAAGCACCGCGCCTTGCCAATCCGTCAGAGGTGGTTTTTGCCGAAGTCGGATGTCATGGCGTTTCTGAAGGGGCTGCGCTGGCGGCGGCGGGACCGGATGCCGAACTTGTGGTTGAGAAACAAAAGACCGCGAATGCGACCATCGCGATTGCTCAAGCACCGAGGCCGATTACTGAATTGAAAGGTCGCAAACGGGGGCGGGTTTCGCTGATCGGGATTGGTCCCGGCAAAGCAGAGTGGCGCACGCCGCAGGCTTCGCGTCTTGTTGCCGAAGCAGAAGAATTGATCGGGTATGGTCTTTATATCGACCTGCTCGGACCCCTCGCTCATGGCAAACCGCGCCATGATTTTCCGCTCGGCGGAGAAGAAGCCCGTTGCCGCTTTGCGTTAGAGCGTGCGGGCGAGGGGCGCGATGTGGCGATTATCTGCTCCGGTGATGCGGGTATTTATGCCATGGGCGCGCTGGTCTTCGAACTGCTGGACCGGGGCGATATTTCGGATGCGGCGCGGCGGGTTGAAGTAATCTCCGCTCCCGGCGTTTCGGCTTTGCAGGGAGCGGCGGCGAAGGCTGGCGCGCCGCTCGGCCATGATTTTTGTGCGATTTCGCTGAGTGATCTGCTGACCCCCCGCGATGATATTCTGCGCCGGATCAAAGCCGCTGCGGAAGGCGATTTTGTTATCGCGTTTTATAATCCCGTTTCTAAAAAGCGTCGCACGTTGTTGGCCGAAGCACGAGAGATTTTGCTTGCGCACCGCCCTGCTGAGACGCCGGTATTGCTCGCGAGTAATCTGGGCAGGCCGGAGGAAAAACTGATCTACCGCGATCTTGCGAAACTCGAAGTCGATGAAGTGGATATGCTGACCGTGGTTCTGATCGGGTCCAGTCAATCCCGTGTGACCGGCGGGCGTATGTATACGCCGCGCGGTTATGCGAAGAAGATGAAAGCAGCTGAATGACCGTTCATTTTATTGGTGCCGGTCCCGGCGACCCTGATCTTATCACCGTCAAAGCGTTGCGCTTGATCCAGTCTTGTCCCGTTTGTCTTTACGCGGGCAGCCTTGTGCCGGAAGCGATTGTGGAATCCGCGCCGAAGGATGCGCGTATCCTCGATACCGCGCCGATGGCTTTGGATGAGATTATTGCGGAAATGGAAGCGGCGCATAAACGCGATGAGAATGTTGCGCGTGTGCATTCGGGTGATCCGTCGCTCTATGGTGCGATTGCGGAGCAAATCCGGCGCTTGAAAGCGCTCGGTATTCCCTATGATGTGACGCCGGGTGTGTCGGCTTATGCGGCGGCGGCGGCGGCGCTCGGGCGCGAGTTGACCATTCCCGAAGTGGCGCAAACCGTGATCCTGACGCGCACCGCAGGCAAGGCAAGCGCGATGCCTCCCGGTGAAGATCTTGATACCTTGGGTAAGACAGGCGCGACTCTAGCGATCCACCTTTCCATTCGGAACTTGCGCGAGATCGAGCGGACGCTTGGCCCCTATTACGGTGAAGACTGTCCGGTTATTGTCGCCTACCGTGTGGGCTGGCCTGATGAGTTGTTTATCGAGGGCACACTGTCGAATATCCGCGAGAAAGTTCGAGCCGAAAAGATCACCCGCACCGCGCTCATTCTTATCGGTCCCGCTTTGCAAGAGGTCGATTTCCGTGACAGCGCGCTATACGATGCAAGCCAACCGCATGTGTTGCGGCCAAAGGTAAAAGCGAAGGCTTAACGATAACCCCGAGATCAGTTTTTGACATCTGAGTTTCAGGGGCTAGGGTCCGGCCAATTAAAACTCAAGCCGCGATACAGGATACTTATATGACGAATTCACCAATGTTCGATAGCCGCCCAATTCTCACCCATGATGCGGTACTTGCCATGTTGCAAAACGGGGCCGCGAAAGCGACTGAGATGGGGCAACCTCAATGTCTTGTGGTTGTTGATGCATCGGGTGAGGTTATGGGCAGCTTGCGTATGACGGGATCGAAATATCTCAGCTTGCGTTCGGCGAGATCAAAGGCGCGGACATCGGCCTCTACCGGTGCGGCGACAGGCGGAATGCCGGAAGATTTTGCGGCGAAGCTGTCGGCGGCTACCGGCAATGCGGTAACGAACCTTCCGGGTGGAATGCCGGTGAAGATCGAAGACCAACTGGCCGGAGCGGTCGGTGTTGGCTCGGGCGCGAGTGAGCAGGATATTGAAGTGTGCAAAGCCATGCTCGCGGCCATCGGCGCGGATGCGGTGGGTTGAGGCGCTAAACCTCTTCATCAATGGCGTGATCGTACCAGTCTTCTTCACTGACTTCATATTCCGGTACGGTCGCGCTTTGTATGGAAATGCCTGCGGAATGCACCGTCTCGGGTGATCCTGAAATCAAGGGATGCCATGCTTCGAGGGGTTTCCCTTCGGCAATCAGGCGATAAGCGCAGGTTTTCGGCAACCATTTTTGCGTATCGGGCAATGTCTCGGGCGTGAGAAGAATACAGCCTTCGACCATCATTTTCCGTAAAGGGTAATTCATGCATCGGCATGTGCTGTCATCGAACAGGCGGCAGGCGATATTGGTGTAGGTTAGCTTGCCGTCATCCTCGTCCTCAAGTTTCAGCAAGCAACATTTGCCGCAGCCATCGCAGAGCGATTCCCATTGATCTTTGCTCATCTCGGCGAGGGGAACGGTTTGCCAGAACGGTTTGCCTTTGCTCACCGGGAGAGCACTTCACTAAAGCCGCCGAAGAATGAGGTGATGATGAACCACATGACGGCAATAAACAGCGCGACGGCGAGAATTTGCAGTGTGATGTTCAGGGGCGTCGCACTCCAATCGAGGGGCGGGTCGTCGGAGGTGTCGTTCGGGTCGAGTCCATGACGCTTTCGCACCTCACGGCCTGATAACGCGCCGCCCGCCTCATGGCGTAATTGATCGAGCCGCGCTTGGGCGTCTTCTGCTTGGGTATCTTTTGTCATGAGATGAGTATGCGACAAAGCAAGCTGATTTGGCAAAGACTCGATTGTTTTGCTCATGACCGACCGTGACGGTTATCACAAAATAGAAAGTGTTCCAGCCAGCACACCTCCGGCAAGCGGAGAGTGAGGGGGGAGCTGTGCGCTGGCCGGAACTGTTTGACGGATAGGGTCCGTCAAACGGTGGGAGGTTTCCGCAGTTCTGTGTGGCCGGACCGTCTGCTGAGGCAGGTAAACCTGAGCCGTACAAAATCGTCCGAATGTTTTATGGCTGTGACTTACCGACCGGACGGGCCGTGGCGGAAACCGAATAATCTGTCAAAAGCCGTCTCAGAACGGTCGAGAATAACCGGCTTTTTGGTGTTGAAGGTGGTTGCGCGCACCGTTGGCGCCGTCCGGTCTGTGGAGGCGGCTTCCTGAGCTGCGAGCGTACGTTCTATCAACGCCCGGCTTTGGCTGACCGGGTTATCCATTGCAAAACCCGGCGCTGAGACGCTTGCGGTTGCGGCGGCGAGGGTGAGCGCGAGGAGGGTGGTTTTCATGATCTTTCCTTTTCGGCGTGTGTTCGTTGCTTCGTTGACAACGAACATGACGTGAGCGTCACCTTATTGGAAATATCGTTTGGCTGTATCTTTCATAGCCTATCGCTATGGCCGGGTTTGCAGTCTTGATATCGGGAAAAATCCTTGATGGATTTGACACGAAGGGCAGGGTGTGTGCGATTTGGTGACTGGACCTTGCACCACTATTGAGAGCCAAGCCCATGTATAAACTTTTCTATGCACTCAAGAGTGCGTCTATGGGCGTGCGGGTGATGCTGGAAGAGATCGGCGTTCCTTATGAGCTGATCGAAACTGTTGTCGATAAAGAGACGCCGCGCCCGCCGGAGCAACTGGCGATCAACCCGAATGGCTGGGTTCCTGTTCTCGCTTGGGACGATGGGGCGATGTATGAATGTGCGGCGATCACTGTCTTTTTGTGCGACCGACATCCCGAAGCAAATTTAGCGCCTGCCGTGGATGATCCTCAGCGCGCGCTTTATCTCCAAACGCTCGTCTATTTTTCCAACTCAATTCAGAATGCTTTTCAGCTCACTTATTATCCCGACCGGTTTGTGGACAATGCGGGTGATGAACCGAGCGCGCAGAGGCGGGGTAACCGTCGGCTGAATGAAACATGGAAGATTATCGACGATCAAATCGGTAACAATGAATGGATTCTCGGAGATCGTTTCAGCGCCGCCGATATTTACTTGTTCATGCTGACAACTTGGCTGCGCCCCGCGCAAGGCCATCCGGCTGTGGAGGCTTTCCCGAATGTCAAACGCATCGCGGATGCTGTTGTGCAGAGGCCGAGTGTGCAGCACGTCTATGCGCCGTGGATTCAAAATCCGTTTTATTGAGCGGTATGTGAAATGAATTGTAACCTGTCAGACAATCGTTCCAAGTACGGCGATTCCCGCTAAGGTGACGCTGGTAATGAAGACAATCCAAACTGCGGATACAGAACTGCTGTTATATTTCTCGGTGTCTTTAGGCCGTTTTGTTTTTGTCCGTTTCGGCATTAACGTTCTCCTCGGATTAAGAACCGTGAGAGCCGCCATTGGTTCCATCCTTACAACGGATTAGAGAGTATTTATGAGTAGCCCCATTCTCGTTGAAACCACGCGCGGACCTATTGTCGAAAACCGCCATCATGCCGCCGCTGCAATTTGTACGGCGTCCGGCTCTGTCGTTGAAGCATGGGGGGATATTGACACGGCCATCCTGCCCCGTTCCGCGATTAAAATGATACAGGCATTGCCTTTGCTCGAAACCGGTGCGGCGGAGGCTGCGGGCCTTGGCAGTGAGCATCTCGCCCTTGCCTGTGCTTCGCATCAGGGTTCGGCGGTCCATACGGAAGCGGTGGCCGCGTGGCTGTCATCGCTAAAGCTCTCGCCCGGTCATTTGCTGTGCGGGCCACAGCCTCCGCGTGATCCGGCGGTCAAAGCGATAGACCGGACGGCGACGCGGTTGCTCAATAATTGCTCCGGCAAACATACGGGGTTTTTGACCCTCGCCTTGCACCTCGGGGCCGATCCCGCCGGGTATCTGTTGCCTGATGAGCCTGTGCAAAAAGCGATACAGGCCGCTTTTGCCGAAGTGACAGAAACACAGGCTCCCTTGGTCTATGGGACGGACGGATGCTCGGCTCCGAATTATGCAGCGTCCTTAAAGGGGCTTGCGGGTGCGATGGCGCGCTTTGCTTCGCCGGATAGGTTGGGACCAGTGCGCGGCGATGCGGCAGGACGGTTGGTGGCGGCTATGGCGGCGCATCCCGTGTTGGTTTCGGGAGAGGGGCGCGCGTGTCTTGCGCTGACAACAGCCACCGAGGGGCGCGCGGTGGTAAAAACCGGAGCCGATGGGGTCTTTACCGGGATTTATCCTGAAAAGGGCCTCGGGTTTTGTCTCAAGATCGAAGACGGCCATGTTCCCGCTTGCGAGTCGCTCTGTGCCGCTTTGTTGGTTCGGATTGGTGCGCTGCATCGCGATCATCCTACTGCGCGGCACTATCTCAATACCGAGATCAGGAACTTCAACGGTGAGGTTGTCGGCGAGCGTCGTGTGACGCTGAGTTGAAATGCCCGTCAGTCCGAGTCATGATGCAGGCATGAAACGCTTATGTCTCTTGCCGGTTTTGGTCTGTGCGCCCGCGATGGCCGATGATGCACCGATGACACCGGGACAAAAAGCCGCAGTCTCACATTGCGGGCGCTGTCATGTTGTGCCGGGGGGCAATCCGTATGGCTCCATCGGCTCGACACCGAGTTTCGCGGTTATGCGACACTACAAAGATTGGAAAGCCCGCTTTGAGGCTTTTTATACCGAACCGCCTCATCCGGCGATCACGCAGATCGAAGGCGTGACCGATCCGTTCGATCCGGCGCGGCCCTCGCCGATTGCGCCGATGATTCTGACCGAAGCCGAGTTAAAAGCGATTATTGAATTCGTTGAAACCATCGAACCAAAGGATGTTGGCGTCCAGCAGGAGTGATTTTCAGGAAATTGCCGGAGTATGGCGAGGGTTTTGCCACAGAGTTTATGGATTATGCCTTAGAATTTAGCCGGTTTTGTCAGCCTTTACTGCCTGCACAAGCCTGTGCGCCGACCGACTCCATGGCTTCCAGAGTCGCGTCATAGGCGAGCATAATCGACGCATGGCGGTTCTTAAACTCGCGGGCAGGTTCGAGGTATTTCAGCTTCTCAAACGTCCCCGTTGGCGGTTCTGCGCCCTCTTTGAGCATGGCATAAAGGTCGTCGCGAACCTGTCTTACCTCGTTGATAGTTAAGCCAATTACATGCTCAGCGAGCACAGCGGCGGCAGCCTGACCCAAAGCGCAAGCTTTTACATCCTGGCCAAAATCCGTTATGCGACCTTGTAATACCTTGATATCAATCGTAATTGTCGATCCGCAAAGCGGTGATCGTTTCGTCGAGGTTGCATCGGAATCAGTCAAGCGCTCGGCATGAGGAATATCTGCCGCGAGCGCTAAAATCCGTTTAGAATACAGACTGATAAGATCAACCACTGCCAATTCCCTTCTGCGGTTGTGCTATCCGCTTACAAAGCCAACATAGCGCGAACCCGAGTAATGTGAAAGCCAAGGTCACAAATATGCCCGTTCCCTTCGATCCTCATTCGCTGAAATATAACGCTGACGGCCTGTTGCCAGCCATCGCTCAGCAGCATGATACCGGCGAAGTTTTGATGCTGGCTTGGATGAATGTGGAGAGTATTTTAGAAACGATCAAGCAAGGCAGAGTTGTGTATTGGTCCCGGTCCCGCAGTGCGTTTTGGCGCAAAGGGGATACGTCCGGGCACACGCAAAATCTGATAGAAATGCGCTTTGATTGCGACCGAGATTGCCTTCTTTTACAAGTAGATCAGACGGGTCCGGCGTGTCACACGGGGCGGCGATCCTGTTTCTATACGGCGGTCGAGAATGGTGAAGAAAGAGAGCGGGTGGAACTTTAGGCGCTCGCGACTCGGCGCAATGTGAGGTTGAGCCTTCCTCCTTTGGGCAACAGAGGGCTTTCGCCGAATTTGATCCGGTCAATGCCGTGAAATGCGAGACGTTTGTCTTTGTGCAAAACCATGACATCGCCGCTGCGGAGCCAGAAACTTTTCGTCGGGTCACTGCGCTCCGTGCCGCCGATTCTGAAGAGGGCAGGGTCGCCTAAGCTAATGGAAACAACGGGATAGTCGAAATTCGCTTCATCTCTGTCCTGATGTAGTCCCATGCGCGCGCCTTTCCCGTAATAGTTGATCAGGCAACAATCAGGGTCAACACCGGCCTCAAACTGCCGCCAAACCGCAAGCGCAAGTTCTGGAATCGGCGGAAATGCTGACTTTGTGAGCGGGTGCTCCTCGATATAGCGATAGCCCTTCCGATCAGAAAACCAGCAAAACCGCCCCGTAGCGGTCATTTTAACGGACATCGGCTTGCCCCATCGGGTTATCAGAGAAAACGGTGGCGAAACCCTTGCAATATCCTGAAGATCAGCCAGCAAAATGGCTTGTTCGTCTTGATTTAGCGCTTGCGGCGTCACCAAAACACCATGATGGATTATGCTTTTTTCACCGGTCATCGCTTCGTTATTATGTCCTGTTAGTGGCCCAGATCGACTTTTGGTTTTGTACGGCGAAAAAATTCCTCATTCACAGTGCTTGCGGTGGCTATCGCGCCTTCATATATGTCGCGAGAACACGAATTCGCGCCCTCTCAAAAGAATCATGGGTGCAATCAATAGGAAAGCCTACCGAAATGGCGAAACTTGCGTTTTTTGGGCTTTTGCTGAGAGGAACTTGTTAGATGTCGAAAGTTATTGGAATTGACCTTGGGACGACGAACTCTTGCGTTGCGATCATGGATGGCTCTGCCGCCCGTGTGATTGAGAATGCAGAGGGTGCGCGGACAACGCCCTCAATGGTCGCTTTTTCAGATGATGGCGAGCGCCTTGTTGGACAATCCGCAAAACGCCAAGCGGTTACAAACCCTGAGAATACTCTGTTTGCGGTAAAACGCCTTATCGGTCGCCGCATGGACGATCCTATCATTGCTAAAGATAAGGACATGGTTCCCTACAAGATCGCTGATGGCGGGAATGGGGATGCTTGGGTTGAAGCCAATGGCGATAAGTATTCACCGGCGCAAATTTCGGCTTTCATTCTGCAAAAGATGAAAGAAACGGCTGAAGGATATCTTGGTTCACCTGTAGAACAGGCCGTTATTACTGTTCCTGCTTATTTTAATGACCAACAACGTCAAGCAACCAAAGATGCGGGCCGTATTGCTGGCCTTGAGGTCCTTCGTATCATCAACGAGCCAACGGCGGCGGCTCTCGCTTATGGTTTGGATAAGCAAGATGGCAAAACAATCGTCGTGTATGACCTTGGCGGCGGCACGTTTGATGTCTCGATTCTCGAGATCGGCGATGGTGTTTTTGAGGTACGAGCCACCAATGGTGATACGTTCCTTGGCGGTGAAGATTTTGACCTGCGCCTCGTGGATTATCTCGCAGATGAGTTTAAGAAAGAGCAAGGTATCGACCTTCGCACGGACAAGCTGGCCCTTCAGCGTCTGAAAGAAGCTGCTGAAAAAGCCAAGATCGAATTGTCTAGCTCAACGCAAACTGAGGTGAACCTGCCCTTCATCACGGCAGATGCGTCAGGTCCAAAGCACTTCACGCTGAAACTGACCCGCGCAAAGTTTGAGACCCTGGTAGAGGATCTGGTGAAACGGACGCTCGATCCGTGTAAGGCCGCTCTGAAAGATGCTGGTATGTCGCCGGGTGATGTTGATGAGGTTGTTCTCGTCGGTGGTATGACCCGGATGCCAAGTGTGCATGAGACGGTGAAAACGTTCTTCGGAGCGGAACCCCATAAAGGCGTGAACCCGGATGAAGTTGTCGCCATGGGTGCGGCAATTCAGGCTGGTGTTCTACAAGGCGATGTTAAAGACGTAGTTCTTCTGGATGTTACGCCTCTCAGCCTGGGTATTGAAACTCAGGGCGGCGTCTTTACCCGTCTCATTGATCGCAACACGACGATCCCGACGAAGAAATCGCAGATCTTCTCGACTGCCGACGACAATCAGACGGCTGTGACGATCCGGGTGTTCCAAGGTGAACGCGAAATGGCCTCCGATAACAAAATGCTTGGCCAGTTCAATCTTGAAGATATTCCTCCCGCACCGCGCGGTGTGCCGCAAATTGAAGTGGCTTTTGACATTGACGCCAACGGCATCGTTAACGTGTCGGCCCGCGATAAGGCGACGGGTAAAGAGAAGAATATCTCGATCCAGGCGTCTGGTGGTCTTGCGGATGAAGAGATCGAAAAAATGGTCAAAGACGCGGCTGAATACGCGGATGAAGACCGTAAGCGCAAAGCCTTGGTCGAAGCCCGAAATCAGGGCGAGTCGATGATCCATGGCGCTGAAAAGTCGCTCAAGGAACATGGCGATATGGTCGGCGAAGATGAACGCGACAATATCGGTATTGCTATCGAAGAGTTGCGTGAAGTGCTTGGTGATGATGATGTTGAGGTCATTCAGGCTAAGAGCCAAACTCTTGCCGAAGCATCAATGAAACTTGGCGAAGCGATCTATAAGCAAAGCCAAGATGACGATATGGCCGCTGCAGAAGCCGACGCAAAACGCGATGGCGGTGGCCCAGATGACGACGTTGTTGATGCTGATTTCGAAGACATTACCGATGGCGGTGATGATCGTCGGGCGTCTTAATCTTACGGAGGCGGGGCGGCTAACCGCTCCGCTCTGAGTGCGCATCCTTTTGAGGATGCGTTTTTTCGCTCCGGGGAGAAGGACAGCGGATGTCAAAACGCGATTATTACGACGTTCTTGGCGTCGAAAAAAGTGCTTCCGAAGCGGAGTTAAAATCTGCTTTTCGAAAGCGTGCTAAAGAACTCCACCCGGATCGTAATCGGGATAATCCAAAGGCCGAAGATGGCTTCAAGGAAGTCAACGAAGCGTATGATGCCCTAAAAGATCCTGATAAACGCGCAGCCTATGACCGGTTTGGTCATGCTGCGTTTGAGCAAGGTGGCATGGGCGGAGGAAATCCGTTTGGTGCCGGACGGGGCGGTGCAGACTTTTCGTCGGCGTTTTCTGATGTCTTTGACGACCTATTCGGTGGGTTTGGTGGACAGCGGGGTGGTGGCCGGGGGCGCAGCGGGGGCCAAATGCGTGGCGCAGATTTGCGCTACAATCTAACAATTTTACTGGAAGATGCTTTTACCGGAAAACAAGCGTCTATCAAAGTGCCAACGGCCGTTGCCTGCGAAGGATGTAATGGTTCTGGCGCGGCGGAGGGTGCGAAGCCTGAGAACTGTCAAACCTGCGGTGGTATGGGCAAGGTTCGTGCGCAACAAGGCTTCTTTACGGTTGAACGGACGTGTCCAACCTGTGCCGGTCGCGGTCAGGTCATTTCAAACCCTTGCGGTAAATGTTCCGGCTCGGGTCGCACTCGCAAAGAGCGCTCACTCAATGTCCAGATTCCGAAAGGGGTCGAAGATGGTAACCGCATCCGCTTGCCGGGTGAGGGTGAAGCTGGGCTGATGGGAGGTCCTCCGGGCGACCTTTATATCTTTATCGACATCGAACAGCACTCGATTTTCCAGCGGGAAGGACCGGACTTGTTTTGCCGTATCCCCGTGCCAATGGCGCTATCCGCTCTGGGTGGGCCTATTGAAGCGCCAACCATTGACGGTGGCCGCGCGCGCGTTTCGATTCCATCAGGTACACAATCGGGAAAACAATTCCGCTTGCGCGGTAAAGGGATGCCGGTCTTACGTCAGAACCGCGAAGGGGATCTTTATATTGAGGTTGCCGTTGAGACACCGGTAAACTTAAATAAGCGGCAGAAAGAACTTCTCGAAGAGTTCCAGAAGATTGCTGACACGGAGCAAAACAGCCCTCAGCACGAAGGCTTTTTTAAGAACGTGAAAGATTTCTGGGGCCGCATGACGAGCTAAGGTCTTTCGGGGAAGCGATATTCACAGACGCTTTCTCTTTAAAACCCGTAACAGGCGTTTCGAGATTATCGGTAGGCGTTGGCACAGTTTTGATGCGCGCGGCTGATGATTGATAATTTACTTAGGGATAGCAACGGGCTGGATTTTTCCAGATACAAAATTTCCCAAAATTTAAGTATCCACGCACTGGAGCAAACCCTCGGACTTCCAGTCGGAAGCGCTTCAGCGCGAAAGAATCATGTTATGGTCTTATCCTTGGAAAAATGAGCCGGAGCGCAGCCCGTAAGCTCATTTTTCCAAGGATAAGACCA
>CALKIZ010000024.1 GCA_937995735.1 uncultured Neomegalonema sp. | reverse complement strand
GCGGTTATGATCTGAGCGAGCGGTAGCATTCCAAGGCATCTCATTCTCCATCGCGTCAACAACGATAGGGAATCACAGAACGCTGATATCGCTCAACTTCTTTTCGGGCAGGCTCTTAGGCGCGTAAAAAGCTCCAAAGCGCAAATGCAAAAAGAAGAGTCGGGTATGTAGGGGGTGGCTGTTTAATAGGTGGTAGTGCCTGAATCGTAGCCACGCGTTAAATGTTTATCATGATTTAAAGACACAAAAGGATTGGCCGCATGAACACCGAGTACATTTTGGCGTTTTCCTTAATATATCTTGTGGATTCAATTTCGCCTGGCCCTGCCGTGGCAGCCGTAATTGCTAAGGGAGCGACGACAGGGTTGAGACGTACGCTTCCTTTTATTGCGGGTCTTGTTCTTGGCGATTTGGTTTTGTTTGCACTTGCTGTAATTGGATTGGCCGCGCTTGCGGCGGCATTAGGACCGTTATTCACAATTATTAAATGGATTGGCATCGCCTATCTGCTTTATATTGCTTACAAAATGTGGACTTCCGCTCCAGTTGAGGTTTCGAAGATCGTACCGAAAGGCGAAGGCTTTAAGCTCTTCTGGCTTGCGGCTTTACTTCCATTAGGAAACCCGAAAGCGATTGGTTTCTACGTCGCGCTGTTACCTGCGGTTCTGGATATCTCAAATATATCGATGCTCCCGGCTCTTCAGTTAAGCGTTATAATTATCGGTATTTGGGGCTTAACTTTGATTGGTTATGCGGCGGCGGCGGATCGTGCTGGTCAGTTTATTACGACTCCTAATGCACAAAGATGGCTCAATAGGAGTGCTGCAGGTGCAATGGTTGGTGCTGCCGGAACAATCGCATCGAGATAAGGATAGCGGTAGTAGTAAAAATTTAGATTTTTAAATTCGTGGGTTTTGAATGTATCTCTTCGGCCACCGGAAATGGAGCGAAATGAACTGAAACCTCAATTCTGACCATCAAGCAATGCTGCCACCTTCTCCGCAAGGCTTTCAACTTCCGGGTCGGCCAGTTTCATCTGACGAAGGTCATTGAGCGTATTGAACAGATAGTCCCTGTTTGTGCCGATAGGCCCAACGGCGGTCGCAATGATATGGGCTTTTTCATCAAATGAGAGGTCACGAATATAATCTTGGTTGTCGGGGTTTATAACATAGCAAAGCGCATCAACCCGGCGCTCATCCTCCAGTTTAAGGGGGTGGAGTGTTTCGAAATATGATCCGCGATCCATTTCGCGGTCTTCCAGATAAGCGCGTGTCTCAGTGGCATCTGATGCGCTCACACGGTAGGCGACGCCTTGGCACATTGCGCCCATTTTAGGTTCGAGCGCGAGGACAAGCCCCGGGTACTCATGTGTTCCCCGAAAACGTACTGACTTTAGACAAAAATTGCGCCGATGATTGGCGAGTTCCGCTTTGCAGCGCTCAACAAACGGAAACCCCGGTCTCCACATGAGCGAGCCATATCCGAAAACCCAAAATTCCTCTGACATTTGATCCTTACCAATCGTAACAGAGGTGTTCTATATCTCTCTCAATGCCAAGACGCGACAGGAGATCATCGACATGGCTAAAATAGCGGCGCTTGGACTCGGTGCGGTTGGTGCATTGGCAGCGGTTTGGAGCGGTGGGTGGTATTACGGCGAAGGCCAAATCCGCGAACAGCTTGATGCTCAGATCGTTGAATGGGCGGGGCACGGGGTCGCAGCATCTTACAAATCGTTGGAAATTGAGGGATTTCCCTTTGCATATCGGGGCAAATTAATCGGGCCGCGTACACAATCAATCGTGTTAACTCCACAAGGACAGGCGCGGGCGGATTGGGAAACGCCTATAATTTCTTTTGAGTCTTCAGTCGCAGATTTTGGAACGGTGAATTTTTCTGTACCGGAAGCGCAAAATGCGCGCCTCACGTCGCTTGATGGGCTTGTACCGCCTTTTGATATTGTGATCCGCTCGAACGGATTTTCCGGGAATCTGTCGAAAAGCGGTGACCAAGTGAACGTATCCGGTCAGGGTGAAGCGATTGAAGTTGAAGTGACGTCATCGCTCACGCCGCCTTATACGATTACTGCAGAAAAACTCATGGCCATCGGGACCGCTCCTGACAATGCGGCTGGTCAAATGACTGGGGTGCTTGATCTGGAAGGAGCCGCCGTTAACGGCGACGCATGGGATATAGTTGACCCTTCGCAGAGTTTTCCGCGCGATCCTGTCAATATCGGGTTGAGTGCGAAAGCTGATGTTTCCGTGCGCCCGGATAGAACGGTGCAAGTCGACGCGATTCAGATCGATCGGATGGCGCTTAATCTTGCGGGCATCATATTAAATGGTGATGGTGCAGCCGAAGTGCGCGACCGTAAGCCCGAGGGCGCGATAACCCTACGCTTACAGGGACTAGGTGATTTCTTAGAAAACGCCGCTCGCGCCGGGTATTTGGCCGAAAAAGATGTCAAATGGTATCAGACTATTCTCGGCGGGTTTGCCAGAAAAGGCGAGCGCGAGGGTGAGCAGGTCTACTCAGTGTCGTTCAAGAACGGCTTTACGTTCGTGAATGGTGCGCCGACATTTATGCCCGCGCCCCAACTTCCTTAACGTATCTTAAACGCCGACGATCAGCAGGAAAATGCAAACGGCAATCGTTGCAACGGTAACGATCACACAGGTTTTCATAAAACCGTCGAAGGTTGCAGATTGAACGCTTGTGTCCATTTCGCCGGGCTTAAAGTTCTCAGGGTCGTAATTCGTCATCGGCCTTCTCCACCATTGTTGGGCGGACGTTAAGCGCATGATGTTGAAAAAGTCCATAACCAGCAATGCCGCGCGTGTAGAAATTACCGAATGGCTCTGATAAGTCGCGGTGAAACGACTTTCCAGCGGGATATACCGATGAGCGATCTTGACGATCTTCGCACGAAATACCTGACCGCCGTAAACGAGGCGGCGGATGAAGCAACGCTTGAGTCGGCGCGAGTCGCCGCTGTGGGTAAAAAAGGCGAAGTCGCGCTGAAAATGCGTGAGTTGGGGAAAATGACCCCAGAAGAGCGCCAAACGGCTGGGCCAGCGCTAAATGCGCTGAAAGATGAGATTAATGCCGCCATTTCCGCAAAAAAAGCCGCGCTTGGCGATGCGATCTTAAACGAGCGCTTGGCGACGGAGTGGTTGGATGTCTCGCTCCCTTCACGGCCCCGCGCGCAAGGCACGCTGCATCCGGTTTCCGTTGTCACCGAAGAAGTCACGGCAATTTTTGCTGATATGGGCTTTGAGGTGAAAGAGGGCGCGCAGATTGAGGATGATTGGCACAATTTTGATGCGCTGAATATTGTGCCTGAACATCCTGCGCGAGCCGAAATGGACACGTTCTATATGGCCCCGAAAGCTGATGGCACGCGCCATGTGCTTCGCACGCATACGTCTCCGGTACAGATTCGAACGCTGGAGGCCGGAGGCGCGCCGGTTCGGTTTATCGCGCCGGGGCGGGTATATCGCTCGGATTATGACCAGACCCATACGCCGATGTTTCACCAGGTCGAAGGAATGGCCATCGACAAAAGCATCACGATGGCGAACCTGAAATGGACGTTGGAAGAATTCGTCAAAGCGTTCTTTGAGGTTGATAATGTGGAATTGCGGTTCCGTGCCTCGCATTTCCCTTTCACGGAGCCGTCTGCAGAAGTTGATATTCGATGTTCGTGGGATAAGGGCGTCCTGAAAGTCGGCGAGGGCGATGATTGGCTGGAAATTCTCGGGTCCGGCATGGTGCATCCAAAAGTGCTTTCAAACTGCAACATCGACCCCGATCAATGGCAGGGTTTTGCGTTTGGTGTCGGGATCGACCGGATTGCCATGCTGAAATACGGGATTCCCGATCTGCGCGGATTCTTTGAGAGCGATTTGCGCTGGCTGCGCCATTACGGATTCCGCGCCCTGGATGTGCCGACTTTGCATGGCGGTTTGAGTGCGTAAACACTACATCTTGTAATTGCCGCTATGAATTACCATATCCAGTGAGCCGTACGGTCTTGTGCGGCCTGTACTGGAGACGACCTTGAACAAACGTGATTTTCTAAAGTCCGCCGCAGCGCTCACCGCTACTCCCGCGATTCTAAGCCGCACAAAGCTCGCGGCGGCGTCTGTGCTGGAACGACAAACAGCGCGTGAAGAGCGGAAGAAGCTCGGGCCAAAGCCGTCATATGTCTTTGACAGCGATAAGAATGCGATGACGTTTTATCAGGCCGATCACAGCAGCATGTCGACATTCGCCTATCTTGCTGCATAGCAGCATTTTGTGTGGCTCGGTGCGATGCCGGGTCGCACCTTTCGCACCTGCACAATAAAATTTCGGCTCCTATATAGCTGACAGACAAAAGAGATTATTCAGCCTGAGGGTGCGAAAATGTTTGATGGAATGACGGCGGAGCTGCTCGCGCGTATCCAATTTGCTTTTACAGTGTCATTTCATATTGTCTTTCCTGCATTCTCGATTGGTTTGGCCAGTTATCTTGCTGTCCTGAACGGCCTGTGGTTATGGACGAAAAAAGACGTCTATCTGTCGCTGTTCAATTATTGGAAAAAGATATTCGCCGTTGCTTTTGGCATGGGTGTCGTCTCCGGGATTGTGATGTCTTACCAGTTCGGTACGAACTGGAGCGTCTTTTCCGACAAGGCGGGGCCGGTTATCGGGCCGCTTATGGCTTATGAAATTCTCTCTGCCTTCTTTTTGGAAGCCGGTTTCCTCGGCATTATGCTGTTTGGCCGTGAGCGTGTTGGTCCACGCCTGCATATGTTTGCAACCGGCATGGTTGCTTTCGGGACTTTGCTATCGGCGACATGGATTTTGTCGGTGAATTCGTGGATGCAGACCCCTGCGGGTTACAGCATTAGTGCGGATGGGCAATTTGTGCCGGAAGATTGGTGGGCCATCGTGTTCAATCCTTCCTTCCCATATCGCCTGACACACATGGTTTTAGCCGCGTATCTGACGACAGCTTTTGTGGTTGGTGGAGTTGGTGCGCTGCATTTGCTGCGGGATAAAACGAACCTTGCCGCACGTAAGATGTTCTCAATGGCAATGTGGATGGCGGTGATTGTGACGCCGTTGCAAATTGTTGCGGGTGATTTGCATGGTCTTAATACGCTGGAGCATCAGCCTGCAAAAGTGATGGCGATGGAGGGGCATTATGACAGCTATCCGGATGGTGCGCCGCTGATCTTGTTCGGTATTCCGAATTCCGAGGAAAAGCGGATTGATTATGCGATTGAGATTCCGAAGCTGTCGAGCCTGATCCTCAAGCATGACTTAAACGCGCCGCTGGATGGTCTTGATACAATCCCGGATGATGAGGAACCGCCCGTTGCCATCGTATTCTGGAGCTTCCGCATCATGATCGCGATTGGTTTTGCGATGCTGGCGATTGGGTTCTGGAGCTTGTTCCGCCGTTGGAAAGGACAGCTTTATGACGCGAACTGGTTGCAGCGCGTGATGGTGCTTATGGCACCGTCGGGTTTTGTTGCCGTGCTCGCCGGATGGGTCACAACGGAAGTCGGGCGGCAACCTTTCACAGTTTACGGTGTGCTTCGAACTTCGGACTCGCTTGCGCCCATTGAAGCGCCGGCGGTGGCCGCATCATTGACCGCTTTTATCATCGTCTATTTCTTCGTTTTCGGTGCAGGCACTTATTACATCATGCGGATGATGAATAAGACACCGGGTGCGCTTGATGTGAAGATGGGGCTGAACAAAGGCCCGATTAGAACCGCTGGTATCACGCCTGCACAGCAACTCATTTCCGGCACGACGGGGAGATAAGCCATGGAATTTGATCTTCCTTTTATCTGGGCTGGAATTATCGCTTTTGCTGTTCTGGTCTACGTGGTTCTCGACGGGTTTGATCTTGGGATCGGGATTTTGTTTCCTTTTCTCAAGGACGAGGGCGAGCGTGACCTTGCAATGAACTCGGTCGCGCCTGTTTGGGATGGGAACGAGACATGGCTCGTTATGGGTGGTGGCGGGTTGCTTGCGGTCTTTCCCGTCGTCTATGCGACGGTCCTGCCCGCGTTATACGCGCCATTGATAGCGATGTTGCTGGCGCTGGTGTTTCGCGGGGTTGCCTTTGAGTACCGCTGGCGGACCGAGCGCTGGAAGTGGGTTTGGAACCTTGCCTTTTTTGGCGGCTCGCTGGTGGCTGCTTTGATGCAAGGTATTGCATTGGGCGCGCTGGTTCAGGGTATCGAAATTGAAAACCGAGCTTACGCCGGCGGGTGGTGGGACTGGCTGACGCCGTTCTCTATTTTGACAGGCATCGGTGTTGCCGTGGGGTATACGTTGCTTGGGGCGACTTGGTTAATTCTTAAAATCGAAGGTGCATTTCAGGAGCGTATGCGGCAAGCCGCTTTTAAGCTCGCGATTGCAACGCTGAGCCTGATTGGTGCGGTGAGTATTGTGACGCCTTTTCTTGATCCGGTTTATTTCGATCACTGGTTTTCCTGGCCGAAAATTGCTCTTACGAGCGTCGTGCCGGCATTGGTCGGGTTTGCGTCATATAAGCTCTTCGCGGGGTTGCGGAACAAGAGCGATCTGATGCCTTTTCTGGCGTCGATTTCGTTATTCGTGCTGGGCTTTATCGGGATTGGTATCAGCTTTTATCCCCATATCGTGCCGCCTTCGCTGACCATATGGGAGGCCGCTGCACCGCAAAGCAGTCTTGAATTTGCCTTGGTCGGCACGGTTATTTTGCTGCCAATCATCCTCGCCTATACCGCATACGCCTATTATGTATTTCGCGGTAAGGTGAAGCCGGAACACGGGTATCACTGATGAAGCGTGAAAGTTTGAACAAAATCGCCTGGTTTGTCGCCTTTTGGCTGGCAGGAGTAACAATTATCAGCATTGTCGCGTGGATGATAAAATCAGTTATCATGTGAGCCTTTGCCTTGCGGCACATTTAAGTTAAACCGCCTGCGATGATATACGCAGGCGGACCATACTGATGAAATTCACGCTATCATGGCTCAAAACGCATCTCGACACCGACGCTGGTGTTGAGGACATTGCGGCGGCATTGACAGACTTGGGCTTAGAGGTCGAAGGGATTGAAAATCCGGCGGAAACGCTTGGAGCATTTAGGATTTGCCGCGTTATTGAGGCTGTGCAGCACCCGGATGCTGACCGGTTGCGCCGGTGCCGTGTTGAGGCTTGGCCGAACGGCCCCGACTCTCCTTCCGAGGAAATTCAGGTCGTTTGCGGTGCGCCGAATGCACGCACGGGGCTGGTTGGTGTTTTTGCCCCTGTGGGGACGCATGTGCCCGGTACGGGCGTTGATCTAAAGTCCGGCGTTATTCGCGGTGTGGAGTCCAATGGGATGCTCTGCTCTGAACGCGAGATGATGATCTCGGACGATCATGACGGTATTATTGATCTGCCGGAAGATGCGCCGATGGGCGCGCGCTTTATCGATTATAAAAACCTCAATGATCCCGTGATCGATATTGCGATTACACCAAACCGCCCCGATGCGTTGGGGGTGCGCGGTGTCGCGCGTGATCTTGCCGCTCGTGGTATTGGAACGTTGAAGCCTGCACCGACCGAAGAAATCGCGGGCGTTTTTGCATCGCCCATTTCGGTTACTTTGAAGGATGATGTCATAGACAAAGCCTGTCCGCTGTTTGTTGGCCGTTATATTCGCGGGGTAAAAAACGGCCCTTCACCGGATTGGCTGCAACGGCAAATTCGTGCAATTGGCCTGCGTCCGATTAATGCGCTGGTCGATATGACGAACTTTATGACCTATGACCGCGCGCGGCCTCTGCATGTTTTTGATGCCGATAAAGTGCATGGGAATATCCATGTTCGTCTGTCGCAAGCCGGTGAAAAACTGCTCGCGCTTGATGGCAAAGAATACGCCTTCGATGATGCGATGACTCTTATCTGCGATGATAACGGCCCTGAAGGTATCGGCGGTGTCATGGGCGGAGATGTTTCGGGGTGTACCGAAGAGACTGTGAATGTCTTTATTGAGAGCGCGTATTTTGATCCTGTGCGAACGGCAGCAACAGGCCGGAAGCTAAAGATCAACTCAGATGCGCGCTATCGGTTCGAGCGGGGTATTGATCCTGAATTTGCCCGCGAAGGCATGGAAATCGCGACGAAAATGATCCTCGATATGTGCGGCGGTGAACCATCGGAACTGGTGATTGCCGGAGCCGCGCCGGATACTGCACGAGATTTCGCTTTGCGCGGCGATAGAGTGGAAACGCTGGTCGGGATGACGGTCGAGATTGCCGAGCAAACGCGCATCTTAGAGGCGCTGGGCTTTGGTGTTACAGCCGGTGAACCGATGACGGTTTCGGTCCCGTCATGGCGTCCTGATATTCGGGGTGAAGCCGATCTTGTTGAAGAAATCGCGCGGGTTGCCTCGCTGACCAATCTGAAATCTCAACCGCTGGCAAGGTCGCAGACGGGCGCGCTTAAACGCAGTCTGACACCGATGCAGCGTCGTGTTGCAACGGCGCGGCGGGCGCTTGCCGCTCAAGGCATGAATGAGTGCGTGACGTATACTTTCATCGCCAGTGACGAGGCGGCGCTGTTCGGGGGCGGCTCTGACGCGCTAAAATTGGAAAACCCGATTTCATCCGAGATGTCTGATATGCGGCCAAGCCCATTGCCGGGATTGTTGGCGGCAGCGGCGCGCAATCAAGCGCAGGGTTTCAAAGACTTGGCATTGTTCGAAGTCGGCGCGGCTTTTCATGGCGCTGAACCGGGCGAGGAAGCGATTGTTGCGGCGGGTATCCGTGTGGGGCACGCCAGTGGACGGGATTGGACAACAGCGCGTCGCGGCTTGGATTTTTTCGATGCCAAAGGCGATGTCGAAGCCATTTTGACAGCACTAGGCGCGCCGGTTGATCGTCTGCAAACGGATCGCTCTGCCGCGTCGTTCTTTCACCCCGGTCGCTCTGCCGCGTTGAAGTTGGGGCCGAAAGTCACGATTGCAGAAATTGGCGAGCTTCATCCGAACGCGATTAAAGGGATGGATATTGATGGGCCAGCGGTTGCCTTTTTGATTTACCTCGCAGCAATTCCGTTCCCGAAAGCAAAAACCAAAGCGCGTCCTGCATTGACGCTGAACAAGTTGCAAGCGGTCGAGCGCGATTTTGCTTTTGTCGTTGATGAACGGCTTGAGGCGGAAGATATCCGCAAGGCAGCGCGTGCAGCGGATAAAGCGCTGATCGAAGACGTGCGGGTCTTTGACGTTTTTGATGGTGCTCATGCAGTCAAGCAACTTGGCGAAGGAAAAAAATCAATCGCCGTTGCAGTTCGCTTACAGCCGAAAGATGTAACGCTCAAAGACGAAGAAATTGATGCGCTTTCGGCAAAAGTTATTGCCTCGGTCGAGAAAGCAACAGGGGGTGTCTTGCGCGGGTGATTTGGGCACTTGCGCAGCAATACCGTTATATTTCTTACAACCGGACACAGTATTAAGTTGCGTTGATCCGCAAAAGCACTGAACACATTAAATCGCGTAATTTTTCGTTGTGATGATTATAAGGAATAGTTCTATGGGTATGCTTACAGAGTTCAAAGAGTTCGCCGTAAAAGGCAATATGGTCGATATGGCAGTCGGTATCGTTATCGGTGCTGCATTTACCTCAATCGTTACATCTCTTGTTGGCGATATTATTATGCCAATCGTTGGGTTCCTGACAGGCGGCGTCGATTTCTCCGCGCTGGCAATTAATCTTGGCGCTGGTGCAGGGGGTGGTGATCCTGTGCTCGTAAAATACGGTTTGTTCCTTAATGCGTTGATTTCTTTTGTGATTGTTTCGTTTGTTTTGTTCATGATCATCAAAGGCATTAACAAAGCGAAAAAAGCCGAGGCGGAAGCACCGGAAGAAACGCCTCGGAACGAGGTTCTTCTGGAAGAAATCCGCGATGCTTTGAAACGGGGCTAAATGCGATTTTGGACAGAATTGCAGTTGCATTCTTGAGGGTGCAACTGCTCTTTCGCGGGCGGTGGCTTCTACCTCTCGTCGTTTCTGCGAAAAAAGGATTGGGAAAGCACCCTCGAAAAAAGCTAAGAGTTCGGCCAGAATCTATCATCGACGCTAGGGTGCGCTATGAATTTTGGTCTGACTGAAGAGCAGGAGATGATTGTCTCCACCGTGCGCCGCTTTGTCGAGGAAGAGATTTATCCTCACGAGGATCTGGTGGATCGCACCGGCGAAGTGCCCACCGAGATTGCCGCGCAAATCAAGCAAAAGACAATGGATTTGGGCTTTTACGCCTGTAACTTCCCTGAGGAAGTCGGCGGTGCGGGGCTGTCACATCTGGAATTTGCGCTGGTCGAGCGCGAATTGGGGCGTGGCTCAATGGCGCTGAACCACTTTTTCGGACGCCCGCAAAATATTCTCATGGCTTGTGAAGGTGAACAGCGAGAGCGCTATTTGCTGCCCGCCGTGCGGGGCGAGCGCATGGACGCGCTGGCGATGACGGAACCCGATGCGGGGTCGGATGTGCGCGGCATGAAATGTGTTGCCAAACGCGATGGCGGCGATTGGGTCGTGAATGGAACTAAGCATTTTATCTCCGGCGCGGATCATGCTGACTTTATCATCGTCTTTATTGCGACCGGCGAAGATGACACGCCGAAAGGCCCCAAGAAACGGATTACGGCTTTTCTGGTGGATCGAGGCACGCCGGGCTTCGAAATCGCGCCGGGGTATGAGAGCGTGTCTCATCGCGGTTATAAAAATATGATCTTGCGGTTCGACAATTGCCGCCTGCCTGACGCGCAGGTACTCGGCGAAGTCGATGGCGGGTTTGCGGTGATGAACGAGTGGCTTTATGCCACGCGCATTACTGTTGCGACGATGGCGGTTGGTCGGGCGCGGCGGGTCTTTGACTATGCGCTGAACTATTCTGCCGAGCGCAAACAATTCGGCCAACAGATCGGCAAGTTTCAAGGCGTGTCGTTTAAGCTGGCCGATATGATTACTGAGATTGATGCAGCGGAATGGCTGACATTATCGAGCGCGTGGCGGCTGGATCAAGGCTTGCCAGCGAACCGCGAAATTGCAAGTGCGAAAGTCTATGCGTCAGAGATGCTGGCGCGGGTCACAGACGAAGCCATCGCGATTTATGGCGGTATGGGTTTGATGAACGACTTGCCGCTTGAACGCTTTTGGCGCGATGCGCGGGTCGAGCGGATATGGGACGGAA
This sequence comes from uncultured Neomegalonema sp., assembly GCA_937995735.1. Lineage (GTDB taxonomy): Bacteria > Pseudomonadota > Alphaproteobacteria > Rhodobacterales > Rhodobacteraceae > JAHDDY01. The sequence continues at coordinate 113,061 of CALKIZ010000024.1, read as the reverse complement.
CCTCAGAAATCCAACGCCATATCATTAGCCGAGAATTGTTGCGGCCTTTGGGGGCTTAGAGATGATGGATGCGCTTACTTTTTTGCGCGCTTTGATTTGCAGGCTTGGCTATCCGCTTCGGGACCACCGGGGCGGCATTCACAAGGGCGTCCGTCTTTATCGCGATCATGATTTCCGCATTTGGTGGGCCAGATATGCGGAGGACCATTTTTGCAATGCTGAACTGCGTCCTGATAGGTTGGGAAATCAGCGCACTTTTTTTGATGAGCTTGAGCCGAATGCACCAATGTGATGGTAGCTAAGACCGCCAATATAAAAACACGAGCACACATTATGCTACCTGAAATCATTAATTGCAAAATTTATTCCATACACCAATTTGGTGCAGTCAAGCTGCCGGCTGATTTATGACATCCCTCAATCTCTCCCGCCTTCTGCGCCCTAAATCCATTGCCGTGTTTGGCGGGGCTTGGGCGGCTAATGTTGTTGAGCAACTGCTCAAGGCTGGTTTTGAGGGTGAGATTTGGCCGGTTCATCCGAAGCGCGAGGCAGTGCATGGGATAAAGGCTTATCCGTCGCTTGACGCCTTGCCCGCTGTTCCCGATGCGGCGTGGATCGGTGTTAATCGGGATGCGACGCTTGATCTTGTGCGCGGATTGCGGGAGCGCGGAGCAGGGGGGGCGGTGTGCTTTGCTTCTGGTTTCGGAGAAACGGAAGACGGCGCGGACCGGAATACCGCTTTACTCGACGCCGCCGCAGATATGCCGATTATCGGGCCGAACTGTTATGGCGCTCTGAACTATCTCGACGGCGCGACGCTATGGCCGGATCAGCATGGCGGTGCGCGGGTCGAGAACGGCGTCGCCATTCTTACACAATCCTCAAACATCGCGATAAATCTGTCGATGCAAGGGCGGGGCTTGCCGATTGCGTATATGCTGACGGCGGGAAATCAGGCGCAAATCGGCCTCGCACAGATGGCGGAAGCCTTGCTCGATGATGATCGGGTGACGGCGATTGGCCTGCATATCGAGGGGGTCGGTGATCCGGCTGCATTCGAGGCTTTGACGGCGCGCGCCCGTGCCAAGCGTGTCCCGATTGTGGCGATTAAAGTGGGGGCATCGGAACAGGCGCAGATCGCGACGATCTCTCATACAGCATCGCTTGCAGGGTCGGATGCGGGGAGCAGGGCGTTTTTCAAGCGGCTTGGGATTCCTTTATTGCCGGGCATCCCGAGTTTTGTTGAGACACTGAAACTGCTCCATGTCCACGGGGCGCTGCCGGGGCGCGATATTCTTTCGATGAGTTGTTCAGGCGGCGAGGCTTCGCTGGTTGCCGATACTGCTATACCGTTTGATCTCAAGTTTCGCGCGTATGAAGCCGCTGAGAAAGCGTCGATTGCCGAAACGTTGAACCCGCTTGTAACGGTCGCCAATCCGCTCGATTATCATACGTTTATTTGGAATGATGAATCGGCTTTGACGGATACATTTTCAGCGGCGATGGCTCCGGGGTTTGATCTGTCGATGCTGATCCTCGATTTTCCACGCGAAGACCGGTGCAGTCATGAAACATGGGAACCGGCGGTGTGCGGCATCATTGCCGCCAGTGCGCGGGTGAATGCACGGACGGCCATTGTTGCTTCGCTGACTGAACTGCTCCCCGAAGACAGATGTGCGCAATTCATGGCGGCAGGCATTGCTCCGCTTTGCGGGATTGAAGATGCTATGATTGCTGCGGATGCAGCGGCGCAGATTGGCGAGGCTTGGGCGCGGGGAGATGTTCCTCCGATCTTGCGTATTGGTGATCATGAGGATGGTCCTTCGCGGACATGGACGGAGTGGGAAAGCAAAACGGCTCTGGGTGAATTTGGCCTCGATACCCCGGATTTTTGGGAAGTCGAGGATACTGGCGCGGCGGAAAGCGCCGCAAACAAATTTGGATACCCGGTCGTTTTGAAGGCCAGTGGTATTGCGCACAAAACCGAGATGGGCGGTGTTATTCTCAACTTGAAGGACCAGCACGAAGTTTGCAATGCCGCTGTCGAACTCTTCATACACAGCGAGTCTGTGCTGGTCGAAAAGATGATCGTTGATGGTTTGGTCGAGTTGATTATCGGTGTAACACGTGATCCCGTTTATGGGCCGATGCTGATATTGGGTGCTGGTGGTGTCATGGCGGAATTATTGGATGACACGGCCACGATGCTCTTGCCTGTCACGGACGAAGATATTCGCGCAGCAATCTCCGGTTTGAAAGTTTCAAAACTGATCGAGGGGTATCGCGGAAAGCCCGTTGCTGATCTTGATGCGATTGTCAAAGCGGTGCAGGCGGTAGCGTATTTTGCCGAAGCCCATGCAGATAGGTTAGAAGAACTTGACGTTAATCCGCTGATTGCTTGTGAAAAGGGCGCATTTGCCGCCGATGCGCTGATAAGGATGCGTGAGCCAGAAAAGGACCTCCCATGACCGACTCTCCAATTCGTACCCGCCACGAAGGTGGTATTCTCGAGGTCACTCTTGATCGTCCAAAGGCGAACGCGATTGATCTGAAGACATCGCGCGTTATGGGCGAGACGTTTGCCGCTTTTCGGGATGATCCGGAATTTCGTGTGGCGATTATCACTGGTGCGGGTGAGAAATTTTTCTGTCCCGGTTGGGATTTGAAGGCCGCTGCTGATGGTGATGCTGTTGATGGGGATTATGGTGTTGGGGGCTTTGGTGGCCTTCAAGAGTTGCAAGGGTTAGGCAAGCCTGTCATCGCAGCGGTGAACGGCATTTGCTGTGGTGGTGGGCTGGAGGTTGCGCTATCCGCTGACATTATTCTGGCCGCCGATCATGCGAGCTTTGCGCTGCCGGAAATCCGTTCCGGGACTTTGGCTGATGCCGCAACGGTGAAATTACCCAAACGCATTCCGTATCATATCGCAATGGAAATGCTGTTCACGGGCCGGTGGCTCGATGCGGAAGAGGCCGCGCGTTGGGGCTTTGTCAATCATATCTATGCGGCGGATAAATTGATGGAAGAAGCGTGGACGCTGGCGCGGTTGCTCGAATCCGGCCCGCCGCTTGTTTATGCGGCGATCAAAGAAACCGTGCGTGAGGCTGAAGACTCCAAATTCCAAGATGTTATGAACCGTGTCACCAAACGCCAACTCATGAGTGTGGATGTCCTTTACGGCTCAGAAGACAATCTGGAAGGTGCGAAAGCCTTCGCGGAAAAACGCGATCCCGTTTGGAAGGGACGATAACAAGTTGAGAGATTTATAACCATCCCGGATTGGGTAGCATTAAGCCACACTTGCCATTTACCGGGACGGGAGGTTGACCTTAAACTGTTATCTTTGCTGTGAGACTATTCACCGTAAACGCAAACCCGTGCATGTGACGAAATTTGCATTCGCGTAATGCCAATCGTCGCCAGTTGGTCATCAGTCAGGTGCATCAACGCAGACACCATCCTGCTGTATTGGACTTTCTTCGTACCAATCAGCAAACGGGTGAGTATTGCATCAATCAAGCCCTGCGTTTTGGGCATTGCGGCTTTGGTTTCGTAAAAGGTCATTGCCATTTTATCCGCTCCAACATTGGAAAGAGGGCGCAACGCTGTATTCGTAAGCATCTAAGTTGATCCTTCACAGTGATTTGGTGCAGCGCAATAATTATGCTGCACTGCGAAGATGGCAATGCAGCACCTGTGATACTACCCCTTTCTCAGTCATGACGGCTTTGCTCTCAGGTTATGGGGATGGCGTTCAAAAGTGTCTTTGGTAATTTGAGTAAGCGTAAAGGTTGAATGTATTTTTCTTGCAAACATAAAAAGTTTCTACTATGTTCTTTCTGTAAATAAACACGAAAGACAACATGATCTGGAGCCTTGACCGCATGACCGAGAACTACCGCCTTGCGCTGTTGCGCATTGTGGCGGGGTTGTTTGCGTCTGCGGGGATGACTTCAGATGATGCAGTTATTGAGAAACTACCACGCTGTGTCCGCAATGCGGTTTTGCTGATTTTACGCCCTGCGGAATCTGCGACGCGGCGGATTATTGCGATCTTCTCGCGGGATATGGCTGTGCCTGAATATGTGGCTCCGCCGAAGCGGAAACGCGCCAAGAATAAAGGCACGGGCGAAAAACGGGGGTCGCGTGCGCCGCAATTTTGTTTGATTGATCCGCGCAAATATTTTCCTGAACTCTATCCGAACCGCCGCAAACCGCGCAGCAAGCCCAAAGCGAGTGGCTCCACGGACCCTCACATTCAAATCCGGATTGGCACGTTTGACGGTGAGCCGGATTTTATCCTTTGGTCGGAACCAAAAGCGGTTTTAACGCCGGAGGATGAGGTGTCGGCAAAGGCGCTTTGTCGTCGGCTTTTGGCGCTGAAACTGGCGCTGGAAGACATGCCAAAGCAAGCCAAGCGCTATGTCCGCGAAGTGGCAAAACGCAAAGCCGCCGCACCGGGGCCGAAAAGCGTTCCGCCTTTAAGGATGGGCTTGCCGCCGGGATACCGGCGAAAGCATCTCCACAAGGTCGATGAAATCCTATGGGATTGCCATTGTCTGGTGCGGCAGGAACCGCAACCGCCGGATAAATGTTGACGGCTGCAAGATACTTATTCGCCCTTTTCAAATGATGAAACAGGGACGATTTGGCGTGACTTTAGAACGTGTTGTATAGTTGAGTGAGTCAGCTGGTCGTGTTACGTGCCCTTGAAACCTGCAACTCGATGATCTGTGTTAAGTGCAGCAAACTCTAAATCGGAATGTTCGCTGTTGCACAATAGTCGATTAGAGTTTGCCGAACCGGCTTTTGCTTTTTTTCCGCTTCGTCAATCATTTCCCGAATATCGTTCAGGTTCGCGGCGCGAATGGCGCGTTTTACCGGCCCAATGGCCGCCGGGCGCATAGAGAGCGATGTCACGCCAGTCGCGGCAAGCGCCAAAGCGTCGAGGGGCTTTCCCGCAGACTCGCCACAAAAACTGAGTTCGGTGTTATGGTTAAGACAGCGGCTTACGATAATGCGCAACATTCTCAGGAAAGAAACGCTGGTGATGTCATAGCGGCCAGCGGTCCGTTCGTTCATTCTGTCGGCTGCGAAAAAGAACTGCATCAAGTCATTTCCACCGATGGAGATGAAATCAGTGAGTTCGTAAAACCGGTCTTCCTCAAAAACCAGCGAGGGTGTTTCGAGCATCGTACCGATTTGGAGATTTGATGGTGGTGTGTGTCGGTTGATGTTGAGCCGATCCGCTTCTTGAAGAACGATCTCTCTTGCGCGCTCGTATTCATGCAGGTTTGCGACCATCGGGAACATGACCCGTAAAGGCCGGCCATTCGCCGCGCGAAGCAGGCTTTGCGCTTGCATCTTCAAAATCGCCGGACGATCCAAGCCGAGACGAATGGCGCGCCAGCCAAGGGCCGGGTTCTCCTCCGGCATTTGCTTCAGGAAGGGCAAAACCTTATCCGACCCGACATCGAGGGTTCGGAATGTCACAGGCTTGTCGCCCGCTTTGTTGAGAATGTAACTGTAAAACCGGGTCTGCTCTTCACGGGTTGGCATCTGGCGATTGAGCATAAAATGCAATTCGGTTCTCAGAAGGCCAACACCCTCCGCACCGCTCTCGGGCAGGTTCGGCAGATCGGCGGAAAGTCCCGCATTAATCAGCAAACTGATATGCTGACCATCGAGCGTGAGCGCGGGTTTGTCCCGCAGGGCGGCAAAGGCTTGCTTTTCCTGAACGCGCAGTGTGAGCTTTTCTTCGTAGGCGGTCACGACATCATGGCGCGGTCTGAAATGAACATGACCCTGATCGCCATTGACGATTGCGAGGTCGCCCTGATTAGCCTCGCGCGCACACCGCCCGGCCTGAACAATCAGTGGAATGTCCAGCGCTCTGGCAACGATGGTAGCATGGGAAGAGGGCGAGCCGTCTTCGAGTACAATACCGGCAAGAGCGCCGCGCGGATAGTCCATCAACTCACCGGGACCAATCGTCCGAGCCACCAAAATCGCATTTGGCGGGATTGGCTCATCACCAGCCGTCGGTGCCATAAGGCGGCGCAAGAGACGCTGAGCGAGATCGTCCATATCGTTGAGGCGCTCGCGAAGATAGGGATCACGGGCGCGGTCGATTTTTGTGCGTGTCTCCATGCGGGCCGCATCGACAGCGGCTTCGGCTTTTAACCCGGTCGCAACCCCTGCTTCCAATCGGCGAAGCCATCCTTTGTCGTTGGCGAATAGGCGGTATGTTTCCATCACGTCGCGATGTTCGCCGGTAGCCGGCATGGAAGATGACTCGAGCATTTCATCAATGTCGCTGCGTAAAAGAGCCATCGCCTCGCGCAAGCGTATGCGCTCTTGCGTGACATCATCGGCAATCGGGTTGGGCAACAGCAAGCGCGGCTCGTGTAGATGAACTTGGCCAATGGCAACGCCATCTGCCGCACCGGTTCCGACAGCGTGAAAAGGCCCGCGATCTTCATCATCATCGCCGTCGGGAGGAAGCAGTGATCCGGCATCTGCGATCTCTGCTATGACCATCGCCACAACGCGCAAGGCTTCTTCATCTTCTTCGTTATAGACAATTGGCCGCTCGTTTTGGACGACCAAAACCCCGAGCAGTTTTCCGAGGCGCTGAATCGGGACGCCAAGAAACGAACGGTAGATTTCTTCGCCCGTTTCAGGAAGGTATCTGAATTCAGGATGCTCGCGGGCATTCGAGGTGTTGACCGTGCCGCCATCGCGCGCGATGACACCGACCAAGCCTTCACCAATCCGCAGGCGCGCATTATGAACAGCCTCAGGTTTCAAACCTTCGGTCGCCCAAAGCTCGAGCATATCACGACCCCGGAGCAGATAAATCGAGCAAACCTCAGCGACCATGCTGGTTGCAATGAGTTTAACGATTTGGTTAAGGCGCTCCGGAACTTCTCCGGGGGCTGCCAAAGTTTCGCGCAGCCGGCGCAGCAATAGGCGCGGTGCAGCCGCCCCGCCCGGTTTCGCTTTTCCCGGCGAAGCGTCCCACCCGGAGGTGGGGGTATCGGTCACGCAGCTTCCAAACCAAATGCGGTGTGCAAAGATCGGACGGCCAGTTCCATATAGCGACGTTGAATAAGGACGCTGACTTTGATCTCCGAGGTCGTGATGACCTGAATGTTTACGTTGTCTTCGGCAAGGGCTGCGAACATGCGCTGTGCGACGCCGGTGTGAGAGCGCATCCCGATCCCGACAACAGAAACTTTCGCGACATCTTTGTCTGCGACCAATCCTTTATAACCGATCTGATCCTTGGCGGCTTCGATGGTGGCAAGCGCCCGGTCGAACTGATCGAGATGAACCGTGAAGGTCATGTCGGTCCGGTTCTCGTCCGAGATGTTTTGTACGATCATATCGACATTGACTGCGGCATCCGCCAGAGGGCCGAAGATCGCCGCCGCAACACCGGGACTGTCGTCAACATCCTGAAGGGTGATTTTCGCTTCGTCGCGTGAGAACGCCACACCCGTTACGATATCGCTTTCCATAATCTCATCCTCATCGCAGACAATGGTTCCCGGTTCGTCAGAGAAGCTCGAACGGACTTGAAGCGGTACGTTATACCGCATCGCCAGCTCAACCGAACGGGTTTGCAAGACTTTCGCACCTTGAGAAGCAAGCTCGAGCATTTCTTCGAAGGCAATCTTTTCGATCTTGCGCGCCTCTGGCACAACGCGCGGGTCAGTTGTGTAGACGCCATCTACATCGGTGTAGATGTCGCAGCGATCCGCTTTAAGTGCAGCAGCCAAAGCAACGGCGCTGGTGTCTGACCCACCGCGACCGAGCGTGGCAATCCGGTCTTCAGGGGAGATACCTTGAAACCCAGCGCAGACCGCATGTAAGCCTTCATCGAATTTCGCCAGCATTGGTTCGGTGTCGATACTGTCGATCCGAGCAGCCCCATGGGTGGCATCAGTCTTCATGGCGATTTGCCAACCTTGCCATGATCGCGCAGGCACGCCCAACGATTGCAATGTCAGCGCCATCAAGCCGGAGGTGACTTGTTCGCCAGAGGCTACCACAGCATCATATTCGCGGGCATCATAGAGAGGCGATATTCCGCGAACCAGTTCTACGAGGCGATTTGTTTCGCCTGACATGGCCGAGACGACGACCGCGACATGCCAGCCAGCATCCACCTCGCGCTTTACTTTATGCGCGGCGTTCAAAATACGTTCGGGGTCGGCGACAGACGTGCCACCGAATTTCATGACCAGAATGGACATTGGAGCCGCTCCAGAAGTTCCCACGAAACCCGTACGTCCCGTGTGCGCGTGGTTTATCCGAGGTCGGCCTTTGAAGCAAGATTAGCGTCGTGGCGCTAAACCGGTAGTGAAGGGTGGAACGTAACAAGAATTTTGGATTGAATTTGCTAAACGAATTTGATAAGAACAATAAAAGAACTTATTGGAGTGACATATGGTAGGCTATCGAATGTAGAGGCTGCCAATCAACGTAAACAAGCGCCTTGCAGTGTTATCATCAATCTCAACATGCTCGGCGAGGCGTTCTGTGACGAGGGTTGCGCCTTCGTTGTGAAGGGTTTTGCGGCCTTCATCCAGTTTTGCGATTTCTTCGGGTGATTTGCTCCGAACCGCGGCGAGATAGCTTTCGCAGACGGTATAATAGGATCGCGCCGCTTTGCGAAAAGGCGAATATGACAAGGTGAAGTCGTATACCTCGCCTGCGTCCGTCTTTGCGGAAAAGCTGAGCAATCGCTCACGCAGGGCCATTGTCAGCGCATAGGGTCCGGATGGTCCGGTCACCAAGCGGAAAACATTGGCGTCGAGCAAATCGAAGATCGCTATATTGCGCTCTTGTTCGATTTCCGGTGTCGGCGGGGGCAGGGCACTGTCGTCTAACGTAAAGGCGTTGATGTCTGCGCTCATGGTCAACCCTCATTTAGTGCGTTGAGTCGCGCACGGACGCTTAGTCCATGAGCCTCGAGACTTTCGGCTTTAGCAAGTGTTTCGGCAGCTTCGCCCACTGCACCAAGCGCACCGGGAGTGCATTCGAGCATTGTACTGCGCTTGAGGAAGTTCATCACCGAAAGGCCCGATGCATGGCGGGAAGACCGTGCGGTTGGTAGGACGTGGTTGGGTCCGCCGACGTAATCGCCAACGGCTTCGGGGGTCCATCGACCGAGGAATAGCGCGCCAGCGTGTTTGATCTTTGCCGCGAGCGCGCGCGGTTCGGTGACGCAAAGCTCTAGGTGCTCAGCGGCGATTTTGTTGGCGAGGCTGGCAGCAATGTCGAGATCGGGAACAGTGATGATCGCCCCGGATGATTGCCAACTCGCACTTGCTATGTCGCGGCGCTCAAGCGTCTCTAGCCTTTTTGCGACAGCGGTTTCGACCGCATCACCAAAGGCGGCGTCGGTGGTAATGAGAATAGATTGCGCACTCTGATCATGCTCGGCTTGAGAAAGGAGGTCGAGGGCAATCCAGTCGGGGTCATTCTCTCCATCTGCAATGACCAAAATTTCCGACGGCCCAGCGATAGAGTCGATGCCGACACGTCCGAACACTTGGCGTTTGGCAGCGGCAACAAAAGCGTTGCCCGGCCCTACGATAACATCGACGGGGCCGATTGTATTCGTCCCATAGGCCATCGCGCCGATCGCTTGCGCTCCGCCGATACGGTAAACTTCCGTGACGCCAGCAAGCCGCGCTGCGCAAAGGACCAGCGGATTGACCTCACCATTCGGCGTTGGGACACAAAGGGCAAGGCGCTCTACGCCGGCGGCTTTGGCCGGTATCGCGTTCATCAAGACGGAGGAGGGGTAACTCGCAAGACCACCCGGAGCATAAAGACCCGCCGCATCAACCGGCGTCCAGCGCCAGCCAAGGCGAACGCCGCTTTCGTCGGTCCAATCGGCGTCTTCCGGTAATTGCCGTTCGTGATAGGCGGTGATCCGTGCGGCAGCAGTTTCAAGAGCCGCGCGTTGATCTGCGGGGGTTGCGGTAACCGCCGCGTCAATTTCTTCCGCCGATACCGCGAGGGTTTCCGGCGTGAGGGTCTGGTGATCGAAGCGCTTCGTATAGTCGATGATCGCTTCATCGCCGCGCCGTTGAACGTCCGCGAGAATAGCTGCAACGACGTCATCAACTTCTGCGCTCGTCTCACGTTTCAAATGGAGGAGTTCGGCAAAAGCGGCGTCGAAATTGTCATCTTGGGTCGAGAGGCGGCGGGTCACGCATCATCCTCATGTTTGGGTAAGTGTTTGGTTCGCCAGATCGTATCCATATCTGACATGCGTACATCTAGGGCTTCAACGGTGAGGTCAAATCCTGCACCACCAGCGCAATCGATGATCACGTGGCCGGTTCCATCTTCGCCTTCGTTGAAAGTGATGGATAGAATTTCAAAGGCTTCTTGGCCTTTGACAACATCGAAGCCTCGGAATTTGGCGTCGGCCACATCTTCGACATGCAGGCCAGCGCGGACCCGTTCATAGGAACGCGATTGAGCCTCCGCGTCGGCGGCGTCTTCCCAACGAAACCGATTCACGACGAGGGCAAAAATTCGCTTTTCGGGGAGCCACGCGATCTCTGAGGTCTTGCCGATTGCATCTTGCATCAAGGCCGAAAGGATCGAGAGATCCTGTGCATCGCGCGCCATCAGTTTGACTTTGTTGCGGTTCGGCGGTTCGCCATCAGCAAAGGTAGCATCTTCGGTCATGCGTCGTCCTTGATCCGTTCAATGTTAGCGCCGCAAGCGCGCAGCTTATCTTCCACCCGTTCGTATCCACGGTCGAGGTGATAGACGCGGCTGACGGAGGTTTCTCCTTCTGCGGCCAGTCCTGCAAGTAACAACGAAATCGACGCGCGCAAGTCCGTGGCCATAACAGGCGCACCGCGCAGGCCAGAGACGCCGGTGACAGTCGCCCGCCCGCCATCTACCGCAATGTCCGCGCCCATCCGCGTTAATTCGGGCGCGTGCATGAACCGGTTTTCGAAAATGTTCTCATCAATCACCGACACGCCATCGGCTATTGTCATCAGTGCCATCATTTGCGCTTGCAGGTCTGTGGCAAAGCCGGGGAAAGGTTCGGTGGTAAAGCTGACAGGCTTGATCGTACCATTGTTGCGGGTAACGCGAATACCTACATCTGTTTCTTCAACCGAGACGTCTGCGGCTCTTAGGGCCTCAGCGAGCGTTTCGACGAGGAATATTTTCCCGCCTGTGATTGTCACATCGCCGCCCGTGATGGCTGGCGCGATCATAAAGCTGCCAAGCTCAATCCTATCGGCGATGACAGCGTGCTCTGTGCCCGACAGCGCATCGACGCCTTGAATTTCGATGGTGCTTGTTCCGGCCCCTTCGATTTGTGCGCCCATCGAGATGAGACAATCGGCAAGGTCGGTGATCTCTGGTTCTTGTGCAGCATTGACCAGACGTGTCGTGCCTTTTGCGAGTGTAGCCGCCATCAGCAAATTCTCGGTAGCGCCGACTGATACGACGGGGAACCGGAAAGAGACACCGTGCAAGCGGCCTCCGTTCAAGCTACGCGGAACTGAGGCGTGAACATAGCCGTCCCTTAAATCGAGGACCGCGCCCATCGCTTCCAAGCCTTTGAGGTGCAAATCGACAGGCCGCGCTCCGATAGCGCAGCCACCGGGTAGTGATACCGTACCAGCGCCGTCTCGCGCGAGCATCGGTCCGAGAACCAGAATGCTGGCGCGCATTTTACGAACAATGTCGTAATGCGCCAGCGGCGTCCGAATGCGTTCAGCGCGTAAGGTCATGCGATGTGCATCTGCATCGCGTTCGACGGTAGCGCCCAAGCTATTCAGTAACGCGCCCATCGTGTTCATGTCGGCAAGATTGGGAACATTCGTCAGCGTGACTGGCTGATCCGTGAGCAGGGCGGCGGTCATCAGCGGCAAGCAGGCGTTTTTTGATCCTGATACCGGAATGGTTCCGTTGAGTGGATTCCCACCTTTGATGACGATCTTGTCCATAAATTCCCTGCCTATTTTAGTGTGGTGTAACGGTCTGCTTGCTTTCGCGTCAATAACAGTGCGTTTCTGTTATGGGTACGGCGCGATTGGGGCATCCGAGCCTTGATGACTAAGATCTTCATAGTTTGAATAGGGGGTCGATGATTTCGACCTGACAATAGGGGTAAATAATGCGATCTGAGCGGCTAATGTTCTATGGGGCCAAGTTGTGAGCTGGGAAGTTTTTCTTGCTTTGCTGTCGTTCGCGTTTGTCGGCTCTGCGACGCCGGGGCCTAATACGTTGATGCTTTTGGCTTCAGGTGTGAATTTCGGTATGGCGCGGACAATCCCTCACGTGGTGGGTATCGCCTTTGGGTTTGGGTCGTTGCTGTTGGCGACTGGCTTTGGTCTTGGGCAAATTCTCGAAGCATCGCCGCGTTTGCATTTCGCTATGAAGATAGCCTCTGGTCTGTACCTGCTGTGGCTGGCTTGGAAGATCGGAACGGCGCGGGCTATCGGATCACGTGAGAGCGGTGCGCAGCCTTTAACGGTGCTGCAAGCTGCCGGCTTTCAATGGGTTAACCCCAAAGCATGGGCTGTCGGGATTGGCGCGATGGCGGCTTATACGGACCCGATGAATTATTCGGTTACCGTTTTGTTGGTCGCGTCTGCATTTATGCTTGTCCTTGCACCCTGTGCGGTTTTGTGGTGCGGCATGGGGACGTCGCTCCGTGGGTATCTGTCTGAGCCAACGCGGTTAAAATGGTTCAACATCACGATGGGCGTGATTCTCGCCGCGTCGCTCTGGCCAATGTTGAGGTGATCTGATGAATCTTGAAGCGGGTGGTGTGTGTTCATTCAGGCTCGCCGCTGGTGAGACGGTGCGGATTACCAACGGGCCGGGGGATCAGGTGATTGATACTTGGGCTTTCAACGCAAATGACCCCACTGAATTTATGGGCATGGAGCATTGTCGGGCTTGGTGGCTTAAACTTCGCCCTGAAGTCGGGGATAGCTTTGTAACCAACCGGCATAATCCTCTATTGAAAATGGTCGCAGATACCTCGGCGGGCGAGCATGATACCGTGATTGCCTGCTGTAACCCTGACCGATACCGGGTGCTCGGCGCGGGGGAGGGTCATGCCAACTGTCAGGAAAACCTGCACCGCGAATTAAGCGCGCAAGGCATGGTGTCGGCGGTGACGCCTTGCCCGCTGAACCTGTGGATGAATATTCCGTCGGTTGGGTCGAATGGCCTCGGCAGAGAAGTCCCAACAAAAAAGTCGGGTTCCTATGTGGAGTTAGAAGCCTTAGCTCCTGCACTTGTGGTGTTTTCCGCGTGTCCAATGGATTTGTTGCCCATCAACGGGGTCGATGGGCCAAAGGATGGTGTGACGGTTGAGATTATCTGACGTCAGAGCGTCTGATCATACTCACCGATTTCGGGATAACCATCGAGGAAGGCGCGCGTGTCTTCGAAGATTTTGCGCATTTCCGCTTCGGAGTTGGGGCTTTCACAAACCACGACCAAGTTTGGTGTGTTTGAAGACGCGCGAACCAAGGTCCAGCCGCCATTTTCCAGTTGAACCCGCGCGCCATTGATTGTGATGACTTTCACGATCTTGCTGCCAGCAATGGAAGCGCCGTTTGTGGCCATTTCTTCAAAGGCTGAGACGATTTTCTTGATCGTGTCGTACTTCTCAAGGTCCGAGCAGTAAGGCGACATTGTTGGTGTCGTCCATACTGGAGGCAGTTCTTTGCGAAGGTCGCTCATCTTGCCACCAGCGCGGTCCAGCATCAGACATATCTCGCGGGCAACGACGAGTCCGTCATCATAGCCACGGCCTAAATCCCCCGCGAGGAAGTAGTGGCCGGATTTCTCGATCCCAGCCAAAGCGCCCAGTTCGTGAACGCGGCGCTTCATGTGGCTGTGGCCTGTCATCCAGTAATCGGCAACCATGCCAGCCTCTTTGAGCACAGGATCGGAAGCGAAAAGCCCTGTTGATTTCACATCGGCAACAATGGTCGCGCCGGGGTGATCTTTCGACCACGACCGCGCCAACATAACGCCGACTTTATCCGCGAAGATCTCTTCGCCTTCATCGTCAACAACACCGCATCTGTCGCCGTCGCCGTCAAATCCGACGGCTAAATCTGCACCGGTTTCCAGAACCTTGTCGCGCATGGAGTGTAGCATCTCCATAGCTTCAGGGTTGGGGTTGTAGTTCGGGAAATCGTAATCTGGCGTGGTGTGAAGAGGGATAACCTCGGCCCCGATACGCTCAAGCATTTGCGGTGCAAACATTGAGGCCGATCCGTTGCCCGTTGCGCAGACCACCTTGAGTTTGCGTGACAGCTTTGTTTCCCCGACAACGTCATCAAGATACCGTTCAGCAAACCCCTGAACCATTTGATAGCTGCCACCGGCTGCAGCGACACCTTTGCCCTCTAGTACGGTGTCCCGAAGCTCGGCCATCTCGGAAGGGCCAAAGGTGAGCGGGCGGTCCGCTCCGATTTTTACTCCGGTCCAGCCATTCGGATTGTGGCTTGCTGTGACCATTGCTCCGGCGGGAATATCGAGATCAAACTGTGAGAAATAGACCGTAGGTGACAGGCAAACCCCGACATCGTGGACTTCGCAGCCCGCTGTCATGAGGCCAAGTGTCAAGGCTTGCTTCACACTCAACGAATAAGCGCGATAGTCACACCCAACAACAATGCGTGCTTTGCCAATCTTTTGCAGCATTGTGCCTAAGCCAAGGCCGACCGCTTGTATGCCGACTAAATTGATTTCTTCCGGGAACCGCCAGCGGGCGTCATATTCCCGAAATCCGGTCGGGGTGATCATCGGGAGTGTCAGAAATTCCGGCGTGTTTTCGGAAACGGTCGTCAAAGGTTTTGGAAACGCGGTCATAGAGGCTCCGTTCTAGAGTACGGGTCTTGAATAAGGTGAAAAAGTTAATTTGAGTTAACGTGCTCGACACAGAGGGTCGATTTGACAAGAATGAATGTTGAAAGTTGGATGTATATGGCAACACGACCTTTATTGACTGTCTTTCGGGCAGAGCCGAGTAATCGCAATGCGGTCAGCAATTTGCTTCAGCTCTACCTGCACGATTCTTCTGAGTATGAAGGGGAAGGAGGCATTGATGATTCTGGTCTGTTCTCGTATCCGCATTTTGAGAACTATTGGAAGGATGATCCGTCGCGATCGGTTCATATTTTTAGACTGGATAATGCTCTTGCAGGATTTGCTTTCGTCAATGACTGGTCACCCTCCGGGCAGGGCGTAACGCATGGCTTGGCAGAGTTTTTTGTTCTGCGGGCTTACCGTCGGTCAGGGGTTGGCTGGGAAGCGGCAAGTCGGTTGTTCGAGGCGCTGCCCGGTCAATGGGAGGTCGCTGTAAGAGGGCAGAATGTGCCTGCGGTTAATTTTTGGCGTACCGCGCTACGTGCCGAGTCGATTACTGACCTGAGCGAAATACTCGGCGATGGTACTCGTTGGACTGGTACGATCTTCCGTTTTGTCAGTAAAGCGCGATAAAGAGCCAATCCTGTCTTGCTAAATTGTATGGCGGACACCAGAACGCAGAGGGTTAGTCGAGGAGTTGAAACGTGAAATATGATCCTTCGCTGCCATGGCGCGATATTAAAGGGCAGGGTTTCCACAATCTGCTTGGCCCAATTCAGATTGCCGAAATGCCTGACGGGACGTTGCCTTTTGCGTTAGAGCTTGATGATCGTCATACGAATGCAAACGGTGTTTGCCACGGCGGGGTAATGATGAGCGTCGCAGATAGTGCGATGGGGTCGTGTGCTTTCGTCGCTGCCAAAAATGCTGTGGCAACGATTGACTTTGAATGCGATTTTTTAGCAGCAGGCCGGATCGGTGAGATTCTGCACGGCGTGGCTAAAGTTACCCGCAAAGCGCGCAATTTCATCTTTATGGAAAGTGATCTCTATTCGGGAGAACGGCGGGTGCTGAGATCATCAGGTATTTGGGCGATCCTGCCCGAAAATTCACGCGCCCGCGATGTGTCGAAGATAAAATCATGAAGCACTTACCCAAGCTCCTTCGTAAAGCGATCCGAAAAGGAACGCTGACTTTGAACGGTCCTGACGGATTCTCCGAGACTTTCGGCGGCACAGAGCCGGGGCCGGATGTGACAATCCGTGTCAATGATGCGTCGTTTGATTGGAAGATTTTCTCGAACCCTGAATTGCGTGCAGCGGAAGCCTTTATGTCCGGTGATTTGGTCGTGGAAAGCCCCGAAAGTGGGACGGGTGCTTGGGATTTACTCAGGGTCTTTTTTGTCAACAAGCGCACCTTTGATCTCAGCCCCAGTCAGATTTTCTGGAGGGGTGTGGCACGGCGGGCAAAACGCTTTGCTCAACATAATCCGGTGGCACGGTCGCGGCAAAATGTGAAAGTGCATTATGATCTGGGTAATGATCTCTATCAAAAGTTCCTCTGTCGCGACCTTCAGTATTCCTGTGCATATTTTGAGACTGGCGATGAAAGTCTTGATCAGGCGCAGGCGGCAAAAAAGCGGCATATTGCTGCAAAACTTTGCCTGAAGCCGGGGCAACGTGTACTGGATATCGGGTGCGGGTGGGGTGGTATGGCGCTCTACCTTGCGCACGCTGCTGATGTTCATGTTACCGGCGTTACGCTGTCGGAAGAACAGCTCAAAGTAGCCCAAGCACGAGCCGAAGCGCTTGGTGTTTCGGATCGGGTAAAGTTCGAGTTGCGCGATTACCGGCATGTCACGGAAACCTTTGATCGGGTTGTTTCGGTTGGAATGTTGGAGCATGTCGGCATTACACAACTGACACCATATTATTTGAATGTCCGGGATCGGCTAGCAACGGGCGGCGTTGCGCTGATCCATTCGATTTCTTCAAAAGCGCCTCCGGGTGTCACCGGGCCTTTCCTCAGGAAGTATATCTTCCCCGGCGGGTATGCGCCCTCCATGTCAGAGGCGATGGACTCAGTCGAAAAGTCCGGGTTGTGGCTGACAGATTGTGAGATTTGGCGCGTACATTACGCGGAAACGCTTCGTATTTGGCGTGAGAGATTTCAGGCGCAGCGCCCCGATATTGAAGCAATGTATGATGAAGAATTCGGCAGAATGTGGGAGTTTTATCTCGCGGCCTGTGAAGGCGCTTTCCGGTATGGTGCGAGCAATGTTTTCCAGATGCAGCTTGCTCGAGAACGGGATGATGTTCCTTTGACGCGCGACTATATCACAGCGGAAGAAGCCCGTCTGAAAGCATCCGAAAATGAATGGCTGGAAAAAGTGCTCGCCTCAACGGAAACGGCGTTATCCGTGAAGTAATGGGTAGCGCTGTGATGAGCGGATAAGCGAACACGGATTGCGGTCAATTATCGCTTTTGGCAAAAACTTCATCCATGAGCTTGGACGCATAGTAGTAGCTGCCATTCTTGCTTAGATGGTCAAAGTCGTGATATAGATAACCAAACTCATCCACATACCCGCTGCAAGATTCTGCGCCGCAGAAATATTTTGTGGGATCAAAAAGATAGACGGACGGAAAGTCTTCTGCGGTCCGGTAAATCAGGTTTTTATACTTTCCTGAACGTTCATTGTACTCTTTTAATGAAACCGTACATTCGGACTTCGGTGGGTTGGATAACAGATCTTTCAGTTTATGTCCGAAAACGGAGATTTCCTTTTTGGGGTAGTTGCACCCGCTTTCAATGCCAAGTTCCGGAATATCTATTGTAAAGATGACCTTTAAATGATCGTTCTTCGACAACTCTGACAGAGTTTGCCTCATTCCTGTTTCGAATATTTTGTAATGATCTGCCACTTTCGGATCGGTGATAAGCTCAACGCCAAGCCCCTCCACACGCGCAGTGTCTTTTCCCTTGAAAACCGAACCGTCGAGGTAAACCGGACCCATTGATGAGATCACTAAGATGGATGGTTGATCTACACGATTGAGAACATCAATATTGGCGTTCATGATGCGCGCGCATTCTCCGGGTTCAAATCTGTCGTCATATCTGTCGACATTTCGAAAAGGAATGCAGCCGGGACTCGTCATATCGATGGTCTTGCCATTATTGAATTTTTCTAATCCGGGAATGAGATGTTCTGCATGTGAATCTCCAAAGACAAAAAGCGGTTGATTGATGACATGACCGGTTTGCAGAGGTGGTGGGAGTATTTCGGAATTGGTTTCTTTTCTAAAACCTTTTGTTTTATCGCCCATAATAGCGAAGGACAAAAGCAACAGTACCGAGACAGACAGAACGGTGAGTAAACCTTTTTTACTGATTTTTTCCCGATCTCTGAAAGGTCTTTCAATATATCGCCATGTGAGCAATGATAAAAGTGCTGTTGCCACCAGGATGAAAACAATCGTGGTAAAGTCGGGTTCTTGCTCAAGTCGTATCTTGGCAAAAGCTAACAGTGGTTGATGCCACAAATACGCTGAATAACTGACCAAGCCGACACTGATGAATAATTTAGCGCTCAGAAATTTGGCCGTAAATGTTTCCGAACCAGCATAGAGTAAAATCAGAAATATGCCGATGACCGGAATTAATGCATAGGCACTCGGGAACGGGGTGGTCTTATCGTAAAAGAAAATCGCGTACAAAATCGCGATTAATCCGGCTAACGAAAATACATCATTCGATTTGATGCCTCGTTTCTGAACGATAAAGGCGGCGACTGAGCCTGCGAACAACTCCCAAGCGCGCGATGGTGTGAAATAAAAATTTGCGTTGGCATTATAGCGCCAACCCGCTTCGCTTAATGCTAGACTGACGCCTGCAAGCACGACAATGGCCCAAAACACCTTGCTCTTGCCAAAGCGCCAGCACAGCAATAGGGCAATCGGGAATATAAAATAATACTGTTCTTCAACCGCTAAACTCCACGTGTGGAGCAACGGATTTTCTTCAGCATCCCGATCAAAATAATCAATCTCTTGAGCGAACAAAATATTTGATGAAAAGAAAATAACGAAAATGATGCTTTTCGAAAAATCTTCCATTTGGACCGGAAGCATCCATATCCATGCAAAAGGAATGCACGCGAATATGACGAAAAAAAGCGCCGGCAATATCCTTCGCGTACGTCTTTCGTAAAAATGTGCGAGGCTAAATGTGTTCTGCTCCAAATCCTCAATAATAATGGTTGTTATAAGATAGCCGCTGATGACAAAAAAGATGTCTACACCGACAAACCCGCCGCTAAATAAATTAAATCCCGCATGAAATAAGATAACCGGGACAACAGCAAACGCCCGCAAGCCGTCAATTTCGGGACGGTATTTCAATACGTAATTCCTATAGAGTGAGATGTAGAGGACGTGTTCGGCGGTGTTTTGATACTAATCTTATGCAGGCCTGTCAGTCTTTGGACAAGCATATGATGTGACCTGTGGACAGTCGAGACGAGGTGCGCGTATAAACGATCTCTCGAAGATCACGCGAAACGCAGGAAAATTCCATGACGATGAACTGGAGCGCAGATAGTTGGCGCAACCGGACGGCTCTGCAATTACCAGAGTACACCGACGAAGCCGCTTTAAAACAAGCCACTGATAAACTGTCTTCATATCCGTTATTGGTTTTCGCCGGCGAGGCGCGTTCGTTGAAGAACCGTTTGGCCGCTGTATCCCGGGGTGAGGCTTTTCTGCTGCAGGGCGGTGATTGCGCAGAGAGCTTTGCCGAATTCTCGTCAGATAATATTCGCGACACATTTCGTGTCATGCTGCAAATGGCGATTGTTCTGACATTCGGCGCGAAAAAACCAGTCGTTAAAGTGGGGCGCATGGCAGGGCAATTTGCCAAACCGCGCTCTGCACCGACTGAAACCGTTGATGGGGTTGAACTGCCCAGTTATCGCGGCGATATTATCAATGATTTGCCGTTCACCGTAGAGGCCCGGACGCCCAAACCGGAGAAGATGCTGGAGGCTTACCTCCATTCTGCGGC
This sequence comes from uncultured Neomegalonema sp., assembly GCA_937995735.1. Classification (GTDB taxonomy): domain Bacteria; phylum Pseudomonadota; class Alphaproteobacteria; order Rhodobacterales; family Rhodobacteraceae; genus JAHDDY01. The sequence continues at coordinate 93,108 of CALKIZ010000024.1, read as the reverse complement.
GACGTTGAACTTGCTTCGTGCTTTTGCCACCGGAGGGTATGCCAATCTGGACCGTGTGGCATCGTGGAATCTTGATTTTACTAATGGTGATAACGCTAAAGAATACAAACAGATGGCGGAAAAGATTTCTGCGTCTCTTGCTTTCATGGATGCCTGCGGGGTGAATTCCGGAACGACGCATCTTATGGAGCAGGTTGAATACTTTACGTCGCATGAGGCATTACTCCTTCCATATGAAGAAGCGTTGACGCGCGAGGATTCAATTTCGGGCGAAATGCTGGCTGGCTCGGCCCATATGCTTTGGATTGGGGACAGAACAAGACAGCCTGACGGCGCGCATGTCGAGTATTGTCGGGGAGTGCTCAATCCGATTGGGATTAAGTGTGGGCCGTCGATGTCGACCGACGATCTTAAAATCTTGCTCGATAAACTTAATCCTGAGAATGAAGCGGGGCGCATCACGCTTATAGGCCGCTTTGGAGCGGGTAAAGTGGCGGATCATCTGCCTGAACTTATTGGTGCTGTTAAAGAAATCGGCGCGAATGTTGTTTGGTGCTCCGATCCGATGCATGGGAATACGATCAAAGCTGAAGGTGGGTATAAAACGCGCCCCTTCCAGTCGATACTGACCGAAATTAAAGAATATTCTGAGATTTGCCGTTCTGAGGGTGTGTATCCCGGTGGCATTCACCTTGAAATGACAGGCAAAAATGTCACGGAATGCACGGGTGGATTACAGGATTTGAAAGACTCCGATCTTTCAGATCGTTATCATACGGCCTGTGATCCTCGTCTTAACGCCAGTCAAGCGCTGGAAGTCGCGTTTTTACTCGCCGAGGAGCTAGAAAAGCTCTGAAACAATTGTAACGTAGAATTTTCACAGTCTTCATCTGCCGTGATATATAGTCTCCGAAATCCATGATTTCGGAGCATTTTTTAATGATTTATCACCGCAAACCGACTTGGCATATTTCTGAAGCGCAAGCGACGGCTGAAAGCGCGTTCTTTAACCGCAGACAATTGCTTGCGACAATGGGATTAGGCGGTGCGGCGAGTGCTCTGGTCGCTGGCCGCGCGAATGCTGCAGCGGTCCCCGGTGATGATTTTGAACCTAAGCCCATACGAAATCTGCTTTTTGAAGCTGGTGAAGGGCGGGAAATAACCGACGAGAAGGCCGCATCGACATACAATAATTTCTACGAGTTTGGATCGCATAAACAAATTTCCAAGAAAGCACAGGCGCTTGATACGGAAGGTTGGACCATCAAGATCGACGGTCATGTTGATAAAGAGATTGTCATTGATGCTGAAGACCTTATCGCCAAAATGCCGATTGAAGAACGGGTGACGCGACATCGCTGTGTCGAGGCTTGGTCAATGGTTGTTCCTTGGGTTTGTTTCCCTTTGTCTGAACTTGTTAAATTTGCTAATCCAACCAGTTCCGCGAAATATGTTCGCTTTGAAACATTTCTCGATCCGAAAGTAGCGAGTGGTCAGCGTCAAAGCTGGTATCCGTGGGCTTATTCCGATGCGCTGACGATCCAAGAGGCGACCAATTATATCGCTCTTATGGTTGTGGGTGCGTACGGAAAAGTATTGCCGAAGCAATTTGGTGCGCCGATGCGTCTGCACGTGCCTTGGAAATACGGGTTCAAGTCAGTAAAATCTATCAATCGGATTACCTTTACCGAAGAGCGCCCGGTTAGCTTTTGGGAAGAGATTGCCAAGACCGAATATGGTTTTTGGGGTAATGTGAATCCTGAAGTCAAACATCCGCGTTGGAGCCAAGCAACAGAGCGCGTTCTTGGAACAACCGAGCGGATACCGACGTTAAAGTTCAACGGCTATGGCGAGGATGTCGCCAGCCTTTATAGCGATACACTCGCAAAGAAAGAGGGTGTTCGCCTCTGGCGTTGATACTGATGGTATCAGAATAGGGCGTAGAAAGATTACTGAATACGGTGCGCCCAAAGGTCGTAATCGCCCGCCTCGTCTATTTCGACCTCAACCATATCGCCAACGCTCAGGTCGGCAAAATCGGCGTCGATAAAGACGTTTCCGTCTATTTCAGGTGCGTCGGCAGCAGAGCGGCATTCTGCGCCGTCCTCATCAATCTGATCGACAATCACTGTCATGCGCTGGCCCACTTTTTTCTCTAAAAGCGCCGCGCTGATTGCCTGTTGATGAGCCATAAGTCGTTCCCATCGCTCTTGTTTTACCGCTTCATCAACATGATCCGGCAGGTCGTTGGCTGCGGCTCCAGCGACGTTTTCGTATTTGAAACACCCGACGCGGTTCAATTGAGCTTCAGTCAACCAATCAAGCAAAAATTGAAAGTCCTCTTCTGTTTCTCCGGGAAAGCCGACGATAAAAGTCGAGCGGATTGTTAGAGCTGGACAGACCTCGCGCCACGATTTGATGCGCTCCAGCACTTTTTCATGGTCTGCCGGACGGCGCATCGATTTGAGCACTTTGGGCGAGGCATGTTGGAACGGTATGTCGAGATATGGAAGGAGTTTCCCCTCGGCCATGAGCGGAATGACTTTATCGACGCTCGGGTAGGGGTAGACATAATGAAGCCGGACCCAGACGCCTAACTCTGCCAAGCCGGTACAAAGGTCGAGCATGGTCGTGTCATATTGTTGCCCATGCCATTCTTTGCCTATCCGTGCATCGCCGCGCAAATCGACGCCGTAAGCGGATGTGTCCTGGCTGATCACCAACAGCTCTTTGACACCTGCTTGAACCAGTCGTTCGGCTTCTTGAAGGACCGCATGGATCGGGCGGGAAACCAGTTTACCGCGCATGTCCGGGATAATGCAGAACCGGCAAGAGTGATTGCAGCCTTCGGAAATCTTGAGATAGGCGTAATGCCGTGGGGTCAGGCGCACGCCGTCTTTGGGGGCTGGCAATAAATCCGTAAAAGGATTGGGACGAGGCGGCGTTACTGCATGGACGGCATCCATGACCTGCTCATATTGCTGAGGTCCGGTGATCGCCAGCACTGATGGATGTGCTTTGCTGATGGTTTCGGCTTCAGCGCCGAGACAGCCCGTGACAATGACTTTGCCATTTTCCCGAAGCGCTTCACCAATTGCATCAAGGCTTTCTGCCTTTGCGCTGTCGAGAAATCCGCATGTATTGACGATAACCGCATCAGCCCCGTCGTAATCGGCGGAGAACTCATACCCTTCGGCTCGCAGGCGCGTCAAAATCCGCTCGGAATCGACAAGAGCTTTCGGACAGCCGAGGCTAACTATTCCAATTTTTGGCGGGGCAGGTGGTGCTGTTTGATCAGGCATTGCTGCGTTCTGTGATAGCGAAGCGCTTGACGCAAGGGATTTCGGCGCGCTGTGCGAAATCAGCTCGTAGATTGGAGGATGCCGTAAGATACCGGATGGTTAATGTGCCCGAAGAGTATATCACGTTCCCCTACGCGATCTTCTTAAATCTCTACGGGGAGATTTAAGTGTCCCGAAAATGCTGCGTTATTAAGCACGTAAATAACTGTTTTTTGTGCGCGTAAAACTTACGCGGGTTTTTCGATAGCTTGATATCGCGTTACGCATCGCCTAACTGCCTGATTGTTGCTTTCGGCAAATGTATTTTAATACGAGGTGTTTTCATGTATTTTGATATGACCTATATGCTACTGGTTGTGCTTCCGGGTATGGTCTTGTCAGGTGGGGCCTCTTGGTTGGTCAAGAGTACCTTCAAAAAATACGAAAGGGTTGGCACACAAAGTGGCCTTACCGGGGCCGAGTCAGCTCGCCTCATGCTTGAACGTGCAGGGGTAACGAATTGTCGGATTGAACCGATTTTAGGGCGTATGAGTGATCATTACGACCCGCGTGATAGGACGCTACGTCTGTCTGAACCTGTCTACAATGCGCGGTCGATTTCTGCGATTGGCGTAGCTTGCCACGAAGCTGGCCATGCGCTGCAACACGCTCAGGGATATAAGTGGCTCCAAATGCGTTCGAGCATGGTTCCCGTAACCAATCTCGCCAGCAAGATGTCAATGCCGGTCCTTATGATCGGTATGATGATGCTGTCGATGGCGCCTGTGTTAGGTCAATGGGTCGTTCTGGCAGGCGTTGCGTTGTTCGCAGCAGCAGTCGTTTTTTCTGTGATTACTTTGCCGGTCGAATGGGATGCGAGCGCACGGGCCAAGACCGCGATGGTTAACGCCGGATTTGTTAATCAACAAGAAGCGGCGGGGGCAAGCAAAGTCCTGAACGCCGCGTTCCTAACCTATCTGGCATCCGCCATCGCTTCGATCATGACGTTGCTCTATTATCTGCACCGATCAGGATTGTTGCGGCAGTTACTAAGTCGACGGTAAATCTATTGATCTTGTAACGCGGCATTGCGTCGGTCTTTGGCGGCTTTGCTGATACCATGTTCCGTTTTCCTCCATTCGGCTTGTTGGCCAAACATTTCACGCAACGCGCGATAGGCCGGCACAGTTGCGCCTTGCCAGTATAGCCAGAGACCCGGACACCATATTGCGCGCGAAAAACCAAATCGCCTTTGGATAGCCGTGAAAGCTGCTACAAGGATGAAGGCTTGACCCAATAAGAATATCCAAGCTGTTACCGTCGCAATATTTGGTGTCAAAAGCGTTCCCCAAGGTGCGCTTCCCTTCAGGAAGAACGCAGCAATAGCGATCCAGAAAACAGGCTGCAAAAGAAAGGCAACAAATCCATCGAGCAGCATGACGTTGATTGCCAATGCATTGCGCCACCCAAGCTGGTGAATAAGGTCGAGGGGAGAGCGCATGTGTACAAGCCAGGTGACGATGAAGCCTTTGATCCATCTTGACCGTTGGCCGCTCCATTGCTTCCACTTTACGGGGGGTTCTTCCCAAGTAGTTGAGTTGATAATCTCTGCGCGCCACCCATGACGTGCAAGCCTCAAACCTAAATCCGCATCTTCAGTGACATTGTAAGGGTCCCATCCGCCAATGCTTCGAAGTGCGTCGGTCTTGATGAAAAGCGATGTACCGCCAAGCGGTATTGGTAACCGTAAACGGCTTAATCCCTTCAAAAGCATATCGAACCAAAGCGTGTACTCAGCTTGAGCCATCCGCGAGAGCATCGTTTCCGTCGCATTATAGTGGTTCAAGCGTGCTTGAACGCAAACCGTATCAGCATCCGCCTGTGTCAACGCATGAACAGCTTTAAGGATTTGATCCGGCTCCGGTGCGTCTTCTGCATCGTAGATTCCGATAATCTCACCTCTTGCAAAGGGGAGGGCGTAGTTCATCGCTTTAGGTTTGGTTTGCGGATGGCTTTTGGGAATGATGATGACCTCATAGTGAGAAGGTAAGTCCAATACGTTCAAAATCCTTCGTGTCGGCATGTCCTTCTCTTCGACCAAAAATTTAAAGTCGAGACTTTCAATTGGATACTCGAGGCGAGCCAATGCAGAAACGAGTGCTGGCAAAGCTGGTCCTTCTCCACGAACAGGAAGAAAAATTGTTACTGTTGGGAATTCTAAGGGTTTTAGTGGTTTATGAATTTTGTCCCGTTCGAGACTTGCGAAGGTAAGAAAGCCCTTCAATACCATTGAAGCAAAGCAATATGGTAGCAATGTATAAAAGGCCATTGTCATCGTTGCTGTTGGAGCAAGGATAAATCCGATTGGAATAGTAACGGCCAAAAAAATAAGGCTCATGCGTATCCAAAAGGCTGTTGGCGAGAGTGCCGACATCTTTGGTTGTTGATCGTATAGCAAGTGTATTGCCCGCGCGGTTAATTCGTCACGGAAATGAGTTTGAATATGATTGTGCAGTGATTGCCGAAGTGCTGGCGCAACATCGGGTCGCGAAATTGATTTCAAGATCGCGTCAAAATCGTCTAACGGTGAGCGTAAGGGCTTAAGAAACCCCTTATCAAAACCGCTGCGGTAAGATAGTCTTTTCGCACCATTATGGGCTTCAGAAAGCTGGTGGCTACCAAGATCCCCGGCTCGCTCTCCTTTTTCCACGATAGCCCTCCAACCACACCCCCGTGCAGATAACCTATACCCAGCAAGAGTGACTGTTGGGTCAGAGGGTTAGTCAAAACAACTTTATGTTAGTGTGCGGATGGCTATTCACTCAATTGCTTTTTTGTTTTCATCAATATTGACTGCAAATCTCTCGAACAGATAATGGCTATCGCGAGGTCCGGGACTTGCTTCCGGATGATATTGAACGGAGAATATCGGTCTGCCCTCAACGCGCAAGCCGCAATTTGTTTGGTCGAACAGTGATCTATGGCTTTCGATGATGCCGTCTGGCAGGGTATTGGTATCGACGGTAAAGCCATGATTCATAGAAGTGATTTCGACTTTTCCGGTGTCCATATCTTTTACGGGATGATTGGCCCCGTGGTGGCCTTGCTTCATTTTTTTCGTTTTCGCACCGAGCGCTAAGGCAAGCATTTGGTGTCCTAAACAGACACCGAAGATTGGCAGGTCACTTTCTATAATTTCTTTGATAACAGGCACAGCGTATTCGCCAGTTGCAGCGGGATCGCCGGGACCGTTCGACAGAAATACTCCATCAGGGTTTAGGGATAAAATATCTTCTGCCGTCGACGGTGCCGGTAAGACAGTAACATCACAACCAACATCGGCGAGACACCGTAGGATATTGTTTTTCGCGCCGTAATCAATTGCAACAACCTTTCGCGCCGGCGCATTTTGATCGGAATATCCTTCTGCCCAGGTCCAACGCTTTTCTTTCCATTGGTATGAGGCCTGACAGGTAACGTCTTTGGCAAGGTCAACACCCTCGATACCATTCCAACCTCTGGCGCGCTCTATCAAAGCGTCAGTATTGAATTCGCCATTCGGGTCGTAAGCGATAGTGACATGGGGCATACCGAGTTCACGAACCATCCGCGTGAGCCGTCTCGTATCAATTCCCGCAATGCCAATTCTTCCGGATGCCGCCATCCAATCGCGCAGATTTTGTGTTGCGCGCCAATTTGACGGTTCCGTGGGATCTTGTCGCGTGATCATCCCCAGTGCAACGGGGGTGGCGGTTTCATTATCCTCGGGAGTCGTGCCGGTATTTCCGATATGCGGAAATGTGAAGGCAACGATTTGTCCGGCGTAAGACGGGTCTGTCATGATCTCCTGATAGCCCGTCATAGCGGTGTTAAAGCAGAGCTCGCCTACCGCTTCGCCAACTGCACCAAACCCTCGACCATAAAAAATTGTCCCATCGGCAAGTGCAAGACATGCTGTTGGGCGTGAAGAAATAGAGTCATCGGGCTTGTTCGCCTCGACGATTAGGGTATCTGAGGGGTTCATGAGTCGTCTCCGCATCCGAACGCGAGCTTAGCCGCGTGTCTAAGGTTTTCGGCTCGGATAGGTCAAGAGCCAGAGTGGTGAATATCCATGAGATCAACGATCAACACGGCGATGAAAGCCGCAATGAAAGACAAAGACGCCGTTCGGTTGTCGACGCTGCGTCTCATAAACGCCGCTATTAAAGAAAAAGATATTTCTTTGAGAGGGGCTGGCGGCGATTCAAATGGCGTTGATGACGTCGAAATCATGGCACTGCTTGGTAAGATGATCAAACAACGAGAAGATTCTGCCGAACAGTACGAAAATGGGGGCAGACTGGAACTTGCAGAGCGTGAGCGCGAGGAAATCAGTATAATCCGTGAATTTTTGCCAGAGCCGATGTCAGCGGAAGCCATATCCGAAGCCGTTCAGGCCACAATTACAAAGCTTAATGCGTCATCACTCAAAGATATGGGTGCCGTGATGAATGACCTTAAATCCGAATATGTGGGCAGTATGGATTTCGGAGCAGTAGGCAAACTTGTTAAAGAGCAGCTATCCAATAACAGTTGATCATACAGAAGTTCCTAGTTGGCATAGACGCGAGTTATTCAAGGATTGCCGATAACGGTGATGCGGAATGTACCGTCGGCGGGACTTGAATATAATCCGGGTTCCGTTGCGTTACGCATGTTAAGTCTAAGGCGAACATCAATGCCCCGCACGACACCTGCCCCTAGTTGATTGGGACGGATGCGGAAACTTCTCCGCCACGGTCCTTGGTTCTCGCTATCGCGCGCTCTGACACGAACAACCGAAATGAAGCCTCCATTCCGGGCCTCAAGCCTTCGCTCCAAGCGTTCTACCTGAACGCGCGCGCCCGTGCCGTTACCGATCGAGCGATATGCGCAGACCCCGCCCAGATCGAGATTCACGTTTCTTCTAAACTGAAACCGTCTTCTATTCCAAATGCGGCGTCCTGCATTTAAGTTTAAACGCCCTGCTGCGGCACGGGCGTTGCGTGTTATGCTTGGCAAGTTGCCTGATGTATTGCGGCTGATAGCAGCCAAAAATGTGTCTGACGATAAATTAACATCGACTTCATCAAAGCACGATAAAGCAATCACGGACCCTAAATTTACATTTACATCGGTGCTCAAAGACGCAGCATCAACCGTCTCACCCGCTGTCCCTGCGAGAATCGTCAACGCTGCGAGATACTTTCGCATCGGATGCATTTACCGGCCCCAGTTCGATAACTTCCCCATAGTCAGGTTGAAGAATGCCATCTTTGATTGAAGACGGGATTAACAAATAACAGTTACTTAAAATTTTAACCGAATGTATGTGTAGCGTAGAAATTATCTATAAATATTAAAATTTTAATCAGGGATTGCGGGTTTTAAAAATAATATAAATGATCATTCTGAAATGAGCTTGTAGCAATCTATTTCAATCTGTCATTGTTTGTTGAATTCGCTTTATTACATCAACTCGCCGTGTTCGCCTGGCGTGCCGCAAATTTTCTTATCAGCTGGTTTTGCGATTTTTTTGTTTTTATCTGCATAGGGGATGCGCTCTAATACTGTGCGTATAACTGCAAGACGTGCGCGGCGTTTGTCTTCGGAACGGATGACAGTCCACGGTGCTTTCTTAGTATGCGTTTTTTCAAACATCCGCTTCCTGGCCTTGGAATAGTCGCTCCACTTACCAAGTGCAGCAACATCGATTGGCGATATTTTCCAATGTTTGAGAGGGTCTGCTTCACGTTCCAGAAACCGGCGAAGTTGCTCAGCGCGGCTTACCGATAGCCAAATCTTGATCAGGATAACGCCATCCTCAACCAATAATTTCTCAAATTCTGGTGCTTGATCAAAGAATTGGTCGGTTTGTTCTTGGCTGGCAAATCCCATCACGGGTTCCACGCCCGCGCGGTTGTACCATGATCTATCGAATATTGTCAGAGTGCCAGTAGTCGGCAGATGCGAAATATAACGTTGAAAATACCATTCTCCGCGTTCCCGGTCGGATGGCTTCCCTAGCGCTACGACATTCGCTACACGTGGGTTGAGGTTGAGCGTCAAGCGCTTGATAGCCCCACCTTTACCTGCAGCGTCACGGCCTTCGAAGACGATAACAACGCGCTTATCGTTTTCGACGATCCAGCGTTGCATTTTTACGAGTTCTATCTGGCTGTCTTCCAGTTCTTGTTCATATGCGTCCTTGTCCATTCGTTCTCGGTACGGATAGCTTGAATCAAGAATATCATTTTTGTGAGCCTTTCCGATGGCTTTACGCATTGTCTTGGGCGTTTCTTCATTGAAATAGCGGCTGATCTCACCATCAAATGGTTTCTTAAATTTACTCATGTCGCCTCCATGCGTTTCCACGAAGCTATGCTTTACGTTTAAAAGCGTCCAGTATCCGGGGCAGTTCACATCAGATCTGCGATGAAGTCACTAATCCTGAGGTCGTGCCAAGGCTGGGTATCCTTACCGTGAAAGCCGACATGTCCCCCTGAGCGCGTGATATCGAGGGTAATGTTAGGGGAGAGCGAAAGGTTCAGGTAAGGCGCAACAGGAATCCAAGGATCGTTTTTCGCATGGATCATCAAAAGGGGTAGGTTGATCGAGTCTAACCACTGAATTCCTGCGGTGGAATCGTAATAATCTTGAGCGTCACGATACCCGTTCATTGCTGCGGTAATTTGATCGTCAAATGCCCAAACGCTGTCTACATTCTCAATCGTGGAGCGCCAAACAGGATCGCTTCCCTCCGGGCGCGCCAGGTATGCTGCTTTCATTTCCTTCAAAAGCGCATTTTGATAGATAGAATTGCGCCGGTCCATCAAGCGCCGGGATGCACTCGCCGGGTCGATCGGTGCTGAGACGGTTGCAGCGCCAATACACCCGATGCCCTCCGTTATATGTGGCAGAGCATTTAACAGCATGTTCCCGCCCATAGAAAATCCGATGAGAAAAATGCCGTTATGCGTCTCTGATGGCTCAAGCGTTTTGATGGCGGTTAAAATATCCGGCCAACTCGCCCCGGTGTAAGTCCCTTTACATAAGGCCTGTGATGACCCAGCTCCACGCAGATTCATGCGAAGGACATTGCGCCCATGGTTAAGGTGATGACGGGTCGCTTCCAGCATGTAAATGCTGTCTTCATCGCCCGTTAACCCGTGGAACAGACAGATAAGTGGCTGTTTTTCCTGTGTAACAGGTCGGTGCAAACTGCCAGTCAAAGTATCGCCATCAGGTGTCTTCGCGTAGAATGTTTCTTTTTTGCCGGGAAGCGGGCTTGGGCGATAAGCAAGTCTGTTGCGCAAAGTTTGCAAATCCGCGCCCCACCATGGGAAGCGCGGACGAAATTGAGCCGTCATTCCCCTATTTTCGACGCATCATAAGGTGTGCTCTGATAGACTTGGTTGATCCAGTTCCCAAATAGCAAATGCGCATGACTGCGCCAGCGGTTTTGTGGTTCTTTTGTTGGATCATCTCCCGGAAAGTAATTTCTTGGAACGCCTATAGGTGATCCTTTCTCGATATCACGCTTATATTCTTCGCCTAAGGATGTGCTGTCATATTCGACGTGATTAAACATATATATCCGGCGTTTTTTCTCTTCAACGAGCATACATAAACCTGTCTCGTCGCTTTCCATTAGCACTTTTAGATCGCTATTTTTAGGGAGGTCTTCACTTCTTATTTCGGTCCAACGGGAAACCGGAATGGAGAAGTCATCTGAAAATCCGCGCAGATACGGCGAGGCGGGTGATAAATTATGGTGGAGAAAAACACCAAACGCTTTGCTTTCGAGGGTATGTTTCGGAACGTCGTGATAATGATAAAGTGCAGCTTGTGCGCCCCAACATACTGAAAATAAAGAATGCACATTGCTTTCGGCCCAATCGAAAAATTCAGTTAGTTCCGGCCAGTAATCTACCTCTTCAAATGGCATAAGTTCGATTGGTGCGCCGGTGATAATCAGGCCGTCGAATTTCTGATCTTTCACCTCGTGCCATGGTTGATAAAAAGACAGCATGTGATCTTGAGACACTGTTTTAGATGTGTGGCTCGATAACTTTAGTAGCTCAAGTTCTACCTGTAATGGCGTAGCGCCAACAAGGCGTGCAATTTGCGACTCGGTTCGAACTTTGTCTGGCATTAAGTTCAAAAGACCAATGCGCAATGGACGAATATCTTGAACGTCTGCCTCATCTTTAGCCATCAACATAACGCCTTCGCGGGCAAGAACTTTCGCGGCGGGTAGATCGGCTGGAATTCGGATAGGCATAGTTTGAGAGCCTCTGAAAAACTAAGCGCGTTCGCTAGCGTAAAATTGGTGCTTGAACAAGACGAACCCAACTACGGAAAAGCGACGAATTCATGGTTCGGAAACCATAATGATTTTATACTGCGTACGGATGAATGACAGAACAATCTAGGCATTACAGAATGCGACATCTTAAAGGCTATTTAGAAATGCTTGCTCGACCTGTCGGTTTAAGGGCAATGGCAATTATGATGGCAGCTTTAGGTTGTGGAAGCGCAGGGTTTATGTGGATACACCCCCCATACAATCTCGTGATAATGCTCTCGGGCGCGCTTCTTGTTGTCGCTGGTTATTCGATTTGGACGATTACTGATAGAAATCAAAGCCTGAGCGAAAAAGCCGAAGAGCTAAGAGCAAGTGAAGAACGTTTGCGCGAACTAGGCCATTTTCGACAGCAGTTTCTTGGCAATATGAGCCATGAATTTCGGACGCCGCTAAACGCAATTCAGGGGTTTTCACAAGCCATTCTTCATAGACAAGCTGAGATGTCTGACGATCAGATTGCAGATTACGTTCGTATAATCGAGAAATCCGCTTATGATCTCGGTGTCTTGACCGATAACGTTCTCGATTTATCGAGACTTGATGCCCAGAGGTTCGAGTTAGAGGTCATTGATGTTGATTTTACACGTCTGATTTGTAGCGCTGTTGGGCAGCATAGTGCTGAGGCTGGCGAGCGAAACATAAAGTTAAACTGTGATATTCAGGAAGACTGGATCGTTCGGACCGATCCAAAGGGCATCAAGCGATGCCTTTCAAGCGTGATCTCAAACGCACTTAAGTTTTCTGAGGATGGGCAAGACGTAAATATTAGCGTCTATCGTCGTGGACGCCGTAGTTTCGTTATCGAAGTCAAAGATAACGGATGTGGCATCGCCAAAGATGACCTCGAAAACATCTGGATGGTATATGCGCGGTCCAGCCAGACGAGGAAAACCAATAAAATCGGTGCCGGGCTGGGCCTCGCAATTACACGCTCGCTTATGGACGCCCATAACGGCTTCATCGAGATTGACAGTTCAGTTGATGAAGGCACTGCGGTGCGCCTTTGCTTTCCAAACACAATGATCGTCAATCCAGATTATTCACAATCTGTGCATCGTGAAGAATATGCCGCTGTCGGGTGAAAATAATCAGTCTGTGGTCTCGGAAATTATTTTTCCAAAATCGACCCAGAATGACTTGGCGTTGCTGTAACCGATAATCCTCCCAAGTTCGCGACCGTCTTCGACCAAAACAAATGTAGGTGTCGCTCGCACTGGACGAATGTTTCGCAAGTCTTCTGGGCGCTTATCGAGTAAATCGACGACACGGACGGGGGCCGCTTTGCCCTCGGCAGTATCGTGATAATATGTACCGACATCTTTTTTCCACTCTTCGCACCACAAACAACCGTCGAATTCGAAAAGCACGAGTTCAGCCGCGTGAAGCGGGGTCGAAAAAAGAGAGAAGGCGATGATTATTACACGCATACCCGTTTCTAACGCTGAGAAGTTAAAGGCGCATTACAGTAAGATAATCCCGCCGAAGCGCCAAAGGACGTGTTTCATAGGCTTTTCGGTGAATGTGAGCGTGATTTTCTCGAATGTCAGCCCCGTTCCCTTGCGTAAGGGTTGACGTAGCGGGGCACTTCGCGCAACTCAAGACCATGAATAAGGCTAAGAAAACACGCGATACGGTTGTTCTGATCCACGGGTTAGGACGAACGCAAGCCTCGATGCTTCCGCTTTCTATCCGATTGGAGAACGCAGGCTTTCGCACGTCTTTCGCTGGTTATAAGTGGGTCAACATGACGCTGGAGCAGGGCGTTGAGCGTGTAGCGAAGCATGTTGAGCGCGTTTCAAGGCGCTATGGTGGGCCAATTCATCTCGTCGGGCATTCCCTCGGTGGGATCATTGCTCTCCATCTTAAACGCGCGCGACCCGATTTGCCGATCCACCGGGTTGTTCAATTCGGCTCACCTAATTTGGGATCTTCTATTGCCGAAACTTTGAAGTCCAATTCGCTCGCCATGTGGTTCTTCGGCCCGATCGTGTCAGAACTTTCGGAGGATTTAACCACATCCCCGCAGCGCGACCCTGACGTTGCGGCAATTGCAGGAGATGAATTTCCCGTTGGCGTTGCGAAAGTTTATGGTGTGAGTGAGCCAAATGACGGTTTGGTTACCGTCCGGTCCGCGTGGGGACGTGAAGCAGGATTACGTTTGACGGCTCATACGATTCATACGGGCTTGCCGCTCAGTCGCTCTGTTGCTCAAGCTACGGTAGAGTTTCTTAAAACAGGCCACGCGGAAATACCGGATGACTGATTTTCTTATCGCGCCGGACCCTTCTTTAGCACGGCTGACACGAGCCGTTACGGGAACCGATCATACCGGAGCGAAAACCGATTTACGGGTTGTTGAAGAACGCCCGCTGACGATCTTTCTCAATGCGCAAGAGATCGTCACCGCCATGACGATTGGTGATTATCCAGAAGAACTCGCCATCGGTTATTTGCTCAATCAAGGTATGCTCCATGTCGATGATACACTGATCGGTGCGGATTATGATGAGGATTTAGAAACCATTGTCATTCGAACGGTGCGCACGACCAATTACGAGGAAAAACTGAAAAAGAAAACGCGGACCTCTGGCTGTGCTGTCGGAACAGTTTTTGGCGATATGATGGAGGCGCTTGAGGGATTGGAGCTTCCCCCAGCTGAACTCCGTGCAAGTTGGCTCTATGCGCTCTCTAAACAGATTAACACTGTGCCGTCACTTTACCTCGAAGCCGGAGCGATTCATGGTTGCGTGTTGTGCCGCGAAGACCAACCGCTTGTTTATATGGAAGATGTCGGGCGTCATAATGCGGTCGATAAAATTGCGGGTTGGATGTTTAAAAATGGCGTCAGCGGAGGGGATTATATTCTCTACACGACAGGTCGGCTGACCTCTGAGATGGTTATAAAAACCGCGAGTATGGGCATCCCTATCCTCGCTTCACGCTCTGGTTTTACGGCTTGGGGCGTTGAACTTGCTCGTGAAGTTGGCCTGACTTTAATTGGCCGGATGCGCGGTAAGCGGTTTATCTGTCTTTCCGGCGAAGATCGGATTGTCTTCGATGCGGATCTTGATGCGGTAGAAGACGAAGACGGAAAGCATCGCCGTAAAGGGGCGAAACCCTAAGCACGATCTTACAAAGTGATGCATTCAAATTGAAAGAATGATGCGCTGATGTTGGATAGTGCGCGTGAGATAAAGCCTAGCTTTAAATGTTCAGTGGTGACCGCAAGTCGCTCTATTCGAAACTTTTTCGGTTAGTCTTATGCTTTGAATTTCCAACAATCATTCGATTTTGGCATTATAATCCGTAGATAATATACCCGCGTTTCAGACAGTTTTGGCGTCATTTTCTTTGATGATGTCATCATATCGTTTGGGCTTGGCGGGTTCGCGCGGGACCATCTCACCGCTACCGCCGGGGCGCAACGCACATTCCATAAAGATGCGCTTTGTGCATGTTGCACAAGGAGGGCCGTCAAGACGATCCAGAACGCCCGCTACCGCGTCTCCTTTGTTGGAGTAGATCATCTGGTGTCCCCCAATGCCGTCAGTGACACCTAGTTTTTCCAGCTGTTTCAACAAAGGAAGGTAGCGGGCGACGATGTAAAGCCCACCGCCACGGCGTCTGCGTTTACGTGCCTCTTCAACAATGCACATACCGCCGGGCATATCTATATCGCCAACGCCTTTCAGAACGAGGACCATATGTTTTTGTGTTGGATTTTGACGCTCGATCTTTTGGAAGGCACGTTCAATAGCTTCGACGGACCCAAAATATAATGCCCCATCGAGGCGGGTGAAGACGGCTTGTGGGCACTGATCTATTCCGTAAATCTGCGCATTGCGGAAAATGCCGTCTTTATCAGGTGCAGAGATTGCAAGTGTAGGGCGCGCTGATTTCGACAGGAAAATCAGCAAAGACAGAATGACACCGACATAGATCGCGAATTCCAGCTTTACGATTAAACCTGCGAGGAAGGTAGCTAGGATAATCGCCATCTCTGCCCGGCTTGATTGAACAATCGTTTTGATCTCTTCGAATGAGATCAGCTTGTAGGCCACTAAGAGGATGATGCCTGCAAGTGCGGGTATCGGGATGCTCGCTGCCAGTGGTGCGAGCAGTAGCAAGAGCAAAAACAGAAAGACGGATGCCGCAATCGCAGACATTGGCGTTTGTGCGCCGGCTTCATAGTTTACGCCGCTTCGTGTGAATGACCCCGAGCCGGGATAGGCTTGGAAGAAACTGCCGACGATATTCGACATGCCTTGTCCGACGATTTCTTGGTCCGCGTCAAACCGCCCCCCGGATTTGAAGGCAAAAGCCCGGCCTATGGAAATGGCCTCTAACAGTCCAATCAGAGCAATCGCAAAGGCGCCTTCGATTGAGATCGCAATGGTACTGAGGTTAACTGGTGGCAAAGACGGGCTGGGAACCACGGAAGGCAAGGCTCCAACCATCTTCACGCCGTTCTCATTTGCGTTCAGGAAATAAGCAAGGATGCTCGCGGCGACCAAGCCAATGATGAAATTAGGCGCGCGTTTTGCGTAATATTTAACTGCGGCGGCAACAATCAAAGCTGTGGCGGCAATAACAATCGCTCGCCAATTTGCGGTATCCGCCGCATCAATGGTTCGGAAAATACGGGTAAATACGGAGCCTCCCGGTTCTGTATCAACACCAAGAGCATCGGATAACTGACTTGCGGCAATCAACACGGCTGCGGCTGCGGTAAAGCCAAGCATCACAGAATGTGAGACAAAGGCAACCAGTCGCCCGATACCTGCAAACCCCAAGGCAAACTGGATGAGGCCCACCAGTAACGTCAATAGCAAGACCATCTGAATAAACGCTTCCGAGCCGGGCACATGCAGTCCCGATACGGTGCTGAATACGACTGCCGAAATTGCGGTTGTTGGCCCCGAGATCATAATCATTGATGACCCGAACAACGCAGCGATGATCGGCGTGACCATTGCCGTATAGAGGCCATACTCAGGAGGAAGCCCTGCAATCGTCGCAAAGGCTACGGCTTGCGGCAACACGATTGTTGCATTTGTAAATCCCGCAATAAGGTCAGCCCGCAACGTGTCTTTTGTTACGTTGCTTCCCCAAGTACGCGCGGGAATGAGAGCTTGCCAGCCAAGGCTCATGGCAGTCTCGCTTTTTAAGAAGTGCGCCGACACGATGTCAGCGCTTTCGAGGGCATAGACCTCGGGCGAATTACAAACAAGTGGTGGATCAAAAATGACGCTGCGTTGGCGTTAGAAATACCGCTAACTTCATTATTGATACTATGAGTCTCAATAGTCTTCTTTGTTTGTTGCGTCAACGATCAGACGTGCGCCAACGCGGATTTATCCACGGCTCCCGGTTGGACCGGGGAAGCGGCGGACGACCCAGGATATGGTCTGACGCTTTCTCGCCTGTCATGATAGAAGGCGCATTCAGATTTCCATTCGTGATACGCGGAAAAATAGAACTATCGGCCACCCGCAGGCCATCGACGCCGATAACCCGACATTCCGGATCAACCACGGACATCGCGTCATCACGCGCCCCCATTTTGCATGTTCCGCAAGGGTGATATGCGCTTTCGACGTGATCGCGGATGAATTCGTTTAACTCTGCATCGCTTTGAAGTGAGTCTTTCGGCTGAATCGCAGCCCCCCGAAAAGGCGCAAATGCTTCTTGGGCAAAAATCGTTCGGGTCACACGAATGCAATGCCTGAAATCTTCCCAATCCTGCTCAGTACTCATGTAGTTGAATAAGATGGACGGATCAGTGTGCGGATCAGCGGAGTTGAGCGCGACCCGACCGCGTGACGGGGAGCGCATCGGGCCGGTATGAGCTTGAAAACCATGCCCTTCTGCGGCAGCCTGCCCGTCATATCGGACAGCAAATGGCAAGAAATGATATTGAATATCCGGGTATTCCACACCTGCTTTAGACCGAATAAACGCGGCGCTCTCAAACTGGTTGCTGGCTCCGATACCTGTTTTCGTAAACAGCCATTGTGCGCCGATGATCGCTTTTGAAATCAGGTTCCAGTGTTTGTAAAGCGTGATTGGCTGGGTACAGGCTTGTTGGATGTAAAGTTCCAGATGGTCTTGCAGGTTTTGCCCGACACCGGGCCTGTCGGCCACAACGTCAATGCTATGCTCACTCAGATGAGCCGCCGGTCCAATGCCGGAAAGCATTAGAATCTTCGGTGAGTTAATTGCGGAGGCGGCGACGATCACTTCTTTTCGGGCAAGGACTGTCTGGATTGATCCTCCGCGTTCAATCTCTACACCTGTTGCGCGTCCGTCTTTTATGATGACCTTACGCGCAAAGCATGTGACTAAATCACAGTTCTGTCGTTTCAGGGCAGGGCGCAAATAGGCATTTGCTGTGGACCACCGCCTGCCCCGCCACACCGTTTGCTCCATCGGGCCGAAGCCCTCTTGCTTTTCGCCGTTATAATCGCCGGTCTGCTCAAACCCTGCCTGTATCCCGGCTTTTACAAAGGCTTCATAGAGCGGATTTTTCCTTGGGCCGCGCGAAACGTGCAGAGGACCATCTCGCCCGCGCCAATCTTCATCGCCGCCATGCCCGCCGGAATGCCAATGCTCCATTTTGTCATAATAAGGTGATACATCGGCATAACTCCAACCCGTTGCGCCGCTTTCCTCCCAATGGTCGAAATCTTTGGCATGGCCGCGCACATAGACCATCCCGTTGATCGAACTTGATCCGCCGATGACTTTCCCGCGTGGGCAATGCAGACGGCGGCCACCGAGATGCGGTTCCGGGTCGCTTTCATACCCCCAGTCGTAACGCTTCATGTTCATGGGGAATGACAATGCGCCCGGCATCTGAATAAACGGACCCCAATCTGTTCCGCCAAATTCAAGAACGATGATAGAATGCTTGCCATCTTCGCTCAACCGGTTTGCCATTGCGCTGCCAGCGGAGCCTGATCCGATAATAACGAAATCTGCTTCCATAGTGATCAATCCAAAAGACGAGAGAGCGTATCGCTGAAAACTGTTTTTGCACGCTCGGCTGAGATTTCTGTGGTGGGCTGAGCTGACTTAGCCCAAAGACCGTCGATCATTGCACTAAGCGCATCGGCCACAACTTCTACCCGCTCAGCGGAAACCAGAGGCCGGAGTGCATGGCGCAGGTTAGAACGCAACCGCGCTTCATATATCCGTTGAACGCGCTGGAGATTTGGAATCTCCCGCATCTTTCCCCAGAGCGCAAACCACGTATCGACAGTATCCGGGGCGAAATGGACCGGCTGAAAATGGGCATCCAGAATAGCCCATAACCGATCCAGCGGCTCGTTAGCGCGCTTCATTCTGCGAATGATCTCTTCGGACAGGTTCTTGTTCAATCGCGAAAGAGTAGCGGTCAGCAAACCATCCTTATCATCGAAATAATGAGCGACAATTCCGGGTGAAAGCCCTGCACGTTTGCTTATTCGTTGCACAGATGAGCGCGCAACGCCTTCCTCATGGATGCATAGTATCGTAGCATCAATCAGTTGAGCCTTTCTCAGCGGCGCCATTCCAACTTTCGGCATATCACCCTGCCATTTTTATTATATCACCGTTCAATAATAAATTTTCAAATTGGTCAAGGCCGTCTAAAATCAGGTTTTTATGGAATTGATGACTGTGAAGCGTTAGACCAATGGTCCGGCATGAACCGGCCCAAAAGGGAAAACGGTGGTGGATTCAGAATACCCGAAAGCATGGTTCTTATGAGCGATGATCGAGGCTTGCGCGCTGCGCGTAAATTGGCGGCTCACGTGCGGGATCGTGTGGACGCCCATTTTTCCTTACGGTTATGGGATGGATCGCTTGAGCCTCTCGGGGCTGATCCGAAACCCGGCCTTGCACTGAAGATCGGCTCACCGGGTGTGATCGCATCATTGCTGCGTCGGCCTAGCCTAGATCGCCTGATCCGCCATTACGCGAAGGGCCGGATTGATGTTGAAGGCGGTTCAATTATCGACCTCGCCGAACCCATTGCCCATAATAAAGACTATCGCCGCAAGTTTAAAAAACTTGGCAAAGGGAAGCTGGCTGTGGGGCTTGCGCCTTTTCTGTTTGCAAGAGCAGACCATCCGGACAGCACCCGTGATTTTGGCACTGATGCCGAGGGGGAGGGTCGCGGAGAAGGCGACAATAAGCGCTTTATTCAATTCCACTACGATGTCGGGAATGATTTTTATCAGTTATTCCTTGATCCTGAGATGCAGTATTCCTGCGCTCATTTTCCCGAATGGGAAGCCACGCTTGAACAGGCGCAGGTCAATAAGCTGGATCTGATTTGCCGCAAGCTACGTTTAAAACCCGGCGAGACAATGCTCGATATTGGGTGTGGATGGGGCGGCTTGCTTTGTCATGCCGTTCAGAACTATGGCGTTGTGGGGCACGGCGTTACGCTGTCAGAGGAACAACTTGCATTCGCTCAGGCCAAAATTGAACGCCTTGGGATTGCGGATAAGGTAACGTTACACCTCAAAGATTATCGCGAGATGAGCGAGCGGTTTGATAAGATCAGCTCGGTTGGCATGTATGAGCATATCGGTATCGCGAACATCCCTGAGTACTTCCGCACGGTTAAAGGCCTGCTTAATGATGGCGGGTTGTTTATGAACCACGCGATCTCTCGCGGGGCTAAGCGTAAAAAGCAGAAATTCTCCAACAGGCCCGAGCAACGCGCCTTGCAGAAATATATTTTTCCCGGTGGCGAGCTGGATGATATCGGGAACACGATATCAGAAATGGAAATCGCTGGCTTTGAAGTGCAGGATGTAGAGGCGTTGCGCCAACACTATCAGAAAACCACGCGCATTTGGTGTCAGCGCTTATATGAACGCCGCGCAGAAGCCGAGGCGCTGGTGGGGGCGGAGACCTATCGGATTTGGGCTGCGTATTTGGGCGGATGCTCTTTTGCGTTTCAACGCGGGTCAGCGCGGATATATCAAACGCTTGCCAGCAAATCGCCGAAAGGCTTTACGGCGGTTCCGGCAACGCGACACGATATTTACGGATCTTGAGAACAGGGCGCGGTCATGCTTAGGCTGCCGAAGAATTAAAGGGGAAAACCATGCCGAATACCATCGAAGACCGCCTAAGCGCTGAGGGCATCACACTACCGGACGCGCCTGCTCCGGCTGCAAATTATGTCCCCTTCGTCAAGACGGGCAATCTTGTGGTGATCTCTGGCCAACTTCCTATGGCGGACGGTGCGGTAAAGTATCTCGGCTTGCTTGGCGATAATGTTGATGTGGAAGAGGGTGTTGCCGCCGCTCGCCTTTGTGCAATCAATCTGCTGGCTCAGTTGAAAACAGCCTGCGGCGGGGATTTATCCAAGGTCACGCGCGTTGTTCGACTTGGCGGTTTTGTCGCTGCGACACCTGATTTCGGCAAGCACCCGGCTGTCGTGAACGGAGCCTCTGATTTGATGGCCGCAATCTTTGGGGATGCGGGCGCACATGCGCGTGCTGCGGTGGGCGTGGCGTCTTTGCCTTTCGGCGCATCGGTCGAGGTTGAAGGCATGTTCGAAATCAAAGAATGAGTAGGCTTTCTAAAGAGTTCTGGGCAAAACCCTTCGCACATCGCGGTTTGCACGATGCGTCCCGCCCGGAAAATTCGTTTTCCGCTATCATTGCGGCTGCTGAACAAGGCTATGCGATTGAACTGGACGTGCAGCCGTCATCTGATGGCGAAGCGATTGTTTTCCATGACTACACTTTGGATCGTATGACGA
This sequence comes from uncultured Neomegalonema sp., assembly GCA_937995735.1. Classification (GTDB taxonomy): domain Bacteria; phylum Pseudomonadota; class Alphaproteobacteria; order Rhodobacterales; family Rhodobacteraceae; genus JAHDDY01. The sequence goes on along the minus strand of CALKIZ010000024.1, from coordinate 71,675 downwards.
ATGCGGTGGGCCGGACAGATGCATTGTCGACTGCGGAGCTTTCGCAGATCAAACTGAAAGATGTGGATGAAACGATCCCAACGCTTGAAGCGGTGTTGGAGCATATATCGGGACGCGCGCCGGTCCTGATTGAGATCAAAGACCAAAGCGAAGCCTTTACGCGCACGGATGGCGCTTTAGAGCGCCGGGTTTGTGATCTTGTGCGCGTGGCCGGGCAAATTGAAACCTGTGCCATCATGTCTTTCAATCCATTCTCCGCCGATCACGTCAGACAACACCTGCCGCACATTGCGAGGGGGGTTGTCTCCTATGATTACGAACATGAGCATGACGCGGGTGTTGACCCTGAATATCGTAAAGGCCTTGCGGAACTAAAATGGTTCGAAGAGACAGAGGCCGATTTCGTTTCATACGGAGCGTTAAGTCTACCAACAAAAAGAACGCAGATGCTCCGCGAACGCGGTGTGCCGGTTTTTTGCTGGACGATACGCTCGGCGGAACAAGCGAAAGCCGCTCTAAAATATTGCGATCAAATCACCTTTGAGGGATACACGCCCTAGATTTGCCAGCTTGATACTGCCTCCGCGCATCGTATCTATAAGCGCAAGGAGAGCGTTATGGATGGCGGCACATCAATTTCGGTTCGATTGCTTGATGGCGTCCACGCTGTCGATGCCGAATTATGGGACGCTTGCGCCGCTCCGGAAGCAAAAGACGGGGGCAGGGCGCTTAATCCTTTCATTACGCATCGCTGGCTCGATGCTTTTGAAGAAAGCGGGTCGGCCCATTGGCGCGAAGGGTGGGACCCGAAACACCTGTTGGCGGAAACTGGCGGTGGCGAAACGCTTGGTGTGATGCCGCTGTATGTGAAAGGCCATTCCCAAGGCGAATATGTCTTCGATCATGGTTGGGCGCAGGCATTCGAGCGTGCTGGCGGCGAATATTACCCCAAACTTGTCTCAGCGACGCCTTTTACCCCAGTGACCGGCAGGCGGTTGCTCGTTCATCCCGATGCGGATCGCGATTTGGCGGAAAGTGCGCTGTTGTCGGGTGCTGCAAAAATCGCGACCGAAAACAGCCTGTCGTCTTTGCATGTCAATTTTTGCACTGAAGCAGAGCAGCAAAGCCTTGAAAAAGCAGGGTTTCTAACCCGCAAAAACCAACAATTTCATTGGCGTAATTACGAATACCCGGATTTTGACGGCTTTCTCGCTAATCTGGCATCGCGGAAACGAAAGGCCATCAGAAAAGAACGGGCGAAGGCCGTTGAGAATGTCGAAATCATCTCTTTCACGGGAGATGAGATTCTACCCGAGCATTGGGATGCGTTCTGGATTTTTTATCAGGATACCGGCGCGCGGAAGTGGGGGACCCCTTATCTAACGCGCAGTTTTTTTGAGATTGCCCAACAAAACTTGCGTGATGACATCCTTCTTGTCTTTGCAAAACGTGAAGGTGAGTTGGTTGCCGGAGCGCTGAATGTGATTGGGCGGGATACTCTCTATGGTCGATATTGGGGCTGTATCGAAGATCACCCGTGCCTGCATTTTGAAATTTGTTATTATCAGGCGATTGATTACGCTATTGAACATGGGATGAAAACGGTCGAAGCAGGGGCGCAGGGCGAACATAAACTCGCGCGCGGTTATGAGCCGACCGCTACCTGGTCAGCGCATTGGATTGCCAATCCGGATTTCCGCAAAGCGATTGCCAACTACCTTGATCACGAACGCAGAGCGGTGAATGAAGAAATCGCCATCCTCGGCGAGCACACGCCGTTTAAAAAGCTATAGCGATAGCCGTGCTTTCAGGGCTGTTTGTCATTCGGCATCTGTGCCGGAAAATCATTAACCTGTTTCGGGTTCGTATTCTAACTGTGCCGCGACGCTTCGTCCTGCACCAAATGCGCATCACCGCATTGTCAACAGGCAATCCTTGAGCTATCTCGACACCCAATAATCAAATCAGGCGACTCAGCGAGGTTATAAAACCCGCTGAAAGCACCTTAAGGAGCTGTTTTTATGGCTGAAGTCAGCGTCGGACACGACCACGCTCACGATGATCCCGGATTCTTTACCCGCTGGTTCTGCTCGACGAACCACAAAGATATTGGCATACTTTATCTTTGGACCGCAGGTTTCTTCGGTTTGGTTGCCATTATTTTCTCAATGATGATGCGCGCAGAATTGATGTATCCCGGCGTTCAGTTCATGACGGACGCTGCCGGTGCTCCGGATGGACAGCAGTGGAACGTCGCGATCACGGCACACGGCATTCTTATGATGTTCTTCGTGCTGATTCCGGGACTGTTCGGTGGTTTCGGCAACTACTTCATGCCATTGATGATCGGCGCGCCGGATATGGCATTCCCGCGTCTGAATAACCTCAGCTATTGGTTGTTCACCGCCGGTGGTACGCTTGCCTGTATTTCCGCCTTTGTGGATGGCGGATCAGGAGTTGGATGGGTTCTATACGCACCGCTCTCAACGTCCGGTTCTCCGACAATGGCAACTGACTTGGCAATCTTTGCGGTTCACCTGTCGGGGGCATCTTCGATCCTTGGTGCAATCAATATCATTACGACCTTCCTAAACATGCGTGCTCCGGGCATGTCGCTGTTTAAGGTTCCGTTGTTCCCGTGGTCGATCTTTGTCACAGCGCTTTTGATCCTGTTGGCTCTGCCGGTTCTCGCTGGTGCGATTACCATGCTCCTGATGGATCGGAACTTCTCAACCGCGTTCTTTGACCCTGCTGGTGGGGGTGACCCGATCCTTTACCAACACCTTCTTTGGTTCTTTGGTCACCCTGAAGTTTATATCATTATCGTTCCGGCCTTCGGCATTGTGAGCCATGTCATCTCAACCTTCTCGAACAAGCCGGTATTTGGCTATCTGGGAATGGTTTGGGCGATGATCGGCATTGGCCTTCTCGGTTTCGTCGTGTGGGCGCACCACATGTACACATCCGGTATCAAGGTTGATACGCAAGCCTACTTCATGCTTGCAACGATGGTGATCGCAGTTCCGACGGGGATTAAGATCTTCTCGTGGATTGCAACGATGTGGGGCGGTTCACTCCGCTTTGACACGCCGATGCTGTTCGCGATCGGATTTATCTTCCTGTTCACGCTTGGCGGTGTGACCGGTATCGTTCTGTCCCAAGCGGGCGTCGACCGTGCTTTGCACGATACGTACTACGTCGTTGCGCACTTCCATTACGTGATGTCGATTGGCGCGGCCATGGGCTTGTTTGCAGGCATGTATTACTGGATCGGCAAAATGTCGGGCCGCCAGTATCCTGAGTTCTGGGGCAAAGTTCACTTCTGGTCGATGTTCATTGGTGTGAACATTACCTTCTTCCCGCAGCACTTCCTCGGTTTCCAAGGTATGCCGCGCCGATACATGGATTATTCCGAAGCCTTTGCGGGCTGGAACTTCATCTCGTCCATTGGTGCGTTTATCTCTGGTGCTTCGTTCCTGCTGTTCATCGGTATTGTGTTTTACACGATTATTGCGGGCAGACGCCTTGAGGCGAATTACTGGGGCCACGGGGCTGATACGCTTGAATGGACGCTGCCATCGCCTCCACCAGCGCATACTTTTGAAACACTTCCGGTCATTTCGGATGATGTGATTAAGTATCACGACTATACGCTCGGCGGTGGAGATGTTGATCTGAACCCTAGCGATAAATAATGGATGATCGCGCAAAGCCCTTGAAGTGGCAGGTTGAGCTTTGGCCCAACCGGTCCCTTTCGAAAAAGGGGTTGCGCGCTTTCCTATTGATCTTGGCCGGGTGCTTTAGCGTTTTCTTTTTAATGACCGCTACAGCACCCGGCTCCACCGCTTCCAGAGCGGGACTTGCGACCGTTTTGTTAGTAATTGTTCCCTTTATCTTGTTGGTGTTCGGTTTTGTTGTTTGGGCTTTTGCCGTGAACAACCGAGATGGCCGGTATGTCGAGCGGCTTCATTTCGACGGTGATCATTTGATCGTTGAGGCCAAGCATCCCTCGAAGCCTGCACGTCGTTGGGAATTTCAACCCTATTGGACGCGCGTTCTTACTCAAAATACCCGTGAGATCGAAAACCAGCTTATCCTTCGTCAACGTGACAGAGCCGTGGCTATCGGCGGGTTCTTGACGTCAGAAGAACGCGCTGATCTTGCCGAAGAGATACGTGCGGCTTTGCGTCAGTTTAACGGGGCGCAAGCGTAATTGAATCGAAAGTTCTCAGAAACGCATACGCCTGCGCTGTCTTATACAGATTCAATTGCCTTACATTTTACGAAGTGACGGTTGCCGTTCAGTAATGCGCACGATACTGGTTCGTCATGGCCAATACTGATCTTAAACCTGACCTCACAGAAGATGTAGAATTAGTCGCCGCGCGCGAGACAACGCGGGATGTTTGTGCAGCGTTGGAATGTGCGGAGCGCAGAGATCTGCTCGCCGCAATCCATGAGGTACATCCGGCTGATATTGCCGACATCCTTGAGCAATTATCGGCGGAAGAACGAAAGCAGTTTATTACGCTGGCGGGCGAAGATTTACCGACAAATGTTCTTGCTGAGTTGGAAGAGGGGGTTCGTGATGATGTCATCGAAGCTCTTGACGACAGTTTTTTGGCCGATGTTGTCTGTGATCTAGACTCCGACGATGCGGTGTATTTGCTTGAAGACTTGGATGAAGAGCGCAAGCAAGAGGTTCTTGATGCCATCCCGATAGCGGATCGTGTCGCGATTCAACGATCACTCGATTATCCCGAATATTCCGCTGGCCGTATGATGCAACGCGAGCTTGTTGCGGCTCCGGCATTTTGGACTGTCGGTGAAACAATAGACATGATGCGCGCCCGGGATGATCTGCCCGAAGATTTTTATGAGATTATTGTCGTTGATCCGAGCCACCTTCCAATCGGAACGATTGGCCTTGCCAGAATTATGGGAGCCAAGCGGCCCGCGACTCTGGATGGATTAATGAAGCGTGACTTTTGCAGCTTCACCGCTATTCAACCCCAAGAAGAGATTGCTTACGGATTTAATCAATACCACCTCGTCTCTGCGCCGGTCGTTGATGAGAATGGAAGGTTGGTTGGTGTCATCACAATTGATGATGCGATGCGGGCTCTTGATGAAGAAACCGGAGAAGATTTGATGCGCCTTGGCGGAGTTGGTGACGAGGATTTATCCGATACCGTTCTGGAAGTTGCAAAACAGAGGCTTCCCTGGCTTGCCGTTAATCTGATTACCGCGATCCTTGCCTCTTTAATCATCGCTCAGTTCGATGCCGTTATTGAGCAGATTGTTGCCTTGGCCGTCTTGATGACCATTGTGGCATCAATGGGCGGTAATGCGGGAACGCAGACTTTGACTGTTGCTGTTCGGGCGTTGGCGACGAAGGATTTAACCTCTACAAACGCATGGCGTATTATTTCCCGCGAAGGAATGGTCGGCTTTATCAACGGTGTTATTTTTGCCGTTGTGATGGGGGCGGCAACATGGTGGTGGTATGCCGATGCCAGCCTTGGCATGGTTCTGGGGCTTTCTATGATTGTGAATATGTTTGTTGCTGCGCTTGCGGGTATTCTTGTCCCGATCAGTTTGGAAAAGGTCGGCGCTGACCCGGCGCTCGCATCCGCTGTGTTTGTTACGACGGTTACAGATGTCGTTGGATTTTTTGCATTTTTAGGGCTTGCGGCAATTATCCTGCTGTAATGGTCAGCGCGGCATAGCGAGCAATATGGCGCGCTGTCCGCGCCCGAGGCGGATGGCTCCTTGCCGGATATCGAGGACACGCCAGCCGCCTACCACGCCACCTACGGTAACACTGACCACGCGCCCGTCTGGTAAGGCCACAAGCGCCCGTCCACCATTCGATGATGGAAAGACACCTCTCAATGTCAGGCTTCCCCGCGCTTGTTGTGTTGCGGCAGGTGGTAGGGGAGCCGGGGGGCTTTCCGATTGGGGTGTCAGATTAGTCGGTTGTTGAAAGACTGTTTCAGGTACTGACACGACTGTTGCACGTTCTCCGGGATCAGAGAACCGAACCGGAGGTGCGAGTTTTGGCAGGTCTAATCCACGCGCAACGGCATCGCCCCCGCTGATGCGCGCAATGAACGGGTCGCGTTCGCGTAGGATCGTTTGTGCATTTGCAATAACTTCTTGATCCACCTTAAATTTAGGCGGGGAAGGCAGCGATGCCGTTAATTTTGCCTTGCTGGCGCGCACAGACGGGTCCGCAAGTTGTGGTGCAGCCCATAGAGCATATAATGCAGCAATACCGAAAAGACCCGTCGCGGCAATCGCGGCATACCAAGCGTCTTTCTTCACGCCCCAGACTCCAATAATCGAAATACCTGTCCGGTAAGATTAATCAGTAATTGGTCGTTCTGGCTCGTTATCGCTTCAAAATCTGAAATGACGATATAGGCTGGTTCGCTCTCCAGCCGAGTTAAGAACGCGCCGAGATTCTTACGGGGTAGATTGCCCTGAACTGCTATCGTAATGCTGCGAACGCCCTCACGTGGACCGTCGCCTGCTTCACCGGCAACTGATACTGCGACCCCTTCAAGTTCAGAGAATACTGAGTCAATTCTTTGCCTTGTTGCGGCAATCGCTGCTTCGTCGTCAGAATTTAGTATAAAACCGGATGAAGGGGTGGCGGCAAAACGGGCCCAATCTCTTTGACTGCGCACTAAGGTGTCTTCTGCTTGCTTGCGTTGTTCCGAGCGCTGTATTTTTGTCCGGGCGTCGCGGATGGCCTCGCCGGTCTTGGACCAGTATAACCCGGCAGGAACAACAGCCGCTGCGCCTATAATCATGACAACACCGGCAAGTAGTGCCAATGCTGCGGCGCGACTGCGACCGCCCGCGCTCAACGCACACTCCTTTCATCTACAGCGGCTTCGATGACAAAGTTCGCGCGGCCCCCTCCTGATCTACTTGTGCTTGAAAGGGTGGGCGCGTTAAAAATCGGGGACCGATCAAGCGCCTCTTCCAGAGTAACCGTCGATGTTGTTGTGCCGGTTAGGATAAGTTGCCCCCGCCGGTATTTGAATCCGGTAAGAACAACATCGCCGGGAATAATAGAAGCAGTCTCTGCCAAAACGCGCCAAACAGGAAGAGAAACGTCACGCAAATCTGTCGCAGTTGCCGCTGCGTTCGCGAATTCGGCCAATGCGAGTTCGCGCTGTCCTGAACTGTCTTTTGTTACGATTATTTCGCTGGCTTCACGTTCAACTTGCTGCACAAGATCTCCACGAATGCTTAAGGCTCTCGCCGCCGCAGTACACGAAAGGACGATGGCGAGTATGCCAAGTCCTGCCGCCACCTTTGGTAATGCAGAGCCTGTTGGACGCGCGCCTTGATGCTCGAAGTCCGGGCCTCTTCGAAATGCCTTTGGCGATTCGATGCTTGTGATGCGCGCCGCATTGAACCCCCATTCCTGTGCGTATCGCGCCGCTTCTGCAACAGTGGAAGCAGGTGCAATTGCCACGATAGTCATGCCATCAGCATCGGGTTTAGGTGCGATGTCTATGGTAACATCGTCAAGCTGTTGGCTCGTAATCGCCGGAATTTGCGAACAAATGGCAGCTTGCCGGTCTTCGTCGTCCGGTACAGTCACTTTTGTGAACATAACTTGTTCGGTAGGAAGTTGCACTTCCACGAGGGGGTTTTGTGTATTTCGACTCAAGATACGCGACCGCAAGCCTTCAATTTGTTCTAGCCAGTCTTCAGCTTGCGTGTCCACAACACCCAGCGGTGTGTCAACGCCTTTCTCAAGAAGTGCGATTTCGTGTGATGACAACGCGAGCGCATGGACAGGAACCGGGCGACCGGAGAACACTTCTCTTAGCTCTCCGAGCCACCAGGAAAAAAATCCACGTTGTTCAGTCATTTTCGTCAAACTGCCTGTTTATTTTAGTTTAACATACGCAGAACGAGGTAGTCTGTCGCGAATAAAACGTGAGGAAGCTGCGAAATCAGGACGAATTTGGATTACGTCATTTCTGATAGGTTTTGTTGACAGACATGTGACTTGGTTCTGCAAGCATTGACTCAACTGATACCGGGGCTTAGCCGATGGGGCGAGTGCTGATTGCGACTGAAGGTGGTGAAACGTTTATGGACTATCGACGTGAAGCGGAGCTTACCCCTGATGACGATAAAGAAAAAAACGAAGCTGTAACACCGATGGCCAAGTTTTCGCACCCGGACATAACGGCGAAAGGCGAAAGACGCGCGAGTGTGCCTTTGGCTGGCGTTCAGACGCTTTGGTTTAACACCGGAACTTTGTGCAATATCGAATGCGAAAATTGCTATATTTTGTCCAGTCCGACCAATGATGCTCTTGTTTATCTGACGGTTGCTGAAGTTATTGAATATCTTGACCAGATTGATGAACGGCGGAAAGTCGCTCCGCTAAAATGGCCGGTGGAGGAAATTGGTTTCACGGGCGGCGAGCCGTTCATGAATGTTGACATGATCCCGATGGCTGAGGCCGCATTATCGCGGGGATACCGCGTTCTTATCTTGTCAAACGCGATGCAACCGATGATGCGACCGCGCGTGCAAAAAGGATTGCTGAAACTGCTCGCGGATTATGGTGATCAACTCACGCTGCGGATTTCGCTCGATCATTATTCTGAAAAACTCCACGATGTTGAGCGTGGAAAAGGATCGTTCGCTAAGGCGATGGAAGGCGTGCGGTGGCTTGCTGAAAATGGGTTCCGTCTTGATGCCGCTGGACGCACCTGTTGGAACGAAACCGAAGCCGATGCACGTGCCGGCTATCGAGACATGTTTGAGCGTGAAGGTTTTCCGATTGATGCTGATGATCCGTCCCGTTGTATTCTGTTTCCGGAGATGGATGAAAAGGCTGAAGTGCCAGAGATAACAACGAGCTGTTGGGGTATTCTTAATATTGACCCTAAGGACGTGATGTGTGCCACGTCCAGAATGGTTGTGAAGCGCCGAGGCGCTGATAAACCGGCGGTTCTGGCCTGTACGCTGCTCGCATATGATGATGAGTTTGAATTAGGCGCTACTCTGAAAGAAGCAGAGCGCCCGATTAAGCTGAACCATGCTCATTGCGCAAAGTTTTGTGTCTTAGGCGGTGGCAGCTGCACAGCGTAACACATTCAAACAGTTGTAAGTGAAGCGATATCGTGACAAGAACACGTATCGAACATCGTTTGGACCGACTGAATGAATGAACCCGCCCTCAGCCTCGGATTGCCCGAGCAGGAAACCCTGCCGGATATGCAGCATGTTGATCTGTCTGATGATCAAGACGACGCCTATACGCGCGTTGCCGAGCTGATTTCTCTGTCAGGTTTGACCATTGCGGGTGCGCCGACTACTGCGATGGGAGATCATGCAGACTCAGAGTCTGATCTTGGCCGTGTGTTTGCTGTGCTTGGAAAAGCCGGGTCGGGCAAAACTCAATTACTTGCGATGCTTACGCAGGCTTTGTTGGATGCCGATGCGATTCAGATTGGTCCTGATGGAGAGGGACAGCGCGCAGGCAAGCGCAGCTTTGCTGTTGTTGCGCCGACGAACAAAGCCGCGAGTGTGTTGCGTCAACGCGGAGTCGCAGCCACGACAATTCACCGGATCATTTATACGCCGGTCTATGACCCGGAATATGAGAAAGTTGCGGAATGGCTGCGTGAAAAGGGCAAGGGTGAGAGGCCGAAACACGACCTACTGACCGACGAGGCACTTGATCGGGCTTTGGAATATTACCTCGAGATACAATCTGTCCCGGCGGCGCTCGCCACCGTTGGGGTGCGAGGGGCGGAGTTCATTACGGGATGGGCGCGGCGCGATGACGCGGTTGATATTGGCCTCGTAGATGAAGCGTCCATGCTCGATCAAAAGCAGTTGGATGATTTGCGGGCTGTTTTTGGCATATTGATCTTATTCGGTGATCCGGCACAGCTCGCGCCTGTTGGCGAGTCTGGGGAAATGCCATTCGATAAGCTGCCCGCCCCGTCGAAGGCGATGCTGTCGCGGGTTTTCCGGCAAGAAGCAGGCAATCCGATTATCGATTTGGCTTATGCGCTTGCGGACCCTGAACTTGACTTTTTGGGGTTTGAAAAGCTCATTCGTGAGGCCGCTGAGCGCGATGAGCGTGTTGTGATCGCTCCTCGGGCTGATCCTGAGTTGATGGCGCGCTCGCCGATGCTGGTGTGGCGCAATGCAACGCGCATCCGCCTGATATGGGCTTTTCGGACAGCTTATGGATTAGGCGAGACAATGCTGTCTCCGGGTGAACCGTTGATTTGTGACGGTGCAGAGCTGCCCGCGCGCCAACGGAAAAAACGCATCGAGCTGGAGCAAGCGGGCTTGGTAAAAGGTGCGCAGAGTTTTTACCTTGGCCCCGGTAAGAAACCCGGTTTTGCAAGGCTTTATGTCGATGGTGCAGAAGCGCCCCGGTTGTCTGTTGCGGCGATCATTCAGATTGAGCGCCAAGATGCTGAACCGATTATCCCGACGGCGGCACGTATGGGTGCTTCATTTTTGCACGGGGCGGCCTGCACGATCCATAAGGCGCAAGGCTCGCAATGGCCTTCTGTTCAGGTTTTTGCGCCTGACCTTTATGCGGCGGCACGGGCCAATCGGATTGAAGCAGATTTGCCGCTGTGGAAACGCCTTGCCTATGTTTCGATTACCCGTGCTCAGGAGCGCCTGATCTGGGTCACCCGTTATGCGATGGCCCGACCGAATGGCGAGCTGGGTACGGATGATTTGAAGTAACTTTCCTCAGTCCCGTGCGAATATACCTTTACAGAATGATTGCGCTTACGGCTGTGCGAGGGTAAATCAGCGAAGATATTGCACTGCAAAACGGGGTCGATGATGGCGAAGAAAGTCTATGAGAATGCGGCTGCCGCTCTCGAAGGAGTTTTAGCGGATGGCATGAGTGTCGCCGCTGGCGGGTTCGGCCTTTGCGGTATTCCGGAAAATCTGTTGGAAGCCATCAAAGAGGCCGGAACCAAAGACCTCACATTCTATTCCAACAATGCTGGCGTTGATGATTTCGGCATTGGCATCCTGCTGCAAACCAAGCAGGTCAAGAAGATGGTCTCTTCTTATGTCGGAGAGAACGCCGAATTTATGCGCCAATATCTCTCGGGCGAATTAGAGCTTGAGTTTAACCCGCAAGGCACTTTGGCAGAACGCCTGCGCGCTGGCGGTGCGGGTATTCCCGGATTTTACACGAAAACCGGCGTTGGAACCGTGATTGCTGAAGGCAAGGAACATAAAGAATTCGATGGTGAGACTTATATTCTCGAACGTGGAATTAAAGCCGACCTCGCGATTGTCAAAGCGTGGAAAGGCGACGAACAGGGCAACTTGATCTACCGCAAAACAGCGCGCAATTTCAATCCATTATGCGCCACTGCTGGTAAGGTGACGATTGCTGAGGTTGAAGAGATTGTTCCAACTGGCAGTCTCGACCCGGATCTGATCCACACCCCCGGAATATTCGTTCAGCGGATCGTTCAAGGAAAACACGAAAAACGCATTGAGCAACGCACTTTGAAAGTGGCTTGAGATGATGAACTTTGATGATGAAACGATGGCTGGAGATGCGGCAACGGGATACACGGACGAATTTCTCGATGCTGCCGTAGCAAAACTCGATGCTCTCTTTGGTCGTGGCTATGCGAAGGAACATCCTGATTTGGTGGCCGCTTATCTCGCCGCCAGTGCAACCAATCTTGCGACCTTCATTCAATCGGCAATTGCGATGCAACCCGCTGAAGGTTGGGAAGATTTACTCGCTTCGATCAATGAAGACGAGCTGACAGAGAATTAAGGGGAAAAGCCCATGGGCTGGGATCGCAATCAAATGGCGGAGCGCGCCGGAAAAGAACTGCAAGACGGGTTTTACGTGAACCTCGGCATCGGCATTCCGACGCTGGTATCAAACTACATTCCTGATGGCATGGATGTAACGCTTCAATCGGAAAACGGGATGCTCGGCATGGGGCCGTTTCCAACCGAAGAAGAGTTGGACGCCGACGTCATCAATGCGGGCAAACAGACGATCACAGAACTGGACCGGACGAGTTATTTCTCCTCGGCGGATAGTTTTGGGATGATCCGGGGCGGTCATATCAACCTCGCTATTCTTGGCGCGATGGAAGTGGCGGAAAATGGTGACCTTGCGAACTGGATGATACCCGGAAAGCTCGTGAAGGGCATGGGCGGCGCGATGGATTTGGTCGCGGGTGTCGAGCGGGTGGTCGTGGTGATGGACCATACATCTAAGCATGGCGAAAGCAAGCTGTTGAAAGCCTGTACTCTCCCGCTGACCGGAACTGGCGTCGTCGATCGCATTATAACAAACCTTGGTGTTTTTGATGTGGTAGAAGGTGGCTTGAAACTGGTTGAGCTGGCCACGGATGTCACGGAAGAAGAAGTCCGTAATTCGACGGAAGCCGCGCTGGTTTAAAGTGCGTCGCTTGGTGCCCGGCTCCGGCTGCAAAAGTCGGGGTCTTGTGATTTAAGCATGGTCTTTATAACCTGGGGTCCGCATCTTCGTGCGGGTGGGACTCTTATTTGTGTCATACCCGTTGAGGCAGGCATCTACTTTTCGAAGCTGTTCTGGTATTTCAGTTTTAGGAAGGTGGATCCTGCCCGCCTGCGCGGGGATGACATAGGCTATAATGGTGGTTGTTCGGCGAATTTTCCACCATTGGCGCAGATCAGCAGTCCCAAGGTTTGGGGAATTGTGTAGCATGAAATAACGGGGTTACGCACGGAACGTAGGCCACCCCGGTCTTAGAGCCGGGGCCCCGCATCTTCGTGCGGGACGGTAACGTTTAATGGTGTCATGCCCGCGAAGGCGGGAATCCTTTCAATTTCAAAAGATGCCCGCTTACGCGGGCATGACATCAACTACGCGGCTTGCATTTTGGTGAGGTCGGACGCATTCACTTTGCGAAACCTACCTGTGTTTTCGAACTTTTTCGACTCTCGATGATTTTTGCTCTGTCATTCCCGCGAAGGCGGGAATCTACCACCCTCAAAACTTAACGATTGAATGATGTGAGAAGTAGATGCCCGCCTACGCGGGCATGACAGCTATTGCGTGGTTTGCGTTTTGGTGAGGTCGAACGCATTCACTACGCAAATGCTTTTTCTTGACAAGTCATGATTTTCCGGATTAAATGTTCTTGTTTTGTTTTTAACAGACAGACAGCATGACCTGGAGCCTTGACCGCATGACTGAAAACTATCGCCTTGCGCTGTTGCGTATTGTGGCGGGTTTGTTTGTGTCGGCGGGAATGGGTCACGACGCAGCGATTATCGACAAGCTGCCAAGGCATGTTCGCAATGCGGTTTTGCTGATTTTGCGACCTGCTGAATCTGCAACGCGGCGCATTGCAGCGATTGTGGCGCGGGATATGGCTGTGCCAGAGTATGTGAAGCCTGCGAAGCGGAAACGCGCCAAGAATAAAGGTACGGGCGAAAAGCGCGGGTCGCGCGCGCCGCAATTTTGTTTGATTGACCCGCGCAAATATTTTCCTGAACTGCATCCCAACCGGCGCAAACCGCGCAGCAAGCCCAAGGCCGTTGGCTCCACGGACCCGCATATTCAAGTGCGGATTGGCACGTTTGACGGCGAACCGGATTTTATCCTTTGGTCGGAACCCAAAGCGGTTTTGACGCCGGAGGATGAAGTATCGGCCAAGGCTTTGTGCCGTCGGTTGTTGGCGCTCAAGCTGGCGCTGGAGGACATGCCGAAACAAGCCAAGCGCTATGTCCGCGAAGTGGCGAAACGCAAAGCCGCCGTGCCGGGACCGAAAAGCGTTCCGCCCCTTCGGATGGGCCTACCACCGGGATACCGGCAAAAGCATCTCCACAAGGTCGATGAAATCTTATGGGATTGTCATTGCCTCGTCCGGCAGGAACCGCGACCACCTGATAAGGTTTGATATTTTTACAGTGTAAATTCTACCTCCCACCGGACTCAGGTGGGAGGCTTTTCACGTGGCTTTATTTCAACGACCCGCAGAACCGCTGGATACGGGTGCAGGCTTCTTCCAGCACTTCATCCGAGGTCGCATAGCTGGCGCGGAAATAGGGCGACAAGCCGAATGCTGCACCTTGAACGGCGGCAACGCCTTCGGACTCTAGTAATTCGGTCACGAAATCTTCGTCTGTTTCGATCTTTTTGCCCGATGGTGCGGTCTTGCCAATGCAGCCTTTGATCGACGGATAGACGTAGAAGGCCCCCTCCGGTGTCGGGCATTCAATGCCGTTGCACTGGTTGAGCATCGAGACAACCAAATCGCGGCGACGCTGAAAGGCTTCGCGGCTCCCGGCAATGTAATCTTGCGGCCCATTCAGCGCTTCGACCGCTGCCCATTGCGAGATTGACGATGGGTTCGAGGTCGATTGCGATTGGACTTTGCGCATCGCGCCGATCAATTGTTCCGGCCCGCCCGCGTATCCAATCCGCCATCCGGTCATGGCATAGGCTTTGGACACACCATTGATGGTCAAGGTGCGGTCATTCAGTTTTGGCTCGACTTGTGCGGGTGTGCAGAACTCGAACGGAGGGTAGGCGATATGTTCGTACATATCGTCGGTCATGATCCAGACATGCTCGTGCTTGAGCAGCACATCGGTCAGCGCTTTTAGCTCTTCGCGGCTGTAGCCTGCGCCGGTCGGGTTCGATGGCGAGTTGAAAATCAACCACTTGGTTTTCGGCGTAATTGCGGCTTCCAACATATCAGCCGTTAGTTTGAAGTTTGTCTCGATGCCCGCTTCGACAGGGACAGGCACGCCGCCTCCTAGTAAAACCATATCCGGATAGCTAACCCAATAGGGCGCAGGGATGATAACTTCATCGCCGGGATTTAGAGTTGCAATCAAGGCGTTATACAGCACTTGCTTGCCGCCCGTGCCGACATTGATGTTTTTTCGTTCGTATTTTAGACCGTTTTCGCGCTCGAACTTTGCGCAGATTGCGTCTTTGAGTTCGACGATACCATCAGGCGCGGTGTATTTCGTTTTGCCGGCATCAATCGCTGTTTTCGCCGCTGTCTTGATGTTCTCGGGTGTGTCAAAGTCAGGCTCACCTGCGCCAAGGCCGATCACGTCTTTTCCGGCGGCTTTGAGTTCATTGGCCTTCGTTGTGACAGCAATCGTGGGCGAGGGTTTCACACGGGCGAGGGACGCAGCGAGAAACGACATGACTTTGGTGTCCTTTATGTCGGAAATGTCAGGATTGACGATGGGGTCTTACGCCGCGCCGCCAGCAGTGGCAAGATGCGAAGAATAAACGGTCCATAATGCCTGAGAAACGGGAAGAATGAACGATGAGTGAACCACGCTCTATACGGCCCCGTCGCAGCTTTATTTTTACGCCCGGATTAAAGCCGGAAATGTTTCCCAAGGCTTTGGCATCAGGGGCCGATATTGTCTGTGTCGAATTGGAAGATGGGATTGCGCCGAAAGACAAGGATGAAGCGCGGCGAAAGGCGCTGGCTCTGTTTGAGACGCCGCAAGCCGATGATGGCGTGGAGCGGATTGTTCGGGTCAATTGCTTGCGGGATACGTTTGGGCTGGCCGATGTGCAGGCGGTTCTGGCAACGCCTACACCGCCGCCCGCTTTGATGTTGCCAAAGGTGCGAACCCCGGACGAGGTGCAATGGCTCGATGGATTGCTCAGCGAGCGCGGTCATGACACGCGCTTGCATATTATTATTGAAACGAATGCCGGGTTAGAGGCGGCTTTCGAGATTGCTCATTCCAGTGACCGCATTGACGCGATGTTTTTCGGCGGAGTGGATATGGCCGCCGAGCTGCGATGCCGCAATGCTTGGGAGCCTTTGCTTTATGCGCGCTCGCGGGTGGTTCATGCGGCGGCCTCGGCAGAGCTTGACGTGATTGATGTGCCCTATCTTGATCTGCAAGACCCCGAGGGGATGGAACGCGAGGCTGTATTGGCGCGAGATTTAGGGTTTAGCGGGAAAGGGTCTATCCACCCCAAGCAAATTGCTGCCCTCAACGCGGTCTTTACACCCGATGCAGAAACCATCGAGAAGGCAAGACGGATGATTGCAATTTTTGAAGAGGCCGACACTGGCCTTGTCGTGATAGACGGAAAGCTGATTGAGAAGCCTGTTCTGCGCGATATGCGGCGTGTTATTGCTATCGCTGATCGCTTGGGTGGTTAGTGACTTGATACACCGCTAGACTTCTAAGCGAACGAAAATTCCTGAAAGGTATTCAGATGATCCGCCACGCGCTGTGTTTGCTTACTGTTTTTGCAGCCTCTCCTGTAGGGGCGCAGGGCGGGTGCGATGAAGACGTTATGCTGGTGTTCGATGCCTCGCGGTCGATGGCTTTGACGACGAGGATCAACGGATTGGATGTGCCCCGGATTGTTGAGGCGCGGGATGCTCTTAAGCGCGCTTTGCCGGATATTTCGCCTTACCGCCGTATGGGGTTGGTGGTCTATGGGCCGGGGGCGGGCGATGGATGCAGCAACAATATCGAGCTGAAGTTCGGGCCAAGCGTTGATGCCGGGGGTGCGATTGTGGATGTCGTGGATCGTGTTTCGCCTGATGGCTCGACACCTTTAGCCGGAGCTGTAAGGCAAGCCGCATTGATCCTGCAAAGCGATGGCGGTGCGGGGGAGATTGTTCTCGTCACCGATGGTCAGGAAACGTGCAAAGGCGCGCCTTGCCAATTGGCTGCTGAATTATCTGATACGGGCGTTAAGGTGCATATCATCGGGTTTCGTGTGCGCGGCTCGGCCTTTGAGTGGCAGGCGGGTAAGAATTTCGACGTCCGTAATCACCAATCCATCGCGCGATGCCTTGCGGATAAAACGGGCGGTGTATATGTGCCTACCGAGTCAACGGATGGGCTGGTCGATGCCTTGCGCGATATTATCGGGTGTCCGGTGATTGGTTAGCGCCGGAACAAGCGCCCATCTGTGACGGCTAAGCCCAACGCGATGAGAGCAAAGCCGATGATTGCTTCGATGCCGAGGCGCTCTCCGAGAAACATCCACCCTAGCCCGATGGCGAAGGGCGGGATCATCAAGGTGACAAGCATCAGGTTCGCAGCACCAGCGCGGATTAAGATGCCGAAATAAAGCAGATAAGCTAAGGCCGTGGCCAACCATGCGAGGCCGAGCAAGGCGGCCCAAACGGAGGGTGACAGCGCGAAGCTCGGTATGCCTTCGGCGTAAAAGGCTAAAGGAAGCATGAGGAGGACGCTCGCGGAAAGCATCCCGAAGGCATTGACCTCAGGCGCGTGGCCCTTGAGTGCGGTTTTCCCCCATACCGAAGCGAAGGAGTATGACAGTGCCGCGCCTAAGATAGCGAGCTGGCCAAGGTTTCTTAAATCCAGACCCGAAGCCGCCGATGGACCCATGATGGCCGCAACGCCTAGCAGTCCGAGAAGCGCGCCGATGAGTTTGCGCGAAGTAAGTCGCTCATCAACCAGAAGAATCCCCGCAACAACTGCACCGAACACGGCGGTTGTACCGTTTAGGATTGAAGCAAGCCCGCCTTCAATCTGCGTTTGCCCCCAAACGATGAGGGTAAAGGGGATTGCGTTATTCAGCGCGCCCATGACTCCATAAGCGCTCCAGATTTTTATGCCTTTTGGTAGCGCCAGTCCTTTCCACCACAGGACCAGAGCCAGTGCTGGAACCGCCCATAGCACACGGTGCAAGACGACAGTGAACGGGCCAACCTCGGTAAGCGCGACCTCGACAAAAAAGAACGACCCGCCCCAAACGGCGGCCAATGCCAATAGCATTATCCAAGCAGTTGTCGTTATCGACTGTGATGTCATGCGCAGACCATTGCGGAGTGTTTGTCGAAACGCCACCCGAATCTTGCGCGCCGGATTTTTGGCTGTACTTCGGGAGGGTGATTTGATCAGCTCGGCAATGCATTTGAGACGCACGAGAGTTCAATTGACCATATGAGGCACTGATTATGCGCGTTTTTATCACTGCGGGTGCTTCCGGCCTCGGCAGGGCTTTTGCTGAAGCCTTTCTCGCGCAAGGGGCGCAGGTCGCGATAGCGGATCGGGACGCCGAAGCTTTGGCGCAGTTTTCCGACGCCCATCCGACCGTTATGGCTTTTGAGGCGGATGTGACTGACGAGGTGGTTTTATCGGCAGCTATGGCGAAAGCGAAAGATGCGCTGGGTGGTTTCGATGTCATCTGCGCCAATGCCGGCACAGGCGGTCCGGCGGGGCCGCTGGAGACTTTGGACGCTCAGGCATGGCGCGATTGCGTCGATGTGAATCTGACGGGCGCTTTCCTCACTGCGAAGCAGGCAATTCCAACGCTCAAAGCCCAAGGTTCTGGGTTGATCTTGTTTACAACCTCGACGGCAGGGCAATGGGGGTACCCCAACCGCAGCCCCTATTCAGCGGCGAAATGGGCGCTGGTCGGGTTAACGAAGGGCCTCGCGATGGAGTTGGGCGGCTTTGGCATCCGTGTGAATGCAATTGCACCCGGTTCTGTCGAGGGTGAACGTATGGAGCGTGTCCTGAGCATGGAGGCAGCGGCCCGCGATGTTGACCCGGAAATTGTTCGCGCTGAATATGTTCAAGGCGTCTCGATGAAAACATGGGTCAGTGCGGAGGATATTGCTGCTACCGCCACTTGGCTCGCCTCTGATGCTGCGCGCCGCATATCGGGGCAGGTGATCGCCGTGGATGGGAACACCGAAACACTTAGGTAAATCTGCGCATTTTTTGCCCAGATTATTCGGTCTGATTATGGAATTTGATGTGCTTACGACAATATTGTCGCGGGGACTTGAAGTTTTACGTCTTTGAACTTAGGTTCTCCGGCCTGTGAATTTCTTTTGCACTCCCGCTGGAACGAGTTGGAGTGCCTTTTTTGTCGCTGAATTTGTCGGATTCCGCGATGATGCTGGAGTAGAGTGATGGAAAAAGTGCCAATGACACCAGCCGGTTACGCCGGATTGGAAGAGGAACTGAAAAAACTCAAGTCGGTTGATCGACCAGACGTCATCAAGGCTATCGCAGAGGCGCGCGAGCATGGTGATTTGTCGGAAAACGCAGAATATCATGCCGCCAGAGAGCGCCAGAGCTTTATCGAAGGTCGCGCTATCGAGCTTGAGGGGCTGATTTCCCGCGCTGATGTGATTGATCCTGCAAAACTATCCGGCGATACCATTAAGTTCGGTGCATCGGTCAAACTGGTCGACGAGGATACTGACGAAGAAAAAACCTACCAGATTGTAGGCGAAGTGGAAGCCAATATCGAGGCCGGATTGCTTAACATCAACTCTCCGCTTGCACGTGCCTTGATCGGAAAAGAAGTTGGTGACAGCGTTGAGGTGTCTACACCGAGCGGTGGACGTTGCTATGAAGTGCTAGAGATTAACTTTAGTTAGTCTTCGTTACGGTAATGCGCGGTTCATCCTTGTATTTCAGGGGGACCACGCGCTACTTACCCTGTAACTGTTTCGCAGCTGCGACGAGTTTTGTTACAAGGGTTTAGGGATGCACATGTCATGTCGGGTCTTCATGCAAAAAATCGACGCACCGTGACAGGTGATCCCTTGGATGATTTGCTCGATGATACGCCTATGAAGCGGGCGAATGCTAAAGCGCGTCCGCGTATTGCCGAGTCGTCGTCTTCTGGAACCGTTAATGTCTGGTTGATAGCGACTGCTGCATCCATCATATGGACTGCTTCCGTTTTGGCGTTTTCATGGGCGCGGTATTCCTTGCCTGAAGACCCGCGTTCGGTGATTGGCGCAGCGCAATCGCGAATCGGTTTTGCGGATTGGTTAATCATCGCAGCGACGATTACCGGCCCGGTGCTCTTGATCTGGGTCATTGCATGGCTGGTCCGGCGCTCTATGGACTTACGCGACGAGAGCCGAAGGTTGGCGAGGGCCGCTATCTTATTGGCCGATGCTGCAGAAACGGCTGAGAAGCGGGCGGAAGCAATGCTGCCGGCTCCAGACAGCATCGGCGGTGAGCTTATAGCGAACGGGCCGGTTCATTTTCATCGTGAAATTGAACGGGCAAGTCATGCGATGAATGCGCTTCAGAGCCAAATGTCGTCTATGGAAGAGGCACTGGCAAAACAATCCGCAGTATTTGATAATGCTGCGGAACGCACCCGTGCGATGTCCCGGTCAAATTCGGCTGGAGCTGTTTTGATCGCTGATGAGATAAACACGCATTCTCCTTCAGTGAAACCTGTCACTAAAGATTCTGATGCTGACTCTCTGGTCGTCGCTGCAACAAATAACGAGAAAATCACGGCTGTTGATCTGTCGCTTGAAGCCGATAACCCGGTCGATCAAGCGCGCCAAAATCTTATGGCAGCTCAAAAGTCGGTTACATGGAATAAGCTTGCCCCTGAACAGGTCAGCGAACCGACACTGAAGCGCCCGAGCAAATCGCCTCTTGAAGAAATCCGTTCTGATGTTGCCGTAATCAAAGCGCCACATGATCTTAGTACGAATTCTATTGATCCATTCGATGATCTCGGCCCCTCTGTTCCGAAGGCAGCGGCAGGAGCCACATTGGGTAGCGGTGTTGCAATGGCCTTCGGTGCAACACGTGATGAGGGTGATGTGGATGTTGCCCCGGTCAAACTTGGCTCCCCGATACTTAGTGAGCCTGATCCAGTGCCGCCTAAACCTCAACCTACACAATCGGACAACTCTGCTCCCAAGGAAGAAGAATTCGAATTCGTGCAGCGCGCCCTTGATTGGCGAAAATTCGTTAAGGCTGCTAATTTCCCTGAGAATGAGCGCGATACAGAGACATTGGACGCACTTTATGAAGTGCTGACGGACCCGGAGGCTGCTGCGTTGTTGCAATCTTCTGAAGATGTATTGGCGACGCTCGCCGATCTTGATTTGTATATGGAAGATTTTGTCCCGGAGATGTCGCCGATATCAGTTTGGCGCGAACACCTCGAAGGCAAAGCTGGCGTGCAGCGCATTGATGCACCTATCGAACAAAGCAGAATTAATTTAAAACTGAATGCAGATGGTGCTTTCCAAAAACTGAGTGAACGATTTGTCGAACGGTATCAAACGTTTCTGAAACGGTTCTTTGCCGAAGAATCTGACGAGCGTCTCGCAATTGAATTGGCAGATTCGCGCACCGGGCGGGCCTACATACTGATGGCCGATGCGCTTGGGAAATTATAGCTGCGCCTCAGTTAGCTTTTGCGGCGGCTTTTTGTTCGTCGAAAGCCTTTCGCCTTAACGCGAGGTCTTTAGGTGTGAACTTTTCCGGATTTGAGTAATCTTGTTTCCAAGCATGGGATTCGTCCCAAACCTGAGGATTGTCCAGGGTTGTTGGCTGTGTCGCTTTTTCCAACAAGCCGAGCGCCAAGGAAAGAGTGGCGGTTTGTGAGGTTGGGTCGTTTGGCTTTCCGGCACCATTGCCAAGGGGGAAGTCGGAAAAGACAAAACGCGGTGCGCCAGCTTTTTCAACAATATCTTTCGCGCAACCCATGATGACCGTCGGGATAGAATTGACCTCCAGGTGTCTGGCAATGAGCGTTACGGTTTGGTGGCATACGGGACAATTGGGAACCAGTATGGCGGCATCGACTTCATCTTCCTGAAGCATGGTAAGTAGCTTGGGCGCATCAATTTCAGATGTGACCCGTTGGCTGCGGTTGGTTGGCACACCGTAGAAATGCGAGCCAACACTACGAATGCGCCCGTCTTTTGAGGTTGCCAATAGAGCCTCTAACGGGAACCATGTGCGCTGATCTTCAGCGGTGGTGTGGTCCCGGTCGTAGGCGATATGGGATATGCGGGTGTCAACGGATGTTTTGGCTTCGTGGCGATACACTTCAAAGAATTTTGCCGCGCCATTATAGGCGGCTCCAGGTCCCTGGTCGCCTTTAGTTGGGTCATAGAGTGTCGCCGTCGTAACGATTGAGACGGTCGCTTCTTTCAATTGACACGGCAGGCGCGAAAACGGGATTGGCTCGGCGCGGTTATCTGCCCATTTATAGGGTGTCTCAAAACCAAGCGCAGTATACCACGCGCGGGTACGTTCGATATAAGCAACGGGAGGCGTCAAGCGCCGGGCGCTCTTAGCGATTCATATGATACCATCACATGTTCAGCATAAGCGGGGCGCTCAGTTAGCCGCGAATAATAGGCTGAAAGTGCCGTAAGGTCTGCGCGATCAAACGGCAGGGTAAAGTAGCGAAAAAGCTGCGCTCCGAAGGCAATATCCGCCAGTGACATCGTATCACCGGCAAGCCAATCATGTTTCGAAAGTTGCTGATCGGCGATAGCCATAATCTGGCGTAATGTGGCTACAGCTTCATCTAATGTAGCATGGTCTCGTTGAGCGGCGGGGGTTCGCACCAGTTGCCAAAACACTTTATAAACGACATTAGGCGCGACGGTTGTTTTCGCCCACTCCATCCATTGATCGGCAGGGGCGCGGGTGATTGGGTCTGACGGCCAAAATTCGTCGCCGTATCTGCTAGCGATGTATCGCATAATCGCTTGGCTTTCGAACATCGTCACGTCGCCATCTTCCAGCGACGGGATTAAGCCCATAGGGTTCTTTTTACGATAATCCGGCGTGTCAGTTCCACCGAATGATCCGCCAACGTCAAGCCGCTTATGTGTTAGGTTGAGTTCCGATAACAGCCAGATGACAGGCTGAACATTGCTCGATGTGTTCCGGCCATAAACAGTAATCATCAGCGTTCCCTATCTTTGCCAAGCTACCGCTTGCCATTCGCGAATCCAGTCTTGAGGCGCAATCAGCATGATGACATTTAAAACCAAACCGTCACGCACAAAATATCCTACGATGATTTCAGCAGCGATGAACAGAGCAATGCTTGCCCATACAGGTAACCGTGACGCTAAAAGAAACCCTGTCACCATGCAGGCAATGTCGGTCATGGAGTTGAGAACGCTGTCACCGTAATAGTCGAGTGCAATCGTCGCTTCTCTATAGCGTTCGATCACAGTGTCCGTGTTTTCCGCAATCTCCCACAGCACTTCGATGAAAGTTGATAGAGCCAGTCTTAATCCAATGCTCTGATTTTTTAGGATTAACCAGAAAAATGCATAAAAACTAACCCCGTGGAGAACGTGGCTTGGACTGTACCAGTCTAAAATATGTTGGGAGTTTTCGGCGCTAATGGTTTCGCCGTGCCATAATTTAATCGTGCCGCATGAGCAGATAGGATTTCTGCCCATCCAATATAGTACCGCCGCGCCTATGGCGGCGATACCGATGCTGAGAACAAGACTGTTGCGGAGGGTTAAGCCCTCTCGCCCCAAAGTCATTGATTGCTCGTATTAGGCTCTTGGATAATGTAGTCGTTGATATCGACATCTTGGAATTGCCCGTTACCAGTTGCCACTGGTTGAGTGTCGACTGTTGTGCCGGTGGTATACGTTTCCGGCGAATAAACGATGGTGGATGTCGAGTTTCCACTAATTACTGGCTGTAGTGTAAACTCGTCTGGATCACTCGCATGGGCGACGCTGAATGTCAGCGGTGCGACTGCAAGTCCGGCGATAAGTGCTGCTCTCATCGAAAACATGGAAACCCCATTGGTTTGGAATGATGAGCATGTACCTAACAGATCAATTTGGGCAATGTCGAGGCCGTGGCGATTTTTCAAATGATAAAACTGTATTTTATTTTGATGTTACTGCCACTAGTTAATTCTTTTTATGATCAAGTATGCAGGACTGTATCATCGTAATCCGGCTCGTCGTTGAATTTCCGGATCACGAAGGGAAACGTCTTCGCCGCGAAATTCTTTCGCGTCGTCACTGCATAACCATACCAAGGCTTTGCCAACCGATTCCGCAGAGATGTGGATCGACCAATCGAGTTCGCTTACGATGTTTACGCCGGATTTCTTGATAATGGACTGCATTTCTGTTGCGACTGTTCCGGGACTAAGGCCGACAACGCGAATACTTTCAGAAGTTTCATTTTCGGCAGTTTTTGTCAGGCTTAGAACTGCGGCTTTGGATGCGTTATAGTGGCTCCAGCCCTCAAGCGCTCCCGCCGCAGCGCCCGAACTGATGTTCACGATGACACCGCTATTTTTCATGGCCGGAATTGCGGATTTAATTCCGTAGTAGACACCCTTTACATTAATATCGATTACTTTGCCCCAGCTTTCGGGGTCAGAGTCTGCGAGCATCGCAATCGGGTCGATGACGCCTGCATTGTTGATCAAGACATCCAAGCTGCCGAAGGTCTCGATAGCTTTGGAAACAGCTAAAGCAACATCCTCGTATTTACTGACGTCGCAAGTCACAGCAAGGGCGCGTTCTCCGATGTCGGAGGCTAATAATTCAATATCTGATGAAGTGCGCGCTGCGAGCACGACATTCGCGCCAGCCTTGGCAAACTCCCGAGCCGCTGCTGCGCCGATGCCTCTGCTTGCACCAGTGATTAAGGCGGTCTTGTGGGGCATATTAATCACAACCTTTCTTCTATCTGCTGTAACTCTTCGCGTTTTAATGGTTGGGTATTGAACGAAACTAAATCGCTTTGATAGGCAGCTTACACCATTATTATTCAGAGGGTTATCATGGTCGGAAAAATTCTAACATCTGTTGTTGCGTTGTTGCTGGTGTCGGGTTGTGCTTCGATTACGCGCGGATCAACTAATGAAGTTAGCTTCACGTCAATTCCGGAAGGGGCAAGCGTTGAAACTTCAATAGGACAGTCTTGTACGACGCCATGCACGATGATCTTTGAACGCCGTGACGAATTTGTGGCTACCTTTACTCTCGACGATGAAACACGCACTATCAATGTAATATCAGACATTGCGGCAAATGGTGTCGGTGCTGTCGTTGGCGGCAACTTACTGTTCGGCGGTCCGATCGGAGCCGGAATTGACGTTGCCACTGGCGCGGGGTTGGATCATTTCCCTGATCCAGTTCATGCTGATTTTAACAAACCACAAGATCAGCAGATTCAAGGCCCTGATTCTGTCAAGGAAACGAACACCTCCAGTTAGTTCAGCGGGGCTAGATAAGGTCAGTTGATCGACTGACCTTATTCCCACTCAATCGTCCCCGGTGGTTTTGACGTAATATCATAGACGACACGGTTTATGCCGTTCACTTCGTTGATAATACGATTAGCCGTGCGCCCTAAAAAGTCATGGGGATAAGGGTAATAGTCAGCCGTCATACCATCGGTTGATGTTACTGCGCGTAATGCGCAGACATGATCGTAAGTCCGACCATCGCCCATCACCCCAACGGTTTTGACAGGAAGCAACACGGCAAATGCCTGCCAGATTGTGTCATACAGTCCCGCTTTTCGTATTTCATCCAGATAGATACGGTCCGCTGCGCGTAACGTATTGAGTTTTTCGCGCGTGATCTTGCCCGGAATTCTGATGGCAAGGCCGGGGCCGGGGAATGGGTGGCGGCCAACGAAGTTTTCCGGCAAGCCAAGCTCTTGTCCTAATACTCGAACTTCATCTTTGAAGAGAGAGCGTAAGGGTTCGACAAGGCTCATCTTCATACGTTCGGGTAAGCCGCCAACATTGTGGTGGGATTTGATGGTGACGCTAGGGCCGCCCGTTGCGCTGACACTTTCAATCACGTCTGGATAGAGCGTGCCTTGCGCGAGGAAGTCTGCGCCGCCGCTTTCGGTCGCGGCTTCATCGAACACGTCAATGAACAGACGTCCGATGGTTTTTCTTTTGACCTCAGGGTCTTCAACACCTTCGAGCGCATCAATGAAGAGATCCGAAGCGTCGCGGTGGATGAGTTTGATGTTGTATGTGTCGCGGAACATTGTGACGACTTCATCCGCTTCGCCGTGGCGCATCATTCCGGTATCAACGAAAACGCAAGTGAGCCGGTCGCCGATGGCTTCATGGATTAAGACGGCGGCGACTGAGCTGTCCACGCCGCCGGACAAGCCGCAAATGACGCGGCCTTCAGGTCCGACTTGTTGGCAGATGGCTGCGATGGCCTCGTCTTTATAGGCGGCCATGGTCCATTGGCCTGCACATCCGGCAATACCTCGCACAAAGTTATTCAACAGAGTTGCACCGCGCGGCGTGTGGACGACCTCTGGGTGGAACATCACGCCATAAAAGCCTTGCGAAACATTCGCGAAGGCAGCGAAGGGCGCGTTGGGTGATGAGCCGATCACTTCGAACCCCGGCGGGAGTTCTGTCACGCGGTCGCCGTGCGACATCCAGACTTCTTCCTTTTCGCCCGAAGCGGCCATCCCTTCAAACAGAGGTGAGTTTGCCTTCATAGTGACAAAAGCGCGCCCGAATTCGCGCTCTGTGCTGCCTGCTGCGACGCCGCCAAGTTGCGTCACCATGCACATCTGTCCGTAACAAATGCCAAGAACTGGAACGCCCAGTTCAAAAACCTGCTGAGGGGCGCGGGGGCTGCCTTCATCGCCGACGCTTGCGGGGCCACCTGAAAGGATAATCCCCTTTAGCCCCGGCGCAGTTAGCCCGTCACCAAGTGCATTAAAGGGTTTAATCTCGCAAAACACTCCGGCTTCGCGCACGCGGCGCGCAATCAGTTGCGTAACTTGGCTACCAAAATCAATAATGAGTATGCGCTCGGCATGGGCTGTCATATCGGAATCTCCCCGTTGCCAGTCCGAGTAAAGCGGGGCAGGGAGAGAGTCCAGTGCAGAGACGGGTTAAGTCACCTCAAACCATGTTCCCATGCCGCCCGCTTGGTGTTCGAGCATGTGGCAATGCAGCATCCAACGCCCCGGATTATCGGCAATGAAAGCGACTTCTTTGGTTTCACGGGGATCGAGGAGAATCGTATCGCGCCACGGTGCGCCTTTCGATAATTCGCGGAAATGGTGGCCATGAAAATGCATGGCATGGGGCCAACGGCCTTCATTGACCAGTTTCACTACGGCGGTTTGTCCTGCTTCCGCTGTGAAGAGGGGTTCTATTGGCATTCCGGCAACACCGTTGAGCGCCCAGACCAATTGATGGTCAAACGCGAGATCCCGACGGGAGATGATGCCTTTTACGGGGTCTTCACCGCGATAGGCTGCGCCGAAACCGCCAATGCGGGCTTCCGTGAAACCGCGCATTGCTCCGCCGTCGATGGAGACTGTCGCCTTTACGGCATTAGCGAGATCGAAATCGTCTGAGATTGGATTGGCGGGGAGTGCGGCGGTATCGTTTAGTGGCGTGCGCCGTTTCTGGCCTCTAACGGGAAACCCGCACGCACGGAAATTTTCGCGCCCCGCTAGCATCAGCGCTGCTTCGTCAGACGTAACATCAGCAATCAGGTCAATGCGCTGTGCCGGTGCGAAAACGATAGTACCCTCAAGCGGTTCTGGTGGCACGGGCATTCCATCATAAGCGACGATCTGTGCGGTCATCCCGTCTAAGCGCAATACGAAAACAGTTGCGTTTGCCGCATTAATCAAGCGAAGCCTGAGCCGTTCATTCCTTTTGACGGTGTAATCCGGTTGCGGAGAGCCATTGGCCGTTGGCCAATTTCCAAGCCGCCCGGCATGGGACCAGTCCCGGAGCGATCCAAAACTCTCCTCGTCAATCTGGCCATCGTCATTTAAGCGCCAATCATCCAGCATGAGCACGATATCGCGGTCGTATGCTGGCGGCTCTGCTTCTTCAACGATCAACGGGCCGTATAACCCACGCGCCATTTGTTCCCATGTCCGATTATGCGGATGATACCAGAACGTCCCTGCATCCGGGACAGTGAAGCGATAGTCGAAACTATCGTCAGGGGCGACGGGGGCTTGGGTTAAAGCCGCGACGCCATCCATCGCGTTCTCGATCCGTATGCCGTGCCAGTGAATAGTGGTTGGTTGCGCCAAGCCGTTTTCGAGCCGCGCAGTTACTTCACTACCTTGCGCAACGCGAATTTCGGGACCGGGAACCGTTCCATTATATCCCCAAATCTGCGTCTCAGCGACATCCGGAGGCCCAAGCCGCGCAATCCCTTGTTGGGGTTTGATAACCAAAGGACTGGTTTGGGTATGGGCTACACGCGGTAATGCACTGAATGCCGCGCCGGTCAAAAGTGTTTCGCGTCGGTTTAACATACAGTGGCCTCTCTGATTGGCCGAATGTCTAAAAGATCATTAGGCTTATGACTTACCGATAACACAACGCGGAAATTATAAGCAAAATGGTACAAAACACCGCGTCAAATCGTTCTGATGCTAACCTTGCGCTCATTCGGGAAAATCTTTATCTGTTCGAAATCCGTTGGGGTGCTTGCGAGAGCTGAGAGGTTTTGTACCGACCCATCGAACCTGATCCGGGCAATTCCGGCGTAGGGAACGGGTTTCGGCACTGTTTTCGCCTTTATTCGTCCCTGCGCCAGCCAATTACGAGAGGCGAGCATGGTTGCGAAAGCGCTGACAATAGCGGGCTCCGATAGTGGTGGCGGTGCAGGGATTCAAGCGGATCTAAAAGCGTTTTCAGCTCTTGGCGTTTATGGTTCCAGCGTGATTACGGCGGTCACGGCACAAAATACCAAGGCCGTTACTGCAGTTGCTGCGATTGAGCCTGAGATCGTCGCGGCTCAGATAGATGCGGTGCTCGATGATCTCGATATTGGCGCGATAAAGATCGGGATGCTTTTCTCGCCTGAGATTATTCGTGCCGTGGCAGATTGCCTTGCTAATTTTGCTGGACCGATTGTTCTTGATCCGGTGATGATTGCAAAATCCGGTGATGCGTTACTTCAAGATGAGGCGGTTGCGGCCCTGATCGAGTATATGCTTCCGCGCGCGACTGTCCTGACTCCGAATTTGCCCGAACTTGCCCGCCTTGCGCCAACAGCGACAAACCCTGTTGAGCAAGCGAATGAGTTGATCACGCTCGGCGCGAAAGCTGTTCTTGTTAAAGGGGGGCATGGGGTAGGCGATACCTGTGTGGACCGGCTTGTTGAGCGAGAAGGGGAGACTCTGGCGCTGACAGCGCCTCGCCTTGATACAAAAAACACGCATGGGACCGGGTGTACCTTGTCTGCGGCTTTGGCGGCAGAACTGGCAAAAGGTGGTTCGCTTGTAGAGGCCACTGGGTCAGCTCATGCGTATCTGCAAGCCGCGATTGCACAGGCGGATACGTTGAAAGTCGGAAGTGGTCACGGCCCCGTCCATCATTTCCATGCTCTTTGGTCTGACAATGCAGTTTAGTATCATCGGTGCAGGTGTGGCCGGCCTCTGTGTGGCAACCGAGATGATGGCAAGAGGGGCTAAGGTCGAGCTTGTCGATAATGCGGCCACCCCCGGCCCTCATGCGTGTTCATGGTGGGCTGGCGGTATGTTGGCCCCATGGTGCGAGCGCGAATCTGCTGAAGAACCTGTCCTTCGCCTTGGCCAAGAATCTTTTGGGTGGTGGAGCAGCCATGTTCCCGTAACGCGCGCGGGCACTTTGGTCATCGCACTCGACCGCGACAAACGAGAGTTGGACAGGTTTGCGCGGCGAACCGAAGGGTTTCAAACGCTTGACGGAAGCGGTGTTGAAGCGCTCGAGCCGGACTTAGCGGGCCGATTTGATCGCGCGCTTTATTTTAAAGATGAAGCGCATCTTTCTCCGCGTGATGCGTTGCAGCGCCTTTCTGATCAACTCGCCGCAAAGGGTGTGACGGTCGGCAATGCGGGCACACCTGATGTGGATGTCATTGATTGTCGTGGTTTATCTGCCCGTGACGATTTGAAAGACCTTCGCGGTGTAAAGGGCGAAATGCTCATCATTCGCTGTCCGGATGTGACTTTATCGCGCCCCGTCCGTCTTTTGCACCCGCGCATACCGCTCTACATCGTTCCACGCGGTGATGGCGTTTATATGCTGGGTGCGACGATGATCGAGAGCGGTGAGCGCAGCCGCATTACAGCGCGGTCTTTGCTTGAAATGTTGAGTGCGGCTTATGCCCTTCATCCCGCTTTCGCAGAGGCAGAGGTTTTAGAGATTGGTGTTGATGCACGACCTGCCTTTCCTGATAACCTTCCGCGTATTCGCCGGAATGGAAAAACCACTTGGGTCAATGGCCTGTTTCGGCATGGGTTTTTGTTAGCGCCAGCGATGGCCCGTATGACCGCAGATTTTCTGCTAGAAGGGAAAAAACCGGAGGTGATGGATGAAAATCATTCTTAACGGCGAAGCCCGCGATGTTGCACAGGCCAACCTAGCCGTTGCACTCGAAGAACTCGGCTATAGCACGGCAAAAATTGCGACTGCTTTGAACGGAAATTTTGTTCCGGCTTCTGCCCGTGCATCGACATCAATATCGGACGGTGACCTCCTTGAAGTCGTTGCACCGATGCAAGGGGGCTGAAGGTGGCATCGTTCTACGGCACAGAATTGACCAGCCCTTTGATGCTCGGCACGGCGCTTTACCCCTCGCCCGCGATTATGGCCGAGGCGTTCAAAGCAAGCGGGGCAGGCGTGGCGACGGTTTCTTTGCGCCGCGAAAGCGGAGCCGACCGCGCAGGGCAGGATTTTTGGTCTTTGGTTAGTGATTTTGGAGTTCCGGTTCTGCCGAATACTGCCGGGTGTCATACCGTTAAAGAAGCTGTCACGACTGCACAAATGGCGCGTGAGGTTTTTGGGACGCCGTGGATTAAATTGGAAGTCATCGGCCATACCGACACGTTACAACCGGATGTTTTTGGATTAGTCGAAGCCGCAAAAATTCTGACCGAGGATGGTTTTGAAGTCTTCCCGTATACGACGGAAGATTTGATTGTTGCCGAACGATTGCTCCACGCGGGGTGTAAAGTTTTGATGCCTTGGGGTGCACCGATTGGGTCGGGGCTTGGCCTCAATAACCTTCACGGTTTGAGGACGATGCGCGCTCAGTTCCCTGATGTGCCAATGGTGATTGATGCGGGGATCGGGTTGCCGTCTCATGCAGCGCAAGCGATGGAGATGGGGTTCGATGCGGTGCTGCTGAATACCGCTGTCGCGAAGGCGGGCGACCCTGTGGCAATGGCTCGGGCTTTTGGTCTTGCGGTGGAAGCAGGGCAGGCCGCTTATGATGCCGATCCGATGGAGCCTCGTGATATGGCATCGCCCTCGACACCGCTGATTGGAAAGGCGTTCCTTGAATGACCCTTGATCGCTTTTATCCGATCTTTGAAGATTGCGACTGGTTGGTAAAAATGTTGCCGCTCGGCGTTAAGCTCGTGCAGTTGCGGGCCAAAGATTTGGACGAACCCGCCGCGCTTGCTGAGGTCACCGCCGCGAAAGACCTATGCGCCAAAAATGGCGCGCAGTTGATCGTCAATGATCATTGGAAAGCGGCGATAGATGCGGGATGCGATTATGTGCATCTGGGTCAGGAAGACCTCGACACAGCGGATGTTCCTGCGCTGAGGCGACATGGCATTCGGTTGGGGATTAGCACGCATGACCGTGCTGAACTGGAGCGCGCTTTGTCTCTCGATGCGGATTATATTGCGCTCGGTCCGATTTATCCGACGATCCTTAAAAAGATGAAATGGCACGAACAGGGTTTAGACCGCGTTCGGGAATGGAAAGATTTGATCGGCGAGCGCCCGCTGATCGGGATTGGCGGTATGACGATTGAGCGGGCAACGCTTGTTTATGCTGCAGGAGCCGATGTGGTTTCGGTGGTTACGGACATTACCCTCAATGCTGATCCGGCGGCGCAAACCCGCGCATGGATAGAGGCAACGCGGTGAGTGATGATCGGTATATAAGACAATCCATTCTGCCAGAAGTTGGAACGGCAGGGCAGGATAAGCTGTGCGCTGCACGGGTTCTTGTGGTGGGTGCGGGCGGTCTTGGTGTTCCGGTGTTGGAGTATCTGGTTGGTTCTGGTGTTGGTCATATTACGCTGATCGACCCGGATGTGGTGTCGCGAAGTAATCTACATCGCCAGACTTTGTATCGTGATAACGAAGTCAGCCAACCTAAGACGATGGTTGCTGCCGATAGCCTTTCGCGTCTCAATCCAGAAAGCAAAGTGACTCCGATTGTCGCTACTCTCGATCCCGACAATGCAAACACGTTGATAAACGATGCGACGGTGGTGATTGACTGTGCCGATAGTTTCGCGGCGAGCTACATTGCTTCGGATGCGTGCTTTTCGGCGGGTGTTCCGTTTATCAGTGCTTCAGCTCTTGGCCTAACCGGATATGCCGGGGGCTTTTGTGCCGGTGCGCCATCTTTGCGGGCGGTCTTTCCTGATCTGCCCGACACCGCCGCCAGTTGCGCGACTGCCGGAGTTTTAGGGCCGGTTGTCGGCACAATGGGATCAATACAAGCGCAGATGGCTTTGTCTGTTTTGCTCGACTTAAAACCGTCGCCCCTTGGTCAGCTTGTGACCTTCAATGCGAATGGGTTTCGGTTTGGAGGCTTTCGTTTTGATGGTGCTACAGAACCCGAAAGCGCTTTTCAGTTTATCGCAGCGGGCAATATCACCGAGGCGGATTGCATCATTGATCTGCGCGGAGAAGAGGAAGCGCCGCAGCTTGTTCACCCGAACGCGCTGCGCCGGACCGTTGAGTCATTCGACATTATTCCAGAGTCAGGCCAACGCGCCGTCCTCGCTTGCCGAAGCGGATTGAGAGCATGGCGGGCCGCAAGTAAGTTACGCGAGACATGGCAGGGCGAATTAGCCCTCGTCGCGCTCGGAGACATTTCGATCGAAAAGGAAGCCCTATGAAGTACCTTGCCTTTTGTGCCGCTATTTTGACAGCGAGTAATGCCGTTGCTGCGGATAAAGTTACGTTGATCCTTGATTGGTTCGTAAATCCAGATCACGGGCCGATCATCGTTGCCGATGAGAAAGGGTATTTCGCGGATCAAGATCTCGAAGTCGAAATCATCGCGCCTGCGGACCCTGCCGATCCTCCAAAACTTGTTGCCGCAGGAAAAGCGGATATTGCGATTTCGTATCAACCGCAGCTCCATCTTCAAATCCATGAGGGCTTGCCGTTGAAGCGGGTGGGGACACTTGTTTCAACGCCGTTGAACTGCCTGTTGGTCAAAGCTGATGGTCCGATTAAATCGGTTGCTGATCTTAAAGGTAAGAAAGTCGGGTTCTCCGTTGCCGGCGTTGAAGAGGCTGTGCTTTCCGCGATGTTTATCCCGCATGGGTTTGGCGTTGATGATGTTGAGTTGGTCAATGTGAACTGGTCACTATCCCCTGCTGTGATGGCGGGGCAAGTGGATGCAGTCATTGGTGCCTTTCGGAATTTTGAATTGAACCAAATGGATATTGAAGGCGTTCCGGGACGTTGTTTCTATCCCGAAGAAGAAGGATTGCCGTCTTATGATGAGTTGATCTACGTCGCAAAATCGGATGCGCTTGATAAAGATGTCCTTCAGCGGTTCCTCGCAGCGACTGAACTTGCCGTGCAATATATCGTCAATCATCCTGAAGAGAGCCGCAAGATTTTCGCCAGTACATCGAAAGAGCTTGGCGACGAGCTTAATACGCGGGCATGGGCGGATACATTGCCGCGTTTTGCACTTCGCCCAGCGGCATTGGATGCCGGTCGTTACGCACGGTTTGAGAAGTTCCTCAAAGACGCCGGTCTTATCCCGTCTATCAATTCGGTTTCTGATATTGCTTTGGATGTGACGGCGGAATGAGCGATTACGGTAAAACATTTGCCTCGTGGCGCGGGGCGGCGAGTGCGGCTTGGTCGGATTATACGCGCCATGCCTTTGTCGAAGGATTGCGGGACGGATCGCTGCCGCGACACTCTTTCCTGCATTATCTGAAGCAAGATTACGTCTTTCTATTTCATTTCTCCCGCGCTTGGGCGCTGGCGGCGGTGAAAGCAGGAACGCCGGATGAAATGCGTATTGCGGCGTCTACGGTGGATGCGCTGGTCAATCATGAGATGCCGCTTCACATTAAAACTTGTGCCGCCGTTGGGATTGACGAAAGCACGCTATTCTCGACGAAAGAGGAACAGGAGAACCTTGCCTATACACGCTATGTGTTAGAGGCGGGGTATTCCGGTGATTTTCTCGACCTGATGGCGGCGCTCGCGCCTTGTGTGATGGGTTACGGTGAGATCGGAGCACGGCTTGCTGCGGAGGCGGTCTCAGAAGAATACCGAGAGTGGATCGATACCTATGCCTCTGATGAATATCAACAAATGTGCCGTGATGTTGGTGCGCTGATTGATAATGCAGTGGCAAGCCGCCTTGGTGCGTTGGAGAGCAGCCCTCGTGCAAAATCGCTTGCGGATCGCTTTGAAGTCGCCACACGCCTTGAGGTAGATTTTTGGGGCATGGGGCTGCGGGGATAGTGACAGATGCGCCCGCCATAACGCTTCACGGAGAATGCGATATAGGGGGGCGTAAATTATTTCCGTCGATTAATCTTGAAATCAAAGCTGAGGCATGGACCTGTTTGCTCGGGTCATCCGGTGCGGGAAAGTCGACCATTCTTCGTGCGCTGGCCGGATTAGAAATTGGTGGATCGTTCACGGGCATAATCACGGCGAGTGACGGATTGCCTTTGCCTGAGCGCGTCGCATTTATGGCCCAGGATGATCTGTTATTTCCGTGGCTCAGTGTTTTAGACAATGTGTGCGTTGGCGCGCGGTTGCGCGGAGATAAGCTAGAAATAGAGCACGCGCGGCAGTTGATAGCTCAGGTCGGTTTAGGGGATCAGATTACTCAAAAGCCCGAAACTTTATCTGGCGGAGAACGCCAAAGGGTCGCGCTTGCGCGGACGATGATGGAAGACCGGCCCGTCATTTTGCTCGATGAACCATTCTCTGCTTTAGACGCGAGAAACCGTGCTGAGATGCAAGAACTTGCCTTTGATCTGTTCAAGGGCCGAACGATTTTACTGGTAACGCATGATCCGGTTGAGGCCGCGCGGATTGCGGATACTTTGTTCGTCTTGAGTGAAAATGGCCTAACCGCTGTAGACGCACCCGACACACCGCCGATCCGCTCGTTCGAAGACCCGAGCGCTCTGCAATGTCAGGCCCGTTTGCTAACG
Source organism: uncultured Neomegalonema sp. (assembly GCA_937995735.1). Lineage (GTDB taxonomy): Bacteria > Pseudomonadota > Alphaproteobacteria > Rhodobacterales > Rhodobacteraceae > JAHDDY01. The sequence goes on along the minus strand of CALKIZ010000024.1, from coordinate 36,690 downwards.
ATATTGCGAGGCACGCCATGAACCGCATGCGCGCCGCGATGATCGTAACGGCTGTCATTATCGCGATATGGCAGGCTATCGTTTGGATTGCGGGGACGCCGCATTTCATCTTGCCCGGACCTGTGCGTGTCGCATCGACCTTGTTCGATAACCTTGATTTGATCGGCGAACATGCTTTGGTGACGGTTTCTGAGATCGTGATTGGGTTGTTGCTAGGCACAATACTGGGGATCGCCACAGCGGTAAATCTCGCAACCTCTAAAACGGCGCGAACGTTCTTGCTGCCGGTCTTGGTGTTCTCTCAGGCGATCCCCGTCTTTGCGCTGGCCCCTGTCTTGACGTTGTGGATGGGGTACGGATTAGCGCCCAAGATTTTGATGACCGTTCTGATCGTATATTTTCCAATCGCGTCGGCATTTTATGATGGGCTGACGTCGACGCCTCGGGGGTATCTTGATCTCGCGCAGTCTATGGGCGCAAGTAAGACGCGGATTATGACGAGGGTTCGTATTCCTGCGGCAATTCCTTCGCTTGCAACCGGCTTACGGCTTGCCGCAGTTTACGCGCCTATTGGGGCAATTATTGGCGAGTGGGTTGGGGCATCGCAAGGCTTGGGGTATTTGATGTTGCTCGCCAATGGCCGCGCTAAGATTGACCTGATGTTTGCTGCGCTTGTTGTCTTGGCGGTGATTACCGTCGCGCTGCGCGCTCTTGTCAATCTGTTTTGCCGTCGTGTTTTGTCCCGGTGGTCATCCGACCTTGCAAGAGTGGACGAGACGCCACGAATGGTATGAAGTGTGGCAAGTTCTGGCGGTTATCGCATGTGTCATACTTGAGAATAATCGGAGAAAATCATGAGCCTTACGGATAATCATGAACATTTGGTCCAGATGCGACGTGATTTTCACCAACACCCCGAGTTGGGCTTTCAGGAAGAACGTACCAAAGCGAAAGTCGCAGCTTTTCTGAGTGATCTCGGATTAGAGGTTTATCAGGGTGCTGGTGTCGTCGGAATTTTGCGGGCGGGCACAGGCAACCGCGCTATTGGATTGCGCGCGGATATGGATGCTTTGCCGATTACCGAGACAAGCACTCATGATTATGTCTCAAAGACACCGGGTGTTATGCACGCCTGTGGTCATGATGGGCATACGACAATGTTGCTTGGGGCGGCGGAGAAACTGGCGCAAAATCGCGAGTTTGATGGGACTGTCGTTTTTATCTTTCAACCCAATGAGGAACATGGGTTGGGCGCGCAGGCCATGATCAATGAGGGTGTGTTAGAGAAATTTCCAGTCGAGGAAGTTTATGCAATCCATAACTTACCCGGCGCACCCCTTGGTCAGATCTCAACCCGCAATGGCCAAATTTGTACGAGCGAAAGCTTGTTTGAAATCACCATAACTGGGCGCGGCGGACATGCTTCGATGCCGCATGTCGGAGCCGAAACGATTACCGTTGGTGCAGAATTGGTCTTGGCTTTGCAGACTATTGTGTCGCGAAAACTTGCCCCGAGCGCAGGTGTTGTTGTGTCGGTGACTGAGTTTTTGACCGACGGTCAGCGCAATGTCCTGCCGGGTGAAACCATTTTGAAAGGCGATGTTCGTGCTCGTCTGCCTGAGGATCGTGAGGCGGTTGAGCGCTTTATGCGCCAGATTGCGAAAGGCGTCGGCGCTACGCATGATGTTGAGGTTGGTGTCACTTTTGAAACTGAGTTCATCGAGACAATCAATGCGCCTTTCCCGACTGAAGCTGTGGTTCGTGTTGGAGAGAACGCCGGTTTGGAAACCATCGGCGATAGACCTCCAATGAGTTTTTCAGAAGATTTCGCTCATTTTTGCGCCGCCGTTCCAGGGTGTTTTTTGTTGCTCGGTAATGGAGAAGAGGGGACGCATTCGCGGCCTCTTCATGCTGCGGATTATGATTTTAATGATGCGCTGTTACCAATTGGCGCTCAGTTTTGGGCTGATCTGGTTCGTGATCGTTTGCCGGTTAAAAATGGTGGAGGCGAGGTATGAAGAAATACCAACCCGGTGATGATGTTGGCCCGCTGGAAGATTGGCCGTTTGATAATCCGGTGAGCGATTATCGGGTAACGCGCGGTGATCCTCGCGCTTCCGGGCGGGTTGATCTTGGTGGTGCTGGGCATGATACGCGCTATGGAATATGGCGGTGTACCGCTGGTGCAGTTGAATGTACCGAGCAAGGTGATGAGTTGATGACGATCTTGTCCGGCCATTGCCGTGTGATTGATCATGAGACCGGGGTTGTGACCGAATTGAACCCCGGTGACAGCTTCTTTAGCCGGGATGGAAAGCGCGTTACGTGGGATGTGATTGAAGACGTTACAAAGGTATTTTATGCTCATAAAATCGGCGGATATTGAGGAATTGCTGGGTTTTGGCACTCAATCATTGCGTTGCTTTATTGATCTACCGGCGTAATCTGGTCGAAAGGCTATTGTTGACCGGAGGATATTATGGCGCGCCATCTCAGTGATGAAATCGTTGAGGAATTTCGCGAGAACGGCGTGGTCGTGCTGCGCGGCGTGTTTGACGATTGGGTTGAGGCACTCCGCACCGGTATCGACGCCAATATGGAAGACCCAGCCCCTAACGCCCGTATTTATAAGGGCGAGAATGGGGGAGGGCGCTTCTTCGTTGATTATTGTAATTGGGCGCGGTTTCCTGACTACAAGTCGTTCATTTTCAACTCGAACGCGGCGGCCATCGGTTCAGAACTTATGGACAGCACATCGGTTCAGCTATTCCACGAGCATGTGTTGGTAAAAGAAGCTGCTGCAGGTGTGCCGACGCCGTGGCATCAAGATGCTCCATATTACTGCGTGGATTGTGCACAGACTCTCAGCATATGGATTCCATTGGATGAAGTGCCACGCGAGACAACGCTGGAGTTTGTTTCTGGTTCTCACAAATGGGATAAATTTTACCGCCCGCAAAGGTTCAATAGCGAGCCATTGAATGCACATGATGGCTTGGAAGAAATTCCTGACATCAACAACAATCGCGAGACTTACGATATTGTAGGATGGGCTTTGAGTCCCGGTGATGCGGTTGCTTTTGATTACCGCACGATCCACGGCGCGCCGGCCAATACCAGCCAAACCCGCCAGCGCCGTGCGTTTTCGTTGAGATTGCTTGGGGATGGCGCGAAGTTTCGCCGCCGTGATGGGATCGTGACCTCACCTCCGTTCACGCAAGTGACGTTGAACGACGGGGATCGACTGGTGGCGGATGAGTTTCCGGTTTTGGTTTGATCTAAAATTCCATTTGGCAGGGCGGGTGTCAGATGATGATATCGCTTAGAGCCTTTGGGTGATGGGTTATTTGCTCATAGCCGTCTTCGGTTAGGATAAAACTGTCGCCAATCTGCGCGCGGAAATCTGTGACTGCGACGGAGCCATCGACGGCGAGAACCATGCCGGGCTGTAGTATTGTTGTATCGCCCGTCACGAGCTGTGGTTTTTCAAGAAAGCTAAAGCCCGTTGCCCGCCCACATCTGAACGGATAGTCATATCCTGCGGCTTGAATGACTTCGGCATAGGCGGCGTGGACACTCTCGGCGGTGACGCCGGGGCGGAGTGCATCAAGTGCGGCCTGTTGGCTTGCGAGCGCGACTTCATAGACCGCTGTTTGCTTTGGGTCGACGATCTCATCGATCCAGAATGTGCGGTCGAAACCGAGCTTGAAGCGGTGGAAATTTGTCATGCCGCAAAAACATAGAAAGACTGGTTCTCCCCCGCGCATTATTCGGGTGCTGGCACGGTGATGGGTGCGGGTGATCTCTTCTCCTGATGCCATGATCTGCAAGAAATGCGTATTCGGGGACATTGTGGCATCATCGTAATGAGCGGCGAGTAAATCAGCGGCTTTGCGTGTGCCTGCTGCCGATGTTGCGAGGGCGACTTCATATTCGGGAACACCATCGGCGATGGTTTCTCGCCCTGCTGCCATCATCGTTGTGGCGACTTCTCCGGCATGGCGGGCGAGTTGGAGTTCTTGTGGCGATTTAATCATGCGCATATCGGCGAGGATAGAGGATACATCCGTTATCCGGCTTTCGTCGATGAGGTCATCAATGTAGCGCCGAACGAGAGGCGGTATGGCATCGGGTTCGATGCCTATCCGACCCCCGCCGAGCAGTGCTGAGGGCAGTTCAGCGCGCCATTCGTCGCCCGCGCCATCATTCCACGCCGCGATGCGGTCTACCTTTGCCGCGTCTTGTGCCATGACGAGATCGATGGTGGGCGTAATAAGAAGGCTGTCGCCATCCCGAGGCACGACGAGGATTGTTGGACGCCCGAATTCCATGTGCAGATAGTCGTAATAGCCCGTCAGCCAATAGACGTTATCGTCATCGGTAATCAGCGCAACATCGATGTTTTCTTCGGTTAGCCGCGCCCTTAATCTGTCAAGGTTTGTCATGGTCATCCAGCGCCTCCTCATTGGGAAACGGAGCATCGAAATGATGCGCGAACACGTCTGAATGCGACTATGGATGTGTCGTTCAGGGGCAAGACGGTTGAGCGGAAGAGGGTGACGCTCTGACGATCAAGAGTGAGAATGCGTTATGTCTGACGAGATCAAATCCGAACCAATGAGTCGGGAATGGAATTATCATCCTGATTTACCGCTTGCGGATTCATCGGTGTTTCGTGCGCCGCTTGATGCCAAGTTTCTTGGGAAATGGTTCCTTCGGAATTGGTTGATGTTGAGCGAACGGGTCATGATGGTGTTGCTGGCCGTCCTGTGCTGGTGGCTGTTTTATCCATCGCTTGAAGATGCCAAGGCTTTTGCTGTCGGGTGGATTTTTCAGGTTTGGTTGGTCAATCTCGGGCTGATGATCGCGGTTGCCGGAGGCTTGCACTGGTATTTCTATATGCATTGCGGTCAAGGAAAGGCGTTGAAGTTTGATCGTCGTGATCCGGCCAAAGGAAACCGGCTGTGGAACTTTTCGGATCAAGTCCGCGATAATATGTTCTGGTCGCTTAGTAGCGGCGTCATGCAACTGACCCTGTTTCAGGTCGCGGTGATGTGGATTATGGCGAACGGGTATGCGCCAACCATCACACTTGCCTCAAATCCGATCTTATTTATTGGCGGATTGGTTCTACTGCCAATCTGGTCCGCTTTTCATTTCTATTGGGTGCATCGTTTGTTACATGTGCCTTTTCTCTACAAGCACGTTCATTCATTGCACCACCGGAATGTGAATGTCGGCCCATGGTCCGGGTTGTCGATGCATCCGGTCGAGCATTTCCTCTATATCTCATCGCTGTTGATTCACTGCATTGTCGCAAGTCACCCAATTCATGTGTTCTTTCATGTTATCTATCTTGGGCCGGGGGCCGCGATGACGCATACGGGGTATGAAGACTTGCTGATCAAAGACAAGCGGCGCTTGGCGCTTGGTACATTTTATCACCAACTCCATCATCGATATTATGAGTGCAACTATGGCAATCAGGAGATGCCGTGGGACCGGTGGTTCGGTACGTTCCACGACGGTAGTGATGAGGGAACGCAGGAAACCCGCGAACGTAAAAAGCGCATGTATGCGGAGTCGTGATTGGGTGATTATTCGGAGCGGGTTTTAGCCTGTGATCACTTTCATCACCCGCTTAAAAAACTCGCTTGAGGGATTAGAAAGCACATTGAGTTCATCGAAATGATCCACCTCGGGCACGATGTATAAATCGATTTTCCGGGCCTCCGTCGCGAAAGCATCCACATACATTTGTGCTTGCCGGTGAAACTCATCGGTTTCCGCACCGCCGACAACGACCATCTGCGGGGCATCCGTCAGAGGAGGGTGGTTGAGCATTGGGCTTTGTGCTTCGGCTTCTTCCGCGTCCAGTCGGATGCCTGCGTTTAATCCTTGGGTCAAGCGCACCGGCTCCAGCAGGCTTAAGGGCGAAATAGGAATGCCTGCTTTAACCAGATCACGGGGTAGGGCCGCGTCGCGCGCAGGCCAATCGGTTCCCATCATCATCTCGGTCAAGTGCCCACCCGCCGAATGACCCATGACGACGATTTTGTCACGGTTGATGCCAAGCTGTTCAGAGTTAAACCAAATGTAGATTACGGCTTCGCGGATTTCTTTCGTTATTTGCGTGATCGTGACAGCCGGACAAAGATCGTAACCGACCACGACGACATTCACTCCACCGTCGACAAAGGGTTTTGCGAGGAAGCCATAAATTGATTTATCACCGCGCTGCCAATATCCGCCATGGATATAAAGCAAGGTTGGCGCGCGCGCATCACCGCAGGAATAGACATCGAGTTTTTGTTTTTCACCCTCGCCATATCGAATATCGAGCGTGCAGTTCATTTCGGCTTTTGCCGTTTCGCTGCGGGTCGTCCAATCGGGAATGACTGTAATTTCGTAATCGGGTCGTCCTTCGCGTAGATTATACTGCGCCTCAAATTCTTCCGGTGTGAATTTTTCATGAAAGGTTAGAAAGTCAGACATCGTAACTTCTTTCTTCGTGAAGGCCGTGCGTTGCGATCAAAAACATGGAACGGTGTTATGTACCTTCGGTTGCGCTTGATTTTTCTAAAGCAGCCCAATCTTCCGGTGTTTTTCCAAAAAAGCGCATGACGTGTTTTTTGTAGGCGGGCCGTTCTGACAATCGTGCATACCATGCCTCTAAATGAGGAAAGGAAGGGCGCTCTATTTCGATATTGAAATAACGATACGCGACGCAGCCAAGAGGTATATCGCCCATTGTGAAAGTGTCGCCTGTAACGAAGGCACGCTGAGAAAGATGGTCGTTGAGAATTGTTAGAATATCTGCGGCCTCATCTGCATGTTTTGAAATCAGACTGGTGTCCCGCTTGTCCGGTTTCGTGCGTACCGTCGCAAAGAAGGCTTGAATAACCGGAGGGAATGCGCGTGTCTGACACCATTCCATCCACTGATCTGCCTCAGCCCGCATCTTTTCATTTAAAGGGCTAAGGTGCTCTTTGCCATAAACATTAGCGATATACCGAATAATCGCATTTGACTCCCATAATGCGAAGTCTCCATCGCGGATCATCGGAATCATGCGGTTGGGATTCATCGCCACATACTCTGGCGTATCAAGTTTTCCAAAACTGCCACCAGCCAGCTTTAATTGCCAGTCGATACCCGTTTCGGCTACGGCCCAAATCACAGGAATTACATTCGATGAATAGGGCCGCCCCCAAACCTCAAGCATCTTTTAGTTCCCGTTTCTGAGCAATGGATTGAGTGCCGAAATGCGGAACCACATGCTCGCATAAACGATCCCAACTCGCGCGGATTTTCTCGTATGCTACGCCGGTATATTGTTGCATGAGGACGAGGTGATCGAGATTGAGAGTCTCTTGGTTTTGTGCAAAGCGCTCTATGACAAATTCTTTCGATCCGACAACGATGATGCCGCGCTTGTTGAGAAAATCAAACCAGTCGCCGTCTTCCTCCTCGCTTGTCATATCTTCGCCAATGTCGAGATAGCCGTGCTTGGTCCATTCACCGGCAGGGCGCGAACCGCCTAAAAATTCATAATACGCATTGATGCAAGGGCGGATTAGGTTTTCCGCTTCTTCCTGAGTCTTACCGACATAAAATGGCGTGCAGACTCCGACACCTTCACCGAGTTGAACGTCGCGATTTTCACGTTTTGAAAGTGCCTCACGATATGGCTCCCAACAGGCCTGTGTGCGCCCCGGTGCGGCGGCCATCGAAATGACGCCCTGTCCTTTTTCACCGGCAACCTGAAAAGTAGGTGGCGCATTTGACATCAACCAAACCGGAGGATGCGGTGCTTGATACGGTCGGGGGTGAACATACATTGCCGTGTATTCGCCGTCTTCCGCGTGATATTTGGGGTCGAGTGGTTGGAAAAACCGATTTGTTTCTTTCCAACCCGGCACGGGGAATTGGTAAAATTCTCCCTCATGGGTGAATGCCTCGTTCGTCCATGCCTTCAAGATAATATCGAGGGATTCGAGGTAGAGCCGCATCACCTTTGCATTGTCGCGTCGGTCTGCGTCACGGTTAAATTGGAGCGTCGTGCGTTCATTGATGCCTTTTGCGACGCCAAAATCAACACGTCCGAGACTCATATTGTCGAGCATTGCAACATCTTCCGCGACGCGCAACGGATTCCAATCCGGGAGGACGATGGGGCACGTGCCAACGCGGATTTTGTCAAACTTTGACGCGACATGTGTACACATCTGAATAGGGTTGGGCGGCGCGTTCATATAGCCGTTATGAGCGAAGTGGTGCTCGGTAAACCATGAGGTCGTAAAGCCCGCTTGTTCACAAATTCCGGTTTGCTCGCGGATCATCTCCAAAGCGCGTGTCCACGGAATTGTCTCACCCGGACTAAAATTTGCAATTAAATCGAACCGCATCTTTGTCTCGCTTTGCCCGGTCTTTGGAATGGAAGTCTATCCAGTGTTGTGATTTGTTAGTCCGTTTTATTCTAAGTCTTCACCGCTGCCAAAGCGCTTACCCGGATTGAGGGCTTCCAGATAACGCATGTAGGCGGAATGATCGTTTTCCGGCAGGTCTAACTCGTTGGTGAGTTTGGCGTAGGCTTGTTGAGATTGTTTTGTCAGCGGTAAATCAAGCCCGGCTTCGTTAGCCACTTCTAAGGCGTTGTTCAAATCTTTGAGCTGCATCCGTAAAGGACCGCCGGGCTTCCAGTTTCGGTTCAACATCCGCTCGCCATGAAGGTCGAGGATTTTCGATGTGGCAAAACCGCCCATAAGCGCCGAGCGAACCGCCGCCGGATCACAGCCGCCTTCTTGAGCAAGCATCAGCCCTTCGGCGACTGCGCCAATGGTGATGGCAACGATTTGTTGATTGGCGAGCTTTGCAACTTGGCCCGCGCCGTTTGGCCCGACATGCGTCGGATTGCCGAGAGCTTTCAAGAACGGTGTCGCGGCGGCGAAGTCCTCAGCAGTGCCCCCGGTCATAATGGCGAGCGTTGCTTCGATCGCGCCTTTCTCGCCACCAGATACAGGAGAATCGAGATAGCGATTGATTTTAGCCCCGCAATCCCGCGCGACCGATGGTTGAACCGAAGACGTATCAATCCAGAGCGCGCTCGGGTTTGCCGCAACAGCCCCATGCGAGCCGAACATCACATCAATTACCGCTGCGGAATTTTCGACCATTGTGAAAACGGCGTCTGCATCCGCGACGGCTTCGGCAGCAGTCATAGCGATTGAGCAGACATCTGACAAAGGTTGTGCCCGCTCATTGGAGCGATTCCAGACCGTCGTTTCGAAACCGGCTTTGGCCAAATTGCGCGCCATCGGTGCGCCCATAATTCCTGTACCGAGAAGCGCGACTTTTACCATGGTTTTTCCTCGGTTTTCTCACTGGGTTTCAGAGTTTTGCAGTGGTTTTTGTGAAGTTTTCTAACGTCAAGCCACTGGTGTTATCAGTGGCTCACCAGCAAAATGCGCCTTGATATTACGCACCACGAGATCACCCATAGCCCACCGTGTCTTATGCGTCGCCGACCCTTGGTGCGGTTGGAGAACGACGTTATCCATGTCACGAAGCGCCTGAGGAACGCGGGGTTCATCCTCAAAAACATCCAGCGCCGCGCCGCCGAGAGACCCATCAGAAAGGCAGGAAATCAGCGCGGTTTCGTCAACAACTGACCCCCGCCCGATGTTGAGCAAAGCGCCTTGCGGACCGAGCGCTTTGAGCACCTCCATATTCACCGCTTTGTTCGTTTGAGGCGTTCCGGGAACGACCACAATGAGCCAATCACTGATCGCCGCCATTTCTGTTAAGTCAGCATAATACGGAAAAGGCTCATGTTTTTGCTCGGTGCGCCCGTTATAAACAACGTTCATTTTCATAACTTGCAAACGGCGTGCGATCTCTTTTCCGATACGTCCGAGGCCCATGATCCCTGCGGTTTTTCCGGTGAGTTCCCCTGTCAATGGATAGCCGCCACTCTCCCATTTGCCGTCTCTGACATGGCGATCAGCTTGCGGTATCCGGCGCTCTAATCCAAGCATCAGACCTAAGGTCATTTCTGCGACAGCGTCGTTTAAAACGTCAGGTGTATTTGTGACGCGGATGTCTCTTTCTTTACAGCAGGCTATGTCCACTGGATCATAACCAACGCCAAAATGTGCCACGAGTTTGAGGTTTGGCAGAGCCTCTATCATGGTACGGCTTGCACCGCCGCTGCTCGCGATAGCACCAATTTTCGGAGCGACTTCCGCCAACATCGCATCAGGATCGGATGCTTCGTACAAACGATGCACTGTAAAGGCCGCCGCCAGTGCTGCATCGGTAGACTCAAGCATCTTATTCGGAATTAGAATGTCGGCGGCCATCGGAAAGCTCCACAAATCGGATTAAGCTTTATTTTTCCATGGATACGCGCGTCTAGCAAGCGGGATCATACCGTCGCGAATAGACGCGCAATGCCGTTTTCTCTCTTGCATTTAATCCTTAGGTCTGGCCCTGATTTCAGTCAGAAAACGAAGAAGGATATGCGATGAATTGGGATGTTTTTATCACCTGTGCGGTAACTGGATCGGGTGATACTGTTGGTAAATCAGATCTCGTACCGGTGACGCCGGAGCAAATTGCCAATAGCGCGATTAAAGCTGCAAAAGCAGGGGCAGCGATTGTTCATTGTCATGTCCGTGATCCAGAAACCGGTGCGCCATCCCGAGATGTTAAGCTATTTCGGGAGGTTACAGATCGTATTCGCTCTGCCGATATAGATGTGGTTCTGAACTTGACCGCTGGCATGGGCGGAGATTTGACGCTTGGGTCCGTCGAGCACCCTTTACCGCCGGACGCCTCGGGAACAGATATGGCTGGTGCGACAGAGCGGTTAGCGCATGTTGCTGAATGCTTACCTGAGATTTGTACGCTTGATTGCGGGACAATGAATTTTGGTGAGGGCGATTACGTCATGACCAACACGCCCGCAATGTTGAGGGCGATGGCGCAAGGCATGAAGGATCTTGGTGTAAAACCGGAAATCGAAGCTTTCGACACAGGGCATTTATGGCTTGCAAAACAGTTGGTTAAAGAAGGCTTGATCGACGATCCTGTTCTTGTTCAGCTTTGTATGGGCATCCCTTGGGGCGCGCCGGATGATATGCAAACCCTCGGTGCGATGGTCAATGCGATCCCTGAAAGATGGGTATATTCAGGATTTTCTATTGGCCGGAATGAGTTACCTTATGTGGCAGCGATGGCACTTCATGGTGGCAATGTAAGGGTCGGATTAGAAGACAATCTTTTCCTTTCGCGTGGGGTCAAAGCGACCAATGCTCAACTTGTCGGGCGAGCTGTGACCATATTGGAAGGTATGGGCGCGACCATCATGGGACCGGCGGCTGTGAGAGAGAAATTGAACCTCAAAAAGCGTTTGCCAGCCGGGTAAAACGCCCGAAAATCTATGGTAAAATCTGGAATTGAATAGATAAAACTCTGAAATTTTGAGGCAAAACTCGTAAATCACATCCCCTATTTGCATTATGGCGTAAGACAAAGGCCGAAATTTGATTTCGGTCTTTGCTGTGATGTCCTCGAAAGAGAGCTATCGAAGCCCATCAGGGAAAAAGACCGGCGGCGCATCGCGCGGTAAATTTTGCGGGATGAAACCACTGCCATATATCATTTGACCCAGCGTACCGGACCCGTAGAGGACGGAGAAGAATATCGCCATTACAAATGCGCCGAGTAAAACCGCCGCAATAATCTTCCATGCTGAATATGGCCTCGCGCCTCTAATCTTGCCGGTTCGCCCATTCACGACAAAACGATAGGATTTTCCACGGTAGCGATAAGCGGCAATCCAGATTGGCAAAAGGATGTGTTTAAAAGTCACGTCGCCAAATTCTGTATCGAGTCTGTCAACCCGCTGTTGGTCACCGCCAATGTCAAATCGAACATCGCGCCGGATTGTTAAATCCATATTGGCACGCGCCTCAGAAAACCCTTCGCGCAAATCGACGGTATAGGCTTCGGCGCGAAATCCGGCGAGATATTCGGATTGATAGGGCAGGATCGCATGAAGATCCCAGGGCGCTAACTCGTCGGCGAATTGTTTCGGTAAGGCTTTGGAACCGAGCACCAGAACATCATCGAACCAACGGCGCACACGCCCGGATACTCGGGTCCAGCGGATTTGCGGAATCCGCTGGCGTTGTTTGCGTGGTCCTTTATCGGTCATCACAGTGACCATACGCTCTATGTAATAAACATCGCCGCGCTGTCCTTGATACGTGCTGTGGGTGTCGGCGTCGAAAGTCCAATAAGGCGTATAGAGGCCATTCATCTTTCGGTCCGCTCGCGCATATTTCTTCAGCGCGCTTGGGGCGAACCACCGGCTCCCGAGCCAGTCCTTTAAAAAGTCTTTGGCTTCGCTTTCGGCTATAGAAAAAGGTAAAACGCCTTTTGGTCGTAAGTGCCTGTGCTCGGCCACATCCGTAATTAACGGCCCTGCACAAAACGGGCATTCATCGGCATGAAGGTTCGGATCAAATTCTACAGTCGCGCCACAAGACGAACATTTCGCGACAGTCGTTGTCTCTGTTTGAATTTCACTGAGCTGATTGGCTATCGCTTTGCGAAAATCCAATTCCTGAATGGGTTCTCCATCAATGTCGATGTGGTTTTCATGACTGCAATATTCACAAACGAGGATTTCTTTCCCCGGCTCAAAGCGCAAATCTGCACCGCATTGAGCGCAAGGAAAGTGATCGCTGCTAATTGGCTCAGAGGTCATTGCTTGCTAATCCAGCGTCTCAAACAATCGGAGACGTCGATCCGGTAAATCTGTCAGAATGTAAAGAAACCCTCTGACAAAGCGCCAGAGAGTTTCAACATCTTTAAGTGGGGAGTGGTGGCGGTGTCGCCGGGAACAGGGTGCGAAGATCGCCGACATCACCAGCCTTCGTCCATCCGCTCATGCCGTCACACCATACCAGCGTATCACGGTTCATCTGTCCGCTAGTGATCAAGCTACCTAGCGCAGCCGCATCATGCGGGCCACTCGACTGACCATTAATCCCGACATGCCATTTCGCGGTTGGCAGGGGCGGAGGAACCGCAGCGGATGCTTGTCCGACACCGCCAGCGCCCATTGCATTACCCATTGCATTGCCAAGGGCCATGCCGATGCCAGCGCCCATACCCGCACCTGCCAGTCCGCCATCACCGCCACCGCTTTCAGCTGCGGCAAGCATCGACTCCGCCGCTTGGAATTGCGTGTACTTGTTCAAGTCACCGAGCACGCCCATTTCGGTACGCTTATCCATTGCTTTTTCAACTTCCGGCGGCAGCGAAACATTCTCCACTAGAAGTTTGGAAAGTTCTAAACCGTATTCCGCCATTTCGGGCGCGATTTTTGTGCCGACAAACTCACCGAGTTGGTCATAATTAGCGGCAAGATCGAGCACAGGAATTCCCGAACTTGCAGCGGCAGTCGAAAACCTTGAAACGATGATATTACGAAGCTGTCCTTCGATTTCGTCTGTATCGAATTGACCATCTGTTCCAACGATCTCACGCATGAAAGTTGCGGGATCGGCCACGCGGATACCGTAAGTCCCAAATGCGCGCAGGCGTGTCGGGCCAAACTCGGGGTCGCGGATCATCACCGGATTTTTGGTTCCCCATTTTAAATCCACGAAGCGCTTCATTGATACGAAATAGACTTCAGCTTTGAACGGGCTGTTGAAGCCGTGGCTCCAGCTGTTCAAGGTAGTCATCACCGGCATATTGTTCGTTTCCAGCATATACATGCCGGGAGGGAAAACATCGGCAAGCTGTCCTTCATTGATGAAAACCGCCGCTTGCCCTTCACGCACGGTCAGCTTCGCACCGTATTTGATTTCGTTGCCATGCCGTTCAAAGCGATAGACCATTGTGTCTGCGTCATCGGTTGTCCACTCGATAACATCGATAAATTCTCCGGTTAACCGGTCCCAAAGGCTCATCGCATTTTCCCTCTCTCAGTAAGTTTTGGCCTCTGCCAATAACTTCGCCGCAATTTCCCGCACAATCGGCACAACGTCTTTTTGAAACATTCCAGGACGAATGCGTCGATTGTACAGTATTTCTAACAGGTATTCATCATGTCGTGTCAGTTCAATGAACTCCGCGTCATCATTGAAGATCGACGGGCGAATATCTGCGCCATCATTGAATAATCCGAACGATTGAACGAATTCTTCTGTCAGACAAGATCGCCTAAATGCACCTTTTAGCTCAGCTTTTACTAAAATAATCGCCCATTGCAGAGTTGAAGAGGCCGGATCAATCGCAACGCGGGCTATGCAGGGAAATTTTACCTGCTCGGGCCATGCATTACCCAAAGGGCCGCCGTGATGATGCCCAAGGGTTGCAATCAGCCCCTCCATATCCCGCCGTTCATCTTGATCCGCAATCATAATATAGACGTTCGCAAGTTGAACGTCGCGGGTACGGTTTATTGATAGTCCCGTTAACGCGGAGATGCGCGTGGACAAATGATCCAAATGCCTATGGTCGTCATCAGTCGCTCCAAATGTCCACAAATGAAGTGGCGTTTCCCAGCGTACTATCGGGCTGGGCTTTTCTTCAATCAGCGTCTTAGCATTGATCTCATGTCCCTCACTGTGGAGGGCAACATATGCGAAGTTTTTCGTTAAAATACCTGCGTCAAAAGGCGCATCAACAGGGTCAAACTCTTCCCTGAATTTTCCTTGGTTAATATAATTTTGCTCTATCGAAGCATACAGGGCCTCTAATTGCGGGCCGCTGAGAGAAGGCTGTTCATCTGAGGCAAGTAATGGCTTTAAAGCCGTAAAAAAGAAGAATGCTGCGAAGAATAAAGCCGCCCTCACGCGCGTCTCTGTTCCTGCGCGGGTAAAGGGCGAACTTCGCGAATAATCTGCTGCACAAGCGGATTCATTTGGCGTACGGTCATCCCAGGTCTTACGCGCGGGTCGTAAAGAATGCGCAGCAAAAACTCATCATGGCTGGTGAGATCGAGGTATTCTTGACTGTCGTTAAAAATCGACGGCCTTGCACGGGGATCGTCATTCATAAGCCCAAGACTTTGAACCAACTCTTCAACGATGCAAGCGTCGCGAATGACTGCCGGCAATTCGTCTTTGATAAGAATGTCCGCTTTGGTAATCGCACCACTGCCCGGATCAACCGAAATTAAACCAAGGCATTTCTCGCGCTCGGTATCCCGCCAACGGGCGACCATGCTGCCCACGACAGGTCCAAGAGAGCTTTCGCCAGCCAGACGGTAAACTGCATTATTTCTGGTTCGAAAAGGAATAAAACTCAGCCGCACATTCGGCGCGCGGGCAAAAGACGGAGCGATATCAATCCCGGTAATTTCATGCACATGGGCAGCGAGTTCCGCAACCCGTTTAGCATCTTCAGGCGTTGCACCTTCAAGGTGATACCGCAGAGGCGTCAACCATTTAGCAACGGCTATGTTGCCCGAAGCATCAACATCATCCGCCGCCTCTGCGCGCATCGCAATCGACAAAAAATTCCGGTGTAGCTGTTCATTTGAATAAAATGGCTCATTAAGTTGAGCCGCATTAGCAAAGGTCGATGCTCTCGGAGTCGGTGTCGCTTGCTGCACGGATCGCGCTACCGCTTTTCTTTTATCCTTTGGCGGGGTCGCCCGGTTTGCGGCGGGCGTTGAAACAGATGTTGATGGCAGCGGGTCTTCCCAAGTCACCTCTTTAGGCGTTTCGGGCAAACCCGATGCGCAACCGGCAAAACCAATCAACGCAATGTAACAAATCTTAAACGACCGAAACCGGGTCATAAAAATACTCCTCAGTTCGCTGCGGTTCCGACATTATCTCCTGTACCATCACCGCGTGCCTTAGCTGACGCAAGTGTTCCCTTCAGCTCGGACTCCATTTTGATGAGTTCAGCCTCGGCATCAGCACGGTTTTTCTTGCCTTCATCGGCAATCGCAAGGCTCTCCTCAATCGTTTGGATGAGGCGGGCGTTTGCAGTCTTAACGGCTTCAATGTCAAAGACACCGCGCTCCATCTGCTCCCGCACTTCACGGTTTGCCATCTGGAGATTATCAGCATTCTTGGTGAGCAATTCATTGGTCAGATCGGTTGCACCTTTGACCGCGCCCGCCGCATCCCGCGACCGTTGGATCGTCACGGCCTGCGCAAGCTGTGTCTGCCAAAGCGGTACAGTATTGACCAATGTAGAGTTGATCTTATTGACGAGACTTTTGTCATTTTCTTGGACCAACCGGATGGATGGCAGCGACTGCATGGTCACTTGGCGGGTGAGTTTCAGGTCGTGAACCCGGCGTTCTAAATCGTCGCGGGCGGCCCTTAAGTCGCGTAATTCCTGCGCAACCATAACTCCCGCACCCTCCGGTGCATTTTCAACTTCAGTTATTTTTGCAGGAATAACTGTGCTGTCGAGTTCTTTCAGCTTCTCTTCACCGGCGGCAATATAGAGGGCAAGCTCATCGTAGAACCCGAGAGAGGAGTCATAAAGTTTATCGAGAAATTTTATATCTTTCAGGAGCTTAGTTTCATGACCGAGCAGTTCATACTGAACCTTGTCGATCTGGCCCCGCACCTCTTCATACTGTGTGACAAAATCCGCCACCTTCGAAGAGCGCCCCGTAATCCAACCCCAAATGCGCACGAGAAATCCCGGCTTCGTACCGGGCGCAATTTCGCTGACATCAAACCCGCGAATGGTATTCACCATCGTTCTCAAAGAGTTACCGGCTGGACCGACATCTTTGTTGCGCACCCCATCCAGCATTTCATCAGAAATTGCAGTGAGGTTTTCCTGAGCTTGAGAGCCGAATTTGATGATTGATTGCGTATTGCTGATATCGACTTCATTCATACGGCGACGAATTTCTGCTTCCGTCGCGGGATCGGCCATTTCGATGGTAATCAGTTCTTGTTTCGGTTGGGTCAAAACGACGCTGCTGACTTCATCGGCCTCTCGCAGGGCAATAGCTGTTTTTTCTTGCAATGAATCAAGTGTTTGAGTGCTCATTGTCGTCCCTTTATCCGGCGCGCTTTGCGGGCCTGTCAGAAGTTACTCTCTTTGCCTGTGTGCTGGTCAGCGCGCTGGCATTACTCTAATTACAAACGGCTTTCTGCTTTTAAACGATCCGCCAATACATCAATTTCTACGTCCAAATCCATTCGATCATTTGTCAGCAGTTTTTCATGCTGATGGTCGAACTCTCGCTCCATATCGTCAAGTAGGGAACGGAACTTAATGTAGACATCCTTTTCACCGCCTAAGTCGTTCTGAGTTCTTGCATATTTCTGTGTGGCCTCTAATGCACCGTCTAAATAGACGACAAGGAATTTCTTTGATCGACGAAGGTCAGAGGGGTCCTGCTCAATCCTTGCGAGAATATCGCGGGCGCGTTTCGTTACGCGGTTGACACGATCCCGCAAGGGGCGGTCTTTGAGCTGCGCCCCGGCTAGCTCGATTCCCTCGATTTTCTCTTCTGCCTCGGAAACAGCATCAATTACCATCTGCGGGGTAACGCCGGTGGATGTCGTATAACCCTTATCTTTCATGGGGTCAGCGCCGAATGCAAAGAATGACGCGGCGGCTCCCATGATGCCAAATCCGAGTGATTGGAAAAGCCCGATGCCCCATCCTGTCCAGCAGGTTAGCAGCAAACCAAATCCCAGCAGGGCTGAGCCTATGATTTTCCTCGGAAATTTCGGTGCAGACGCGAATTCTCGCGCGTCATATTCGCTGGCGGCTTCGATCCCGGATTTGATGGTATTGGCGGCGAAACAAAAGAGAGCGAACAAGCCAATATTACGCATTGCCGCAAAAGCATTACCATCCAACATCGCGATTATCGCTGATAATACAAGCGGTAACGTCAGTAAGACAATCAGCCATGCCCGCGTTTTCCCTGCATTTGCACGGCGGGCGGATTTATCGAACACTTTTGCCGATTGCAGCCGCGCAACAGGGTTCCCGCGCATCGCAGTGTCAGTGTTTCCGGGGCTGTAAGCGCCACCGAATTTCACGCCAGAGCGTGGTTGAAAATCGTCATTACTCATTAAAAACAATACTTTCCGAGTCACCAGCGTATGATGATGTCGAGAACAAAGTCGCACAGGATGATGTCAGCAATAACAAGCCGAGGGCAACGAATGCGAGTGTACGTGTTGTGGACGGTCCCATAGAACTCTCCGAAATTAGGACATGACTATAGGGGGGAATATGGGGATTGAAAAGTCTCGCAAAACCCTTGCAAAATCGCGAAAAAACGTATGCACGCCCCGCAAAACTCTTGAAACGGCGTCCTTACGCTTCCTTTAAGCAGACAGTACGGCCCTTAAAGACCCTCAAACCATTCAAAAACATCTACCGACCATCCTTTTGGCGGGCCATGCTTGCCGGAGTGTAGCATCAATGTAATCGACCCGGCGGCGCAGTCTGTCCAATACCGCCACCATCTATCGCCCTTGATCGCGGAGCGTTCAGGTTGCCGTGCGGCGCAGCCATTCACTTTTCGCAAGACAAACAGCGAAGCCCACACATCGCCTTGCACAACGGCCCCGCCGCCAAACGAACGTCCTTCTAGCGGAACCGTCCGATCATCCCAGCCATGTGTGTGGAACAGGTCAACGGGTCGTTCACAATCTTCGGGCAGATCATCCCAGAATGCTCCGGCAATCGGTGCAAAGGCCGTTGCCATATCGGGCGCAAAGCACGCGATGTCCCAGATCATCGACCCGCCACGGGAAAAGCCGCTGAGGAGAACGTTATCTCTCGGCGCACCATGACGCGCTTCGGCATCCGCGAGCACCCGTTCGAGAAAGGCAATATCGTCGCGGGCAAACTTGGTCCCGTTTGCGCGCACGGACCAGTTTTTCTTGAAGCGGGTGCGTTCAGGATGGATACCATTCGGACCGATAAAAGCATACCCGCGCTTGATCGCTTGTTTCGCAACGCCAGCCTTCAACGTGCCTTTTCCGCTGGCCCCGGCACCATGCAGGTGCATGACAGTTCCCGAGACTGCGCCGCCTTCGGGTATCATAATATGGTACGAGCCGCCTTCGACCTGACACGGATTTTTCGCCCCACCGCAATCCTGCGCAGCAGCCGGAAAAACAAGCATCATCAAACCAAAAGCAAGCGCACGCATATATGCCTCCTAAATCTATTTTCGAAAGTCATACCCCAGTTATCAGAATACCGGGATCAAACGCCCGTGTTTGATGGGACTCTTTGTGCAGCACTCACAACTGATTTGCCTCCATGACAATTCGGGCATTCTGGCTCTGTTATCTGCCCGAAACATTGCTTCCCCAATTTTCCCGGTTCTGAGGTGGCTATATTATTCGGCGCAGATTTGAGAACGGAAGTCTGTCTCCGGGCAATACGGTTACGGGGGTAGGCTATGCTACGGGCTACATTCCCCTCTACCCTTTACAGCTCACAACTTTGAGACACTTGCGATTTATGTTGCGGTGCAACATAAACTTTGCTAGGCGCAACTGGAAGGGTGCTTTAGGTTGCCCGCAATATTATTGCTCAAATTCACGCGAGGAACTAAGATTATGTCGAGAGTGGCTATTGTTACCGGTGGAACACGTGGTATCGGTGCGGCGATCAGCACGGCTCTGAAAGCAAAAGGCTACACCGTTGCCGCCAGCTATGCAGGCAATGACGATGCTGCAAATGCATTCAAAGAAGAAACGGGTATTCCGGTTTACAAGTGGGATGTCGCAGACTTCGACGCCTGCGCCGCTGGCATCAAGCAGATCGAAGCCGATCTCGGCCCAGTCGAAGTCCTCGTTAATAATGCAGGCATCACCAAAGACGGTGCTTTCCACAAAATGAGCCTTGAGCAATGGCAAGCTGTCATCAACACCAACCTCAACGGTCTGTTCAATATGAGCCGGAACGTTTGGGAAGGGATGCGCGAGCGCGGCTTTGGCCGGATCGTCAATATTTCTTCGATCAATGGTCAAAAAGGTCAAGCCGGACAAGCAAACTATTCCGCCGCTAAAGCAGGCGATCTTGGCTTCACCAAAGCACTGGCCCAAGAAGGAGCGCGCAAGGGCATCACTGTCAATGCGGTTTGCCCCGGCTATATCGGTACGGAAATGGTTCGTGCGATTGCTCAAGACGTTCTGGACAAGCACATCCTGCCTCATATTCCTGTAGGACGCTTGGGCGAGCCGGAAGAGATTGCGCGTTGCGTCTCATTCCTTGTTTCTGACGATGCGAGCTTTATTACTGGATCAACGCTTACCGCCAATGGCGGCCAGTACTTCATCTGATCGGCGTAAGCCCTCTCGTATAAGGAAGATATGACATGACAGAAGTTGTTATCGCATCCGCTGCTCGCACACCTGTCGGCTCATTCAATGGGTCGCTATCGGGTGTCAGTGCTGACTACCTCGGCGAAGTTGCCATCAGAGGCGCATTAGAGCGCGCTGGTGTCGACGGAAATGACGTTGATGAAGTGATTATGGGCCAAATCCTCAGCGCCGGTGCGGGGCAAAACCCTGCTCGTAAAGCCGCGCGCAATGCGGGGTGTGGCGATGAGACTCCGGCTTGGGGTATGAACCAGCTTTGTGGTTCCGGCCTTCGCGCCGTGGCGCTCGGTTATCAGCACATTGCCATGGGCGACAACACCATCATGGTGTGCGGTGGTCAGGAAAGTATGTCGCAAGCTCCGCACGTTATGCACCTGCGCAACGGCACAAAGATGGGCGATTCCAAGATGCTCGACACGATGCTGTCGGATGGTTTGATGGATACGTTCCACGGCTATCACATGGGTGTCACGGCAGAGAACGTTGCTGAGAAATGGCAGATCACCCGCGACACGCAGGACGCTTTCGCAGCCGCCTCACAAAACAAGGCCGAAGCCGCGCAAAAGGCTGGTAAATTCAAAGACGAAATCGTCCCTGTGACCATCAAAGGCCGCAAGGGTGATACGGTTGTCGATGCGGACGAATACATCAAGGAAGGCGTTACGCCTGAAAGCCTCGGTAAACTCCGCGCAGTTTTCAAAAAAGAAGACGGCACGGTGACAGCGGGCAATGCGTCGGGCATCAATGACGGTGCGGCGGCTGTTGTCTTGATGAGCAAAGAAGAGGCCGACAAACGTGGCATCAAGCCTCTCGCAACGATCAAAAGCTGGGCCAGCACCGGCCTTGATCCGGCGATCATGGGCGCGGGTCCAATCTCAGCCTCGCAAAAGGCACTTGAAAAAGCCGGTTGGAAGAAAGAAGACCTCGACCTGATCGAAGCCAATGAAGCCTTCGCGGCGCAAGCCTGTGCGGTGAATAAAGAGCTTGGCTGGGATACGGATAAGGTCAACGTCAATGGCGGCGCGATTGCCATTGGTCACCCGATTGGTGCATCGGGCGCGCGTATCCTCAATACGCTGTTGTTTGAAATGCAACGCCGTGATGCCAAAAAAGGTCTCGCGACCCTCTGCATCGGCGGCGGCATGGGCGTGGCCATGTGTGTTGAGCGCGGTTGATACTTAACTTCAGGCGCATTTATAATAAGGCGTGTCCTTTCGGGGGCGCGCCTTTTTTACATGAGACGGCCAGTCAAGTGGTCTATCTTTTTACAAAAAACGCACCGAGTGCGAGACCAACCAAGCTTTGTACCGATGTGATCATCAAGCCGACATTTTCGATGATCTTATTGATGTCCGCAGAGGCCGATTGTAGCAGCAGGATAAACAGCAATAGCAAATAAAATCCGGATAGGCCCATCGCGACACGGTAGAGGAATTTATCTGATGTGGGCGGGGCTTCACCCTCTTTGGGTTTTGCCGCGATGGATAGCGTGACCAACGCACCGATCATCAAAGTCAGTGTCGGAATGATGGCTTTGAGCAGCCAGTCGGATACCGGGGGATCATGTTTGCCGCTGGTCGATTGTATGAAGAGCAATAAAAATGATGCCCCTCCGCCGATAAGCCACAGCATCGTTAACCGCTGTTGGCAATATTTCGCGGGTAGACGGCCCTCTGTCACGGTGTCGCTCCGGCATTGATTAGCTGTGTGCGCAAACCCGATCCGGCAATGTGATTGATGCGGGTATTACTCACGAGATAAGGCTTTTCCCGTTCGGGGTGTTCGAATTCATAAACCAGCGCGGTCACGCGATGCGCTGCGGTAAACTGGCAAGCGGCACGGTCACGGTTTAAAGCGCCTGTGCCGGAATTTAACCAATCCAGTGCCAGCTCGCGGTCCGTAAATTCCGCTTCGGTATTCACATCTTCAGACGTCACGATCAGCGCAAAAACTCGAAAGCGCCCAGTTGCTTTTGTCACGAGCGCTTTCAGCCAGCCAAGAATTGAGGGCGGATCAATGACGTAGATGTCATCTGTCCAGCGGGCATTACCGGACAAAGGCATTCCGGTGTCATCAATCTGCTCGATTTCGGTCAAGAGAGCGAACCCGTGCGGCACTGGATAATATTTCCTGCGTCGATCTTGATACCCCATCGCGTCCAGTGCTTTGGCGAGTAGTTTGTTCATATCGCCGAGGGTTTCCACACCGGCAAACATGGTATCGGGCAATGTGGACTCGGTAGACGGATTAGGAGGTGGCCACGGAAAACGGCCCTTCTCGACAGTTGCATTGTCTTTGCTAAAACTTTTCCAGAGGACACAATTATTGTTCTCGATTTCGGGTTTGTACAGCGTGCCGGGGAAAGGGTTTGGTGGCATGATGCCGTCAACAGCCAGCGTCTCGCGAAATGCTCCGGACTCTTCGGTGATTGTCAATGTCTGCGCATTTGACACTCTGCGTGTGATTGTAGCGTTCTTGGCCGGGATCGAGATGGTCCGCACCTGTGCTGGTTCGGTGATAACCCGTCGACTGATCACTTGGGTTTGTGCGGGAATGATCCTTGCGCAGTCTGAAAGCGGAATGGCGTCAGCGGCGCGAACACGGACCGAAATATCACGTGTGCGCGCAGGAATGTCTATGCGCCGCTCAGTTGATGGCTTTGTCTCGATACGTTTGACCACCTGCCTAATGTCAGGTTCGGTTGCAAAGTATTCAAAAGCGCCGGTTTCCGTCTGCCACCATTCAGCGGTTCCTGGGCGCACCGTGACATTCTCGGTGATGGTATCGTATTTTGCGGGATAATATTCGATTCCAGAATGTGCCGCTTCAACCACAATGGTCAGGGATTTCGGGACAAGGCTTTCACCTTCGCAATGGGCCTCTGCGGTTACGATTACTCCTGTTACCGAATTGAACTGAGCAGGGACAACAACCTGATTTACTTCCGGGGGTGATAAAACAACCGTCTCTTGAACATTTCTATAGGTCTGGGGCAGCAACTGAATTGAATATTCTTGCTGTGCGAAAGCAGTGGAAGAAAGCATTGAAAACAACAAAAGCATTCCATTCGGATACTTAAAACATTTCAAAATCATGCCTCCCTCAGTAAACGCTAGGATAACATATGGATTAGGTAACACAACCATAAGTCATTCTGTGTTTGCCCGATCTATCCGCACATGAAAGCAGTTGTTGCTTGCCGAGCGAACATGAACGAAAGCAACGCTCTCATCCTCCAATAGCGATGCGGTTTTTGCCCGGATATCTTCGGTCGCGGTAACGCTGCCGGTTCCGTATATGATCCGTTCATTCGAGGTATATCCCCGCACGATATAAGTCGGACTATCCATAGATTCTGGTATAACGTCTCCTTGCACCGCGCGCTGACATGGTTCTTTGCACACAAAGACCGGGCCGGTTTCGGTATAAGGGTTGAGCGTTTCAAAGGGTCGATAAGCAGCGATCAAATAAGGTTTTCCCTCCGGGATCATCTTCAGGCAATGCCTGCACGGAAGGCCGCTGCCATCTGATAGGTTCATTTCCGGTACAAGCCCGTAACTGTCAGGCCCTCCGTTCCACAAACTTTGCGCAGCACTCGTTGAAATTGCATTGAAACTGATTTGCATGGGTCGGCCCTCATTTATGACGTCATGAATGAGGCAGTCAACACGAGGCAAAACCGGGTGTCAGCCCGAATGATGCTATGCGCGACCTATCCTACGGTTAAATCTGATGGCAATGGACTGTCATCCCATTTGGCGAAGAAACTTTATTTTTGAAGCAGGGAAGTAATGCTCAGAACCTTGTTATTTGGATGAAAAGATCATTGAATGCCTTGCGGTAAATGAATGCAGCAGTAAGTGTGTGCGACAACACAACCCTAACGGAGAGCATCTTATGTCAGATCGTATCGATTCTGATCCTCAGGAAACCGAAGAATGGAAGGATGCGATAGAATCCGTTATTGCTTTTGAAGGCTCAGGTCGTGCTGATGAATTGCTTGAAGCAGCTGTTGGCGTTGCACGTCGTAACGGCGCTCATGTGCCCTTTGCCCGCAATACGGCTTACGTCAATACGATCCCGACAGGTAAGCAACCGACCCATCCCGGCGACCGCGACATTGAACGTCGCATTCGTTCGGCAATCCGCTGGAATGCAGCGATGGTGGTTTTAAAAGCCAATAAAGAAAGCTCTGAACTCGGCGGTCATATTGCCAGCTTTCAATCCGCTGCAACCCTTTATGACACCGGCTTTATGCATTTTTGGAATGCCGAACATGAAGGGCATGGCGGTGATCTGGTCTTTATTCAAGGCCATTCATCCCCCGGCATTTATGCCCGTTCTTATCTCGAAGGCCGATTGACGGAAGACCAAATCCTGAACTTTCGGCAAGAGGCAGACGGCAAAGGGATCAGCTCTTATCCTCACCCGTGGCTCATGCCGGATTACTGGCAGTTTCCGACTGTTTCGATGGGGCTTGGTCCCCTTATGGCGATCTATCAGGCGCGCTTTTTGAAATACCTTCAAGGGCGAGGCTTGGCGGAGACATCTAACCGTCACGTCTGGGCCTTTATGGGCGATGGAGAGATGGACGAGCCGGAATCCCGTGGGGCGATCTCACTCGCGGGGCGCGAAAAACTCGATAATCTGGTTTTCGTGATCAACTGTAACCTCCAGCGCCTTGATGGTCCTGTGCGCGGTAACGGCAAGATCGTTCAAGAACTGGAGGGCGATTTCAGGGGCGCAGGCTGGAATGTCGTTAAATGCCTTTGGGGAACGGGGTGGGATGAACTTCTCGCCAAAGATGCTAGCGGCAAACTTCGTCAGTTAATGGAAGAATGCGTTGACGGCGAGTATCAGGATTTTAAATCGAAAGACGGTACATATATCCGCCAAAATTTCTTTGGCCGTTATCCTGAGACGGCGGCAATGGTCGCTGATTGGGATGACGCAAAAATCTGGAAGCTGACACGCGGCGGGCATGATCCGCGTAAAGTCTTCGCCGCCTATAACGCCGCCATTCAAGAGAAAGGCCGCCCCACATTAATTCTTGCCAAGACCGTCAAGGGCTATGGCATGGGCAATGCCGGTGAAGCACAGAATATCACGCACCAGCAAAAGAAAATGGGTGTGGATGACCTGCAACAATTCCATGACCGCTTTACGCTCGATTTATCCAAAAAAGAGATCGAAGACCTCAAGCTGGTCAAATTTGATAAAGGCAGT
The DNA here is from genome assembly GCA_937995735.1 of uncultured Neomegalonema sp. GTDB lineage: Bacteria > Pseudomonadota > Alphaproteobacteria > Rhodobacterales > Rhodobacteraceae > JAHDDY01. Next base: position 11,104 of record CALKIZ010000024.1, on the reverse strand, counting down.
CCCGAGGATAATTATCTGCACGAGCGCCGCAAAGCGCTGGGTGGTTATCTGCCGAACCGCCGTGAGAAAGCGGATGAAAATCTCGAAATTCCGCCACTGGAAAAATTCGGCGCATTGCTGAAATCATCCGGCGAGCGCGAAATCTCCACAACGATGGCATTTGTACGGGCGCTTAACACGTTGCTGCGCGATAAGACCATCGGCAAGCGGGTTGTTCCGATTGTGCCGGATGAAAGTCGGACGTTCGGAATGGAGGGGATGTTCCGGCAATTCGGTATCTTCAGTCAGGTCGGACAACTTTATAAACCCGAAGATGCCGATCAACTGATGTATTATAAAGAAAGCACCGACGGCCAGATGCTTCAGGAAGGCATCAACGAGGCCGGGGCTATGGCAAGCTGGATTGCTGCGGCAACGTCATATTCTACGTCAAATGTCCAGATGATCCCGTTCTATATTTACTACTCGATGTTCGGTTTCCAGCGCATCGGTGATCTTGCATGGGCCGCCGGAGATATGAGAGCGCGCGGCTTTATGATCGGCGGAACTGCGGGCCGCACGACTTTGAATGGCGAAGGTCTACAGCATGAGGATGGTCACAGTCATCTGATGTCCGCGATGATTCCGAATTGTATTTCCTATGATCCGACTTTCCAGTTCGAGGTCGCCGTCATTGTGCAGGACGGGCTGCGCCGCATGGTGCAAGAGCAGGAGGACGTGTTCTATTACATGACAGTCATGAACGAGAATTACGGCCATCCTGATATGCCGGAGGGCGCGGAAGAGGGCATTCGCAAGGGTATGTATCTGCTGCGCAAGTCGGCCAAGAAAAAAGGGCCGAAAGTGCAGTTGATGGGGTCCGGCGCGATTTTGCGGGAATCCCTCGCTGCAGCGGAAATGCTCGAAAAAGATTTCGGCATTCGCGTTGATGTTTGGAGCGTCACCAGCTTTACCGAGTTGCGCCGTGACGCACTCGATTGCGAGCGGTACAACATGCTGAACCCACTTGAAGAGCCTAAAGTTGCCCATGTAACCGAATGCATTCAATCCCAAGGCGATGGTCCTGTGATTGCGGCAACTGATTACATGCGCAGCTATGCCGACCAAATTCGCGCTTTTGTGCCGGGCACATTCAAAGTGCTTGGGACTGATGGATATGGCCGCTCCGATTTTCGCGCAAAGCTGCGTGAGTTCTTTGAGGTTGATCGTCGCTTCATCGCGGTCGCTGCGTTAAAAGCGCTGGCTGATGAGAATAAGTCGGACAGTAAAACTGTCGCGAAGGCGATCAAAAAATACGACATTGATGTGGATAAACCGAACCCGATGCAGGTTTGAATTTTCGCTGCCCCGCGCTGGTCGCGGAGCCTTCCCGGGCGATGAAGGTTTTGCTTTGGATAGCAAAACAGCAATCAAAGGATTTAAAGAATGCCTACAGAAATTAAAGTTCCGGACATCGGCGATTTTGATGCAGTGCCGGTTATCGAAATTCATGTGGCTGTCGGAGATACGATCAGTCCCGAAGACCCGCTTGTGACTCTCGAAAGTGACAAGGCGGCGATGGATGTTCCTTCGCCGGTCGCCGGTACGGTGAAAGAGGTGAAAATCTCTGTTGGTGATGATGTTAAAGAAGGCTCTTTGATTGTTATTGTCGATGCGGATGGCGCGGCGGCGGTTGAGGACACAAAACCGGAAGAGCCTAAACCCGCACCGAAACCGGCAAGCGAACCACCCGCGTCCGCACCCGCGAATACTCCTGCACAGGCTGCAAGTGCTGGCGGCGCGCAACCGCAACCCGGCAATGCCGGTGTCGATATTCCCGATAGAGTCTATCCGCTGGCCGGTAAATTGGATTTCGCCGATTTTTCCAATGCACACGCTTCCCCGTCGGTACGGCGCGCGGCACGTGAGTTAGATGTTGATCTCAATGAGGTGACAGGTACAGGCGAAAAAGGCCGGATCACCAAGGATGATTTGAAACGCTTTCTATCAGGCGGCACTGGTGGCGGTGGAGGAACCGCATCAACAGGCGGTGCAGGTATTCCGCCAATCCCCGCGATAGATTTCTCAAAATTCGGCAATGTTGAAAACGTCGATATGAGCCGGATTCAAAAACTCAGCGGTCCCGCACTGCACCGGTCATGGCTGAACATTCCGCACGTAACTCATAATGATGAGGCAGACATTACCGAAACGGACAAATACCGTAAGGAGATGGACACAAAAGCCAAAACCGAAGGCTATCGCGTGACGCTACTGTCCTTTGTTATTAAAGCCAGCGTTGCCGCGCTGCGCCAGCATTGGCAGGTCAATTCTTCTCTCCATCCCGACGGGGATAAACTGATCCGCAAAAACTATTATAATATCGGGTTTGCGGCGGACACACCGGACGGTCTGGTTGTTCCGGTTATTAAAGACGCGGACCGCAAAGGCATCGTTGAGATTTCCAAAGAACTCGGTGAATTATCCGCCAAAGCGCGTGACGGCAAGTTGGGTATTGCGGATATGTCCGGTGCGAGCTTTACGATTTCTTCGCTCGGCGGCATTGGTGGCACAAACTTTACGCCTATCGTTAATGCACCGGAAGTTGCCATTCTTGGCGTCTCACGTTCGAAAATTCAGCCTGAATGGAACGGTGAAGAATTCGTTCCGCGCAACATGTTGCCGTTGTCGCTAAGTTATGATCACAGGGCTATAGATGGCGCTCTCGCAGCGCGTTTCTGTGTGACGCTGAAAACCGCAATGGTAGACATTCGCAACATGCTGCTCTGAGGGATTAGAAAATGGCAACCGAAGAAATAAAAGTTCCCGATATCGGCGATTTTGACAGCGTACCTGTGATCGAGGTCCATGTCGCGGTAGGTGATACGGTTAGCGTAGAAGACCCGCTGGTGACGCTTGAGAGCGATAAGGCGGCAATGGATGTTCCTTCGCCGAAATCGGGTGTCGTGAAGTCTCTCAAAGTTAAAGAGGGCGATACGGTCGCCGAAGGAAGCATTCTTCTCACAATGGAAGTCGAAGCGACTAAATCTGAAAGCGCTCAACAGGACACGCCGGTTGTTGCCGAAATTCCTGCTGAGAACTCCGTTGCTGGCGGGGCAAAAGCGCAAGGTGATATTCACGCGGATGTGGTTGTTCTCGGCGCAGGGCCGGGGGGATACACTGCGGCTTTCCGTGCGGCTGATTTGGGCCTCAATGTCGTAATGATTGAACGCTGGGATGTGCTTGGAGGCGTCTGTTTGAATGTGGGCTGTATCCCGTCAAAGGCTCTGCTTCATTCGGCAAAAGTTATGTCCGAAGCCGATGAGATGGGTACGCATGGCATTACCTTCAGCAAACCCAAAGTCGATTTGGAAAAGCTACGGGGCTGGAAAGATAGCGTTGTCAGCAAGCTGGTTGGCGGTCTTTCAGGGCTGGCTAAAGCGCGTAAAGTCACGGTGGTTCATGGCGAGGGGCAGTTTGATGGCCCTCATATGCTGACGGTGACGGGCAAAGACGGCGCAAAAACGATCAGCTTCGATAAATGTATTATCGCGGCAGGGTCTGGGCCGGTTCACCTGCCGTTCATTCCTCACGATGATCCAAGAGTGATGGACTCGACCGGCGCGCTCGAACTTGAAGAAATTCCGTCAAAGATGCTGGTTATCGGAGGTGGGATTATCGGGCTGGAGATGGCGACCGTTTATCAGGCGCTCGGCTCGCAAATTACCGTTGTTGAGTTGCTCGATGGCCTGATGGCGGGTGCTGACCCGGATATGGTCAAGCCGTGGCTCAAGGTGAATAAAGCCAAATACAAAGAGATTTTGCTCGAAACCAAAGTCACAGCGGTAAAAGCTCAAAAAAACGGACTGAAGGTCACGTTCGAAGACAAAGCCGGTGAGAGCTTTGGCAAAACATTCGACCGGATTCTTGTTGCGGTCGGGCGGACACCGAATGGCGATAAGCTCAATGCCGAAGCCGCTGGTGTCACCGTCGAACGCGGCTTTATCCCAACTGATAAGACTATGCGGACCAATGTCCCGCATATCTTTGCCATCGGGGATATTGTCGGCCAGCCGATGCTTGCCCATAAAGCGGTCCATGAGGCTAAAGTCGCCGCCGAAGTTTGCGCGGGTCACAAATCGGCCTTTGATGCGAAAGTCATTCCTTCTGTTGCCTATACCGACCCCGAGGTTGCGTGGGTCGGCTTGACGGAAACCGAAGCCAAGCAGCAAGGTGTCAAGGTCGAAAAAGGTGTCTTCCCTTGGGCAGCGTCTGGCCGTTCGCTTGCGAATGGACGCGATGAAGGCATTACGAAAGTGCTGTTTGATCCCGAAACCAATCGGATTGTCGGTGCGGGGATTGTGGGGACATCTGCGGGAGATTTGATAGCCGAGGCTGCGCTGGCGATAGAAATGGGCGCGGATGCTCATGATATTGCTCTGACAATTCACCCGCACCCGACGCTCTCGGAAACGGTGGCGATGGCGACGGAAATGTTTGATGGCACGATAACCGATCTTATGCCGCCGAAGAGGAAATCTTGATTGCGTTTGACGCCATAAAGATAAACGCCACATTGGACAGAATGTCGCATCGTGATGCTCCGTAACATTATGGCGTAGTGTTACGCCTGCATGTAATTTTATTGCTTGCTGCGGTGCAGCATATGCCGCAAGGTGATACTCGTCCCGCCCTCAGGGGCGGGGTCATAATGATGGTCACAGGCTTCTCAAGCCCGCTGGCCGGATGCTTCGATTGAACGTTCGTGCAATTGTACGGCGGTAACAGGGAGACTGATTTTTCATGGCGCAACTCATTGGCGTTCCGAATGAAGTGGCAGAGGACGAAAAGCGCGTTGCGCTGACGCCTGAAACTGCCGGACGTATCCACAAACTTGGCTATAAACTGCAAATCGAAAAGGGTGCGGGAGAGTCTGCGAACTTCTCGGATGCTGCCTACTCTGAGGCCGGTGTCGATGTCGTTGACGATGTTTGGGCCAGCTCTGACATTGTGATGAAGGTGCGCCAACCGACCGATGCGGAAGCGGGCAAACTCGGCGCGGGAAAAACGCTGATTAGTTTTCTGTGGCCGGCGCAAAACGAAGATCTCGTCAAAAAATTAAGCGCGCAAAAGCCTCATGCTGTGCTCGCGATGGATCAGGTTCCACGTATCTCGCGGGCGCAAAAACTGGATGCGCTGTCCTCAATGGCGAATATCGCGGGCTACCGCGCCGTGGTTGAGGCTGCAAATAACTTTGGCCGGTTCTTTACGGGTCAAGTGACGGCGGCGGGTAAAGTGCCCCCGGCGAAAGTCCTCGTAATCGGTGCTGGTGTTGCCGGTCTTGCGGCGATTGGTGCAGCGCGCAGTATGGGCGCGATTGTTCGCTCGTTTGATATTCGCCCCGAAGTCGCCGAGCAAATCGAGTCGATGGGGGCGGAGTTCCTGTTCCTTGATTTTGATAATGAAGATGCCGGAACCGAAGGCGGTTATGCCAAACCATCCAGCCCAGAATTCCGCGAGAAACAGCTTGAGTTGTTCCGAGGTCAGGCCGCTGAAGTCGATATTGTCATTACCACCGCATTAATCCCCGGACGCCCCGCGCCGAAACTCTGGCTCGAAGATATGGTAAAAGCCATGAAGCCGGGATCGGTGATCGTTGACCTCGCGGCGGAGCAGGGTGGAAACTGTGATCTAACCGTGCCCGGTGAGCGCACCGTCACTGATAATGATGTCACGGTTATCGGTTATACCGACATGGCAAGCCGTATGGCGGCTCAGTCGAGCCAGCTTTACGGCACGAACTTGCGTCATATGCTTGATGACTTGACGCCTGAAAAAGACGGCGTTCCGAATGTGAATATGGAAGACGTCGTAATCCGTGGCTGTACGGTGGTCAAAGAGGGCGAGGTTACCTTCCCGCCGCCACCCGTCGCAACATCGGCTGCGCCAAAACCTGTCGCAGCGGTAAAGGTCGATCCTGAGGAAGAAGCCCGCAAAGCTGAAGAGGCCGCGAAGAAAGCCTCTATCACCAAGGGGATTATGATTGCGATCGCGGCGAGCTTGTTGGCGTTAATCGGGCTGACCGCTCCCCCCGATTTCTTGTCTTATCTGATCGTCTTTATTCTGGCGGTTATCGTTGGATATTACGTTATCTGGAACGTATCGCATTCCTTGCATACGCCCTTGATGGCGGTGACGAATGCGATTTCCGGCATCATTGTCATTGGGGCGCTGTTGCAAGTGTCAAGTTCAAGTACGGTGGTGCAGGTCTTGGCGGGCTTGGGCGTGTTTCTCGCAGCGATTAATATCTTCGGCGGTTTCCTTGTGACCCGCCGGATGCTTGCAATGTTCCAGAAAAGCTAGGGGGCGGTAGAATGTTATCTCAAGGTTCCGTAACTGCCGCCTACATCGCGGCAAGTGTTCTGTTCATTTTGTCCCTGTCTGGTCTGTCAAAGCAAGAATCCTCAAAGAACGGCGTGTTCTATGGCGTGATCGGGATGGCGATTGCCATTATCGCGACGGTGCTTGGTCCGGGTGTTACAAACTATCTGCTGCTCATTCCGTTGATTGCCGTTGCGGGTGTTGTTGGTTGGTATGTAGCCAACAAAGTCGAAATGACTCAAATGCCGGAATTGGTGGCAATCCTGCATAGCTTTGTCGGGTTGGCGGCGGTCTTTGTTGGATTTAACAGCCATATTGACGGCATCGGCAAGTATGTCGGTGCAGAGCGCACGATTCATAATGTCGAGATTTTCCTTGGTGTCTTTATCGGTGCTGTGACTTTCACAGGATCGGTCGTCGCGTTCGGAAAGCTCAGTGGTAAAATGTCGGGCAATGCGCTGACTTTACCGGGTCGGCATATGATGAACCTCGCGGCGATTGCTGTGTCGGTGATCCTCGGCATTATCTTTTGCATGGGCAATCCTGAACCGCATTGGCCTTTGATTGTCATGACGGTGATTGCCCTGTTCTTCGGTGCGCATTTGGTCTTGGCGATTGGCGGTGCTGATATGCCCGTAGTCGTGTCGATGCTGAACAGTTATTCCGGTTGGGCGGCGGCGGCGGTTGGCTTTATGCTTGGCAATTATCTGCTGATCGTAACCGGCGCGTTGGTCGGGTCTTCCGGCGCGATCCTCAGTTATATCATGTGTAAAGCGATGAACCGGAGTTTCGTCTCAGTGATCCTTGGCGGATGGGGCGGTGAGACAAGCGGTCCTCAACAAGAGGTCGAGGGCGAAATGGTCCCGACCAATGTTGATACCGTGGTGCAGCAGCTCGACGACTCTGACAGCATTGTTTTTGTCCCCGGCTATGGTCTCGCCGTGGCACAGGCGCAAGGTGCGGTGTCCGAGCTGACGAAAAAGCTGCGCGCCAAAGGCAAAGAAGTTCGCTTTGCAATTCACCCTGTTGCCGGTCGCTTGCCGGGGCATATGAACGTGCTGTTGGCCGAAGCGAAAGTGCCTTACGATTACGTTCTCGAAATGGAAGAAATTAACGATGATTTCCCGCAGACGGATTTCGTGATGATTTTGGGAGCGAACGACATCGTAAACCCGGCGGCTCAAGACGATCCGAACTCTCCAATCGCCGGTATGCCGGTTCTGGAAGTATGGAAAGCGAAGAACGTCGTTATCTCGAAACGCGGTCAGGGGCGTGGATATTCGGGTGTCGAGAATCCGCTGTTTTTCAAGGATAACAGCAGAATGCTCTACGGTGATGCAAAAGACAGTCTTGACGCAATCCTCAAGCAGATGGATTGATCAGGGCGTCCGCGTTTATTCCCTCGCGGGCAGGTATGTCCGCGAGGCTTTATGGCGAAGAACGATCCTTTACTCCAGCCATTCACTCTGAATGGTTTGACGCTGAAAAACCGGGTGGCGAGTACGCCCCATGCCCCTGCTTATGCCGAAAACGGTATGCCGGGAGAGCGCTATCAGCTTTATCACGAGGAAAAGGCGAAGGGCGGTATTGGCCTGTCCATGTTCGGCGGATCAAGCTGTGTCGGGCCGGATAGCCCGTCTGTCTTTGGCCAGCTTGATATTTCCAGTGACAGGATCATTCCGTATTTTGAAGAATTCTCGACAAGGATCAGTCCTTACGGCACGGCGTTGATCTGCCAAATCTCGCATCTCGGGCGGCGGACGACTTGGAATGCAGGGGATTGGCTTCCTGTAGTAGCTCCGTCGCGGTCGCGTGAGCCTGCGCATCGGGGGTTTCCGAAAGAAATGGACCATGCGGATATTCGCCGCATTATCGACCATTACGCGGATGCAGCTCTGCGCTGCAAACACGGCGGGCTGAATGGTGTGGAAGTCCTGCATAATGGGCATTTGCCGGGGCAGTTCATGTCGCCTGACTTGAACAAGCGAACCGATGCTTATGGCGGATCATTCGAGAACCGCTCGCGCTTTATTCTCGAGGTGCTCGACGCGGTGCGAAAAGCGGTTGGGTCTGATTTTGTCGTTGGTATTCGCATGGAAATCGGCGGCGCGATTGAGGGCGCGGTAAGCCGCCCCGAGTCCATAAAATTGGCCGAAGCGATAAAGGCTGCTGGAACCATAGATTATATCGACCTGAACTACGGACGTTCGGACCATGATTTTGAGCTATCCGAATATGCTGTGCCCGCGATGTTTCAAAAACTGGCTCCTTGGCTTTCGCGCGTTGCAGAGTTCAGGCGCGAAGTCACTTTGCCGGTTATCCATGCTTGCCGTGTCTCAGATATTGCGACGGCGCGCTATGCCGTGGAAGAGGGTATCGTTGATCTAATTGGCATGACACGGGCACATATTGCGGACCCTCATATCGTTCGGAAAATCACCGCCGGAGAAGAAGCCCGCATCCGCCCTTGTGTCGGGGCAGGGTATTGCATTGACCGGATCTATGGCGAGGGCGAAGCGCTGTGCCTTCATAATGTGGCGACAGGGCGTGAGAAGACAATTCCACAGATTGTTCCGAAGACCGAAGCTGAACCGCGTAAAGTTGTGGTCGTTGGCGGTGGCCCTGCTGGAATGGAGGCCGCGCGGGTGAGCGCAGAGCGCGGTCACTCGGTCGTATTGTTCGAGGCCGCGCCGCAACTTGGCGGACAGGTTCGGATCGCGGCGCAGGCACGGGTGAGGAAAGATATTATCGGGATTTCTGATTGGCTTGAGTCAGAAGTGGAAACGTTAGGCGTCGATATTCGATTCAACACCTATGCGGGTGAAGAAGAGATTATGGCCGAAGACCCTGATGTCGTGATCATCGCGACAGGGGGCCTGCCCGATGTCGAGCACTTCCCCGGCGGTGATCTCTGTTGCAGTGTTTGGGATGTGCTTGGCGGACAAAAAGTCGAAGGCGATGTGCTGATCTATGATGATAACGGCCAGCATCAGGCTCCGTCTTTGGCGTGCGAGTTGGCAGAGCGGGGTGGCTCTAAGATTGATTTCGTTACGCCGGATAAAAGCGCCTGTTTTGAAATGGGCGCGTCGAACTATCCGATGTACCTAAGCAAACTGCATAAAGGTGGTGTGACCGTGACACCAGATTACCGTATCGCGAGCGTCGAACGGGATGGCAATGGTCTGAGGGCTGTTTTCAAGAATGAGTATGGTGGGCCGGAGATAGAACGCCGCGCAGATCATATCGTTATCGAACACGGTACGATCCCGCTCGATGATGTTTATCAAGGAATGCGTGCGGCCTCTGCCAATAATGGTGAGACGGATGTGCCCGCTTTGCTGGACGGCAAGGCACAACCTGTTGAGGGTGAAGGCTTCGCGCTTTACCGTGTGGGCGATGCTGTCACGAGCCGGAATATTCACGCGGCGATTTATGATGCGCGGCGCTTGTGCCAGACCCTATAGACCCCGAAACGGGCGGTGATAACGCCGCACTCATGATGGCATTCGGCGCAACGTTGGGTTTGTCGTTGAAAGGGATACTGGGAAAGCTGGCTTTCGTCGCCGGAGCCTCGGTTATCGTGCTGGTTCTGATCCGCATGTTGCTGGCGATACCGCTGTTTTTATTAGTGGACCGGATTGCACGCGCGGATGATCGTGCGCCAATAACTCGGCGCGATACCATTCTCGGCTTAGGTTTTGGGATGTTGTTTCTCATCGCCATGCTGAGTGACTTTACCGCGATTGACCGGCTCGGGGCAGGGCTGTCGAGGATCGTTCTCTTTACCTATCCACTAATCGTCGTGTTGATTTCAGCAGCGATGGAACGGCGCTGGCCCTCGTCGCGTCAGCTTTTGGCCTTCGCAATATCCTATCTGGGATTGTTGATCGTGCTGCGCCCGGATCGCGATGAAGTCCCGCCGGAGTTTTGGTCCGGCGTCGGGTTTTCCATTCTGTGCGCAGTGTCGATTGCGAGTGTTTACTCATTCGGCAATCCCTTGATCAAAAGGATCGGCGCGTCCCGGTTTTCGATTGTTACTCATGTCGCGGCGGGATTTGGCATGATGACGATTGCAGCAATGACGCAAACCGCAAAGGATTTCGCGTTTAGCTTTGAAGCCTATGCATGGATCGCCGCAATCGTAGTGCTTGCGACGGTTGGTCCGATGATGATGCAGTATGAAGCAATGCGCAGAATTGGCGCGGCCCGCGTTAGCCTGATCGGGTTGTTGGGGCCGGTTGTCACGGTGCTTGTTGCGTGGGTCGTATTGGATGAGCGACTTGATATTGTTCAGATCGCAGGGTTTGGCTTGGTGCTGTTCGGTATCGCTTTGCTCGAATGGCCATCTAGGAAACGAACCGCGTGAATGTAAGAGTTAGTTTCTGTAAACACCCAATGCCGTGCTGAGGCTTTCAGGTGATCCTTCACCTTTGAGGTAGGCATCCCGCAACTGTCTTCGGACATCTGGGCGTTCGCGCTTATGAATTCGGGCGAGGTTCATTGCCTGATTTAAAGTCGGGCCGCCACCGGCATAAATTTCTCGCTCAAGAGCAGAATAATTCGGAACGACAAAGTGGTATACCGTCTCGCGACGGTTCGCAAATTGGAGTTGGAGTTCCCCCGGTTTGGTGGACGGTTATGGGCTTAGAGATTCTAGCCCCTCAGTGACGGTCCTTTCGTAGTTGATTGGCGACTTGTACCCCAAAGCCGAGTGACGACGCGAGGGGTTGTACCAGCCTTCGAT
>CALKIZ010000023.1 GCA_937995735.1 uncultured Neomegalonema sp. | reverse complement strand
GGTGGTTCGGGTTCGTCCTCCTCGGGTGCAGGCGGTTCCAGCAGCTCTTCGAGCGGTGGTTCGGGTTCGTCCTCCTCGGGTGCAGGTGGTTCCAGCAGCTCTTCGAGCGGTGGTTCGGGTTCGTCCTCCTCGGGCGCAGGCGGCTCCAGCAGCTCCTCGAGCGGTGGTTCAGGTTCGTCCTCCTCGGGTGGTAACGGCTCCAGCAGCTCTTCGAGCGGTGGGTCGGGTTCGTCCTCCTCGGGTGCTGGCGGTTCCAGCAGCTCTTCGAGCGGCGGTTCAGGTTCGTCCTCCTCGGGTGCAGGCGGCTCCAGCAGCTCCTCGAGCGGTGGTTCGGGTTCGTCCTCCTCGGGTGCAGGCGGTTCCAGCAGCTCTTCGAGCGGTGGTTCGGGTTCGTCCTCTTCGGGTGGTAGCAGCAGCTCTTCGAGCACAAGCTCCAGTAGCTCGTCCTCCTCGGGTGGCCTGACTTCAAGCGGCGTTTCGTCTTCTTCTAGCGGAGTGTCCTCCTCGGGCTTCACGTCCAGCTCATCATCGAGCACGAGCAGTTCGTCTTCTTCGGGCGGTCTTACGTCCAGCGGATTTACATCCTCGGGTGGTTACACGTCCTCGGGTGTCAGCTCTTCCTCGGGCATGACGTCCAGCGGTGGCACAACCAGCTCCTCGACGAGCAGCACCAGCTCCTCGACGGGTGGTGGCCAGGTTCCAGAGCCTGCTCCACTCCTGCTGATCGCTCTGGCTGGTCTTGTTGCCCGTCTACGCCGCAAGCAGAAGTAATCTAAGACATCGCTCCGCGCTAAATGCGCGGGGCATCCTTTCAAAGCCCCGTTTTCGAGCGGGGCTTTTTTTGTGTTCTGTTGTCATCCATCACATGGATTTCTTGGGCAACGCCAAGTTCATTTGAAAATCTCTGCCCCGTGCCCGTAGAATACGTGAGCAGTTCAGGCTGCGTGCTGCGTAATTTGTGAAAGGCGCTCCATGTCCAAAACTCTTCTCATCACGGGCTGTTCTTCCGGTATCGGGTATCATTGCGCCCATGGTATGAAAGCGCGTGGATGGCACGTGATCGCCTCGTGCCGAAAACAAGCCGATGTGGAGAAAATGCGCGCCGAGGGCCTCGATAGTGTCCTGATCGACTACGACGATGAAGACACTATTAATGCGGGTTTCGAGGAGGCATTGGCTTTGACCGGCGGGTGGTTGGATGCGTTATTCAACAACGGCGCGTATGGCACGCCCGCGATGGCCGAGGATTTACCGACCGAGGCATTACGGGCGAATTTCGAAAGCAATTTCTTCGGCTGGCATACGCTGACGCGGCGCGCGCTGAAAGTTATGCGGGAGCAGGGCAGCGGCAGGATTATCCAGAACTCTTCTATTCTCGGCTTCGTCACCCTACCTGCCCGCGCAGCTTATAATGCCAGCAAATTTGCCATTGAAGGGTTGAGCGACACAATGCGGATCGAGCTACACGGATCCGGGATATTTATCTCGTTGATCGAGCCGGGTCCGGTTACGTCCATGATCCGTGTCAATTCGATTCCGCATTACGAAAAGTGGATCAAGCCGAATATCGGGAACTCGGTTTGGGCGGACAGATACCGCGATAAACTGGAACCACGCCTTTACAACGGAGGCGACGATAAATTCGAACTTGGTCCTGAATCGGTATTGAAGCGCCTCGTCCACGCTTGCGAAAGCCCGCGCCCTAAACCGCGTTATTATGTCACGACTCCGACCTACGCGATGGGCTTTCTCAAGCGGATTTTGCCGGTTCGGGCCTTGGATTGGGTGCTCAGAAAAGCATCCTGAAGGCAGGGCGCGTTCTTTTCGACTGGAACAACCGGCATCAGCGCATTAAGTCGACTGTATGAATAAAATTCTCATGGTCGCCATTCTCATCGTCATGCTCGCAGTCATCGTTGTTCTGGCGAAGGGCATCGGCAGTTTTGGCAAAGGCGGAACCGAAGGCGCCCGGCAGTCCAACCGTATGATGCGCTGGCGGATCGGCCTGCAAGCGCTTGCGGTTGTTCTGATATTCATTCTCGTTTCTCTGGCTGGAAAAGGGTAGCCCATGGTCGTTCTCAGCAAAATCTACACAAAGACCGGCGATGCCGGAGAAACAGCACTGGGAGATGGTTCCAGAGTCGCGAAATACGCCCTGCGCGTAGATGCCTATGGCGGAGCCGATGAAACCAACGCAACCGTCGGTCTCGCGCGCCAACATGCCAGCGGCGACATAGACGCTGCGCTTAGCCGTATTCAGAATGACCTCTTTGATCTCGGCGCTGACCTTTGCCGCCCGAACATGGAAAAAGACGCAGATGCGGAGTACGCTCCGTTGCGCATGACCGCCGCCCAAACCGAACGCCTAGAGGCTGAAATCGACGCAATGAACGCGGATCTTGAACCCTTGCGCTCGTTTGTTCTGCCGGGGGGATCAGCTCTCGCAGCAAGCCTACACCTTTGCCGCACAGTCTCCCGCCGTGCCGAGCGCCGCATCGTAGAACTCGCGACACAGGAAAGCGTCAATGAAGACGCGGTAAAATACGTGAATCGCCTGTCAGACTGGTTCTTCGTCGCCTCCCGCATTGCCAATAACGGCGGCAAAGACGACGTGCTGTGGGTTCCGGGCGCAAACAGATAGCTTTCATAGCCATTATCGGCTTCTTTCCGTTGCATTCGCGTGTACGGGCTGGCTAGTGTCGCCAAAACGACATTCGCCAGAGGAACAGCTTCATGGACGGCTCAACACCAACCCGTTTCGACAAATCCAACCTGCCCAGCCGTCATGTGACTGAGGGGCCATCCCGCGCCCCGCACAGGTCTTTCCTTTATGCGATGGGCCTGACGGATGAGGAAATCCACCGCCCTTTCGTTGGCGTCGCGACATGCTGGAACGAAGCCGCTCCTTGTAACATGGCCCTCAACCGCCAGGCGCAAGCCGTCAAACTGGGCGTCAAAGAAGCCCACGGTACACCGCGTGAATTTACCACCATCACTGTGACGGATGGCATCGCGATGGGCCATGAGGGGATGCGCTCATCCCTTGCCTCGCGCGAAGCCATTGCCGATACGGTCGAGCTGACCATGCGCGGTCATGCCTATGACGCGATTGTCGGCCTCGCCGGTTGTGACAAGTCACTGCCGGGTATGATGATGGCGATGGTGCGCCTCAACACGCCGAGCGTTTTTGTCTATGGTGGCTCTATCCTTCCGGGCCGGTTTGAAGGCCGTGACGTGACCGTCCAAGACGTCTTCGAAGCCGTTGGCCAGCATCAAGCGGGCAATATGTCCACCTGTGACCTCGAAAAGCTCGAACAGGTCGCCTGCCCGAGCGCGGGCGCATGTGGCGGACAATTCACCGCGAACACAATGGCTTGTGTCTCCGAAGCCATCGGCCTCGCGCTGCCGTATTCATCGGGCGCACCGGCGGTTTACGAATCCCGTGACGCATACGGTGTCGGGGCAGGGCAAGCGGTGATGAACCTGCTCGCCGAAGGCATCCGCGCCCGCGATATTGTGACCCTGAAATCGCTGGAGAACGCAGCCCGCATCGTCGCCTGTACGGGCGGCTCGACCAATGCCGGTCTGCACTTGCCAGCCATTGCCCACGAAGCCGGTATCAAGTTTGACTTGATGGATGTGGTCGAAATTTTTAAATCGACGCCGTATTTTGTCGATCTGAAACCGGGCGGCAAATACATCGCCAAAGACCTGTTCGACAATGGCGGTGTGCCAGTCGTCATGAAGCAACTTCTCAAAGCAGGTCTGCTGCACGGCGATTGTATCACAGCCACAGGCAAGACGATGGCCGAAAACCTCGAAGGCGTTCCCGATCCCGATGGTGTTGTCGTACATCCGATTGACACCCCGATCACCGTCACCGGCGGCGTTGTCGGTTTGCAAGGCAATCTCGCACCGGAAGGCGCAATCGTAAAAGTCGCTGGCATGTCCGACGAAGAACAAGTCTTCACCGGCCCCGCCCGCGTTTTTGAATGCGAAGAAGATGCCTTCGAAGCCGTCAAAGCCCGCACCTACAAAGAGGGCGAAGTCCTCGTCATCCGCAACGAAGGTCCCCGCGGTGGTCCGGGAATGCGAGAGATGCTATCGACCACCGCTGCGCTCTCGGGGCAGGGCATGGGCAAAAAAGTCGCGCTCATTACCGATGGTCGTTTTTCGGGTGCAACGCGCGGATTCTGCGTCGGTCATGTGGGACCAGAAGCCGCAATGGGCGGCCCTATCGCTCTTGTCCGTGACGGCGATCAAATCACCATCAACGCGATTACCGGAGAGATGTCAGTCGATGTCTCCGACGAAGACATGGCCAAGCGCAAAGAAGGCTGGAACGGCCCCCGCGAAACCATCTACGCTTCCGGCGCACTCTGGAAATACGCCCAACTCGTCGGCTCCACCATCAACGGCGCCGTAACCCACCCCGGCGGCGCAAACGAGAAGCATATGTATTCGGAGCTTTAATTATTTAAGTGTATCCGAGCCGTTTATCCGAACTTTCAGTAAAATTTGATCTCTGAGCGCAATTGTCATCGAATCAATTATGGAAGCTGAGAGTTCTTCGAATACTTTTGGGTTGATGAGTTCACTAGGATTAGGGTTTATTTGCTTTTTATTTTTTTCTTTCTCCGATTCTAAATCATTCTCTCCACCTAAGTTTACTCCCATTTCCGACATCATACGCCGAAGTTCTTTTTCTTGATTGGTTTTTGAACCTAATTTTGCGACTTCATAGGGAGGCGGTGTTCCATAATTCGGAATCAAATTAACAAGGACAGCAACTAAACTCTCTGCAAAATCTTTTTCTGATCGCCCAAGAAGGTATGCTTCTGTGTCACCTGGATTTTTGATTTCTGCTGGCGCAGATAGAGTAAAGTAGGTGCTTAAATTGCCACCTATGGACGGAAATCTCGCAGAAAATCTTTGATGTTTCCGAACTATAGGGCGAATTAAAGCTTCTAATTCGTTGTCAATTTTATTGTACTTGAGTTTGTAGCTAAAATCGTCGTTATTATAGCTAAAATCTAATAATTTGATAAGTGACCCTAGTTCTAGTCTTAGTTCGCTACGTAGAGCTTCGGTAATATAAATTACGAAATCAGTTGTTCTTTCTACGCTCATTGGTC
>CALKIZ010000022.1 GCA_937995735.1 uncultured Neomegalonema sp. | reverse complement strand
TCCGGCGGGCGCTTCAGTCAGGTTATATTGCGAGACGATACCGCATACCGGAATACGCGCGTTCTCATTCAACAGCGGAATAATCGCGTCCAAGACTTTGCCGCCGACATTCTCGAAATAAACATCAATGCCATCCGGTGTCGCCGCTGCGAGCTGTTCAGCAAAATCATCCGATTTATGGTCAAGACAAGCATCAAAGCCGAGCGTGTCAACTCCGAATGCACATTTCTCCGGGCCGCCTGCCACGGCAACAACACGGCAACCCATCAGTTTACCAATCTGCCCGACCGTCGCACCTACCGGCCCTGTTGCCGCCGCCACGACAAGCGTTTCTCCCGGTTTAGGATCGCCGATTTCTTTCAATCCGGCCCAAGCGGTAAAGCCGGGCATACCCAGAACGCCCAATGTCCATGATGGATGCTCTGGATTGCGGCCTAAGTTGCGCACGTCTCCGCCATCCGAGACGGCATAATCCTGCCACCCGCTCCATCCCAGAACAATATCCCCGACCGAATAGCCGTCAAGATTAGACGCCACGACTTCCGAGACTGTTTGAGCTGTCATAACCTCATCAATCGCGACGGGAGGAGCATAGGATTTCGCATCATTCATCCGCCCGCGCATGTAGGGGTCGAGCGACAGGTATTGCGTTCGCAGCAACATCTCGCCGCCTCCCGCAACAGGAATATCGACATTCTCCATCCGCAAGGTGTCATCGTTTGGCTCGCCCACTGGTCGCTCGGCCAGCACCCATCGGCGGTTGGTTTTGTCGCTTTGTGTCATGTGTTTTCGTCCTGTGCAGCGCCTTGCGTTTCTATTGAGTTAGCCATCGCACCAAACGCCATGCAATCCGCATCTATGCCGCCGCTTCATCCCGAAACTGCAAAGCATGGAGGTTGGCATAAAGACCGCCCTCTGCGAGCAGTTCATCATGAGAACCGCTTTGCACGACCTGTCCTTCGTCCATCACATGGATGATGTTGGCTTGCCTGATTGTGGATAGGCGGTGCGCGATGACAACAGTCGTTCGCCCCTTCATCAATCGCTCCAGTGCTTCTTGTACTTTGGCTTCTGATTGGGCGTCCAATGCGGAGGTGGCTTCGTCCAAAAGTAAGATCGGCGCATCGCGCAGCATCGCCCGCGCAATTGCAATACGTTGTCTCTGACCCCCGGAAAGATTGTCACCATTCGTGCCGACGGGCGCGTCATAACCGCCTCTCATGGCAAGGATAAACTCTTCTGCATTTGCGTTCCGCGCGGCTTCTTTAATCTGATCACTGGTCGCGCCCTCATGCCCGAACGCTATATTGTCTCGTACCGAGCCATCGAACAAAAACGTATCTTGCGAAACAAAAGCGATTTGTTCGCGGAGCGAGTGGAGTGTCACATCGCGAATATCTGTGCCACCAACAGTGATCTTGCCTGACTGCGGATCGGCAAAGCGCTCAATCATACTCACGATCGTAGACTTGCCCGCCCCGGATGGTCCGACCAAAGCCGTAACGGATTGCGCAGTCGCCTCAAGCGTGACTCCATTAAGTGCAGGAACGTTCGAATACGCAAAAGAAACATTGTCTAAGCGTATTGACCCGTCACCGATGCCAAAAATTCCAGCCTCTTCATTTTCGCGCAATGTGGGTTCTGTATCGAGAACCTCATAAAGTAGTCCCGCACCCACTAATTTAGAACGAAGCTGGACACTGACCTTTGCCAGTCGCTTTGCCGGATCGTAAGCCAGCAACATTGCAGTGAGGAAAGCGACAATTTCACCAGGGGTTTTGCCATTTTCCCGAACGCTCCATCCGGCGTACAAAATCACGATAGCGATTGCACAGCCGCCTAAGGTCTCCATGATCGGACTTGATCGCGCATCAAGGTTTGCCATGCGGTTACTGCGGCTCTCAACGCTTTCAATTGCGTTATTCATCCGATTGGTCATTTTGCCTTCCAGATTGAAGGCTTTGATGACCCGGATGCCTGTTGCTGTCTCCTGCATTCCAGTAACAATACTAGCGAGGTGTGAGAATTGGGCTTTTGCGACCGATTTTACCCGTCGCACGAGATAGCTAATCCCAAAAATTGCAATCGGGGCAATAAATAACGTTACCAACGAGATCAATGGGTCTTTAATGAACATAACAGATACAAGAGCAATTACGGTCAGCAAGTCGCGGCCAACACTCGTAATCAGCAGATCAAGAACGCTTCGCACGGCTCCGGCATTGGTTGACATATGTGTAACCAAATCCCCGCCCTGCATGCGTTGATGAAATGCGAGGTCTTGTGACAGGACATGGCGGTAGAAACGCTTTTGCACGTTCGCGACAATGTTATTGCCGATTTTCGCAAGAATGATTCTGTGAGCGTAGGTCGCCATGCCCTTTAAAAGAAAAACAAAAACAACCGCCATCGCGATCAGGCGAACACGGGTGGGATCATTGTTGACGACAACATCGTCAACGATTGATTCCATGATCCACGCGCTGGCGGCGGTCGTTACCGCAACCACGATCATGAAAAAGAACGCAAGCATGTAGCGCGGCAAATATTGCCGTCCGTTTTCACTAAAAAGCCGTTTAATAAGAGGCCAGGACGCATCCGGCCCGGAAAGCAGTGAGGTCAACAGGGCTTGAATCCTTATTTGACAGATGTTGCCTCGTTATAACCGCTGAGAGGTTCATGCGTCTATGGCGAGTGCGTTAGCCGCAGGTGTGCTGGTAGTATGCAGGGTGTGCTGTGACAGGATGTGTAGCATTTTAGTGACTGTTTTGTGCCGGCAAAAGAAAATAATACCATTACCATCAGCCTTAATGGTCATGAGATGGCAAATACGATTGTAGGTATTTCGCTATGTTTCCTGCGGATAAAGGTTGTGGTGCTTAAACGCCCCGCTTGTTCCCCCATAGCATGACATGTAGCTGCGGTAGAATGCGTGCCGTATACCAGTGATCCTTCAAGGTGCGCTCGACGAGCCAAAGCATCCGGTCTGTGACACCATCTACATCAACGCTTGCACTGTCGTCATCGGGCGGCGGCGGCGTGTGGTTGCAAGGCTGCAAATAGACCGGCAAATTCGGGTGTAACGCCGAAGCGTCACGGGCAAAGCGGTAATCCGCTTCATCCAAAACGACGAATTTCAAAACAACCGTTTGCCCAGCCCCTGCTGCCTCAACGCAGGCTGCTAACTGCGATGGATCGAATGCCATATCACTGGAGGGCGGTTTCGGGCTGAGAACCAACACGTCAAGGTCGCTGAACCATTCCGGCGACAGCGTGCCCTGTGTTTCCAACGCAAACCGATACCCGTGAGATCGCCCCAATCTAATCAAGGATCCAAAGGGTTGGATTGCCGGATTCCCCCCGGAAAGCGTCACCATAATCGGCACACCGCCAGAGAGCGTTTCAATTCTGGCAAAGACCTCCTCGGTCGTCATCTCTGCCCATGTATGACGATAGGCACTATCGACGGCATGAAGACTGTCGCACCATGAACAGCGAAAATCACATCCGCCAGTTCGCACAAATACTGTCGGCTCGCCGATCAAGACGCCTTCGCCCTGAATCGTTGGGCCGAAGGTTTCTGAAACACGTATCGCCTCGGTCACGGGCTGTACTCTGCCCATGTCTTGGGCGTTTCGCTTATCCGTACTGCCGTCACTTCAGGCCAACGGGCCTTTGCCCAATCATAGAGAGTTTTGGCAAGAAATTCTGAGGTTACTTTGTTATGGCCAAAAACATCGTTGAGATGACGATGGTCGAGCTCGGCATCAATATATGCCTTCAATTCGGACAGATCACCGTAATCGCGGACAAAGCCATATTCATCGAGGTCTGTGCTGCTGAGTTCAACGACCACGATATAGTTGTGCCCGTGAAGTCGCGCGCATTGATGAGTTTCAGGCAAGGAGGAAAGCTGATGCGAGGCGGAGAACTGAAATTCTTTTGTGATCCGATACATTATGCCGTTCCTGTGGCCGCGCGCCAAAAATCCGGATCGGCATAATCTGTCGGGTCTATCGCATTGGCGAGATGAAATGCTTCGCGCCGCTCAACGCATGTTCCGCAACGCCCACAATGACGCTCGCCGCCTTTGTAACAAGACCATGTTTCTTCAAAAGGAACACCGAGCCTTGCGCCCTCGGCGGCGATGTCGCCTTTGGTTTGATTTACGAAAGGAACGTAAAGCTGAACTTCCGGATCGCCGTCGAGTGATAGGCGCTCCATTGCAGCAAAAGCATCTAAAAATGCCGGACGACAATCAGGGTATATAAAGTGATCACCGCCATGCATGGCGGCGGCAACCGCTTCTGCGCCTTGTGCCGTGCCGATGCTGAATGCGATCGCAAGCATCATCGCATTCCGGTTCGGAACCACGGTTACTTTCATGGTGTCTTCGGCGTAGTGACCATCAGGGACATCAACGTTATCGGTTAATGCCGATCCATTGAGTAATTTACCCACGGCGGAAATATCAATGATGTGTGAAGGAATATTCAGGCGTTTTCCCGCCAATCTTGCAAAATCCAATTCTTTGTTGTGGCGTTGCCCATAATCAAATGAAACTAGACCAATAAGTGTGGCTTCGCTGGCAACTTTATAAGCCAGAGTCACCGAATCAAGCCCACCTGAACACACAACAAGTGTCTTCACATCAAGATCCTTCTTCTTTTAATCAGGGAGACTGCAATCGGATTTCGGTTGCTGGCGCGACAGTACCACCCCGGAATGCACATGAAAAGTATTCCCTGCTATAGCTTTGGTGTACATCGTTATGTTTAGAATCCTTGAAACAGCAATCTTGTCGTTTTTTGGCCTTCTCGGTGTTTTAAATCCGCGGCACAAGAGTATCGGCATATGAAACATGGTTCACGTGAATGTCACGAATTGTCTTTTGAAAATTGTGACTTACGGGGCGATATGCATGATCAGTAGCAAGTTATTTTCGAGGAGTGAGAAATGAAACGGTCAGACCTTAGCCGCCGCGCCTTTGGCCGCGCATCAATGTCGGTTGCTTTAGGTGCGATGGCATTTTCTGCTGCTACGCCCGCCAATGCTGCGCCGAAAGCCGAATTGTGGAATCGCTGGACAGCCCATGACCCGAATTCGTTCCAGACGGTTGATCATACTGTTTGGGATGCGTTCACGCGCCGGTTTGTAACATTCGGCTCAAACGGTGTTGCCCTTGTCAATTATGGCGGCGTCAGTGCCGGAGACAAAGCCGCGCTTAATGGTTATCTTAGATCACTTGCCGGAACGCCGGTAAGCAGCTTGAACCAACGCGAGCAATTTGCCTATTGGCTGAATCTCTACAACGCACTGACCGTAAAAGTTATCCTTGATCGCTTCCCCGTTCGCTCCATCAGGGATATAGACATCTCGCCGGGCTTTTTCTCGAATGGCCCATGGGGTGCAAAACTGATCTCTATCGAAGGCGAGCAGGTATCGCTCGATGATATTGAGCACCGCATTTTGCGCCCGATCTGGCGTGATCCGCGCATCCATTATGGTGTAAACTGTGCGTCGATCGGATGTCCTAATTTGCCTATCGGTGCTTTTACCGCAGCAAACGTTGATGCAAAGCTGAATGATGCGGCTGTGACCTTCGTCAATCACCCTCGCGCTGCACAGGTTCAGGGAAATCGCGTTTTCGTCTCCAGCATTTATGACTGGTTTGAAGAAGATTTCGGCGGCAATGATGCTGGAGTGATCGCGCATTTACGCCAATACGCACAATCGGGACTGGCATCGCAACTCGCCGGGGTTACCGGAATTTCTGGTGATGGATATGACTGGAACCTGAATACCGTCAGCTTTGAGCGTCCGATCACGCAGAGTGTGCCGCGCCAAAATACGTATGGTGGCAGCGGGACTGGCAGCATCGGAACTTATAACGGCGGCACTTTCAATGGCACGACGACCTTTAGCGGTGGTGGTTACAGAGGAAGCTGATAGGCCAATCAGACGTTATGGCGTTTACAGCTTTTCGAGATTTTGTTGCATCAAAACGATCTCGAAAGGCTTTAATGGGGGAATGTTGTGAAGCAGCATTCCCCTTTTTGATTGTTTCGTGGTCCGTTAGGTAATTCAGTGCAAATGTCGTCGGTAAAGACTGTCATTCATCCCGTCTGGGCGATTAGCCTAGTGGTGATCGGAACCAGCATTTTGCTGACATTCTTATCTCGCGATCCTGACCTTCCCGCATGGATAACCGGAGCGATATTGGGCGTAGCGTGTGCGGCGTGGTTTTGCCTGCCGAGTAAGATCAAATCAAATCATCTTCCGCTCAGTCTTGTGCTTGGAGTCGGTTTGATCGTGAGACTAATCTATTTCTCCTCAGACCCTATTCGTGAAATCGATTATTATCGGTATTTGTGGGATGCAGGCGCGGTTCAGGCTGGGTTAAATCCATTTGCAGTTGCGCCCACTGAAGCCATCCTCGGTCTTGTGGATAAGAATTGGCAAACTCTTGTCGTTGAGTCAGGCGGTGTTGCCGAGCGCATAAATTACGGACATCTCGCCACGATTTATCCTCCCGTTGCTCAAGCCGCCTTTTGGATAGCGCACCAGATTGACCCTTGGGGCCTGACCGGATTGAGGGTGGTCTTTTTGTTAGCGGAGCTGGCAGGCGTGGGCCTTTTGATCCTGTTACTCAAAGAACTGGGCCGCTCCCCTTCATGGGTTGCGATTTATTGGTGGAATCCGCTTGTCGCAAAAGAGTTGATCAACTCGGCCCATATGGATGCATTGCTTTTGCCTGCGCTTGTCGGGGCCGTTGTGCTTGCAATGCGCAGCAGGCCGATCTTGTCTGCCTTGGCACTCGGATTGGCCGTCGGAGTGAAAATTTGGCCGCTGGTCCTCGCG
Organism: uncultured Neomegalonema sp.; assembly: GCA_937995735.1. GTDB lineage: Bacteria > Pseudomonadota > Alphaproteobacteria > Rhodobacterales > Rhodobacteraceae > JAHDDY01. Next base: position 1,522 of record CALKIZ010000022.1, on the reverse strand, counting down.
CCCATCCTCATTTGGCAAGGCCGGATGCGTGTGTGGATGAGCGCGGGAATTATGCTATTCCTTATTACGCTTTTGATGGCGATACCGATAATATTAGGGCGGCTGGATAACCAATCTGGGTTGGTCGCTTACGCTGGCGGGTGGGAGCGAAACCACGCGCTTTTCGGGTTGATCCGTGATGGGCTTGGGTGGATTGCCGATGAAATGGGAAGTTATCGCGCTGATCCAGGGCGCCTAACGCGCTTGATGATCGTGGTCGGACTTGGGTTGACCGCAATTTCTCTGGGGTGGCGCATTCGAGATAAAGCCGCGATTCCTACTGCCGCGTTGATCGTTGCTTCGGCGCTATTCCTTCTCAGCCCAACTGGTTACCCGTGGTATTACGTTTGGGTCTTGCCGTTTCTATGTGCCGTACCCGTGCGCGGGTTGTTACTGCTCGGTGTGGTTTTGCCGTTTTATTACCTTCGTTTCGATATGGATCAGTGGGGCTATGTCGATGTTTTTGATCAATGGATTGTTTGGTTAGAATTCGGGCCGGTCTTTGCGTTACTCGCTTTTGATTTTTTTGCGAGGCGAAGCCGATGAGAAGAGGGCAACATTGCACGGTCATCATCCCCGCACTGAATGAAGAGAATTCTATTGCGCAAGTCATTCGGGAAATTCCCGAGTGGGTAGACAGAATTTTTGTTGCGGATAACGGTTCAACGGATCGGACGGCGGAGGCTGCCGAAGCTGTAGGTGCTGTGATTGTCGATGCACCCGAACGGGGATACGGTAGTGCATGTCTTGCGGGAATTGCGGCGGCAGGCGAGACAGACATCATAATTTTTGTCGATGGTGATCTCGCGGATTACCCGGATCGGATGGCAACGCTCGTTGACCCCATCGTCACAAAAGAGGCCGTATTGGTGATCGGTTCGCGCGTGCTTGGCGGCGCGGAGCCGGGGTCACTGACAGTTGCACAACGTTTTGGCAATCAGCTTGCTTGTTCTTTGATCCAGCTTTTTTGGAAAGTAAAACATACTGACCTCGGCCCGTTTCGAGCCATCTCGCGCGAGGCTTTGGAGCAGCTCAATATGCAAGATCGTAATTTCGGCTGGACCGTAGAGATGCAAGTCAAGGCAGCCCAACAAGGCATGACGGTTATTGAAGTTCCGGTTCCTTATCGGCGGCGAATTGGCGTATCAAAAATTTCCGGCACGATCCGAGGTACGGTGGCGGCGGGAACAAAAATCCTCTGGATAATTTTCCGTAGCGCCATTCTGCGTAATCGTTATTAAAAAAATCTATGCACGATGTGATGAAATCGGAGCAGGCGGTAAGTATATCCGAATTCTACGATCTGATGTTTTCAGTGCGACAGGCGGCGTTTGCAGGCACCCACACTACACGACAGTGATTGCATGAGAGCGTCGAAGGGTGATTTTATGGAGGATTCTGCCTTGCAAACAGGATCATCCGATGACCACGACTTCCTTCGACGCGCTCGGTGAGAAATTATCGTCGCATATCGATTTGAGCA
>CALKIZ010000021.1 GCA_937995735.1 uncultured Neomegalonema sp. | reverse complement strand
GCGAAAACAGCTCATCGCCCATATCGACGATTTCATCAAAATCTACAACGAAGACGCCGCGCCCTTCGTCTGGACAAAATCAGAAGTCCATCAGAAACGACTCAAACCATGTTTCGCTGAACAATGATTCCGGGTACTAGGCTCAGGACTCATAATCGGGATTCCCATCACACTCGCAAGAGCAGGTTCAGCGGAAGCTTACATTGACCCTACATGCCGCAACCAGATTATTTGCCATTTGGTTAAAAACCCGCCTAGAGTCTAATAACACAAAAACGCGATTGCTTGCGAGGGGCAATATCTGTTTGGGACGTTGGCACAAGGTCGATGATATATGTGCCATCAATGCGAATAAAGAGGACAACAAGATGAAACAAGTTCGATCTCTTATTACGGGGGCTATCTTTAGCGTCTCTGCGGCAGCCGTCGCGTTGCCTGCGACTTACGCGAGTGCAGATACCCCTGCCAGCATGTTGGTCATCGCAACCAGAATTGATGACATCACAACCCTTGACCCTGCCGAGTCGTTTGAGTTTGCGGGTAGTGACGTTAGCCGGAATGTTTACGGCAAACTTGTCAATTTCGACCCGCTCGATCTCGGCAAAGGTTACCAACCCGATCTTGCAGAAAGCTGGGAAGTCTCCGAGGATGGAAGGACGATCACCTTCACCATGCGCGAAGGCGTTACATTCCATTCCGGTAATCCCGTTACGGCAGAAGACGCTGAGTTTTCTCTTAGGCGCGCAGTTATCTTGGGTAAAACGCCATCTTTCATCCTGACACAATTCGGCTTCACGCCTGAGAATGTCGAAGAGACGATCAAAGCCGATGGTAACAAGCTGTCGATTACGACCGACCAAAAATATGCAACATCATTTGTGTTGAACTGCCTTACATCAACCATCGGCGGCATCGTTGACAAGAAAACCGTGTTGGCAAACGAGGCTGACGGCGATCTCGGCAATGCTTGGCTTAAAACCAATACAGCCGGGTCAGGGGCTTATAAAGTTCTGCGCTGGAATCCGAGCGAGTCCGTCACGATGCAATCGAACCCTGATTTTTATCTCGGCGCACCAGCAATGAAGCGTGTGATCGTGCGTCACATTCAAGAAAGCGCGACGCAACGCTTGTTGCTTGAAAAAGGCGACATTGACGTTGCTCGCAATCTCAACCCTGAAGACGTTGCAGGAGCTAGCAAAGCGCCAAATATTGTCATCGACAGCGAGTTACGTGGCCGTTTGATGTACACATCCTTCAATCAAAAGCATCCCATGCTTTCGAAACCGAAAGTCGTTGAGGCGCTCAAATACCTCATTGATTATGAGGGAATGCAAAACAGCTTCCTGAATGGTCAATATACAATCCACCAAGCTTTCCTGCCACGCACATACCTTGGAGAGATTGACGACAAGCCCTACAGCTTGGATATTGAAAAGGCGAAAGCCCTTCTAAAAGAAGCGGGCGTTGAAGGCGGCTTTGAAATTGAAGCCGGTGTTCGCGAAGCGCAAGAGCGCGTTGAGATCGCGCAATCTCTGCAAAATACCTTCGCTCAAGCAGGCATTAAGTTGAACTTGACCATCGGGACCGGCAAGCAAATCCTCACCAAATACCGTGCGCGCGAGTTGGATATGTATATCGGTGCTTGGGGACCGGATTATCCTGATCCGCAAACCAACGCCGGTACATTCGCCTTTAACCCCGACAATGGCGACAAAGTAAAAGCAACCGGCCTGCTCGCTTATCGCAACGCTTGGGAGCCGGGCGAAATGAATGCAATGACCGAAGCCGCTGTTATCGAAGGCGATACGGATAAACGTCGCGAGATGTATGAGGAAATCCAGCGGTTACACCAACAGACAGCGCCTTTCGCAATCATGTTCCAAAAAATCGAACAGGTTGGACGCAAAGAGTCAGTCAAAAACCTTACTCTCGGAAGCGCGATTACGGATGTGTCATACTGGCCTGTAACCAAGTAAGTGTCTGACACAATCGCACCGTTCCCGGATTTGTTCGGGGACGGGGTTAGGGCCATATGACCGACAGCACAGATACCACCGGGCGCACGTCGTTCTTTATGTCGACGCTCATCAAACTTGCGACCACATTAGGCGCTATTGCCTTTACAATGCTGGGCCTGCTGTTCGTCACTTTCATGATCGGGCGGGTCATGCCGATTGACCCCGTAATTGCGGTTGTCGGGGAACGGGCATCAAAAGAATTATACGATACGACTTTTCTTGAAATGGGGTTGGATAAACCTCTGATCGTTCAATTCGGTTATTACCTTGCCGATGTTTTGCAAGGTGATTTCGGTATGTCGCGGTTGAATGGACGACCTGTTGCCGAAGACATCGCGCGAGTATTTCCGGCGACCCTCGAACTCGCGACACTAGGAACGTTTATCGGCGTCTTTATTGGTGTGCCCCTCGGCGTGGTCGCTGCGGTCAAACGCGGAACATGGATTGATCAAGTCGCGCGGGTCATCGCGCTTATCGGATATTCAATGCCGATCTTCTGGCTTGGATTGGTCAGTCTGCTGGTCTTTTACGGCATCCTTGGCTGGGTCGGTGGTCCGGGGCGCGTCAGTATCTTTTACATGGACATTGTGCCACCCGTCACCGGTATGATCCTTGTCGATAGTATTCTGGACGGTAACTGGGAAGTTTTTTGGAATGCCGTCAGCCATATCATTTTGCCAGCTTCCCTCCTTGGATATTTTAGCCTCGCCTATATCAGCCGGATGACGCGCTCTTTTATGCTCGAGCAACTGAGCGCAGAATATATCACAACTGCTCGGGTGAAAGGATTGTCAGAGCGCTCTGTGATCTGGAAACATGCTTTCGGCAATATCAAAGTTCAACTCATTACTGTTATTGCGCTCAGTTACGCGGGACTGCTGGAAGGCTCGGTACTGACCGAGATTATCTTTTCATGGCCCGGTATAGGCTCTTACATCACCACCGCTTTGCTATCGGCGGACATGAATGCCGTGCTTGGCGGAACCGTCGTCGTCGGTCTGGTTTTCGTCTGCCTCAACGTCTTCTCCGATTTGCTTTACAAATTCTACGACCCGAGGGCTAAATGAGGATGCCCCGGTGACAGATCAAGTTTCGCAATCGGGGTGGAGAGCATGGCTGACGACAGATACGCCGACCTCTCGGCGTCAAGCAAAGCTGTCGTCATGGTATCATGGATGGCTCGCGTTTCGTGGTAATACGATGGCAATGTTCGGGTTAGGGATTTTAGTCTTCCTGATCCTAATAGCAATTTTTGCACCCCTAATCGCTCCCCATGATCCTCTCGCGCAAGATCTCGGCAACCGCCTAAAACCATTGGGGGAAAGCGGTCATTTTCTTGGCACAGATTCATTAGGACGCGATATTTTGAGCCGCCTGATCTATGGCGCGCGTATCACGCTATATATCGTTATTCTTGTTGCATTGATCGCGCCCGTGGTTGGCCTTTTTATCGGGACGGTCGCCGGATACACGGGCGGCATTATTGATGCGACCTTGATGCGGATTACCGACATCTTCTTGGCGTTTCCGCGCTTGGTTTTAGCATTGGCGTTTGTTGCCGCGTTAGGAGCGGGGATCGAGAATGCTGTCCTCGCAATTGCACTCACCGCATGGCCTCCCTATGCGCGTATTGCCCGAGCCGAGACGCTGACAATCCGCAATTCCGATTATATCAGCGCGGTCAGGCTGCAAGGCGCAGGGCCACTGCGGATCATCACAAAGCATATATGGCCGCTTTGTCTCTCCTCACTAATCGTTCGAATCACACTTGATATGGCGGGGATTATTTTAGCAGCCGCAGGATTAGGTTTCCTCGGCATGGGTGCCCAACCTCCGACGCCTGAATGGGGCGCAATGATCTCGGAAGGCCGCCGGTTTATCCTCGACCACTGGTGGGTGGCAACGATGCCGGGGTTAGCGATCTTTACCGTCAGTCTTGCCTTCAATCTGCTTGGCGACGGCTTACGCGATGTCCTTGATCCAAAGGACGGCGGTTCATGAATTTGCTCGACGTCGACAATCTATGGGTAAAGTTTCCAACGCGAACAGGGATATTCGATGCCGTACGCGGCATCTCATTTTCGCTCGGACAAGAACGGCTCGGGATTGTCGGGGAATCCGGTTCGGGCAAGTCGATGACAGGTCGCGCAATTCTCAAACTGATCCGACCACCGGGACAGATAATCGCGGATCGCATCGCCATTGAAGGCGATGACATAATAGCCATGAACGAACGCCAGATGCGAAAGGTTCGCGGCGAGCGAATATCTATGGTCATGCAAGACCCGAAATTTTCTCTCAATCCGGTAATGACAGTCGGCGATCAAATAATGGAAGCATATCGCACCCATACGCGCAGCTCGAAAACCGACGCAAAACGCAAAGCATTAGAGATGTTGGAAGCCGTTTCCATTCGCGCCCCGGAAAGGGTGTTCCGCGCTTATCCGCATGAAATGTCCGGCGGTATGGGACAGCGCATTATGATTGCAATGATGCTGATCCCCGATCCTCGAATTCTCATCGCCGACGAGCCGACTTCGGCGCTTGATGTATCCGTACAAACTCAAGTGCTCGGCATCATTGATCGGCTTGTTAAAGAGCGTGGCATGGGTTTGATCTTTATCAGTCACGATCTCAATTTGGTGTCGTCGTTCTGTGATCGCGTTTTGATCATGTATTCGGGGCGGATCGTTGAGACATGCCAAGCCGATAAGCTGCATGAAGCGCAACACCCTTACACACGCGGATTGCTCAACTCTCTGCCCCGGCTCGACGCGCCAAATCGACGGTTAGAAGTCTTGCAGCGTGATCCGGCTTGGCGAGATGCGCCAAGCGTGAGTGGCCGGATATGAACGCCGTTGACATCTCTGACCTGAATGTCTGGTTCGGCAAAGGCCGTGACCGCGTTGATGCTGTTCGCAATGTGTCGCTGACACTCGCGCAAGGTGGTAGCTTGGGGTTAGTGGGCGAGAGTGGATCAGGGAAATCAACTATCCTGCGCGCACTCACCGGCCTTGCGCCAAGCTGGACCGGCCAAATGACGGTCGCAGGGAAAACGCTAGGACGTCGCCGGACGCGCACATTTTACCAGACGGTGCAGATGGTGTTTCAAGACCCGTATGCCTCGCTGCACCCCCGCCATTCGATAGATCAAGTCTTGAGCGAGACACTCACACTCCACGGCTATCGCGACATCGAACCGCGCATTGAAAAGCTGCTCGCCGATGTCGGCCTCGGACCAAGTTACAGGTTTCGGTATCCGCATCAACTTTCCGGCGGTCAACGGCAGAGAGTCGCCATAGCAAGAGCGCTCGCACCGGAACCTGCAATCCTTTTATTGGACGAACCAACCTCTGCGCTCGATGTATCAGTGCAAGCGGAAATTCTAAACTTGCTGACGGATATAAGGGCAGAGCGCGACTTATCCTATATGATGGTATCCCATGACCTCGCCGTTGTCGGGCATATGTGCGAACGGATTGCCGTGATGCAAAATGGCGAGATTGTAGAAACGATGTCCGTTGAGGACATGCGCGCCATGCGCATGACACATCCCTATTCCAAACATCTGCTCTCGGCTTCCATGGGGTTACCGACAGATGAAGCACTCAGCGACCTTTGAAAACCGCTTTGCGTTTTTCGTTAAAGGCCAAAACTCCTTCACGGCGGTCTTCCGTTGGAACCGTTCGGTTATACGCCTCGATCTCAAAAGCAAGCCCATCAGAAAGTGACATACCAAGTCCCCGATGGATGGCTTGTTTGGCCTGCCGCACACCGATAGGCGCATTGGCCGCGATGCGCCCGGCAATTTCGAGAGCCGCCTCTGACAGGTCGCTTTGAGGATAAACCGCATTGACCAACCCCCACTCCGCCGCCTCGAATGCTGTAAACGGGCGTCCGGATAATATCAATTCTTTCGCGCGGCGTTCTCCCATCGCACGGGCGAGTGTTTGCGTACCCCCGGCCCCCGGAATAATCCCAAGCGTCACCTCGGTCATCGCAAAACGTGCCGTCTCTGCGGCATAGAGAAAATCCATCGTTGCGGCGATCTCGCACCCGCCACCATAAGCCGCGCCATTGACAGCGCCGATCATCGGTGTCGGGCAATCGAACAAAGCACGCACCATGCGTTCAAAGACAAGATGCTGACGTCCCCAAGCCTCATCAGTCATACCTTTGCGCTCTTTCAAATCGCCGCCTGCGCAAAATGCTTTCTCGCCCTCTCCGGTCACGACAACACAGCGCACCCCGCCCGGATCAAGAGCAAGCCCCTCAAAAACATCCGTTACATCCCGTGAAAGCTGCGTATTCATGGCATTGGAGGCCTCGGGCCGTGAGAGCATCACGACCAACACATGATCTTGCGGCGTGGACAGTTTGAGCGTTTCGTATTCTTTTGTCACAGCGGGAACCTTCGATTTAGATGTAACAAGGCTTGCGATTGAGCGCATTTCTGTCAACGGTGCAATCATTTGATTGAGGAGTGTTATGGGACTTGATCGCGAACTTGATGGTATTCTCGTTGTATCGCTCGAACAAGCGGTCGCCGCGCCCTATTGCGGAGTGCTATTGGCCGATGCCGGGGCGCGCGTAATCAAGGTCGAACGCCCGGAAGGGGATTTCGCGCGCAGCTATGATCGTGGAGCCGACGGGCAAAGCACAATCTTTGCCTGGCTTAACCACGGCAAAGAATCCACCTGCATTGACCTGAACGACCCTGAAGACGAAACCTTATTACGGGCAATGTTGCAAAAGGCGGATGTATTTTTGCACAACCTCGCTCCCAACGCCTTATCGAAACGCGGGTATAGCGGTGAGGTACTAAGAGGGGATAATCCCGGACTCATCACCTGCGAAATTACCGGCTATGGAACCGAAGGAGCCGCCGCCAAGCGCAAGGCTTATGATTTTTTAATCCAAGCGGAGGCGGGTTTGTGTGCCGTGACCGGAACGCCCGAAAACCCCTCGCGTGTCGGCGTGTCGATCACAGACTTATCCGCAGGGCTGACCGCTTTTTCCGCCATTCTTCGCGCCTTGATCCAACGGGGACGCACTGGAGTTGGCCTCGATCTCTCCATTTCGATGTTTGACGTCATCGCCGATTGGATGAACATGCCGTTGCTCGGGCATCGCTATTTTGGCCCTGCACCGCAGAGGCTCGGGCTGACCCATACATTTGTTGCCCCTTACGGCGCTTTCGAAGCATCCGATGGCGTCGTGATGATCTCAATTCAAAACAACCGCGAGTTTGCCACGTTCTGCGAAACAATACTCGGCCAGCCTCATTTATCAGGTGATCCGCGCTTTGCCGATAACCCCGACCGCGTGGAAAACCGCGATGCGTTGACAGCGATCATCAACAGCGTCTTCGGCAAGCGAACACGGGAAGCGCTGATCGAAGACCTCGAAACCGCAAAAATCGCTTGCGCGCGATTAAACGAAGTGGCCGACCTCTCCGACCATGCCTTCTTACGAAATCAGGACGTGACGATTGGGGGAACAGCAGTTTCAATTGCCGACCTGCCCGTTCAAACCGACAACCTGCGCCGCACCAAAGCACCAACCCTCGGCGAGCATACCGCGCAGATCAAGACAGAGTTTGGAGTCCAAGCGTGATTGGCAAAGATCAAGATGTAAGCAAACGGCCATGGCTCGGGAGAGAAAGCCGCGCCGCGAACTTTTCATCAATTGTAACCAGCCTGTCAAAAGCCCACGTCATTTCGATCGAAGCGGGCTTTGGTTACGGCAAGACAATCTTTGCAGAAAAATGGGCGGCACAGCTGCGCGAGCAGGACGAAACCGTTATCACATTTGATGCATGGAAAGCGGATTATACCGATGATCCTTTGATGGCCTTTGCTGGTAAGTTGTTAGATCATCTCCCCCCTCCACCGGAAAATTCCTCTGCAGAGGACGTCAAAGACTCCAAGGTCTATAAAGCATTGGGTAGCATAGCGAAAATTGCATGTATTGCTGGCGGAAAACTCGCAGCCGGAACCTATGGAGCCGATGCTGTCGCAGACTATCTGGAAGCCGATGATAACACGGACGAAAAAGCAGTTATAGAGGCTGTCGCTAAGGCGGCGGGGGGAGAAGCATCAAAACAGTTCGTCAATTTACTTGCGACGCAGTTCATAAGCGAAAAAATACGCGAAAAAGATTTGCGGGAACAGTTAAAGGCACTTCGCGAGCAATTGGATGAAAGCAATAAAGGCCGGATCATCGTAATCATTGATGAACTTGACCGTTGCCGCCCTGATTTTGCGATTTCTATGTTAGAGGCGATAAAACACCTCTTTGATGTAGAAGGTTACATTTTCATCTTGATGATTAACCCCGAGCAAATCGAACGCACCGCAGGCCGGTTATTCGGCAAGATTGAAGGCGGCGAACCTTACTTTGCAAAGTTTGTCGACTTACGTCTCGAACTCGGCCTTCCGGCCTATGACGAACTTACAAAACTCCTCTTCGAACCACTCGATGAAAAATTCAAGCCCCTAACTGAGTCACCGGATTTCCGTTTTCCAAAGGCCGCTGAATGGATGTCTCAGTTTGCCGAGTCACTGGCGGCAACACCGCGCCAGATAGAATCTGCAATGCGGCATACAGAGATCGCGATGGCATTGGCTCAAGGCAAGCCGGTCGATCCGGTTTATCTGTTCTGCGCCTCCTTGCTCAAAGCACTCTCTATGAAGGACGAACAGGCTGCTGGGTTGATTAAGAAACATCTTCCTTGGGTTGAAGCTGCAATTAAAACTGGCGAACAATGGGATACTATTGTTAAGGAGGCTCGTGAATTAGAATACGAAGAAGAAACAGAATACATGAAACAAAATTCCCAAAAAATCAAAAGCTATCTATACAACAATAGCCTACCTTTATTTGGAAAAAATTCTTCTGATAATCATTTCGAATTTATAGATACTACTCACGCGGTAAGAACAGTTCGGGACTTTCTTGATTCATATACGATACTCTTCCCGGCACTCGTCAACGCCTCAATAGAAATTCAAGCGTCGTAACGCGATGACCTACGAACTCGATCATCCTGAAATCCGTGAGGCGGTTGCCAAGCTCTGTGCTAACTTTCCGGGCAGCTATTGGCGTGAGTGTGACCGGGCGCAGGCATATCCGACTGACTTCGTTCAGGCTCTTACCGAAGCTGGGTATCTCTCTGCCTTGATACCCGAAGAATACGGCGGGCTTGGCCTGCCGCTTTCGGCGGGGTGTGCGATACTCGAAGAGGTTCACCGCGCGGGCTGTAACGCGGCTGCTTGTCATGCTCAGATGTATACGATGGGCACACTGCTGAGGCACGGCTCTGACGCGCAAAAGGCGCAATACTTGCCTCAGATTGCTGACGGGTCTCTGCGCCTGCAAGCCTTTGGAGTGACCGAACCGACCAGCGGCACAGACACCGGCGCATTGCGAACCACCGCGCGGCTCGAGGGTGATACTTATATCGTCAACGGTCAGAAAATCTGGACATCCCGAGCGGAACATTCCGACTTGATGATCCTGCTCTGTCGAACAACACCGCGCAATGAGTCCGCAAAGAAAACCGACGGCCTCACTGTCCTGTTGGTTGACATGCGTGAGGTGCGCGGCGAGAGTCTGACCATCCGGCCTATCCGCGCGATGATGAACCATTCGTCAACTGAACTGTTCTTCGATGACATGCCGGTCCCCGCCGCCAACCTCATCGGCGAAGAAGGAAAAGGCTTTCGTTATATCCTTTCGGGGATGAATGCCGAGCGAATACTCATCGCATCGGAATGTATCGGCGATGCGAAATGGTTCTTATCAAAAGCGTCTGCCTATGCGAGTGAACGGCGTGTCTTTGACCGCCCCATCGGACAAAATCAGGGCATCCAATTCCCGCTCGCCAAAGCCTATGCGGAGATGCGCGCCGCTGAACTCATGCTGCGCGAAGCCGTGCGGCTTTACGAATCCGGCGAAAATCCGGGCGAAGAAGCCAACCTCGCCAAGATGCTCTGCGCCGATGCATCATGGGCGGCGGGTGAAGCCTGTCTGCAAACCCATGGCGGATTCGGGTTCGCCGAAGAATACGATGTTGAGCGCAAATACCGCGAAGCGCGACTCTATCAAGTGGCCCCGATCTCAACCAATCTGATCCTCAGCTACATTGCCGAGCATGTCTTGGGGATGCCGCGCTCGTATTAAAATATACCGGCCAGCCGGTTCGCCAACGCTTTGCTGATAGCCGGGTAAGCCGCTTTGATTTGTCGGGGCGTCAATCCTGATAAACTCCCATACGCGCGGCGCAAGTCGGCAGTGCGGGATTTAAAGTCGGGCTGGGCATTCTCTAATTCGATAATGCTCCAATAGGCGGCTTCATAATCCGCATTCCCGATATAGCTGGGGCCGATATCAATGCCCGCATTTTGCACGAATTCAATCGAATTATAGGTCGCGATCCCCTCTTCCAGAATGCTGGAAGCCAAATCAGGGCCGATAGGAGACAGAACGTGGATTACCTCATGCCCAAGCTGAAACAATGCACGTTTTTCGTCAGTCGCCGCACTTTCTGTGAGCTGAATGACAATATCTTTACGTCCGCCATGAACCCCGGCATAGAATATCTGAGGCGCAGAAACCCGTGCAAGATCAACGCCTAGCAAAGTCCAGTCAAGGTCACGGCGGCCATACCTGTCTTCCGCGAACTTCAGCGCAACGCCATAGCGCGTCGCAAGTGTCCAAGAAAACGCGCATGAAGCGCCCTGGCCGCACGGTTCAGCTAGGGCCAATTTCGGGCTGATATGCACAAGGCCGCTATCTGCAACGGCGGAAGTTCCTGTGAAAGCAAGGCTAACGGCCACAACGATACTCTTCCAAGCTGTCATTTAATGTCCCTTGCTTCGCTCAAACACAGTTAATTCTAAGATAATCTGTCCAGAGATTATGGCTTTTTATGTCATCAAATGCCCTCCGCGCATTCGCATTGCAAGGCTCAACCCAAGGTGGGACGTTTTGCATCGTGACGGATGCACGCGCCGCCGTTATGCAGGGCAAGCGATAAACGGAGCCTGCTTTATGACTGCCTACACTTCATTACGTGACTTTATCGAACGGCTTGAAAAAGACGGTGATCTCGTTCGGATCACTGAGGAAGTCTCGACTGATCGTGAGATGACCGAAATCCACAAACGGGTCCTCCATGCGGGCGGGCCTGCGTTGCTGTTTGAGAATGTGGTGCACGAAGACGGCAGCAAATCTGAAATGCCGGTGCTGTGCAATCTCTTCGGCACAGTCGAGCGTGTGGCGCGGGGCGTCACTCTCGACGGCAAAGAACGGCGCACGGGACAGGAATTGCGCGAAGTCGGGGAACTCCTCGCCTTTTTGCGTCAACCCGAACCGCCACGCGGCATCAAAGAAACCATGGGCCTGCTCCCGCTGGCGAAAACAGTGCTGACCATGAAGCCGAAAGGTTTCGGCGGAATGCTTGGCAAAAAAGCACCATGCCAAGAAGTCGTGCTGACCGGCGATGAAATCGACCTCGACCGCCTCCCGATCCAGACTTGCTGGCCGGATGAAGCCGGACCGCTCGTGACATGGCCATTGGTTGTGACGCGCGGACCCTCAGGTAAGCGCGAAGACGATTACAACCTCGGCATTTACCGGATGCAGAAGCTCGGCAAAAACAAACTGATTATGCGTTGGCTGAAACATCGCGGCGGCGCACAGCATCACCGGCGTTGGAAGGGTGAAAAGCCCGAACCGTTACCCGCCGCAGCGGTCCTTGGCGCTGATCCCGGTACGATCCTCGCCGCCGTGACGCCAGTGCCGGATAACCTTAGTGAATATCACTTTGCAGGGTTGCTGCGCGGCAAACCGGCAGAGCTTGCCGATTGCGTGACGCAACCAATTAAAGTGCCTGCCACAGCAGAGATTATCCTCGAAGGCGCGGTGAGCCTCGATGAATATGCCGATGAAGGCCCGTTCGGAGATCACACCGGATATTATAACTCGGTCGAGCAATTTCCGGTCTTCACCGTCACGGCAATAACCATGCGCGAAAAGCCGATTTACCTCTCGACCTATACCGGGCGTCCACCGGATGAACCGGCGATCCTCGGTGAAGCACTCAACGAGGTTTTCATCCCGCTGTTGCAGGCCCAGTTCCCCGAGATCGTAGATTTCTGGCTCCCGCCGGAGGGATGCAGCTATCGTATCGCTGTTATCTCGATGAAGAAAGCCTATCCCGGCCATGCAAAGCGCGTGATGATGGGCGCATGGTCTTACCTGCGCCAATTCATGTACACCAAATTTGTCATTGTGGTGGATGAAGGCATTAACTGCCGGTCATGGGATGACGTCTGGTGGGCAGTCACTACCCGCATGGACCCGGCCCGTGATCTGACGATCATTGAGAATACGCCGATTGATTATCTCGATTTCGCCTCGCCCGTCTCTGGCCTCGGCTCCAAAGTCGGTTTCGACGCAACGGATAAATGGGAAGGCGAAACTGACCGCGAATGGGGCAAAGTCCTCGACATGGACGAGGAGACCATCGCCAAGGTTGATGCGAAATGGGATAAGTTGGGGCTTTAAATCTCGCGAATGGCGCGTCCGGCAAAATCCGGGGCCGGCAGGTCTTTGTGTCCACCTTCCCATATCTCCGCGAGGCGAGCGGGGACCGGCTCCTCCAACGGCGTTGCCCTACCCGCTTTTGTATCGACACTCAGCATCATGTGTTCGCCGGTTGCCAAGACGTCGCCAGTCTCAGCCTCGCGCATGATGTGGCACAGGCGCACGCGCTTTTCATCATAACCGAGAAGCTGCGTCTCCAGCGCAAGCGGCTTACCGGCGGCAACCTCTTGGACATGGCGGATATGGCTTTCAACGGTATAGATTGACCGCTCGCGGGCCATATACGCGCTGTCCATACCAATATGCGTCAGGAAAGCATCGGTCGCGTCACCGAAAACATGCAGGTAGCGAAACTCTGTCATGTGGCCATTGTAATCGACCCATTCAGGCAGCACCTGCGCCGTATGTAACGGCAAAGCCTTGGATGGATCATGCTCGACTGCGCCACCAAAAGACGCCTCGCGCAGTTGCTTTTCATAAGCGGCCAGCGTTTCCCCTGCCCCCCAAGGTTTCACTTTAAGAGCCTGCAAAATACCGACGAGGTTATCATCGCGAATACGCTCTAACTCGCGGATCGAGTGATGGCCGGATTGCGCATCAGATTGTCCCGCGATCAGATCAACCAGCTCATCTGTAAATTCCGGCACGTCCATCAACTTGGTCCACGGGAACGTAAGGCATGGCCCGAACTGCGCCATGAAGTGCTTCATACCCGCTTCGCCGCCCGCCACGCGGTATGTCTCGAACAACCCCATTTGTGCCCAACGGAGTCCAAAACCGAACCGAATAGCATCATCGATTTCTTCTGTGGTCGCGATCCCGTCTTTCACCAACCACAGCGCCTCGCGCCATACCGCCTCGAGAAAACGGTCCGCAATGTGAGCGTCGATTTCCTTACGAACAACCAACGGCTTCATACCGAGCGGCGGCAGGACAGCTTCGGCAAAAGCCAGAATCTCGGGTGACGTTGCCGGAGACGGAACCAGCTCAACAAGCGGCAACAAGTAGACCGGATTAAACGGATGCGCGACGAGGATTGAACCGGGGTTCACCGCACCCTCTTGCAACTCGGAAGGCTTAAAACCCGACGTAGAAGACCCGATCAAAGTATCAGGCGCGCTCGCTTGGATTTCAGCAAAAACCTTGTGCTTAAGCGCGAGAACTTCGGAGACACTTTCCTGAATCCACTGCGCGCCCTCTACGGCTTCGGCAATACTGTTCGCATAAGTGATAGTTCCCGCTTTAGGCAAAGGCGCAACACAAAGCGCCCGCAAAGCACGCTCGGCATTCGCATAAACTTCACCAATCTTGCGCGGCGCTTCCGGGTCGGGATCAAAGACGGCAACATCAATCCCATTCAACGCAAAGCGGGCGGCCCACCCGCCTCCGATAACACCACCGCCGATAATGGCTGCTTTGCTGAAATTGGTCATGTCCCGGCTCCGTAGATTGCAAAATTCACGCTCTATCGTTGGCAGAAGATCGCGAGCGGGGAAAGTGAATTTCGCCAGCACAGATTTTTACGATATAGTAATCGCTATGGATGCATATCAGATGGCATTGCCTTACAACCGTAAGCCATTAACCTCTGCTTCGCACAGCACACACATACAGCCATTAAGAGCATTAACTGGACATTTCTCCTATTTGCATTGCATGTTCCTATCACAACAGTGAGGTGCATAATGTCAAATCTGCCAAACGTCATAAGCCGTGGCGAGCCTGCCCGTCTATTTCCCGTGCTTTCGGAAACCTCAAAAGAAGGCAGAGCAACTGCAGTTTTTCTTTCCTGTTTAGCAAATGTATTCGAGTACGGCAGTGGTCTGCTGTCATCTGTTGGTCAGCGTGTCGGTACACGCGCAAAAATCGAGTGCTTCACTGAGGTTGGCTTCGAAACGTCAAAAGGCGACTCGAAATTACGACCTGACGGACTGATCGTCTTGACTGTTGGTTCAAGAAAATGGACAGCGCTTGTAGAAGCAAAGGTTGGCGTAAACAATTTAACTACGGAACAAATTGAAGGGTATCTGGCGCTCGCTCAAACACACAAAATAGATGCAGTAATAACAATCTCTAACGAATTTTCCGCTGCGCCTCAGTTGCACCCATTGGCAATCAAACAGCGGGCGTCCTCAAAAGTCTCCCTCTATCATTGGTCATGGATGTATCTGCTCACAGAGGCAGACTTATTACTAACCAATCAAGAAATTTTGGATACCGATCAACGTTATATTTTATCGGAATTGGTCAGGTTTCTTACGCACCCGAGTGCCGGCGTTAAGGGCTTTGACGCCATGCCTAAGTCTTGGGGAGAAATGTGTGGAGCCGTGCGCGCAGGAGCACCCATAGATACGAACTCCGCAGACGCACGGGAAGTGATCGGAGCATGGCATCAAGAGGTACGGGATTTGAGCTTGATTCTAAGTCGACAAGTAGGTGTCGAAGTTACTAACCGATTACCGCGCGCTTTAGTGGGCGACGCAACGGCAAGAATGAAATCCGATCTCGCAGATTTATCAAATACCAAATGTTTGACGGCCTGCTTGCAGGTTCCTGCTGCTGCCGCCCCGATTGATGTTTGTGTGAACATCGCCCAACGAACCATAACATCATCTGCAAAGATCAAGGCCCCGGAAGACAAGAAAAGTACAAAAGCCCGATTGAACTGGGTTCTCAGGCAACTACAAAAAACGCCTGAGAATGATCTGCACATTCGTCTTTTCTGGCCGGGGCGTGGACCACATACGCAGCATACTCTTAGTGCATTGCGCAATGATCTTAGCATTGCTGATCAGGGTCGCGAAAAGGTTCAAGTCAGAGAAATCGAAATTTGTCTTGTTCGTGAATTGGGTGGCCGTTTTGCTCAGTCGAAAAACTTCATCAAAGACCTCGAAACTGCTGTTCCAGATTTTTATGAAAATGTCATGCAGTACCTCAAGGCATGGCAACCACCTGCACCCCGTATGCGCGAAGGACGAAACGAGGCTTCTGATGTTACGCCTGCTGCATTAGGGCCTGTTGAGATTCATCGTGCATTGATGACAGCTGACGAGAGGTAGATCATAGCGGAGAAGCTCTGGTCTGTTTTGCAGGCCCGCATTGCAATACGCTTGAATTCCTTGAGCGTGCCAAAGAAATTCTCGATCAAGT
>CALKIZ010000020.1 GCA_937995735.1 uncultured Neomegalonema sp. | reverse complement strand
CGTAACCCGTTGCGATTGACAAAGATTATCCCACTCAGAACACGACGGTCATCCACACGCGGCTTGCCGTGGGATTTCGGAAAAAACGGAGATAAACGCGCCATCTGCGCATCCGTCAGCCAAAAAAGATCGCTCATCACAGGCCTCCATCATTACCGGCAGTGATTCACAACCTCACATAAAAATCAATAGGTCCTGAGCCTAGGAACATACGATGTGCAGTGATTAACGATTTCTTATTTCGTAATAATAATTTTATGAAAAAGCGATATACGCACAAATGATATTTGCTAAAACAGCGATTAAAACATTTAAGGTGAGAAACCCCAGTGCAGTATAGAGTGTTTTGTTTTTCTTTTTTATTTCAGCTTTCATGTGCTTTATACTTTCATCATTTATACAAATGAAACTGTCTTTCTCGTAGAAATCAGAAAAATAATTATACATCGAGTTATAAAGTTCTCCTATTATTGCAAAAAAATAGTGCTGAAATGTCAATATTAAAACAAAAGAAACCATTATTCTGTTCTCTATTGATTGAGATAATGAAATTGCATTTAAAAAAACTGAAAAATCAATAGACTTTACAATAATTATACTTATTGAAAAAAATAGAAAAAAATGTAAGCCGTACATTATAATATCTATCATTCTTTCTTTTTCAAACATAAACTCAATATAAGAATTTCGTTTTTCGGAAATCGTTTCAATTTTGTTTTTTAGGACATTTTCAATGTCGCTACCCCAGGAAACCGATGAGTGTTCTATTTTTAATTTAATAATTCCTTTGCCCTCGTACAAATGTTTAGGTTTTATTCGTCCAAATCGATCCAGAATGAAAAATGGCATATCTTCATTATTAGCATTGGTTGAAAATGAAATTTCAATTAATTGCTTTTCTGGAGAATTTTTGTTGTGAAATTTTACCAAGTATGTCAAAGATAAAATACATTTAGTGCATACTACTGGCTTGATTTCGTTAAATGATTTGAATTTTTCATAGCTTATAAGCTCAACACTTGATCCATTGCTGTAAACATAGCGAACTGAGAAAGAAATTAATCGATTTTCATTTTGTTCAGAGATTCTCTCTTGTACTAGTTGAAATACATTATCAACATGATCGTGTGTGATGCTAAAAGAGCGGAATAAGTTTAGTTCTATTGATTGATTCCGATCAAGTAAGCCAACTAAAAATTCCCCCAAATCTTGAGTGGGGATGTTTAAAGCAATACCAGTTTCGCTACTGTTCGACATGTCAATTCCTAAAATTTCTTATATCCTAAAAAGACATTAGCGGCTGCCTATGGTTGCACAAGCAGTTATAACTGCGTAGCGGCGACACGCGACCGACTAACGCAAACGAAGCGCCGCGTGCGCCTCCACGGGCGGGCGCGTGTCGCGCGAAGAGCGCGGGCCACACCAGCCCTCGGTCGGTCGCTGCTCATCTTGTCGTGGTGTTGCGAACTAGGGGAAGTTCTGAATGACCATTTCAGCAAGTAAAGTTTGGTTTGATGAAGAGTCTATGTGGCTCGATCTTACCGACGGGCGTACCCTCAGTGTCCCTTTAGCTTGGTATCCGCGTTTGATGAAAGCAACGCCTGCACAACGTGAACAGGTTCGCCTTAGCCGCCTCGGTCTTCATTGGGAAGACTTGAACGAAGATATTTCGGTTCAAGGATTACTCGAAGGAAAGCGTGATCAGACTGCGGCGAAGCCGCTTGCCGCTGAATGATTTTGCGGCGTGTCGTGATGTTTTTCGGAGCCGCGTAGCGGCGACACGCGACCGACTAATGCAAGCGAAGCGCCGCGTATGCCCCCACGGGCGGGCGCGTCCCGCGCGAATAACGCGGGCCACACCAGCCCTCGGTCGGTCGCTTGCTCGTCTTGTCGTGGTGTTGCGAACTAGGGGAAGTTCCGAATTACCCTCCCTCTCTTACCGAGAGAGCAAGGGCCGGTAATCTTACCCTAAGAACGTAAAGTCGAACTCATCCAAAGAGACGGTATCGTTGGTCGAATTATCGCCGGTAAATCCGAAATTGACCGAACCGCCCACGGCAATGTCTTCGTTCCATGAAAGGTTCTGAAACAGGATATCTCCGTTATCGAGTGTCTCTGCGGTGGCTCCCCAAACGTTATTGAAGACGAACGTATCACCTTCAGGCACATCGAGAATAACCGACCAGCCGTCGATTTCATCTTCGGAAATATTGTCGATTGTCACGCGCTGAAGGAAGCCTGAACCCCAATCATTTGTTGGCGATGTAATGATCTCGACGTCGGATTCTGTTGCTTCAACGGGTTCCGGGTCAGAATCCAGGAATGTCGGGCAAAAATGTTCGTCTTCAAAGCCTGCACCGTCAATCTGGAACGACACTCTGAATGTATCGCCGACGTTCAGTTCCGGTCTGAAGCCAACATCAACATTGCCAATATCGAACGAGCCATCATCGGCTTGTTGAGTCGTTGGCCCGTTAAAGCCATTGACGAAGACATTCACGATCCGGCCTTCACCTGTATAGTTGCTGTTGATTGTCCAAGCGAACAGGTCATCGCCGATGATCGAGTTTTCGTTGACGGTGTATTCGTATGTCGCGATGAAACCGCCACCGAATGCCGGATTGAAAAAGTCGTTTACATTGACCAGCTCAAATCCGCTTTTATCTCCTTCGCCGGTTGGTTCTTCCGGCTCTGGCTCCGGTTCGACATTAACGGTGACCGAAGCCTCGGCAAAGTCGGTTCCATCAAAGACAGTATAGGTAAATGTATCTGTGCCGGAGAAATCCTCGTCAGGCGTGTAGGTGACGACATTATTCACGACGGAGACAGAACCGTACACCGCGCCGGACGTGGCAAGGATCACCAGCTCATCACCATCAGGATCGCTATCATTCGCGAGAACGTCGATTTCGACAGCAGTACCGGCTTCGGTCGTGGCGGTATCGTCCTCTAAGATGGGGGCCAAGTTTGTATCAAAAATCGGAAAATCGACGGTGATGTCGCCTGGTCCTGTGGTGACCACCGGGGTGAACGAAGCGGATAAGTCCGTCGTGAAGCCAAACGAAAAATCTGACTGAAGACTGGTCGTCAAAAACAAATCGTTGAACATTGATCTCTCCGAAAGTGAAACATCGCCTTTGTTCAGAAAAATACCGCTGTATCGTTTACAAGGATTTTTGTGCGGCTTAAGTGAAACGCGGTCGTTAAAGTTTTAGGTAAAATAGGCGGCGCAAGTGTTCTGTGGATATATTGATCTCGGTAGATGCACCTAAGGATTGCATTTCGTCGTGTCCGGTCATATGCAATTTGGCGTAAAGTCTTAATACAACCTTAACATGATTTGGCCCGCAATTTGCTCCTGTTAATTCAAAATCTCAGGCTGCGACTCAAGTAGCCGAATATTGGATTGAAACGAGACAGGGGCAAACATATGGCTGTTCAGCATCCGAAATATGGAGCTTTTAAATTCAATCAAATCTGCCCAAGCAGTTGGGTTAGTTGGTCCTGCTATGGGGCAGGTCTTATTATGGCGATGTCCCCAGCGACGGCGAACGATCTGGCCAATGGTGGAGCGGGCTGTGCTGTTCTTGCGACGGCAATTTTGGTGTTCTTTATCTCAGCATCACTGGTGCAACGTCACATGCGATTGTCATTGTTATCAAGTTCTTATGGTCAGCCACAGACCTTAACGACCGGCGGCGTATTCGGCTTCACGCGCAATCCTATCTATGTCGCGTTCTTGCTGCCGCTGTTGTCGATCGGGTATTACTCGATTCCAGCGGCCTTGACAGCGAGTGTGGTCTATGTCGGCTCAATGACTGTTCTCATCATTCGCCGTGAAGAAATGACCCTGAGTAAGACGTTTGGGGCAGCTTATGATCAATACGCCGCAGCGACGCCTCGGTGGTTGTTCTTCTGAAGAGAGCCGCATAAGGTTTTGCGATGGATTTCGCGAGACCCTCCAAAATTGAAGAGGCTTTAGTGCTGTTGGCGTCCGGCACTTGGGATATTTTGTCTGGTGGGACCGATTATTATCCCGGTCTTCGGGACGAGCCGCCGGAAGCTCCTATCCTTGATATTTCAGCGATATCCGAGTTGCGCGGTATCGCGCGAGAAGTTGATGGATGGCGCATTGGAGCGCTGGCCACTTGGACAGATGTGATCCGAGCCGATCTTCCACCCGCTTTTAACGGGCTGAAATTGGCCGCGCGTGAAGTCGGGTCGATACAGATACAAAACCGTGCAACACTGGTTGGCAATCTTTGCAATGCGTCTCCGGCGGCGGATGGTGTGCCGCCTTTGCTTGTGCTTGATGCCAAGGTCGAGATCGCTTCTGCTCAGGGACGGCGGGTTGTTCCGCTGTCTGAATTTGTGTTGGGAAATCGGCACACGGCGATGTCCGACACAGAGATCGTGACGGGGGTGCTTGTGCCGGAACGGGCGGGGCACGGTGTTTCGTCATTCGTTAAGCTCGGGTCGCGGAAGTATCTGGTAATCTCGATTGCTATGGTCGCTGTGCGATTGGTCGTGGATGCGGGGTATGTGGCGGAGGCTGCCGTGTCCGTGGGGGCGTGCTCGGAAGTGGCGCTGCGGTTGGGCGGTTTGGAACAGGCGCTTGCCGGGGTGCAGGTGGATGACATTGAGGCTGTCATTACCGACGGGCATTTTGCTGATCTTGATCCGATTTCTGATGTCCGTGCCTCTGCCGGTTATCGGCGGGACGCGGCGCAGGAGCTTGTGCGGCGGGCCTTGCGGGAGGCTTTGGCGTGAAGGTCAATGGGGGCAATGTATCGGTTCGCAATCCGGCAATGCGTTTGTCGGCTTTGTTGCGTAGTGAGCTTGGGTTGAGTGCCACGAAAATCGGCTGTGATGCAGGAGATTGCGGGGCTTGTACTGTCTTGGTGGATGGTACGCCGGTTTGTGCCTGTTTGACTGCGGCCGGGCAGATCAACGGGAGTGAGGTCGTGACGCTGGAAGGATTGGCGGATGATCCATTAGCCGAGCGATTGCGGGAGAGCTTTTTGCATCACGGGGCGGCGCAATGCGGGATTTGTACGCCGGGGATGATGGTCTCTGCCGTCGCGTTGTTGCGTGAGGAACCCCGCCCTTCCCGGCATCAGGTCGAGGATGCGCTTGGCGGTGTGCTTTGCCGCTGTACCGGATACGTCAAGATCGTCGATGCGGTGATGAATGCGACGACCTTGAACGCGGCGCGCTATGAACCGGAAGCCGGAGCGAGCATTGGGCAGGGCATCCGTCATCTTGACGGGATGGCGAAAGTGGATGGCTCGCTGGCCTATGGCAATGATGCTTTGCCGGAGGGCGCGCTCTTCGTGCGGGTGATCCGCTCGCCTCATCCTCATGCGGGATTTACGTTTGGGGATACAAAAGCATACCTGAAAGCGCACAGGTTGCTGGCTTGGTTTGATGCGTATGATGTGCCGGGAAAAAATTGTTTCGGGGTTATTCCTCCCCTTGCGGATCAACCTGTTTTTGCGGAAGGCGTGGCGCGGTATCGCGGGGAGGCGGTCGCTTGTGTCGTTGGAGAAGCGGAGGCGGTAAGGGCGCTGCGCGAGGCGGACTTTCCTGTGACTTGGGATATACGCAACGCGGCAATGACCCCGGATGAAGCGTTAGAGGCGGAGGCATTGCACAAGGGACGCCCCGGCAATGTTTTGATTACCGGATTGGTTCAACGCGGGGATGCGGAAGCGGCAGTTTCGAAGGCTGCACATTCGGTCACGGTCGAGACATCAACGCCCTTTATCGAACACGCTTATATCGAGCCGGAAGCGGGCTGGGCAGAGCGTGTCGGGGACCGCATCGAGGTTCATGGCTGTACACAAGCCGCGACGATGGATCGTGAAGAATTATCAGCGATACTTGATCTGCCAATGGATGCGGTTCGGGTGATGCCGAGCGCTTGCGGTGGCGGATTTGGATCGAAGCTCGATCTGTCCTTCCAGCCTTATATTGCGCTTGCGGCTTGGCGGCTGAACCGGCCTGCCGCGATTTGCTATACCCGGTCGGAATCTATGCGGGCGACGACGAAACGTCATCCATCTGAGATTACGTTGACGGTCGGGTGCGACAATGACGGGATCGTAAGCGGGTTCGATTTTCAAGGCATTTTCAATACCGGTGCTTATGCGAGTTGGGGACCGACAGTGGCGAACCGTGTGCCGGTTCATGCGTCGGGGCCATACTTCATTCCTGACTATCGGGCGCGGAGCATTGCAGTGCATACGCATTGTCCGCCGTCGGGTGCGTTTCGCGGGTTTGGGGTTCCCCAATCAGCTATCGCACAGGAAGTCGCTTTCGACGAATTGGCCGATGCCATTGGTATGGATCGCTTTGAGTTTCGATTGAAGAATGCTTTGCGTGACGGTCAACCTACAGTGACGGGACAAGTGTTTGAAACCGGCATCGGGATTGAGACTTGTCTGAAGAAACTGTCACCGGCCTGGGCTGAAGCGACCCAGCGCGCTGCCGCTTATAATCGTGCGGCGAATGGATCGGGTTTGCGTAAGGGAGTTGGTGTTGCGTCTTGCTGGTATGGGTGTGGGAACACATCTTTGCCTAATCCGTCCACTGTGCGTATAGGCATCAAAGCGACCGGCGAGGTGGTGTTGCATCAAGGTGCTATGGATATTGGCCAAGGTGCAAATACGGTCATCACTCAGATTGCTGCTGATGCACTAGGGATGCGGGTGCATGATATTCGGTTGATTGGCGGCGATACTGATTTGACGCCTGATTGCGGAAAGACTTCGGCCTCGCGGCAGACTTACGTAACGGGATCTGCGGCGATGCTTTCGGGTAAAGCGCTGCGCGCGGCGATCTTGCGTCATGCGAATGTCGGTGAGGATGCTGCGCTGTCTATTGAAGGTGATACGCTGCTCGTGGGTGATGTGTCGCGTATCGAATTGGGCGCGCTGCCCGTGAATGAATTCGGTTATGTCTTCATGTCAGAAGAGACGTATAATCCCCCCGTCTCCGGCTTGGACGAAAACGGGCAGGGCATTCCTTATGCGGTTTATGGCTATGGCGCTCAGATCGTTGAACTGACGGTTGATACGAAGCTGGGGACTGTGAAGCTCGACCATATTACAACGGCGCATGATGTAGGCCGTGCCGTGAACCCGCTTTTGATTGAAGGTCAGATCGAGGGCGGTGTCGCGCAGGGGATTGGTCTTGCTTTGATGGAGGATTTTATTCCGGGCCGGACAGAGAATTTACATGATTATCTGATCCTGACTTTCGGCGATGTACCGAGTTTTACGCATCATATTGTCGAGGTTCCCGATGCAGAGGGACCGTATGGCGTGAAGGGGTTGGGCGAGCATGTTTTGATTCCTACCGCTCCGGCGATTCTCAATGCGATCCGTCATGCGACAGGGGCAAGGGTTCGGCACTTGCCCGCCACACCGGACAAGGTGTTGAACGCATTGCGTGAGGTAGGGTGATGGTTTTCCCAGTTTCAGTTTTTCTATCGCAAGACGTGATTCGGGAGAGGAAGCGGCTTTGTGAAATGGCCTTCTCTCGATCCTCTGCTAGAAGGAGAGGTTTAAGGGATGATTGGATAACGCGGGGCGCGTATACGTTGCAAACGCTATGAGTAAACCCGAGAAAATCCGCTGCGATGCGTGTCCGGTGATGTGTTACATTGCCGATGGTCGATCAGGAGCGTGCGACCGTTACGCCAATGAAGGCGGCGAGTTGGTGCGGGTTGATCCGCTTGTGATCCTTGAGCGGACTAAACATGCAGTTCCGTTCCTTGACCATGACGGTGATGACGGCTGGAATGGTAGCCTTGCACCTAAAGAGCAATTCATAACCGCCATTGGTGCGGGGACAACCTATCCTGATTATAAACCTGCGCCGTTTATCGTGTCGTCGGAGGTGGACGGCGTTGATATGGTGACTGTCGTAACCGAAGGCATCTTCAGCTATTGCGGTGCAAAAGTGAAGATCGACACGGACCGGCATCTTGGCCCTGAACAAGCGCTGGTTCGATGCGAAGGTGAGCCGATTGGCCATGTGACCACCGCCGAATATGGCTCTCAGATGTTGTCGCTCGGCGGGGTGCATCATTTGACGGGAGGCGGCAAGAAGGAGGGGCGTGTTACGTGTGCTTCGCTCTTATCTCTTTGTAATCGTGAACCCGTTGAATTGTCGATTGATGATGGTGCGACACTTGTTGTCGAGGCCGGTGCAGCGCCGATCATCAACGGAGTACCTGAAGAGCGGATGCGCGTAGGGTGTGGTTCCGCAACGATTGGCATGTTTGCCGCTCAATGGCAGGGCTTGGTCGACGAGGTTGTCGTGGTCGACGATCACATCACGGGGGTTATGTCTGAACATCAGGCGGGCAAGGTATTGAACTGGCCCGCCAGCGGCATACGCATCAATGGACGCCGATCTACACCGGGGCGTTATTTCCAAGTTGCTGAGCCGGGAACCGGATGGGGCGGAACCGACCTGAGTGACCCCTTGACGATCCTGAAAGATTTCAAGC
Source organism: uncultured Neomegalonema sp. (assembly GCA_937995735.1). Classification (GTDB taxonomy): domain Bacteria; phylum Pseudomonadota; class Alphaproteobacteria; order Rhodobacterales; family Rhodobacteraceae; genus JAHDDY01. The sequence goes on along the minus strand of CALKIZ010000020.1, from coordinate 11,599 downwards.
CCGATGTCGCGAGGCCGGGATTGTCGATGCTGATGGTCTCTACGACCGGCGAGAATTTTGCCTATTACGAGTTGGATGAGTATTTGAATCCCGTGCAGACGGAGATGCCGGAACGGTTGCTACCCTCTATCGGACGGATCGAAGAAAACTGCGAACCGGCGCTATGCTCTGTGCTGTTTATGGGCGGTGCAGGCGGGTCATTGCGCGCGGGGGTGACGGAAAACCCGGTGAGGTTGACGCGCTCTGTGCGGCAGGCTTTGGCAAATGTCACGATAGGCGGCGCGCCGGTTTATCTGTGGCCCGGTGGCGGCATTACCGTGATGGCCGATGTGACTCAGATGCCGCGCGGGGCTTTCGGATATGTGCCGACGCCTGCATTGGTCGCCCCCATTGAATTTACTTTGCGCCGCGATGAGTATCTCGCGCTCGGTGGACATGCGGATCATGTGATGGCTTTGTCTGATGCAGTTGCGGGGCAGGTTGGGCGGCAGAATGATCACCGGCTTGTTGGGCAACGGCTTGAGGCTGCGCCTGAGGGTGTGCCTTGGCCGACCAGTGTGAGCGTTAAGTGATGAGTGGCCCGCAAGCAGCAATGCTGGGGCGGCGATTGCATTTGCAGCATGGGCCTATTGATTTGATCATTGAAGCATGGGGGCCAGAGGATGAGGTGCGCGCGGGGTATTCTCAGGCGAAGAATGCCTTTGACGGAGTGTTGGATAGGCTGTGTTCCGAATTGCCTGTGCTTCGCTCTCCGGTTGAGGCTGGTGCGAGCGGGCCTGTCGCGCAACGGATGATGCGTGCTGTCTCTGTGCATAAAGGTTTCATTACGCCGATGGCAGCGGTCGCAGGCGCGGTGGCCGATCATGTGCTGGAGGCTCTGCACGAGGGGCGATGTTTGCGCAAAGCGGTGGTTAATAATGGCGGCGATATTGCGCTGTGGCTTCAACGAGGTGAGACGGCACGGCTTGGAATTGGAAATCCGCGAGTGTCGCGCGTCGATGTGCAGCCCGTGACGGTTGGCGCAAAGGACGGCATCGGCGGCATTGCGACAAGCGGATGGCGTGGTCGCTCTCACTCGCTTGGGGTTGCGGATTTCGTCACAGTGTTCGCGCGCTCGGCGGCGGAGGCCGATGCTGCGGCGACGATGATCGCCAATGCGGTGGATTTGCCGGGGTCGAAGAGGGTGTCGCGTGTGCGGGCCGACTCGCTCTCGCCGGAGAGTGACCTTGGCGCGCGGCTGGTGACTGTCGATGTTGGGCCTTTGCCCTTTCAGGATGTGCGAGGCGCATTAAGCGCGGGAAAAGTGTTGGCCGATGACCTTATTGCGCGCGGCGTGATCGTCGGCGCTGTCTTGAACTTGCAAGACGAGACTATTACCACGGTTTTTGAGGGTTTTTCCAAGGCGGTTTCCGGCTTTTCCCAAAGAATGCCGAGAGTTCTACCAGACTTAAAAGAGGCGTTATGAAAGCTAAAATTCGTAAGATCGTCGTCACCGTCGAAGATACTCTGACCGAGCAAGGACAGGTAATCTCGCCCCCTACGCGCCGCGCTGCTGCGATTGCAGTGATCGAGAATCCCTTTGCGGGCCGCTATGTCGAAGACCTTGAATTGCTTATGGAAATTGGAGAGGAATTGGGCGGTATGCTGGGCGAGCGCTGTGTGAAGGCGCTCGGGATTACTCCCGCAGAAGCTGAAAGTTACGGCAAAGCGGCACTGGTAGGCGAAACAGGAGAGCTGGAACACGCCGCAGCAATCCTCCATCCGAGCATGGGAAAGCCCCTCCGTGCCGCCGTCGAAAAAGGCGCAGCTCTGGTCCCATCTTCAAAGAAAATGGGTGCAATGGGTACGCCTCTCGACATCCCTTTGGGCCATAAAGATGCAGCCTATGTCCGCTCGCATTTCGACGGTATGGAAGTTCGCATCAATGACGCCCCGCGAACGAATGAAATTATGGTCGCAATTGCGGTCACTGACTCTGGGCGTCCGCTGCCGCGTGTTGGCGGCTTGGAAGCAAAAGATGCCGAAGGAAAAGACGGTTTGCGTTAGGCGTTTTCGAATGCGAGCCGTGCTACAGCGGCCCGTAAATCCTCAATGCCTTCTTGTTTTTCCGCCGACGTAACAATGAGTTGTGGGTAGGCGGCAGGGCGTTTGCCGATAAGTTTTGCCGTCGCATCAATCACTTTATCAAGCTCGTGAGCTTTCACTTTGTCGGCTTTTGTAAGCACGGTCTGATAGCTCACGGCAGCAACATCGAGCATGTCCATAATCTCAGAATCGACTGCTTTGATTCCGTGCCGAGAATCGATCAATAAAAAGCAGCGCCGCAGACTTGCGCGCCCGGAAAGATACCCGCGCAACACGCCTTGCCAGCGTTCTACCTCGCCTTTTGGTGCTCTCGCATAACCGTAACCGGGGAGGTCGACGAGGTAGAGTTTTGTGATGTCGGGGTGGGCAAGAGCGAAATAGTTCAGTTGTTGTGTACGCCCGGGTGTATTGGACGCTCTAGCGAGGCTTTTGCGTCCGGTTAAAGCATTGATTAAGCTTGACTTCCCGACATTTGAACGCCCGGCGAAGCATATTTCGAGACGATCCCCTTCGGGCAATTGTGCCAGTTCTGCCGCGCCAATAATGAAATCGCATTCACGCGCAAAAAGCAGACGTCCTGCCTCAACTTCGGCGTCGGTAAAGGGAGTCATTCGGCAGCCTTTAGTTTCGAGATGTTGTTGCCTCGTATCTCTTCAAATAAACAATGTAATCGAACATTAGTGTGCTCAATTATATTTGACGAGTTTCTGTGCTTTCATTCCGCTTTCTTGCGACTGAACATATCCTTCAAGTTATCTAGCAATTCGATCTTCGCACCTTGCGACTTCATAATTGATGCTTGTTGAACGATGGTCAGGACGTTGTTGGCGGTCCAATAAATTACCAGACCTGCCGGGAAACTCCCTAACAGGAAGGTAAACAGGACTGGCATCCATGCAAAAATTTTCTTCTGTATCGGGTCAGGTGGAGCCGGGTTGAGCTGCATTTGCAACCACATTGTGATCCCCATTATAATCGGCCAAATACCGATCAACAAGAATGCAGGTGGTCCCCAATCGAACGCACCAAAGCCCGTGAAAATACTTGTTGGGTCAGGAGCGGATAAATCCTGAATCCATCCAAAAAATGGTGCGTGGCGCATCTCGATAGTGACGAACAACACTTTGTATAGTGAGAAGAAAACTGGAATTTGAAGCAAAATAGGCAAGCACCCTGCAGCGGGGTTCACTTTCTCTTTTTTGTATAAATCCATCATTGCCCGCTGCATTGCTTGCGGATCTTCTTTATGTTTCTCACGTATTTTTTCAGTCTGCGGTTGCAGCTTTTTCATACGGCCCATGGAGACGTATGATTTGTAAGCAAGCGGAAACATCACAGCTTTAACCAGGACCGTAAGCAAAATAATCGCTACGCCAAAGTTTCCAACGATTTTATTGATTGTGCTGAGAAGCCAGAAGAACGGCTTTGTGAGAAAGTAAAACCATCCCCAATCAATCGCATCGTATAGCCGATCAACACCCAGCTGTTCTTCGTAGGCACTCAAAAGTTCAGCGCGTTTTGCGCCAGCAAAGAAATGAACTTTCGCACTGGCACTTTCACCGGCAGGAATGGTGATCGAGTTCAACCGGACATCGGTTTGATAGATTGCCTCGTTCCTGTTTCCGACCTTATATGCTGCTGTAAAAGACGTACCGGGTTCAGGAATTAAGGCCGTCATCCAATATTTGTCAGTAAAACCAATATAGCCATTCTCAGTGACATCGACTTTTTTCAGGTTAGCGTTTTCAGCACGATCATAAGGGGCGTCAGCGAACTCGTCATAGTCGAGTTCTTCAGTGATGCCATCATAAGCGCCGATTGACCCTTCATGCAGCAAGTACATTCCGAGTGTTTCAGGCTCACCATGACGCGCAATAATTCCGTACGGTCTAACAGTTAATGCGTCGTCCAGTGAGTTTGTGACCTCTTGTGTTATCGTGAAAAGATAATCTTTATCAATCTCATAGGTCTTGCGAAATGTGATGCCTTTCTCATTCGTCCATTCAAGCGTAACAGGAGCGTTGACACTAAGAACGTCACCTTCGGCTAATTCCCACGGCGTTTTCAAACCGGGAAGTTTTCCAGCATTCGCACCCGCCCAACCAAATACAGAATAATACGGTGTCTCGGTGCCCGTAGGCGAAAGCAGCGTTACCTCTGGCGATCCGTCTTCGATGCTGACGCGGTAATCTTTTAGATTTAAATCATCAAGACGACCGCCCAACAAAGAAATTGAACCGTCTACGCTAGGGCTGTCTATTATGACCCGGTCGTTTTGTGCGAGAGCTTCATCCCTTGACACAATGACCTGCTTGGCAGATTCAACAATCCCTCCGGGCGCGCTGGCTTCATCCGCTGGATTAGCGGCCTGTTTTGCCGCTTCAACTTCGGCAGCAATGCGGATTTCTTCTCGCTGTGGGCCAATGACAAAGACTTCCCACAAGCCAATAACGAGAAAACTTAGCACTGCAGCAAGAATTAGGTTTTTTTGGTCGCCCATTCATTGGCTCCGAAGTCTGGGAATTTGTCGGACAAGGCATCGCTTGCCTGCTGCAATGCTTCAAGCGGTCTAAGCGCAATAGGTCAAGAGTTTTACCTCTTATTTACAGGCGGCACAGGATCGAAGCCGTTATCACCGCTCGGTCGGCATCTTATCAATCTTCTGAAAGTTAACTTACTTCCCTGAATTATGCCGTGTCGATCCAGAGCCTCTAAAGCATAGGCGGAGCAAGTTGGTTGAAAACGACAATTTGACGCAAGATATGGGGATATAGCGAGTCGATAGACTTGGATCGGTAGTTTGATGAGCGATATTAATGCGGCACGGATCATCGACGTTTCATTTTGCTTACCCGCTCAAGGGCGGAGTGCAGGTCGCGCTTAAGTATGTCGTAAGAACACTCTACCGTCGCATTGTTCCGTGCTATCAGAACGTAGTCATGGCCTTTTTTTCCGCGTGTCTTAAGTAAATCGAAAGCCAGAGACCGCATCCGTCTTTTCGCACGGTTGCGGACAACAGCATTTCCTACCTTTTTAGATGCAGTAAATCCAACACGTATCGCGCACGAGTCATCCTTACGATGCCTTTTTTGAAGTATCAGGCTATCTGTAACTGATTTCGCAGCTCTATTTGCTGCGAGAAACTCACTTCGTTTCTTCAACCTCAAGAGTGCAGACATTGCTGAATTTTCGAGGTCGATTTCATTAGGCGCTAAGTTTGCTGCGTCCGCGAGCGCGGCGTGCATTTAGTATCTTACGGCCATTTTTTGTCGCCATACGTGCCCGAAACCCGTGACGGTTCTTGCGAACGCGATTACTTGGCTGAAATGTGCGTTTCACGGCAACGCTCCTGCTGGTACGGGGCACCCCCCGGAGTTTATTAAATACCACGCACAAGTTAGAATATGAACGCGGAGCCGAGCTTATACTCCCTGAGTCTTGTGGCGTCAACTTATGTGGAAAAGTTCTTTATAATTAAAATGTTTCAATAGATGCGCCCTATTTCACGGGTACTCAATCCGCTGTGATATGGGTCACTCTGCAAACTCATGTGCGTAATATGTGCGTGACGACTACCGAACGGCGGTGGGAAGGACAAATAAATGACGGAAAAAAATGATATGGCCGATACCGCAGCATCGCATTCGCCAAGCGAAGGGAAAGGTATCACGCGATTTTTGCCCCTAATTGTCATCGGCACTGGCGCTGTTTTAGGGTTTATATTTTTACGTGATTATCTTTCATTCGATGTTCTTAAGGAGAATCGCGAGTCTTTGCTGGCGTGGCGCGATGAAAATTATTTTTTAGCTGTCGCCACATATCTTCTAGCATACGTGCTGTTAGTCGCTTTTTCTATCCCCGGAGCGGCGATAATGACCCTGACAGGTGGGTTTCTTTTTGGATTAATACCCGGAACTTTACTTACGGTCTTTGGTGCTACGATTGGTGCTTCATGCATATTTATCGCGGCTAAGACGAGCCTTGGCGCTTCTCTCAAAGAGCGCGCTGGTCCATGGATGGCTAAATTTGAGAAGAGTTTTCAGGAAAATGAGATCAGTTTCCTTTTTCTACTGAGATTGGTTCCAGCGTTACCATTCTTTATCGCCAATTTGTTGCCTGCGTTTTTTGGCGTAAAGCTTATTACTTACATCTGGACGACTTTTTTAGGAATTTTGCCGGGAACTGCTGTTTACACGTCTATCGGTACGGGGTTGGGCGAAGTGTTCGCTAAGGGCGGGGATCTATCGTTGAATATATTTTCCGACCCGGCAGTGTGGGGGCCGTTTGTTGGTTTGATAACCCTCGCGATTTTGCCGATTATTATTAAGAAGATCCGGGGCAAGCCTGTGATCAGCGGAGATGCCCCGAATGACTAAAGAACTAAGTGTAGACCTGTGTGTTATTGGTGCAGGTTCAGGTGGGCTTTCTGTTGCCGCCGGTGCAGCGCAATTGGGCGCGTCAGTCGCTCTGATTGAAAAATCAGAAATGGGTGGAGATTGTCTCAATCATGGCTGTGTGCCCTCCAAAGCGCTTTTGGCAGCAGCTAAATCTGCGCACGCCCACCGTTCGGGGGGCAAGTTCGGTGTTCTTGCACATGAACCAACTGTCGATTTTGTCGCAGTTAACGCCCATGTAAAAGATGTCATTGCAGGGATTGCACCGCATGACAGCCAAGAGCGTTTCGAAGGCCTTGGCTGCACCGTCATTCGCGATGAGGCAAGGTTCGTCGGGCCTACTACTGTCGAAGCGGGCGGTTATAAGATTGAGGCCAGACGAGTCATTATCTCAACCGGATCATCACCTTTTGTCCCGCCGATTGACGGTCTGGAAGAGACGCCTTACTTCACGAATGAAACAATATTCGATAATACTGAGTTGCCGGAACGCCTGATTGTTGTTGGTGGCGGTCCTATTGGCATGGAGATGGCGCAGGCTCATCGTCGCCTGGGGGCTGATGTTGTTGTTCTTGAGGGGGCAAAAGCTCTTGGAAAAGATGACCCCGAGGTGACGTCTATAGCCTTGGAAAGCTTACGTGCAGAAGGTTTGGATATACGTGAAGGTGCATTGGCCGAGAGCGTTTCACATGATGGTGGAAAAATCCAAGTTCATCTTAAGGGTGGCGAAATCGTCGAAGGTACACATCTTCTGATGGCCGTCGGACGTAAGGCGAATGTTGAGGGCCTCGATCTTGAAAAAGCAGGTGTGACGTACTCAAGGCGAGGCATTGACGTTGGTGTAAATTTGAAAACCTCCAATAGTAAAGTCTACGCCATAGGTGATGTGACGGGCGGCCTTCAGTTTACGCATGTAGCCGGATATCATGCAGGTGTCGTGATCCGAAGTGCGCTGTTTAAAATGTTTTGGGCAAAAGCAAGCACTGATCATATCCCTTGGGTTACCTATGTTGACCCGGAAATCGCGCATGTAGGTATGACCGAACAGCAAGCAAAAAAGAAGTTTGGAGCCGGTGTCTCGGTTTTACGTTTTGAGGCGAACGAAACAGACCGCGCACAAGCCGAACGAACCGGAAAAGGGCTTATCAAAGTTATCTTGAAAGGATCGCGAATTATCGGGGCATCAATCGTTGGCAAAGGAGCGGGTGAAATGATCCACCTGTGGGCTTTTGCTATTGCAAACAAGCATAAAATAGGTGCTATGGCGGGGTATGTGGCCCCTTATCCTACTTTGGGTGAAGCGAGCAAACGAGTGGCTGGAAGTTATTATACTCCGAAGTTATTCAGCGATCGAACAAAGAAAATTGTCCGGTTTCTAACAAACTTCGGGTAAAGTTATCTGGGAGAGCTTGGCATAATGCGGATTTTGCGAAGCCTTTCCGGGCGTTTGTTATTTCTAACAGTAGTGTTCGTGATGCTTGCAGAGGTGTTTATTTTCGCACCCTCTTTGGCACGATTTCGCGTTGATTATCTTCAAGAGCGGCTCGCGGCATCCAATATTGTAACAATTGCGCGCCTTGGCCAAACAGGTACTATTGATCATGAAAACGAGATGGCTTTGTTGAAAAGCGCAGAGGTGCGGTCTATCGCTGTGCAACGTGGTGGCGCACGGCTGCCTATTTTGAGAGGGAACTGGGCTGATCCGGTGAAAATGAACTTTGAGCTTGATGAAGCTTCTGTTTTTGATGAGCTTTGGCAAGCTTTCGCAGTTTTGTTTCGCAATGACCCAACATTGGTGGTGCGCGTGATCGGTTCGCCAGATGCGACGCGCAACCCGGTTGGCGACAAGATTGAAATTACCCTGCGCGAAAAGCAGTTGCGCGATGCCATGATTTCGTTCGGTCTGCGCGTTCTGGCGGTGTCTCTGATTATCTCGTTGCTGACTGCTGTGCTGGTATATGTAAGCTTAAACCGGTGGTTGGTCAAACCAATCCGAAAGCTCACAACCAATATGGTTGAGTTTCGAAAAGCACCGGAAGGCGCGATGATTATCGCGCCCGACTCTGGAAGAGATGAAATTTCTGAGGCGCAGATCGAACTTGCTGCGATGCAAACCGAATTGCGTACTTCACTGAAGCAAAAAACGAGGCTCGCCAGCCTTGGTGAGGCCGTTGCCAAGATTAATCATGATCTCCGGAATATTTTGGCGGCAGCGCAGATCCTGACAGATAGATTAGAGTCGAGTGCAGACCCCATGGTCGCAAAAACAGCGCCAAAATTGTTGCGTTCATTAGATCGGGCGACTGCATTGTGCGAGCGAACCTTGGAGTTCGGGCGGGCTGAAGAATTAGAGCCGGTGCGGCGGCGTGTCATGCTCACTGCGTTTCTTGATGAAGTTCGTGACCAATTGTTGCTGGCACATAATGAGAAAGTAAAAGTTGAGCTGGATACGACTGATGAGACGTATGCAGAAGGCGATCCGGATCAGTTATATAGAATTATTTACAACTTGAGTCGTAACGCTGCACAAGCGCTAGAGGCGACGAGCAATGGCGGAACGATTACATTGGCCGGGCGCAGGTTGGAAAACTTGGCTGAGATTGATGTAATTGATGATGGCCCCGGAATACCAGCAGTCGCGCGGGAAAATCTCTTTAAAGCCTTCAAGGGAAGCGCCCGTAAAGGGGGGAGTGGTCTTGGCCTTGCGATTGCTCAGGAACTTGCGCGTGGCCATGGAGGAGAAGTTCGCTTGGTCGATAGCACGACGGATGGAACGTGCTTTCGGATTACCATCCCTGACACGGCAAACGCGGCGTGATACCGCTACCAGGCCCCGGAAACTGTCTGACTGATGTTCCGGGAGTGTCCATAGGTAACGCTGAAAACACTCATATCCGAACGGGTGTTACCGTCATTGGTTTCGACAAAGCAATGCGTTGTGCGGTTGATGTCAGAGGCGGCGGTCCGGCAACGCGGGAAACCAATGCGGTTGGTGCAGATGCTACGCTTGGGATTGCTCATGCAATCAGCCTTTCAGGTGGATCGGTTTTTGGACTTGCTGCAGCGGATGAGATTACGGCTGTTCTATCATCTCAAGAAATTGGTGTGACGTTGGTGCGGGGAGTTCCAACAGTGCCGATTATCCCCGCAGCATCACTGTATGACCTGAGTAATGGTGGCGATAAAGATTGGGGCGAAATGCCCCCATATCGTGCGCTTGCGCGGGAAGCCTTGTCGAGCCTTTCGAGAGATATGAGTATAGGATCTTTCGGCGCAGGGTATGGTGCGTTGGCCGGAAGTTTTCTCGGTGGACTTGGTAGTTCTTCGCTCGATATGGGCGATAATAGCGTGGTTGCATCTTTGATCGCCGTTAACTCTATCGGCTCTGCGGTTATGCCGGGAGGAGATTGTTTCTGGTCCTGGCCGTTTGAATTCAAAGAAGAATTTGGTGGATTGAAGCCAACATCTCGCATCGCCGCTCATGAACCTCTCCCGGAAGAAATAAAGGGAGGTATCTCGCCTGGACAAGCGACCTGCATTGGCGTCGTTGCAAGCTCGATTCCGTTGGATCGGGCATCGCTCATGCGGGTTGCGATCATGGCGCATGATGGCCTTGCCAGAGCCATTCGGCCTAGTCATGCACCTTTCGACGGAGATACGATCTTTGCTGTTTGCCCGGACGAAGCCCCGAAGGCAACTCCTAATGATGTTATGCGGATAGGATCTGCTGCAGCCGATTGCATTGCGCGCGCTGTGGCACGCGGTGTTTGGGCGGCAACGGCATCTACGGAAACCGCGACTGCCTTTAGAACGTTGGATCGTTAGATCGTTAGATTGCTATGCATTGAAACTCATGCGTGGGCTTCCGTTTCAGGATTTCTATGCCTATAAAACATGAAATTTACTGATTAAACGCGAGGTGACGCATGGCCGGTCATTCCAAATGGGCCAATATTCAGCACCGAAAAGGTCGCCAGGATAAACTCCGCTCGAAGCTGTTTTCGAAGCTGTCTAAAGAAATCACCGTTGCGGCTAAGATGGGTGATCCCGACCCTGATAAAAACCCGCGTCTGCGCCTTGCCGTGCGCGAAGCCAAATCCCAATCGATGCCTAAAGACAATATCGATCGTGCGATCAAGAAATCTCAGGCAGGCGAGGGCGATGATTACGAAGAAATTCGTTATGAGGGATATGGCCCCGGCGGTGTCGCAATGATCGTCGAGGCGTTGACTGATAACCGCAATCGTACGGCTTCTACAGTCCGGTCAACTTTCTCTAAAAGAGGCGGTAACCTTGGTGAAACCGGTTCGGTTGGCTTCATGTTTGATCGTGTCGGACAGATTCTTTATCCAACGACGGCAGGCGATGCTGACGCTGTATTTGAAGCAGCAATTGAAGCAGGCGCAGAAGACGTTGAAAGCGATGAAGAGGGCGGACACACGATTTACTGTGCTGCGACTGATTTAAATGATGTGTCCACCGCGCTTGAAGCTGCCTTGGGTGAAGCCGAAAGTGCGAAGCTTGCTTGGCGTCCGCAAAACACCAACCCGGTTGATGTTGATCAGGCCAAGTCACTCATGAAACTGATTGATGCATTGGAAGATGATGATGACGTCCAAAACGTCACGTCGAACGCTGAAATGTCCGATGAAGTGATTGCTGCGCTCGAAGAGTAGAGCGCAATGCTTTCTGTTACGTCAGATTTTACGTCTTGAGTGACATAAAATCTGACGCCTCGAAGCTATCGTTTATGGCGTAGTGTTTCTTCAAATTAAAGAATCTCAATAGGTATATTGTGAACCTGTTGGGACCTGTGAAATAATGGGCTGGTTCCTGCGTTTAACATAGGATTCCACCGCGCCCTCAATGGCTTGGCCGCTGGCGGCGATGTCTCGACCTGCGCCTTCAACTGTGTTGCTAGTACCCGGAATCATTGTTCAGCGAAACATGGTTTGAGTCGTTTCTGATGGACTTCTGACTTTGTCCAGACGAAGGGCGCGGCGTCTTCGTTGTAGATTTTGATGAAATCGTCGATATGGGCGATGAGCTGTTTTCGCGATGAGAACGATGCCCCTGCGAGGGCTTTTGCCGAGAGGATGGAGAACCAGATTTCGACCTGA
>CALKIZ010000019.1 GCA_937995735.1 uncultured Neomegalonema sp. | reverse complement strand
CCTCGTTCTCTGATCTGCTAGAGTCCGAACCTGCTCGGCATCCTCCGACTGGCGGCTGTGGCTCGACCTCGTTCTCTGATCTGCTAGAGTGCAGAGAAGTCTACGGCAAATGGTGTGGCGGCTGTGGCTCGACCTCGTTCTCTGATCTGCTAGAGTTGACGGCGCCAACTTGATTCGATGGATCCTGCTGTGGCTCGACCTCGTTCTCTGATCTGCTAGAGTGTTACTTTCTTCGATTAAATCGGCAACGGCGCTGTGGCTCGACCTCGTTCTCTGATCTGCTAGAGTACGGGCCGGAATAGGTGCAGAAGCACCATTGCTGTGGCTCGACCTCGTTCTCTGATCTGCTAGAGTTGAAGTCAAATCAATGCGTTGAATTGAGTTGCTGTGGCTCGACCTCGTTCTCTGATCTGCTAGAGTATTCCTCAGAAAATCGGCGATGCGACACAGGCTGTGGCTCGACCTCGTTCTCTGATCTGCTAGAGTGTCCCACATGCGGGAGCGCAGTCCCCGGCGGCTGTGGCTCGACCTCGTTCTCTGATCTGCTAGAGTCGCCGCATCGTTGGGCTGTAGCCTTACTTGCTGTGGCTCGACCTCGTTCTCTGATCTGCTAGAGTGGCGCGTCGGGGTTCCAATCCCCCTCGTCGGCTGTGGCTCGACCTCGTTCTCTGATCTGCTAGAGTCCAGGCCCACGCACGGTCCCTATTTGCCGAGCTGTGGCTCGACCTCGTTCTCTGATCTGCTAGAGTCTACGAGGGGCGCGGCCAAGTCGAGATCGAGCTGTGGCTCGACCTCGTTCTCTGATCTGCTAGAGTGCGCGTTGCGCGTGATGGCTAGAATGGCAAGCTGTGGCTCGACCTCGTTCTCTGATCTGCTAGAGTATGAATTGGGACAGGCATCCCGCGCCGCTGGCTGTGGCTCGACCTCGTTCTCTGATCTGCTAGAGTCACTTTCCGCCCGACAAACCTATTTCCGGAGCTGTGGCTCGACCTCGTTCTCTGATCTGCTAGAGTGTTAGAACCGGACGCGATAAATTCCGGGTGGCTGTGGCTCGACCTCGTTCTCTGATCTGCTAGAGTGTTACGAGCCGAACGGGGAGGCCCACGGCTGCTGTGGCTCGACCTCGTTCTCTGATCTGCTAGAGTCAAGCAAACTTTGCGGCAAAGACATGCGGAGCTGTGGCTCGACCTCGTTCTCTGATCTGCTAGAGTCGACCCCGATCTATCACGTTGAAATAAAAACGCTTTAGGTCGGGATCGCTCGCTCTATTTTCGCGAATCACTTCAGAAAAGCGCAAGTTGTTTCGGGTTTTTCTTCGGCTCACGACGGCTCTGACTCGAGAATCGGACGATGTTTTCATACTGACGATCCGTAATCGTAATGACGTGGATGTCGCCACGCGCAGGCAGATTTGCTTCGATTCGGCGCAGATAAGTATCCACTTTCTCTTTGCCGTTACAGAATCGGGCATAGACCGAAAACTGGCTCATTTCGAAGCCTTGGTCGAGTAAAAAATGTCGAAACTTCGCGGCAGCTTTGCGCTCGGCTTTGGTTTCAACAGGCAAATCAAACATCGCAAACATCCACATAAACCGATATCCACTGAGACTGGGAAGGGGTGCGGTCATGTCACCGGTTCGCCTGCTGTCATACCTGCAAGATCAAGAGGGGATGGCGGGGCAGGCAAAGCCAGCGATAACGCTTCATTCTCGCAACTGCGGGCGAAAGACTGTGCAAGTTTAAGCACGGCGACAGAGATCGGGCTGCGCTCTTCCCCGATTCGCACATCGAACGTCATGATTTCCGCCAAGGATTGTTTTGTGGCCGGCGATATTTCGGCGTCTCCGTTTTCAATGAGACGACAAACCGTCCAATCCACAAATGGCCGAAAAGGTTCCATCAGATCATCAGCGAGTGCAAAGCTGTTTGCCTGATTCGAGTGATGGATGCCGATTGTCGGGTGCAAACCACTGCCAATAACGGCCCGGGCAACCGTGGCGCGTAAAACCGTATAGCCGTAGTTCAATAAACCATTCGGCCCTGAACCGTCGCGGTCACGTCGAAATTCTTTACCCATAATCAAGGGCCAATACCGCCTTGCAGCCTGAGCCTCGATATTCTCCGGGTCGCCTGACCGGACTTTGCGGGCGAGCATGTCAAATGCACCGCTTTCTTCGCCGCGCGCGGCAACAATGGACCCTTGCATCCGAATTTTAGCAGCTACGACCTGTTTCCATGCCTGCTTTATAAGCGGCTTCGGGGCTTGCCATTGCGCCCGCATACGCGCGCCTTGCAGATGATGGCCGGAGATCGGCAAAAGGTGCGAAACCGGCGCATGATTGGTCCCGCAAACAACCAACGGCGTGTTGCGCTTTGCCAAAGCGACCAACAGATTATTGGAATAGCTGATCCCATGCGCATGGACGATGACAGTGGCGATATCATCAAGGGCAACGCGGCCGATCTCGGCATGGTTTTCAGAGATCACCATAAAACCGCGCTCGGCGGCGAGATGGCGTCCATCTGTTTCTATATCTACAATGCGATCCACATCACATGGTTGCTTTAAAAGATTAACACTCTTCTAAGTTTTAATTGGACCCGGATCAAATATACGCCCGGTTTCGTCTATTCGTACTTTACGGGCGGAAACATTTTTGAGACCACCAACTGTAGGCGAGTAATATTTAAATGGGTCGTCATCGACTGACATATTGTCACGTCTTTTCAAATCACCAGCCTCGTTGTGAGCGGCGAGCGTAACTTGACCATTCTGCCCAAACTTCACCACCCGGGCGATAATGCGTTCGCCTTCTTTTTGATAGGCGACAAGATCATTCTGGTGCAACCGCATGACCTTTTTTGCGGTGTGATGAGGACGGTTATCACCGCCACCGGGACTGTTCGCAACGAAAGTCGAAACGACCCTAGCAACCCATTTGCCTTCGGGAAGTTGCCAGACTTCATAGCGTTGATTGCTGTCTCCCTTTACGCCTTTATAGGCATGGCCGGATTTATCGTGGATGGGGATAACCGCGAGCGGTTCAATCACACGGACGCGGCGGATGCCTTTGTAGAGCGGTTCTCCCTTTTTGTCAGTTCCGACGCCTTTAGCGGCGAAATCTTGCAAAGCCTGCTCCCGGTCTTTTCCTGACAGCCCTTCGGTTGCTTGCCAGAGTGCATCGCGCAACAGCGGATCGCGGACATTACCGATTTGCTTGTCCGATAATGCGGCAAGCGCGACACGGCGCACTACAAGGTCATTGCCCTTTTCGTCTTTCTCTCCGGTCAACCCATAAGCGGTATCATTGTGAAGGCGCGCGGTTGTCGTATCACGGCCTTGAGCGGCTCCTTCTTTCGAAGGTTTGCCATGGTCCGATTTATGCGAGACGATGACGCTGTTGATCTGTGTTCTTAAATCATCGCGGAAGGTTGGCCACGGTGGTTCAATCCGGCCAACGATGTCGTCCAGTTCTTTGGATTCATTCAGTGCGGCGGCCCTCGATATTTTCTGTAACAAGCCGCGATCTGTCGCGGCAACCACGGCGGCATCAATCGCGTGATGCCGGTGGTCGAGGCGGTTTTTCTTTTTGCCCGGTTGTGCATAATTATGGTCCGGCAGGATCGAGTTAAGCCCCCAGTGACGCCGGAGCATTTCTGTCAGGCGACCGGGAATAACCCGCACGCGGTGCTGTTCTTTAGGCTCATAGAGTACTTCCAGGTAACGCTTGGCAAGAACGGAAAGATGTTGAGTATCCACCAACTGCCGCGCTTCAAAGCCGCCATCCTGTTCGAATTTGTCCATCGCATCGGGAGCGAAACGCTTACGCATATTATCGGGCAACCGAGCGGCACGTTCTGAAATTGCAGACCAATCCTCTTCACCGCCAAATGCCTCAAAGGGTGCGCGGTTGCGTTTACGGCGATTGGCTTCGCGCATAATGAGCATTTTATTGGCAGGCGAATCGTCAAGGGTGCGCGAGTAAGGCAGGATGTGATCGACCTCCACTTCCTCGGAAAATAAACGCCGGATACCGATTTGCTCGCCGGTGTAGACGCAACGGCGGTCAAGCATGTTATCGGAATTCAAATCTTCCCAAAGGCGCATCCGCAAACGATTTGCACCCGTGTCAGGGATATTATTTTCGGTGAGCAACTCACTGCGACGTTGCGCCGCTTTCGTCTTTTTGTTCAGGCGTATGTCCGCCTCTTTACGCTGACGGTCATTCATTTTGAGGTCGCGCGCGAGTTCCACAACAATCTCGTCGGGTTTGCCATATCGTTTAACAATGACATTCATCAACCGGCGCAACTGGCCAAGGCCGATATGTACCGTCGGGTTTGTGAGCCGCCCGACCCGCGTAACCACATCATCGGCGGGGTCGGATGTTCCGGGCAGGACATGGCGGTCCAGGACTTCACCGTAATACGGCAATTCCTCCACGATCTCACCTGTGCGAAAATCAGAGTGATGCTTGAGGGAAGGCGCAAGTATGACGGCCTTGTCATAGGCAATGACATCTTTTTTCAGCTCGGCAAGAATTTCGCGTGTGGCGGTCAGACCGATACGGCCATAGCCTTCCGGCAGAGGAGCATCGGCAATGGCTTGTGCCTGTTCGCCCTCAATCTCGTAAGTCTCTGCCAACCAGTTGAGAACAGTATCTTCATCTTCAGTATCGTGCAGGCGCTCAATGATCGACCATTGTTCGTCATCGTCAAAATAGGCCCAGCGCGGGCCGAAGCGTTTCTTATCCCCGAGAACGGCGCGGATTTCATCGCCCTCTATGTCTTTGCGGCGTTCGCTTTCGAGCGTGAAACTTTCTTCGGGATCGAGCTTGAGCGCCTTTGTCAACGCCTTGAATGTGACTTTCTTCTTATCTTTTAATTTAAGAACCAACAGGTCACGCTGTTCCAAGGTCAGCGGTCGTTCTGCCCCTCCGGTGCGCGCAATGCGTAAATGATTGACGGTTTCATAAAGCCGCCTTTGCTGAAAGAGAGGATGGCGCTTCGGGATACGATCTTCATCGCTATAAAGGCAGCGTCCAACCTTGGGCGCGCGTAAAGGGCGCTGGAAGAAAATCACTTGAAACAGGCGGTCGTGCAAAGCCCCGGTCAACAGGCCGGAGTGATAGGCGGCTTGCCGCGTCCAAATCTCGTTGAACTCGGCTTCGAGCATGGCGCGGTCGGGATAGAAATCATAGTCTTTCGCATCCGCTTTCAAACGCGCCCGGATAGTTTCTTTTTTGGCTTGGCGCATATGCAGAAATTCGCCGAAGGTTCGCGCGCCATAGTCATCCATCGCGGCGTGAAGGCTTTTGACTCCTGTGCGGATTTTACCGTCATCGGCATCTTTTTTTGCGGTCTTGCGGTTCGATTTAAAGCCGCGCCTTTGATTGAGGTGGAAAAGAGCGCGCCCGATTTCTCCGGGATCCAGCTTTTCATCCAGCGCTTTGACACGCAGAGCATAAGGGTCGATCTTTTCCAGTTCTTTTTGTGCCGCCACATCGGTCGGCATCAATCCCGCCTCGACCATCTCGGAAAGCAGCACGGCACGCCGCCTCAGATACCGGTCACGGCGACGCCGCATCCCGCGTGCAAGGCGACGATCCTCCGCCAATGACGCGCCGGATTTAGGGTCCCGGCCATCGGAGAAGATACGCGCGCCGCTTGCCTGTACTGTCATGCCATTAAGAATGCACCATCCAATTGAATTTGTTCCAATATCAAGACCAAGCCGGTACGTCATATATGCTCCATAAATGCCGATACCAGTCTTATTAATCGGCAAGATAACGCAACCAAAAGTTAGTGTTGACACAATGCCACGCCCAATCTACCGTTTTAAGTGATCTAGCAGATCAGAGAACGAGGTCGGGTTGCTAGCAAGTGACTTAGATCGCACCAAATCGAACCCGAGGCTACGGCCTCGGGTTTCTTTGTTTCAATTACTGGTATCCTGTAATTTAATATCGGATGTCAAATTTATAATAGCACTGTTTTAGGAATTTTTTCTTGCATTAGATATTTTCTGATGCTAATAATTACTTGTCGAAACGTTATGGTAGAGCAGGAGCCTCAATTACCATGACCAAATCGATGAAAGCAAGGCGTCACGTATTTAATAACTGAAGCACTGTTTTGCTGCGGCCAGGCTTTGTTCCGTTCCATGAGTTACCAGAGAGTAGTGTTACCGACTGGCCGTTCAGGGAACAAAGTCTGGTCGTTACTAAGTGACTTAGATCGCACCAAATCGAACCCGGGGCTACGGCCTCGGGTTTCATTATCGGGCAGGTTCAGAAAATGGACTGAGAATTTTTCTGCGGCAGATTTCACGTCAGGCGTCGCGTAGAATTTGGCCCTCACAGTCACCAAAAACCGTAATGTGTGTTATCCGTTTTCCCGCAATATCCGGCCAGCCAGATAAAGCGAGCCGCAAATCAGGATGCGTGGCGGTGAGATTGCGGCATCTTCTTCCCCCCCGATCAGACGCATGGCTTCGGCGGCGTCTTCAACCTCGATTGCATCAAGGTCTGCTCCTTCGGCGAAATCCGCCAGCTCATCGGAGGTCAGCGTCGCGTCTTCACCAAGGATCGAGAGGCAATAAATCCGCCTGACCAACCCCTCGAAGGGCCGCAAGTATCCCGTTACATCTTTGGTGTTAAGCATCCCGCAAATCATGTGCAGGGGTTTGGGGTCGCGCTCTTCCATATCGGCCAAAAGCCGCGCCAGCGCCTCGCCCGCCGCAGGATTATGCCCGCCATCAAGCCAGATTTCCGACCCTGCTGGAGCGATCTCGATCAGCGGTCCGCTCTTTAGCCGTTGCATCCGTGCAGGCCATTGCGCCGAGCGAACTGAAGCAGCCAAAATGCTGGGCGCATCATGGCCCAATAAAATCAGTGCCATCGCCGCAAGACCGGCATTATCAATCTGATAGTCTCCGGGAAGCGCCGGGTTTGGCAAATCGACCAGCCCGTTTTCATATTGCAGCGAGAAGCCGCGCGGTTCGCGGCGTGCTGTCCAATCCGCATTGGCGGCATGAACCGGAACGGAATGTTCTCGCGCGCGGGCGGCAATCACGCCCATTGCGACCTCTTGCTGAATGCCAATAACGGCAGGCACGCCTTGTTTGAGGATACCGGCTTTCTCTCCGGCAATCTCGGCCAAGGTGTCTCCCAAATAGCTTTGATGGTCGATGGATATTGGGGTTATGACCGTGAGTGCGGGGTTCTCGATGACATTTGTTGCATCAAGTCGCCCGCCAAGGCCGACTTCTAAAATCGTATAATCAGCCTCGCTGCGCGAAAAAGCGAGGAAGGCAGCGGCTGTGGTAATTTCAAAAAAGGTGATCGGTGCGCCGCCATTTGCGGCTTCGCATTCTTCGAGCAATGCGGCAAGCGCGTCTTCGTCAATCAACGTGCCGCTCAGCCGGATGCGTTCATGAAAGCGTGCGAGATGCGGCGAGGTATAGGCATGAACCCGCTTGCCTGCCGCCTCTAATCCGGCGCGGATAAAGGCCCCGGTTGAGCCTTTGCCATTTGTTCCGGCGATGTGGATTACCGGCGGAATATCGCGTTCAGGATTGCCGAGTGCTGTCAGTAAACGCTCCAAACGTTCCAGTGACAGGTCAATGACTTTCGGGTGCAAAGAAAGGAGTCGCGCAAGAATCGCGTCACTCTTTGCGGTATCCTGACGTGTCACGTCTTGTCGCTTTTGGCAGAGGCGGGCGATTTATCCTCAACAATTCCGCTCAGTGTTTCGCCGTTGGGATCGGGCAAAGCCGCCGTTTCTGCAGGCAGGCGCATCAACATCCGCAAGACTTTACCGATTTCTCCGGCCATCTTGCGGCGATCAACGACCATATCCAGCATACCGTGTTCCAACAGATATTCTGCGCGTTGGAATCCTTCGGGAAGTTTCTCGCGGATCGTCTGTTCAATCACGCGCGGTCCGGCAAAACAGATCAGGGCATCCGGCTCTGAAATTTGCACATCGCCGAGCATTGCATAAGAGGCGGTGACGCCGCCGGTGGTGGGATGGGTGAAGACCGAAATATAAGGCAAGCCCGCTTCGCGCACCATCTGGACCGCAATCGTCGTGCGCGGCATTTGCATGAGCGAGAGGATGCCCTCCTGCATCCGCGCACCGCCCGCCGCCGAAAAGATGATCAGTGGCGCTTTTGCTTCGACAGCGGTTTCGGCGGCTTTCAGGAAGGCATTGCCGACCGCCATGCCCATTGAACCGGCCATAAAATTGAAATCCGAGGCGGCGGCGACCGTCATAACACCGGAGATTTTACCTTTACCGATCAGGACAGCATCGTCGCGCGATGTTTTCTTGCGGGCATCTTTCAGGCGGTCGGTGTATTTCTTCTCATCGCGGAATTGTAGGGGGTCAGTCGCTGTTTCCGGCTGGGCGATTGTCTCGAATTCACCCTTATCAAACAAACGGCCAAAGCGTTCTTCGGGGATAATGCCCATATGATGTGAGCAATAGGGACAGACATGCTGGGCTTCGGCCAGTTCTCGGTGAAAAACCATCTGGCTGCATTCGTCGCATTTAACCCACAGATTATCCGGGGTCTCTCGGCGATTGAGCAGGGTTCCGAGCTTTGGTCGGACGTAGTTGGTAATCCAGTTCATGGGCTGCTCGCTGTGATTTTTACCCTATTTAGGGCATCGCGAGATCATTCGCAAAGAGAACACTACTTCCTTGCGCGTTTGGTTGCATTGGCGAGCTTTTTCACCGCAGAAACAACATCTTTCTGGAACGACTTTTTCGGAGGTCCGGCAACCGTCAAGGCATCAGCCATTGAGCGTACAATCGCTGAGCCGACGACAACGCCGTCTGCGACTTTTGCGATTTCAGCGGCTTGTTCCGGTGTCGAGACGCCAAAGCCGACTGCAACGGGCAGATCGGTCTTTTCTTTGATCGCCGCAACTGCTTTGCCAACGGCGTCTTCGTCGGGTGTGGCTGCGCCGGTAATGCCGGTAATCGAGACGTAATAGACAAAGCCGGATGTGTTCTCGAGCACTTTCGGCAGGCGCTTTTCATCTGTTGTTGGCGTTGCGAGCCGGATAAAGTCCAGCCCCGCCGCGCGAGCCGGAACGCATAGCTCATCATCTTCTTCGGGAGGCAGGTCAACGACGATCAGGCCATCTACTCCGGCGGCCTTCGCATTCGCGATGAAGTCCTCAACGCCGTGAATGAAGATAGGATTATAATACCCCATTAAAACGATGGGTGTTTCATCATCCGTTTTTCGAAACGCCGTCACCATATCGAGGGTTTTTTTCAGGGTTTGCCCGCCCTTGATCGCGCGCTGTCCTGCAAGTTGGATTGCAGGGCCATCGGCCATCGGGTCCGTAAACGGCATCCCCAGTTCGATGATGTCCACGCCTGCTTTTGGCAGCGCTTTCATTAAATCAAGCGATGTGTCGTAATTCGGATCACCAGCCATCGTAAAGCTGACGAAAGCCGCTTGGTTCTTATCTTTTAGAGCCGCGAAGCGTTTTTCGATGCGGGACATAGGTAATCCTCATTCAGTCTCTGTCGCGACGAGGGCCGCCCCCGCCTCCACCACGCGGCTTATCGCCGAAGTCTCTGCGGGGTCCACCGCCGCCCCCACCACCGGGACGGAAACCACCGCCTCCGCCGGGTTTGAAGCCGCCGCGATCACCGCCGCCGCCGCCAAAATCACGCTTGGGCTTGAATCCGCCCCGGTCGCCGCCTCTGTCACCGCCGCCACGCGGTCCGTCAGGGCGGTTAAAGCTGCTGCGTTCAGGCGCGATATATTTGTCGAGGACTGCTTCCGGCAGTTCGGCGCGCTGCACGCTGCCGCCATCCGCCCAGACGACTTTGACCACGCCTGAGTCTGTAGACTCAACCGCCATCTTCATGCTGCCTGAAACGAGGATGACCACGTCACCCGTTGCGAACTTCGCCATTCAGTCTTTCCAATTCAAATTTCAGTGCCGAGTGCTTCGGCAACCGTGAAAATGTCTTTGTCTCCGCGCCCGCACATATTCAGCAGCAGAATTTGGTCTTTTTCCATCTCAGGCGCGATTTTTGCGACATGGGCAAGCGCGTGTGCCGGTTCAAGGGCAGGGATGATCCCCTCCATCTCGCAACAGAGCGAAAAGGCTTTTAGTGCTTCGTCATCGGTGACGGAGACGTATTCGACCCGCTCCATGTCTTTGAGCCAAGAATGCTCTGGCCCGATGCCCGGATAATCAAGACCGGCAGAGATCGAATGTGCCTCTTTGATTTGGCCATCCTCGTCTTGCAACAGGTACGTGCGGTTGCCGTGCAAGACGCCGGGACGACCGCCCGTTAGGGAGGCGGCGTGTTCTTCGGTATCGACACCCTTGCCGCCCGCTTCGACGCCGATAATCCGCACATCCGCATCATCGAGGAACGGATGGAACAGGCCCATCGCGTTTGAGCCGCCGCCGATACAGGCAACCAACACGTCGGGCAATCTGCCCTCGGCATGTTTCATCTGGCCTTTTGCTTCCCAGCCAATCACAGATTGGAAATCGCGGACCATTGCCGGATAAGGATGCGGACCCGCGACCGTGCCGATACAGTAGAACGTGTCGTCTACATTGGTCACCCAGTCGCGCAGGGCTTCGTTCATGGCGTCTTTCAGGGTCGAGCGTCCCGATGTGACCGGCACAATCTCGGCCCCGAGCAGCTTCATGCGAAAGACATTGGGTTTTTGGCGCTCTACATCGGTTGCGCCCATATAGACGACGCATTTCAGGCCGAATTTCGCACAGACCGTCGCCGTTGCAACGCCGTGCTGACCTGCGCCCGTCTCCGCAATAATGCGGGTTTTGCCCATGCGCCGCGCGAGCAGGATTTGCCCGAGCACATTATTGATCTTGTGTGCGCCGGTATGGTTCAGCTCATCACGCTTGAGATATATTTTAGCCCCGCCGAGATGTTCGGTCAGGCGCGGCGCGAAATAGAGCGGCGATGGACGGCCCACATAATTGCGCCAAAGGTTCTCCATCTCAGCTTTAAAGCTGCGCTCTTGCTTGGCCTCGTTATAGGCGGCCTCTAATTCGAGGATCAGCGGCATCAGCGTTTCGGCCACGAAACGTCCGCCAAAAGTGCCAAAACGGCCCTTTTCATCAGGACCCGTGCGGAAACTGTTCGGAGCGTGCGCGGTCATCGGCATTCCCTGTGAGGAGCGGCAGAAATAAAGACAAGGGAAAGCGCGCTGTCGCAGAATCCCCCTTTAATAGAGGGCAATACGCGAAAGAAGGTCCGAACTTCAAGGCTGTTGGCAAGAATTCGGGTTTTGGTGCGTATCTTACCTAACGTTAGGTTGCCCTGAAAGGCGCAATTCACTGAATTTGTGGGTTTGGCGTTAGATTTGAGAAAAACACTGGAAAGCAACGTTATTCAGAACGTCTTTTGCACCAGATTCGAAAGCGCACTGTCTATGTCCGGATATTTAAAAACATAGCCCGCCTCCAACGTTCGTTTGGGTCGGACCAGTTGGCCGCGCAGAAGAATTGAGGACCGTTCATCGCCCACTATAAAACGTATCAACCATTCTGGAATTGACCAAATCACACGACGCCCGAGTTTGCCCGCGAAACACTCGGTGAATTCCTTATTGTCGACGATGCCGGGTGACACCGCATTAAAGCGGCCTTTTGTATCCTGATGATCAATCACATGCAGTAAGATACCCACCATGTCAGCGATGTGAACCCAAGGAAACATCTGCTTCCCACTACCAATAATCGCGCCTAATCCGAGGCAAAATGGTAAGCGGATGATTGGAAGAAATCCCCGCGCCCGACCGATGCGCCATAACTTGCCTATGTGTGATTTACGTTCGATGTTTCCCAGCACCACGCCGATGCGAAGCCTAACGTGTCGAATGCGGCTCGAATCCACGCCTTCGGCTGCGGCTTCCCATTGACCGACCAATTCTGCGGGGAAATCCATGCCCATCGGCGAAGAGTCTTCATCAAGTTCAGGGATAGGGTCTGCGCCATCAAGCTCGCGCGTTCCGTAAAAGCATTTTCCTGCTGTTGATACAAAAACTTCAGGTGGATCTGGGCTGTCATTAATCGTTTGCACGAGAGTTTGGGTCGTCTCAATGCGGGAGTTTAACACCTCGTCGCGATAGGCATCATTCCAGCGCCTGCTCATGTCGAGGATGTGCTGACCAGCAAGATTCACGACAACATCGCATTGTGGAAGACCGTTTTCGCGCAATTCGTCCCAAGTGATACGTCTTTCACCGCCGGAACGGGAGATGATCGTCACCTGATCACCGCGAGCCTCTAACGCTTCACGCAGAGCGGTTCCGATGAAGCCGCTTCCGCCGCCAATGACAATATGACGTGCCGATTTTTTGGATGTCTGTGTCATGCGAAAGCTCTCAAAAATTGTCTTAATCGATGTTACACTAAAAAAATCGATGCGATGCTAATTTCCCGTTCATCTGCCGTTCAAAAACAGAGTTTTTTCCTCGATTGAGCGCGATGGGACGCGGTGTTAGGGTGGGGCAATGCCTACACTTTGAGAGGACATTGCATGAAATCCATTGCCGAAACGGACCGCCGGGTTGCTAATTTATATCGTGATCCGTTCGAGCCGTTTCTTGATTATGACGGTAATCCCGATGGCGAGGTGCTTCAGGTCAATGGTGGCAAGACGGGTTATGGTTTTCATGTGTATCGGATGGCTGCCGGTACAACGACTGCCGCTCATGAACATCTCGGTGATGAAGAATTTCTGCTGATCGAGGGTGATCTAACCGATCACGATAGTTATGCCTATAAACCCGGTGATCTGGTCTGGCTGCGTTCAGGCAGCACGCATAATTCCTCGACAAAAAACGGTTGTGTTCTGGCCGTTTACTTGCCCGGAGCGAAAGGCGTTTGATGCGCTGGCCGCGTAACGTGATCAACAAACCGGCCCTCGCGTCTTGACGCTTAATTTGTGCTGGGGTACGCCCAAACTTACTTCGGGGGAGCCTCATTTGGGGCTGAGAGGCTTACGGCGCGAACGCGCGGAGAAGCGACCCTTTGAACCTGACCCAGGGAATACTGGCGTAGGAAGAAAGTAAAAGGGATGCGCGTTTGTATTCTCTATGATCTGTTGATCATGACTCTTTCCTGCCGATGATGACTGCGGGTCTTTTTTGAGCCTAAGGGCCAAGGGAGAGACCGATGGACGTGCCTACACCGACAATTACCGAGGGCAGCTTGCCCGCATCGCGCAAAACCTATGTACCGGGAGTGCTGTACCCCGATATTCGCGTTCCGATGCGCGAGATTTCCGTTCACCCAACTGCGGGTGAGCCTGCGCTGACCGTCTATGATACGTCGGGGCCTTACACGGACCCTGCCGCAGATACTGACATTGCGAGGGGATTGCCTAAGCTGCGGCGCGACTGGATCATGGCGCGCGGCGATGTTGAGGAATATGAGGGCCGCGAAATCCAAGACGCCGATAACGGTTTTGTCTCGGCTGACCGCCTGACCCCGGAATTTCCTCATATCGCGCGGCCTTTGCGTGCCAAGAAGGGCAAGGCTGTGACACAGCTTGCTTATGCCCGCGCCGGAATTGTCACGCCGGAGATGGAATACATCGCCATCCGCGAAAACCAGCAGCGTGAAGCCGTGGTTGTTGAGCGTGACGGTGAAGATTGGGGCGCGAACCTGCCTGATTATGTCACGCCGGAATTTGTGCGCGATGAAATCGCCGCAGGCCGCGCCATTATCCCCGCGAACATCAATCACCCAGAAACCGAGCCGATGATTATTGGCCGAAACTTCCTCGTGAAGATCAACGCGAATATGGGCACATCAGCGGTGACGTCTTCGATGGAAGAAGAAGTCGACAAAATGGTGTGGTCGATCCGTTGGGGCGCGGATACGGTAATGGATTTGTCCACGGGCCGTAACATCCACAACACCCGCGAATGGATCATCCGCAACTCGCCGGTCCCCATTGGAACCGTGCCGATCTATCAGGCCCTAGAAAAGGTCAACGGGATCGCTGAAGACCTGACATGGGAAGTGTTCCGCGAC
Source organism: uncultured Neomegalonema sp. (assembly GCA_937995735.1). Taxonomy (GTDB): domain Bacteria; phylum Pseudomonadota; class Alphaproteobacteria; order Rhodobacterales; family Rhodobacteraceae; genus JAHDDY01. Next base: position 4,348 of record CALKIZ010000019.1, on the reverse strand, counting down.
ACGCTGATTGAACAAGCAGAACAAGGCGTCGATTACTTTACCATCCATGCGGGCGTACGGCTGCATATGGTTCCGATGACCGTGAATCGCGTGACGGGGATCGTCTCTCGCGGCGGGTCAATCATGGCCAAATGGTGCTTGCATCACCACAAAGAGAGCTTTCTCTACGAGCATTTCGATGAGATTTGCGACATTTGCCGTGCTTATGATGTCAGCTTTAGTCTTGGCGATGGTTTGCGTCCCGGCTCGCTGGCCGATGCCAATGACGAGGCGCAATTTGCCGAGCTGGAAACGCTTGGCGAGCTGACGAAAATCGCGTGGGCAAAAGACTGTCAGGTCATGATCGAGGGGCCGGGCCATGTCGCCATGCACAAGATCAAAGAGAACATGGATAAGCAGCTGGAATGTTGCCACGAGGCTCCGTTCTATACGCTTGGCCCGCTGACGACGGATATTGCGCCCGGCTACGATCACATCACCTCGGGCATCGGGGCGGCAATGATCGGATGGTTCGGCTGTGCGATGCTTTGCTATGTGACACCCAAGGAGCATCTCGGCCTGCCGGATCGGGATGATGTCAAGACAGGGGTGATTACTTATAAAATCGCCGCTCATGCCGCCGATCTTGCCAAAGGGTTGCCGGGCGCACAACGGCGCGATGATGCCCTAAGCCGTGCGCGGTTCGAGTTCAGATGGGAGGATCAATTCAACCTCTCCCTCGACCCGGAAACCGCACGGGAATTCCATGACCAAACCTTGCCGAAAGAAGCCCATAAAGTCGCGCATTTCTGCTCGATGTGCGGGCCGAAATTCTGCTCGATGCGGATCAGTCACGACATTCGGGCTGAAGCGCAGAAAGAGGGTATGGAAGCCATGGCGGAGAAATACCGCGAGAAAGGCGATCTCTATCTGCCGGTAAATGAGATCGACAAAGCCTAAAGCGTCCAGAGCGTGTTGTGTTCAAGGTGAATGCGGCACGCTCTGAAATGTTAGCGCAGCACAATCGCCGATAACCCGCGCCCGTAATCGCCCTCATCTTTGTGCAAGGCGCGCCGGTTCGAGAAAAACATCCGTTCGTCGCCATAGGTGCAGTGCTTGGGCAACTCGGCATCTTTCACACCGCAAGCCGTCAAGCGCGCGGCGCAATAGCCGGGCAGATCGAAGCGGAATTTGTCTTCTTCTTCGGGGTCGGGACGGAAAAACCGGCCATTGCCGCTGTCAAGTTCCCGAAAGCGGTCGCGATAGGCCGCATCGACCTGATAATTGTTCTGCGAAATGCATGGGCCGACTGCGGCTTGTACCCGTTGACGTTCGGCCCCGAGAGCGATCATCGCCTCTACCGTGGCCTCCAGCACACCGCCCATAGCGCCTTTCCAACCGGCATGAGCCGCGCCGATGATCTTGGCTTTGACATCGACGAAGAGAACCGGCGCGCAATCTGCGGTCAGGATGCCGAGTGCGATGCCCGGTGTTTTGCAGACCATCGCATCGGCTTTCGGGGGTTTGCCGGGACGCCACGGGGTATCGACGGTCACCACATCCGCAGAGTGATATTGGTGACAGGAGACGAGGTTCTCGCGCTTTACTTTCATCGCTTTGGCGGCCCGCGCCCGGTTTTCGGCGACATTCTCGCGTGGATCATCCGATGCACCGCGCCCGCATTGCAGCGATGCGTATATCCCCTCAGAGACACCACCTTCTTTGGTGAAAAAGCCGTGATGGATGCCATCCGCTTCGGCAAGTCCGGGTGCGTGGATCAGATGGGTCATAGAAGTGCCTTACGATGCTTTTGCGAGAGCTTATGCTTGAAAAGAGAATGCCGGTTTTGTAACGGGCATACCCCAAAAATCACGCTCCTAATTCGTCGCTGAATCCTGGTGGTTCAATATCATCGCCAGACAATGCCAATGTCTTGAACAAAACTCCCATTTGATCAGGTTCCGTGAGCCGATCAAGCGCGGCTTGGATTTCTTCTTCGCGCTCGGGGGATGCTTTTGCGAGCATGGCCGCACGCACGCGAATGCCGAGCCAATCAAGCAATGCGCCTTGCGAGCAAACGCCCCAAACTGTTGCGCCTTCGGTTTCGGCGGCTTTGGCGAGGGTCTGGAAATCGACATGTGCCGTCAGGTCGGCAAGCCCCGGTTCTTCGAGAATATCGGCATAAGCATGATCTTTGACCGCTTGCAGCGTATCGCCGCGCGGGGTGGGCGTGTTATGCCCGTAATCAATAATCAGCGCAGCCCCGCCGTTCTTTTTCAGGCGCGTTCCGATGTCGCTCGCAATGTTTCTGCCAGCAGGACAGGTCTCGATGATCACGCCATCCTCTGCATCATTCGGCAGAGTTTCTTCCGTAACCGGAGGCGACAGGCCCATTTTCAATGCGCCTGAGGCCAAGCCTATGACACGCTCGCATAAGGCTCCGTCGCGTGTTTCAAACTGGCGAATGGGCAAGGCATCGAAAAACTCATTCGCGACCAAGAATAGCGGTTTTTCCGGTACGTCCGATAGAGTATCCGCCCAGCGCGGTTCGTATTTCCCCAACGCTTCCCATTGCTTTTTGCGCAGTTCAGGGGACATTTCGACAAGCCATAGTTCGGCGGCCTCCGCAAAGCCTTGCACCCGTGCTGCAGCGCGCAAGGCATCGGCCATCAATGTGCCTCGCCCCGGTCCTAACTCTACGAGTGCAAAGGGAGACGGCGCACCGCGATCCGTCCATGCCTGTGCCAACCATAATCCGATCAGCTCGCCAAACATTTGCGAAATCTCAGGGGCGGTTGTGAAATCACCGCCCCGCCCCAGCGGATCACGGGTTGTGTAATAGCCATGCTCGGGGTGCGTCAGGCAAAACGCCATATATTCGGCCACCGACATGGGGCCGTTTGCTTCGATCTGTTTAGCGATAATATCGCGTAGAGCCGTCATTGCCGCCCGCGTGCCATCGCATAACCAGCCAGCAACAGACCCGCCACAATCATCGGCAATGACAGAACTTGGCCCATCTGTAGGCAAAGCGGGGTCACGCACTCCAAGCCCGGATTGGGATCGCGCCAGAACTCAACGACAAAGCGCGCCGTGCCATAACCAAACAAAAAGACCCCTGCGACCAGACCGGGACGTTTTAATCCGCCCCCGAATGACAACCAGAGTGTCACGATGAGCAAAAGCAAGCCTTCTAAGCCGGCTTCATAAAGCTGACTCGGGTGACGCGGGACGGTCAGATTTTCCCAATCGCGCAAGCCCGTGAGTGGGTTGATTGTCGGAAATTGCATCGCCCAAGGGACATCCCCCGGCTTGCCCCATAACTCGCCATTGATGAAATTCGCGATCCGACCAAACAACAGGCCAAAGGGCACTCCGGCGGCAATGGAATCCGCCGTGGAGAGGACCGGAGCCTTATTGAACCAGCAGAAAATAAAACCGCCAACAACCACGCCCAGCAGACCGCCGTGAAAGGCCATGCCGCCTTGCCATGTCTTCAGGATTTCAGCAGGGTTTTGCGAGTAATAATCCCAGTTGTAAAACAGCACAAAACCAAGCCGACCGCCAAAAATCACGCCCATCGTCAGCACGAATAACAAGGTTTCGGCTTGCTCAGGCTTATAAGGCGGCGTCTCTCCGGCCCATAAAGCAGGCCGCGCCGTCAGCATCATCGCCAGTCGCCAAGCCAGCAACAGACCCGCAATATAAGCTAACGCATACCAACGGATGCCAAAGCCGTTATACTCTAAGCCGAATACAAAGGGGCTAATGTCTGGAAAGGTCATATCTGGCTCCGGATTTCCGGGCGACTAAGACGTGAAACAGCCCGTTTGGTCAAGGGAGAGAAAAGTTCACGTTTTGTGATTTGTGGAGCAGTGCGTTGCTCTGCCCCTGCTCGGCTGTAAAAGCCGGGGTCTCATGGTTTGGGTGCGATCTTCAAGGCTCAGGGTTCCGGGTTTTCTCTCGGAACGGGGTGGTGGAGATTTAAATTGTTGTCTTCTTCTGCTGTCATTGTCCGCGCAGGCGGACAATCCACAGGGCGGAATCATAAATTATTAATGCGCTGAGTGGCGAATTGGATTCTTTAGTCGGTTCCACAGGAGGACCGACAATGACACAAAGTTTTCTCGAGCGTATCAGGCTGATTGACGATCCCCGCATTGCGGGAATGATTATGTATCCGCTGGACGAGATGCTTCTGAGTATTCTGGTTGGTCTGCTGTGCCGTGGCGAGGATTTCGACGAGATCAGTGACATCTGCACTGAATTGCTGGATTGGCTGCGGCAGTTCGCTCCCTTTGAACAGGGCGTTGCCCCTGCACAGACGCTCAAACGGACGCTGGCCCGTCTCAATCCCCGGCATCTGGAA
>CALKIZ010000018.1 GCA_937995735.1 uncultured Neomegalonema sp. | reverse complement strand
TTCAAGGAATTTGACGCCGAACTCTACAAATTGCGCAACCTCATTGAGCGTTTTTTCGGTCGATTGAAAGCATCATTCCGCCGCATCGCGACGCGCTACGAAAAAACATCTCAGAACTTTATGGCGATGATCAAACTCGCGGCCGTAAGACTATGGTGTAAATTGTAGTGGTTCCGATGTGATCTGACAGTTGGCCGGTTTTTGGTGGCGGTTGTCAGATCGAGTTCAGTTCAGCAATTTTTCGCTCCAGATATCCTTTCCGTCGATCATGGTCTGAAGAGGTGTCCTGCCACAACACATTTTGCCCTGATGGGTGCGTTCGGTGTTGTAATGGGCGAGCCATTCATCGAGATCGGCTTGCAGTTGCTCGATGGTCTCGAACAGCGTTTTGCGGAACGCGACCTGATAGAATTCCTGTAGAATGGTCTTGTGGAACCGCTCGCAGATGCCATTGGTTTGCGGTGATTTGACCTTGGTCTTAGTGTGCTCGATGTCGTTGATGGCCAGGAAGAGCTGGTAATCGTGGGTATCGACGCGCCCACAATATTCGGTGCCTCGATCCGTCATAATGCGCAGCACAGGCAGGTCGTGCTCTTCGTAGAAAGGCAGCACCTGATCGTTGAGCATGTCGGCAGCGGTGATCGGCGTCTTCATGGTATAGAGCTTGGCGTGAGCGACCTTGGAATAGGTATCGACGTAGGTCTGCTGGTACACTCGACCGACGCCTTTCAGCGTGCCGACATAGAAGGTGTCCTGCGAGCCGAGGTAGCCGGGGTGAGCTGTTTCAATCTCGCCGCAGGCTTCGTCGTCGTGCTTTTTCTTCTCAAGAGCTTGCACCTGCGCCCCGGTCAAAATCCCGCCGTCAGCAGCGACGATGGCCTCCAGTGCTTTCAGGCGGGCTTTGAAGTTCGCCAGATCATGACGTAGCCAGATAGAGCGCACACCGGATGCCGAAACGAAGACGCCCTGTTTGCGCAACTCGTTGGAGGTCCGTGCTGAGAGTATCCGTTCTTTTGTGTAACTGCGATTTGATCCATGCTTCTGAAAAAGGAAGCTGCGATGACAATATCGAAAGAAATGTTGGACGAATTGCTGAAGGGCTGCGAGCGGCCTGAAGACCTGCTCGGCGAAACCGGTCTGATGAAAGAGCTGAAAATCAAACTCATGGAACGGATGCCCGGTGCAGAATTAACCGAGCATCCGGGTTATGAAGAAGGCGATGTAGCACCTGTTTCTCAATCCAACCGTCGTAACGGTTCATCGAGGAAAGTCCTCAAAGGGGAGAATGGCGTATTACCACTTTCTGTTCCACGAGACCGTGACGGAAGCTTTGAGCCGGAACTGGTAAGAAAGGCCAGACCCGCATTGATGGCATGGATGACAAGATCATCGGTCTTTATGCCGCTGGCCTGACGGTCCGGGATATCCGTGCCCACCTGGAAGAACTTTATGGCCTGAAGGTCTCAGCAGACCTCATTAACGGGGTGACTGATGAGGTTCTCGATGAAGTTCGGGAATGGCAATCGCGTGCGCTAGACCGGATGTATCCCATTGTTATGTTCGACGCGCTGCGGGTCAAAATTCGCGACTCGGAAAGCCGAATGGTCAGAAGTTCGCCATGGAAGCCGCCATTGGTCCGAGGCCCATGGCGGACGCAGTCTACGTCGCCCTCGGTGTCTCACGGGACGGTGCACGCGAGGTTCTGGGCCTGTGGATTGCCGATAATGAAGGCGCGAAATTCTGGCTATCGGTGATGAATGAGCTGAAGAACGCGGCGTGGCAGATATCCTGATTGCTGTAGTAGATGGTCTCAAGGGCTTTCCTGAGGCCATCACCGCTGCGTTTCCGGATACCACTGTTCAAACCTGCATCGTGCATTTAACGCGACATTCCCTGAACTTCTGCAGCTGGAAAGACCGCAAAGCCGTGGCCGCCGATCTGCGGCTGATTTACCAGGCGATCACCGCCGATCTGGCCGCCGATGCGCTGAATGCATTCGAGGAGAAATGGGGATCGCAATATCCGTCAATTGCCCCCGCTTGGCGACGGGCGTGGCAGGAGGTGATCCCATTTTTTGCTTTCGATCCTGCCATCCGCAAGATCATCTACACGACGAACGCAATCGAGAGCTTGAACCGGGTGATCCGGAAATCAATCAAGACGCGAGGATCATTCCCCACTGAAGACGCCGCGACCAAGCTAATCTATCTCGCGATCCGCAACTTCGAAAAAGGCGGCAGAAACGTCTAGGAATGGATTGCCGCCCGGAACCAGTTCGCTATCTTGTTCGACGAACGCTTCAATGCGTGACCGTATCTGAAACCCGCATGGGTCAGGCCAGATACACAGAGTTTAAGACATTCCCAGAGCTTCAGGCGCGCCGCTGCAGCACGACCGCTCAACCCTCCTTCTATGTACTCCTGAAACCGCGCTCGAAGCGCCATCGGTAAAGCTGCTGACATGATCCATCCTCCCACAGGATATGGATCACAAAATTAAACTCAGCGGAATCCCACCGATTCAATATTCAGGTGGACGTGTCCCGCTTTCGTGCCGCTCCGGTTACTCACTTAAGCGGCGTTTCGTTCGAAAGCCAAGGGGCTTTTCCATCCGAGCGCTGAGTGTCTCCGGCGCGGATTGTAGAAACCATTGATGTACTCGAAGATCGCGAT
>CALKIZ010000017.1 GCA_937995735.1 uncultured Neomegalonema sp. | reverse complement strand
TTATCGAGAGTCGAAAAAGTTCGAAAACACAGGTAGGTTTCGCAAAGTGAATGCGTCCGACCTCACCAAAATGCAAGCCGCGTAGTTGATGTCATGCCCGCGTAAGCGGGCATCTTTTGAAATTGAAAGAGATTCCCGCCTTCGCGGGAATGACACCATTAAACGTTACCGTTCCGCACGAAGATGCGAGACCCCGGCTCTAAAGGCCGGGGTGGCCTATGCTCCGGGCGTAACCCCGTTATTTTATGCTACACAATTCCCCAAACCTTGGAACCGCTGATCTGCGCCGATGATGGAAAATTCGCGGAACAGCCCCCACCACAGCCAACGTCATCCCCGCGAAGGCGGGGATCTACCTTTCCAAAACTTAAACGCTTGAAAAACTTAAAAAAGTAGATGCTCACCTGCGCGGGCATGACAGAAGAAATTATCGAGAGCCAAAAAGTTCGGCGACAAATGCAGGAGTCGCAAAGCGAATGCGTCCACTCTCAACACGAACAAACAAGCTATGATTCACAGATTAGACCCACACAGTCTCAGGCAAGGCCTGCTAATTTTGCAAAAGGATCACGGTTTGCATCCTTGTGCCATTCGTACTCGCAGTCGAAGGCTAATTTTTCGGCCATTTCAACGCCAAACAAATCAGCCATCGCCGCAAGCGCCATATCGATTCCTGCCGAAACGCCGGAGGACGTAAAATACTTACCGTCTCTTACCCACCTTGCCTCTTTCACCCAGTCGACATGCGGTGCAAGAGGAACAGTTTTTGTAAAATCGAGCTTATTAGTTGTTGCTTTACGCCCATCTAAAATGCCCGTCATTCCCAGCAATACACTTCCGGTACAGACGGCCATCACCAGCTCTGCGTTTGCCGATGCTTCACGAATCCACTGCATAAACTCTTCGTCTTCTGCTGCAAGTAACGCGGCATCACCACCGGGGATGAGCAACAAATCATAGTCGTTCTTATCGTAGATGGTTTTGTCTATGACGATCCGCTGGCCATGAGAACTCGGAACCGGCTCACCCCCTTGCGCGACGGTTATGATTTCAGTCTCCTGACCATAACCGCCAAGCATTTCGATAGGTCCAAAATAATCGAGTGTTTCAAAACCGGGAAAAACTAATGCGGCCAGCGTTCTCATAATCTGTAACCTTTGCAGAGCAGGGTCACGGAAGAAATGATTGCAATATGGCATTAGTCAAATTATTGGCCACAACTCTCGGGGCCGAGGCGGTCGCGCCGCTCAAGCTCTCTACACTGCCTCTCATAATTCTGCTAAAGTGGTTATCCGGCCCTTCGCAAACACCCTGACAAACCGTCAAAGGAAATCCAGTGGGACAGTATGACGTGATCGTTGTCGGATCTGGCAATGCGGCTCTTTGCGCCGGCATTGCCGCCGCCGAGCGGGGCGCATCGGTTTTGATGTTGGAAAAAGCGGACGAAGCGCTCTCCGGCGGAAACACCAAATATACAGCGGGCGCAATGCGGTTCGCGTATTCTTCAGGCAAAGACTTGCTGCCTTTAATAAGCAATCAAGACGATCCGCGCCTGCCCGAAACAGATTTCGGATGCTATGATGAAGCGGCTTTTACCGCTGACATGCTCAAATTCAACGAGGGCCAGCCCCTCAGCACTGAACAGAAAACGCTGATCACCGAAAGCCACGCGACTTTGCTTTGGTTGTCGGGTCACGCGGTAAAGTTTGAGCCGATTTATTCCCGTCAGAGCTTCGAGAAGGACGGCAAGTTCATCTTTTGGGGCGGGTTGACGTTGGCGGCTCATAACGAAGGTGTCGGCCTCTTCGATCAAGAGCTTGCCGCGTTTCAGCGCCTTGGCGGGGCCATTCAGTATGACAGTGCTGTAACCGGCCTGATTACCGATGACGACCATGTAACGGGAGTAAAAACCGGAGACGGGTCTTTCTATGCAAAAGCCGTCATCCTTGCTTGTGGCGGCTTTGAATCAAACGATGCCATGCGCCGCGAGCACATCGGCGAGGGATGGGACAAGGCCAAAGTACGCGGCACGCCCCACAATACCGGCGACGGCCTCAGAATGGCGCTGGCTTTGGGCGCTGCCGGGCACGGATTTTACGGCGGCTGTCACGCAACCCCGATGGACCTTCACATGGCCCCCTTCGGCAATCTCGACATCGACCCCGGCGAGCGCAAAAACTATCGCAAAATCTGTTACTTCCTTGGGGCCATGCTGAATTTGCGCGGTGAACGCTTCGTGGATGAAGGAGCAGATTTCCGCAACTACACCTATGCCCAATATGGCCGCGCCGTGCTGGAACAACCGGGCCACACAGCGTGGCAATTTTTCGACGATAAAGTCAAAGACCTGCTCTATGCAGAATACCATTTCCACGATGCACATTTCATCGAAGCCGATACTCTGGAGGGTTTACTTGATCAGATTGACGGTATCGACAAAGCGGCGGCGGCAAAAACACTCGCTGCGTTCAATGCCGCAGTAGATGAGACAACGCCTTTCGATCCGACGATTAAAGACGGCAAAGCCGCAGACTTGCCCTTACCAAAATCTCACTGGGCGCAAAAACTCGATACCCCGCCCTACCGTGCCTATCCCGTCACCGGCGGTATCACCTTTACCTATGGCGGTGTGCGCGTCGATGAAACCGGTATGATCCTGCGCGAAGACGGATCAGCCATCGAAGGTCTTTATGCTTGCGGCGAAATGGTCGGCGGTGTCTTTACCCACGGTTATCCGGGAGGCTCGGGCCTGACCTCCGGCGCGGTTTTTGGCCGGCGCGCAGGTTACGGAGCCAGCACACTACACGACTCTAAATTTTCGAACGGGTTTTCGTTTGATGCGCCGCCAAGGTTCAAGGGCGGTTTGGCTGCCAGCTCTGAGGAGGTTTCGGAGCATATCGAAGCCGGTTCGGAACCATGATTTGGCGAAGTATCCAT
>CALKIZ010000016.1 GCA_937995735.1 uncultured Neomegalonema sp. | reverse complement strand
GCTTCTCTAATTGGGTATTCGAGTCAAGCTCCATTTATTTTTAGTTTGGTTCTCATCATTGCCTGGGTCACGCTTCTCTTCGCAGTCTGTTGGTTCATCGTGTCAGAACCGCTGCAGGCATGTGCTTGATACGTGTCATGGGGAGCCTCGCTTTCGGACGCACTTCGTCAGAGCGCAGCAGACATAAACGGCTTTTCCCATACACTTCGTCCAGGCAAGGACGAACCGGGTGTTTGAGTGTTTGCTAGATCATGCCGCGCCCTCCGCATTGAAGGGCGTATTTGTGACCCACATCCGGTGCAGGATGACGGCAAGCTTGCGCGCAACGGCGACCAGAGCGCGCCTGCGCCCCTTGGTGCGCATCAGTTTGAGCCCCCATGTCTTGAGGTGCGAGCTTTTCATCGATCGCATCAGCAAAGCATTCGCGGCGGCATAGAGCGTCGCTCGAACGCTTGCATCTCCCGCTTTTGATATCCGGCCCGGATTGTCCACTTCCCCGGACTGGAACCGTCTAGGGGTCAGCCCAAAGTGCGATCCAACGAGCCGCGACGACTTAAAACGCGCAGGGTCATCTATTGCAGCCTTGAAGCTGAGCGCTGTGACCTGTCCAACACCTGGCACCGTCATTAACAACAGGCAGACCGGGTCATGACGAGCGATGGCATAGAGGCGGCGCTCCATCTCGCGGAATGCGTCGAACAAAGCTTGGCGCGCTTCGAGCATCGGCATGAGAGCCAGGCTCAGCGCTTCATCTGCTTCAAGGATCGGACGCACAGTCTGATCAAAAAGACCATGGCTGAGCCGAGATGGAAGTCTGATCCCGAAGACTTTAAACAGGCCGCGTATCTCGTTCTCCAGATCAATACACTTGCTTTGCAGCGTCTTGCGGCTCGTGAGCAGAGCGCGCTCATTGTGGCTGATCCGGCTCTTCATGTGCACGGGTGTATACCAACCGGCGCGAAGGATATGGGCAATGCCGCGCGCGTCTGCCCGATCCGTCTTGTTGCGCATCGCTGATAGAGCGGCCGCTACTTGCCGGGCTTCCATGCAGACGACATCAAAGCCTTTGGCCGTCAGCCCATGGTATAGCATCTGGCTCATCGCGCCTGCTTCAAAACCAATCCACTCAACAGAGTAACCAGCTTCCCTCAGATAGGCAGCAATAGCATCAACCTCACAAGGCAGGTCCACCTCACTCAGGATCGCGCCGGACCCATCCAGTATGCAGATCGCCACAGACCGCAAGGACACATCCATTCCAACGTATACATTCATCATTTTCTCCTTCAGTTTACGGGGGTAATCCCGCAACCCTATCAGGAGCTCAACTGGCTAGCAGTCCGCCCGATTACCCATGCTCTCGGCGTCAGAGGGGATGTTGCCCCTCTTCCCGTCAACAGCCTTAACGCCCAGCGTCTTACTTGAGGCGAATTTAAAACGCTGGAATTTTACCCTGCAACGCGTCGACCATTCTAGGGGCACATCAAACGTCATTCTCCCGTAGATCTTCGTCTTCAAAGTCCCCACTTGGCTCAAGCGCAACCAAGCCAGACAAAACACCCACCCCCAATCGCCACCGTAGCAAAGCCCCTTGTGCAGACAGAAGGAACATATGTGCTTCCATATCGGCGTTCTTGTCGCCTGACGGAAATTTATTTATTGTGCCTGCCATAAGTTCCAACCAAGCTGCCACGGCATTCGCGCGCTGCATCTGTGTTATAAGGTCCAGTGTCGGTATCATATTACTTTACCAAAAGTCTCAGCATAAGCGGCCGCGGTAGAAAACCCTGGCCATGGCTTTGGCCATACAATCGGGTAGTCTGGTGTACGCAGACGTTCTCCCTCTTTTGGCGTTAAGACCATGCCCGGTTGAGGCATAGCGCCCGGTTTGTCATGATACCGGACATTGTCCCCCGTATATCTGAACGAAATCGCGCGCCTAGGATTATCGGTCCTGTTGCCACCAGCGCCATGAACTGTGAGCACATGGTGGATAATCACATCTCCGGGCTCAACATCAAACGATATAATATCATAATCATCAGGATCGGCCTCGATGTCAGGGCACTTCGGGTCTTCAGCACCCGGAAAAACAGTTTGAGAGACAAACATGTTGGGAGCATATACTTCCCCCCATTTATGAGAGCCGCGAACATATTGCGTCACGCCATTTGCTTCGTTTGCAGGGTCAAGCGGAATCCACGCAATAACGCATTGGTCCCCCTTAATCTGAAAGTAGCTGAGATCTTGGTGAAAGGCCGTTTTCTGACGGGTTCGTGGCGCTTTCACGAAAGTTGTGTCCTCCCAAAAATTTATGGTCTCCGAACCAAGGAGTTCAGAAACAATTGAGGGTAGCGACGAGTCAAACCCAGCCCTGCGAATTCCTGCATGTTGACGCCAGCCAGCAACATCGTAGAAAAAACATCCCTCTCCTGTGTGGGTATCGTTCTCGAGAAGAGGCCTTGCCATTTCATCAGAATGTATAACGGCAACGAGACCATCCACATCAAAACGCGCAGCGGCCCCTACATTGATTGTGTTTTTTCGCTCCCATACCTGTTTTGATATTTTTTCGAAATCATAACCTGTCGATGACGTATGCCGAGTGGCAACTTGCTGGTCAACAACACTGCGAAGATCATCAACTTCGGTCTCTGTCATAACGTTACGCAGGCAAATCACGCCGTCGCGGTCAAAACACTTTTTCTGTTCGGGAGTAATCGACAGAGTAGACATGTTAAGCCGCCTTTTCGAGATAGAATGGGAGTTGGACCGATGAAAGACCGAGCGGCGTCATCGCAACCGTCAGATTCATACTTGGATTTTTCAAATTGGCTCTGGAACGCCGAATACCATCTGAATTTGGTTTCGAAATTCCCGGTATATATGTCTTGTCGTCGGTAGCATTGTAAGCTGGCCTGCCAAGGGGCTCGGTGTCCATGACCGATGCGATCGTCCGATAAAATGGAGGGTCGGTGTACCACACGATCTTCTCAATTCCCGCGGACACACAGAATTCGCACATGCCTGTTGATAATTGCCACATCAACTCCAAATAATGATCTCGCGAACCGAGCCCACTTGCTACAACAAATCTGGACGCTTCCCAGACCTTAGCAGATGACGGGGGGTGCTGAAGATCACAGGACTCAGGCCATAGCTTTGAAATCATGTATGGGCTCGTGGTGGGATTAAAGCGGCAACAGCCCAAGACTTCCTGCCTGTCATCACTAAGCAAAAGCATGTAGACGGCTTCGTCATTATCAAACTCATCCACATCGCGACCCCCTTGCGCCGTTGGAACCTGCCAACCCCATTTTTCGATGCAAATTTCGTATCTCAAACAAAACATCTGTTCGAGCAGCTCTCGGTAGCGATAACGGATTTCTGGAACGACGATTTCTATCATTTTTTCAACCTTTCTTGCCTATCCTGAGAGACTGGCAGAAAGCGTTTTGGGTCGGAAGTGTCCGATAGGACAGTATCGCTACGGCAAGATTATATCCATTGCAATTGCAGTTGAGCATGCTTGGGTCGTGTTC
>CALKIZ010000015.1 GCA_937995735.1 uncultured Neomegalonema sp. | reverse complement strand
TTGGTTGCTTCACGTCCCGGAGAGGATGGTCGAGGTAGAATGATGTCGAGCAAGGTAACACCCTGTGTGACAATAATGATTTGCGTGGCGGGCTGTAGCTCGACCACTTCGCAAGACTTGCCTCACACCCGCAGCTTGCCGATGCCTGACTTTGACGTCGTAGAAACAAGTAATGTCGAGGTCGACACTATAGATCATAAGAAAGCCCCGACAACACTTTTGGCAAAGCCCAACGCAAATGTTGCCAACAAGCCTTCAACCGTTGATCTGCCTGTCGGCATCTTCAAAGAAACGCCGCCCCCTCGCCCAACCTTTACGGCAAAATTTGAAACTGTCCCGGACAGCTTTTTGAAGGGGGCTTTGCGTGAAAGGAAATCGCTACAGGTCAAACCATTTTTCACGACACTGAAACCGCAAGCACCGACGCCCCCTAAACCTTTGCAAACTGCCGAAGCAATTTTGGAACCGGTGATAAAGGTCAATCCACCGCAGACAATCATCGTGCCTGAACCGATTGCCTATACGGAATATGTCTCAGTTGGTCCTGAATATTTTGGCCACGACTCAGAGATCGCACCTTATGTGATCAGCCGCGCACCAAACGCGCCGATACCAAATAAGAATTACGTCGTGGCGAAGCCTGTCGCCATTTTACCTAAGACATTCGCCTCCGAAGCAAACAATCACAATAAGGCGAACAAGTTACCTGTCCCTCTGCCAAGGCTGCGCCCATCACAGCCCGGTCCCGATCCACAGCCAGTGCCAGAAACAGAATTTGTTGGCATTCTGCCACCGCGCCCAACACCTGACCCAAGGCGTACGCCCCCGGAACCTGTACCGCGTATTCCCATCCGTGTTGCCACTGATCGTCTTGCAGTTTTGCCGCCACGCAAAGACACCCTCGAAGAGATTGAACGCAAAAGGGAAACGCGGGTCAAAAATAAACCGCCAAAATCGTCAGGCTGGTCTAGCGCTGCGGAAAAAGCTCTACGCGGACTCAAAGCTCCCCGCGATGAACAACCTGATCCGCCGGTTTATCGCGTCACGGTCGCTCCTCCCACGCGGCCCGACACTAAGATTGCATCGCTTTCGCCTTCGATTGAACCAGTCGATATTGTTCCGTCAAATTTGAGCGAAGTCACAAGCAACGACCCTGTGGCGGGTAAAGTCTTTACCCCCTTACCAAAGAAAAAACCTGATCCGCGTCCGGAGGGCATTCAAGTTGCAGGCTCTTTATCAGGTGTGAGAACCCGGTCCCCAAGGACGCTTCAGACGCCGCCGGCAAATGACCGTGCAGTTTCTTCTAACTGTTTGGTCAATAAGGGATCAAATGAACGGATGATCCTCGTCTGTGAAGGCGTTGATGTCTCGAAGGCAGAGGTTCTGCGTGCCATTGTCGAAGGTGAAAGTGCTTTTCGCGGGTTGCGGAAGTTTGATACGATGCAGGATGTTATCGCCAATTATGGCTTTAACGCTGAACGCTTTAACGCAATGAGCCAGGGGCCGCGCAGCGCGCGTGACCTTGCATTCCTGCGCGCCTTGCGTAAATCAGGTAAAAAAATCCGCGTCAAAGGCCGCTCGTTTGACCTTTATTTAATGAAGGGTGACATCCAGTTAGCCACTGTCCTGATTGAACAAGTCTCAGAAGTCGAAATGCCGGCGTCAATCCGATATAATTAAGTTCCGATTATGCGCGCTCTGTTCTAGAGAGGCTGAAAAATTCCAGAACGGGAGTCCATTCATGTCCAAACCAACACGCGAAGAAGCGGAAGACGCCGTTCGGACGTTGCTTCGCTGGGCAGGCGATAATCCCGAACGCGAAGGATTGCTGGACACTCCGGGCCGGGTTGTCCGCGCCTATGAAGAATGGTTTCGCGGGTATGATATTGACCCGCTCGAATATCTTGAACGTACCTTTCAGGAGGTAGGCGGTTATGACGAAATGGTCGTCTTGCGCAATATCCCGTTCGAAAGTTATTGCGAGCACCATGTCGCGCCGATCATAGGAAAAGCACATGTCGGGTATATTCCAACAGATCGCGTTGTCGGTATTTCCAAACTTGCAAGAGTTGTTCACGGCTATGCAAAACGTTTGCAGGTTCAGGAAAAGCTGACGGCACAAATCGCACAGGCCATTACAGATGTTCTTGCACCGCAAGGGGTCGCGGTTGTAATCGAAGCCTCGCATCAATGCATGACCACCCGGGGCGTTCACACGCATGGTGTCACAATGGTGACCAGTCAAATGCTCGGCCTGTTCCGGCGCGACCCGAAAACACGTCAGGAGTTCCTTAATATGATCGGCAATCCAAGCAGTCAGATGGCTTAAGGGCGATTGCATCGGTAATTACGATTTGAATTTGAAATCCGGCAAAGATGAAAAGGCGAGGCGCAATGCCTCTCCCCATTCGACGGAAACATTTCTAAAATACGGATCATCTTTATCGATGCGGCCTTGCTCACCAATCTTGAAACTGTCTGTCTCATACGCCATGTAATCAATTGGAAGGTCAACGCCGAGGTTTGCCTTGATCGTCGAGTCGAATGATACCAGCAAAAGTTTCGCAGCCTCTTCAAAGCTCATGCCGCGATCATACGCACGCACCAGAATTGGCCGCCCGTATTTTGTCTCTCCAATCTGGAAAAAAGGAGTATCCTGAGACGCCTCAATGAAATTTCCTTCGGGATAGATCAGGAATAACCTTGGTTCGGCCCCGGCAACTTGCCCGCCGACAATCATGGTCGCATTGAACGTATTGGACGATTGATCATTCCCCGCTTGCTTGCGAATGACATCGCGCAATGTCTCACCAACAAGGCGCGCAATGCGAAACATAGAAGGTTCTTCCAAAACAGAAGCAGCGCGATCTTCGGGCGCTTTTCCATGCTCATCCAAAAGACTGATAACCGCTTGCGTCGTGGCAAGGTTTCCTGCGGTCATGACCGTGATGACACGCTCACCCGGTTTTTCCCACGTAACCATTTTGCGAAAGACAGAAATATTGTCGACACCTGCATTCGTGCGTGTGTCTGACATAAAGAGGATACCTTTATCGAGCTTTAGGCCGACGCAATATGTCATGGAGCGTATTCCTGTTTCGTGTCCATTTGAATATTTATCAAGAAACGGGATGTGATGGTCAAGCCGCTCTTATTGTTGGGTTTGAGCGGCAGTCTGTTGGATCTCTAAAGATACTGACATGCTTTCATCATGTTCGCCAAAGCGCATTCCCGCCACCGGAGCCGTATCACGATAATCCAGACCCATTGCAATTCTAACATAGCGTTCATCAGGAGATATGCCGTTCGAGATATCAAAACCGACCCATCCTAAATCACTGAGATAAACCTCGGCCCAAGCATGGGTCGCGTCTTGCTCTATCCGATCATTCATCATTAGATACCCGCTGACATATCGGGCCGGAAATCCAAGCCGCCGTGCCGCAGTCACAAAAATCTGAGCATGATCTTGACAGACACCGGCTTCGAACCCGAGTGCCGCCTCAGCTGTCGTATTTACGTCGGTTCTGCCCGGTTCGTATACGACTTTATCCGCGATCAAAGCCGAAAGTGAATGAAACCTAGAAAGCTCATCATCAAAGCCTGTTCCAAGTGTTTCAACTAACGTTTCCGTCCGCGAGCCGGGAGACGTCAAATTTGTCACTCTCTCGAAATACCATAACGGAGCGTAATCCGTGTGTTTTCCGATGACGCCATAATTGGCAATCGTCTCAACGACACCTTTGCAAGTGATGGAGAGTTGAGCTTGCTCGTCAACCAAACTGGTCAGCACAACATGGTTTCCGTGATGATCTACGAATTCAGCCTCCCGCCCCGCTCCTTCAAAAGAAACATCCCATGAATGAACCGTCTGGCCCGGCCCTGTCAGCGGGCATAGACGGACTCTCTGCAATCCGTAAGACAATGCAGAACCATAGCGGTAATCAGTGCGATGTGTGATTGTGAGCTGCATGGCTATTTATGAAACCTGTAATCTTGCTCGATCTGAGATCCAAGCGCACTGTTATACCTTTTAAAGTCTGACAAAAACTCATGTAGCCCAGTGTCAAAAATTGAGTCGACGGTTTGACTCTCGAGCTGTTGAGCGCGCTCATCAATCAAATCATGCGATGAATGGCGGGTAGAGTAATTCTGCCTGAGATAACCGAGATTATCCGAAATTTTCCGATAACAAAATGCAAGAGAGCGTGGCATCTGGAGATCAAAAATTAGAAAATCCGCAATACCAAGCGGCGAAATTTCAAGCCCATGAGACACCCGATAAGAACGATGGCCGGATGCCGACCGAAGGATCGTTTCCCATTGCACATTGTCGAGCGAAGACCCGACTTGATTGGCAGTCGGCAACAGCACATAATATTTTACGTCAAGAATTCGGGCAGTATTATCCGCACGCTCAATAAACGTCCCAATCCTCGCAAAGTTAAAGATGTCGTTGCGCAGCATTGTTCCATGCAGGGCTGCCCGCACTAAGGCGCTTTGCTTGCGGACAATCCCCAGTACCTCAGGAAGTTCTCTTGATGGAATTGGATTGGCCAAAGTTTCTTTCAGTAAAAGCCAGCACTCATTCATCGCCTCCCATACTTCACGGGTCAGCGCCGTTCGAACCAAGCGCCCATTCATGCGCGCCGCATCAATGGATGACATGACGCTCGATGGGTTGTCTGTATCGCGCAGCAGATAATCCACCACACCACCTGCATCAGTCTCACTATGAACTTGATCATAGCCGCTGCGCACTCCGGCTGCATCCAGAACGGAAGCCCATTCATCTTGGGACGTATAGGGCCGGGTCAGTGCCATCCGCAATCCGACATCAATCAATCGGGTGATGTTCTCGCTACGCTCGATGTAACGAAACATCCAATAGACCCCACCCGCTGTCTTCCCGAGCATGTGCGTCAATCCTCCAAAACCCAGGTGTCTTTCGTACCGCCGCCTTGACTGGAATTAACCACGAGCGATCCGGCTTTAAGGGCCACGCGGGTCAATCCGCCCGGTGTGATTTCTATTCCAACTGGGGAAACGCGAACGAATGGACGCAGATCAACATGACGCGGAGCAAGACCTTTCTTCGCCAAAATTGGGACTGTCGATAGAGCAAGCGTCGGCTGTGCGATGTAGTTTGAAGGATTCGCTTTTAGCTTTGCGGAAAAATCTGAAAGCTCTCGTTTGCTGGCCGCCGGACCAATCAACATGCCATAACCGCCCGACCCATGAACTTCTTTCACAACAAGGTCTTTGAGGTTATCGAGAACATAAGCCAACGAGTCCGCTTCCGAACACCGCCATGTTGGAACGTTTTTCAGGATCGGCTGCTCACCTGTGTAAAACTCGATAATAGCGGGCATATAAGAATAAAGCGCTTTGTCGTCCGAGATGCCTGTCCCCGGCGCATTCGCGATGGTGATACCGCCTGCCCGGTAGATGTCCATCACTCCCGGAACGCCGAGCATTGAGTCCGGGTTAAAAGTCAGCGGGTCAAGAAAATCATCATCGACGCGGCGGTAGAGAACATCAATGGGCTGATAGCCTCGGGTGGTGCGCATCGCGACGCGGCCATCAACAATCCTCAGGTCATGCCCTTCTACGAGTTCGACACCCATTTCGTCGGCAAGAAATGAATGTTCAAAATATGCTGAATTGTGAATCCCCGGCGTAAGAATGGCGACGACAGGCTCTCTCTCGCATTGTGCCGGAGCAGAGGCCGCCAAAGAGCGGCGCAACCCCATTGGATAGCCGTTGACCGGACGCACGCGCGTATTGGCGAATAGTTCCGGAAACATATGCAACATCGTTTCCCGATTTTCGAGCATGTATGACACACCGGAAGGCGTGCGGGCATTGTCTTCCAACACGAGAAAGTCATCCGCTCCGGTTCGCACCAGATCAATACCAACAATATGAGTATAGATGTTGCCGGGCGGTGAAACGCCGATCATCTCCGGCAAGAAGGCTTCATTATCAGCAATCAGCCGGATCGGAACGCGCCCAGCTCGTAAAATTTCTTGCCGATGGTAAATATCATGCAAAAAGGCATTGATCGCGCGAACCCGTTGTTCGATCCCCCGCTCAATACGTGACCATTCGCGCGCGGATATGATTCTGGGAATAATGTCGAAGGGGATGAGCCGCTCAGTCGCATCATCTTCGCCATAAACATTGAATGTAATGCCGGTACGACGAAAGAAAACTTCCGCTTCATTGGCTTTTTTTCGCAACCGGGAAATATCTTCATTATCAAACCACGCTCCATATTCGTGATATGGGTAGCGATGATTATCAGCATCGAACATCTCGTTGAAAAATTGCTCAGCAATGCCCATAAATTGAGCATAAGCCGCCTATAAGTCGTATTACAACCCTTATACGAGCGAGCGGTATTTTCATCAGCGTCGTCTTTTGCCGTAAATCTCAAGTCGGTGATGGATGATGTCATAGCCTAACTCTTCGGCTATCTCGCGTTGCAAAGCCTCGATTTTTGGCGACGTAAATTCAATGACACTGCCGGTGTCAACGTCGATAAGGTGGTCGTGATGTTCGCTATCTGCATGTTCAAAACGTGACGGGCCGCCCTCGAATGTATGCCGGCGGATCGCTCCATTTTCTTCGAGCGTTTTCATTGTGCGATAGACCGTAGGAAGCGAAACCGAGGCATCCAATGCACTCGCCCGGTTGTAGATTTCCATTGCGTCCGGGTGATCAGCGGCATCCGCGATAATCTTCAAGATCGCCTGACGTTGTTTTGTGATGCGCACCCCTGCCTCTCGCAACAGAGTTTCATAATCATGATGCAGAGCAGTGGCTTTTGACATACGCCATTCTTCTCCAGTTGAAAGGCCCTTACAAGTAGAAACTAATTGCAAGTGATTTTCAACTGCATTGACAAGACGGATCACACGACCTAGCTGTGTAAGAGTTGGAGAAATGCCGGAGTCGAAATGCGCCTTTTGTTTGCCGCCATCGTGGTGTTGCTTGCCCTGCCTGCTCACGCAGCAGATAAGTTCAAAGTCGCGACGACTTTTACCGTGATTGCGGATATGGCGCGGAATGTAGCGGGCGACGCCGCTGAGGTTGTTTCGATAACGAAACCCGGAGCAGAGATTCACAATTATCAACCGACGCCCCGTGATATTCTCAGGGTGTCCAATGCAAATTTGGTTCTGTGGAACGGGCTGAACCTTGAGCTATGGTTCGAGAAATTTTTCCGCAGGGTCCGCGATACCCCGCAAGCCATCCTTACAGAAGGGATTGTTCCGCTTGGGATTGGCGAGGGCCCGTATTCCGGCAAACCGAATCCACATGCTTGGATGTCTTTTTCCGATGCTGAAATCTATGTGAACAATATCCGAAAAGCATTGGTAGAGCATGATCCCGACAATGCCGAAATCTACAATGCGAATGCCAAAGCCTATTGCGCAAAGATACGCAAACTTAAAGCACCGATTGTTAAATCACTTGCTGCAATTCCAGAAGACCGCCGATGGTTGGTGTCGTCTGAAGGGGCCTTCAGCTATCTCGCGCGCGATCTTGGTTTGAAAGAATTATATCTCTGGCCAATCAATGCCGATGCACAAGGGACGCCGCAGCAAGTCCGCAAGGTAATTGATACTGTACGCGAGCATAATATCCCTGCGGTCTTTAGCGAAAGTACGATCTCGGACCGTCCTGCCAAACAAGTGGCGCGTGAAACGGATGCCAAATACGGCGGCGTTCTTTATGTCGACAGCCTGAGCGCAAAAGACGGGCCGGTCCCAACTTTCCTAGATCTATTGTCGGTCACGGCACAAACGATTGCCGAAGGATTGGCGGAGTGACGAACGAGCAGCCAAATGTTGCAGCGACGAGCCTGACTAATGTTCTTTCAAAAATGCCGGATGATTCCGGCCCCGGCATTGCGGCTCATGGCCTAACCGTCACATATCGAAATGGACACACGGCGCTTCGCGATGCTCATTTCGAGATTCCCACAGGCACAATTTGTGGCTTGGTCGGCGTCAACGGCTCGGGCAAGTCGACACTGTTCAAAGCGATCATGGGTTTTGCGCCTGTTCAATCAGGGACCGTTGAAGTTCTCGGCCAACCCGTCGCCCAAGCCCTGAAGAACAATCAAATCGCCTACGTCCCGCAAAGCGAAGACGTAGACTGGAACTTTCCGGTTCTGGTCGAAGATGTCGTAATGATGGGACGTTACGGCCACATGAACTTTTTGCGGATGAGTTCTCGCGCAGACCAAGACGCCGTAGCAGATGCCTTAGAACGTGTCGGGATGAGTGATTACCGCACCCGCCAAATCGGTGAGCTTTCGGGTGGGCAGAAAAAGCGGGTTTTCCTTGCGCGTGCTTTGGCACAGGACGGACGGGTCATCTTACTTGATGAGCCATTCACTGGCGTCGATGTAAAGACAGAGGAACAGATTATCGAGTTGATGCGTGACCTGCGCGATGAAGGCCGTGTCATGCTCGTCTCAACGCATAACCTTGGCTCCGTTCCACAATTTTGCGACCGTGTTGTCTTCATCAACCGTACAATATTAGGATATGGCCCGACCGAAAAAGTCTTCACGCAAAGCAACCTCGAAGCAGCCTTCGGAGGGGTGTTGCGCCATCACGTTCTGACAGGCGATGAACTGCATGATGATGATGACGCGCGGCAAGTTACAGTCATCACTGACGATGAAAGGCCCTTTGTTCTCTATGGTGAGAAAGAGAACAAAAGTGAGTGACGACTTTAAAACTGCACGGGGCGCGTAGTGCTTGAGCCTTTCGCCTATTCCTACATGACCAACGCAATGTTCGTCTCCGCGCTTGTGGGCGGCGTATGTGCTTTTTTGTCTGCCTATCTCATGTTGAAGGGATGGTCGCTGATCGGAGACGCTCTCTCGCATTCCGTCGTTCCGGGTGTCGCCGGTGCGTATATGCTTGGCTTGCCCTATGCGCTCGGCGCGTTTCTGTCGGGAGGATTAGCTGCGGCAGCGATGCTGTTCATTAATCAGCGCACACGGTTGAAAGAAGATACAGTTATCGGATTGATCTTCAGCGGGTTCTTTGGGCTTGGCCTTTTCATGATTTCGCTGTCACCAACATCGGTCAATGTTCAGACGATTATCTTCGGTAATATCCTCGCCGTCTCGCCCTCGGATACGCTGCAACTCGTTTTGATCGGAGGCATATCACTGTTCGTGCTTTTGTTGAAATGGCGCGACTTGATGGTGACGTTTTTTGATGAAAGCCATGCGCGGTCGATTGGGTTGAATCCGACATTCCTTAAGGCGCTGTTCTTTACCCTCTTGAGCGCCTGTACAGTCGCAGCAATGATGACAGTTGGCGCATTTCTCGTCATCGCTCTTGTCGTGACCCCCGGTGCAACAGCGTATCTTCTGACGGACAGATTTCCGCGATTAATTGCGCTGAGTGTCGCTATCGGGTCGATCACAAGTTTCGTCGGCGCGTATTTGTCTTACTTCCTCGACGGAGCAACGGGCGGCATTATCGTCGTGATGCAAACCACTTTATTCATCTTCGCCTTTATATTCGCGCCTAAGCACGGAATCCTTGCGGCCCGCCGCCGAACGATAGAGACAGCATCATGAGCGGTCTCGGGCTTTATTTAAGCGATCCGTTAGGTCGGGAATTACTCTTACAAGCCGTGCTTATTTCATCGCTGATTGCGGCAGTTGCAGGGGCTTTATCTTGCTTTTTGGTCCTCAAAGGTTGGGCGTTAATGGGCGACGCGATCAGTCATGCAATCTTACCCGGCGTCGTCATCGCCTATCTTATCGGAATGCCGCTCGCCATCGGTGCATTTCTCGCGGGGATGTTTTGCGCAGTGACAACGGGATACCTGACCGAGAATAGTCGTATCAAACAAGACACGGTTATGGGCGTGGTTTTCTCCGGCATGTTCGGCCTCGGTGTCGTGCTTTACACTAAGATCGAAACCGAAGTTCATCTCGATCATATTCTCTTTGGCGATATGCTCGGCGTCACTTGGTCCGATGTTTTGCAGACCGGGATCATCGCCTGTGTGTCGCTTGTTATAATCGTTGCAAAGCGGCGTGATTTTCTGGTCTTCACCTTCGATCCTCAACATGGACGCGCTGTAGGGTTAAAGGTGGATTGGCTACATTATGGCTTGCTGACGATTTTGTCTCTGGTGATTGTCAGCGCATTACAGGCGGTGGGCCTTATTCTTTCCATTGCGCTGGTCATTGCACCGGGCGCCATTGCCCATCTGCTGACAGACCGGTTCGATCGAATGTTGATGGTTTCTATTGGTGTCGGCGTAGCGTCGTCGGTCGTCGGTGTGCTGTTGAGCTTTCACATTGATGCAGCGCCCGCACCAACGATTGTTGTCGTGATGATGTCGCTTTTTATTTTGGCGTTTCTGTTCGCACCGAAGCACGGCATCCTCAGAGAAAGAAACCACCCCGCCGCGTGACTGCATTATTTACGAAGAAAATTTCGGGCGGCCTGTTGCCTGTGCCGTCACGACGCCCTCAACAAAGAGAGTCTGCCCGCCGATATCAGGGGCTTTCTCGGCATAATCCACGCGGCTTTCTATTTCATCCGCTCCTGCCGCAACCGCCTCTGCGATGACTGCTTCGCGAAGCGTCTGAAAAGCGAATTCCTTCGCGGCGTTCAGATCGCGGAAATCCGGCGGATCATCGACGGTATGGACCCGATACGCATCCGCATGGGGCTGTGTAATGATGAGCGTTCTCTCGATACGGATACGTCCTGCAACCGCTCCCACGGCATTCGCCACCTCAGCATGTTTCGGCACAATCGACGGAGCACCAAGCACTTTTGCAATCGAGGGATAATAAGTCGAGGCGGACGCCCCTAAGCCGATGACCGGAAGGTCTACGCCAATATTAATCCGCGCATTACCCTTATGACCGTCCAAAGCCGCAGTAATCAAAGGCGATGCATCGGGCGCAATACCGTCTTTGATCAATGCGGCCTCAAGAAGCACCTCTGCCGAGCGGCGCGTTAGTTTGTCGATAACGGCTTGCGAAATTTCCTGCGCATCCGCCGCAATCAACTGGCCTTTGCGGTTACGCTTTCGGGCAAATAAAGTCGCCGACTTTTCAGCCGCTTGTTCATCCCAAGCCTTGTGCAACCCCAGAACATGCGAGGCATCACTTGGGGTGAGGCCGGATTGCCGGATCAACCCCTTTGCGATCAAGCGCTCCATTGCATTCAGGCGCACCCGCCCCGTGATGATCTCGTCCGCTGGAGCGGGTTGTTGTCCGAGATCCTCAAGAATTTCGCGCTCCGCTTTTCCGAGTCCAGCGGTTGGGCCATCTACGGGAATGATGAACTTTCCGTCCAACTCGCCGATGATCGTGGCGCGTATTTGTCGATCCAACGCCTCATGGACCATCGCGCTGTGTTCCGTCGCCAAAAGGCTGACAGGGATCACACGGCGCGGTCCTAAGATTAAGCCGCCTTCAAAGGCTTGTTCGTCAACCCGGACTTGGCTATCGCCCCCTAGCCCATGGGTAAACATTTCCACCGCATCAACCATCGTGCGATGACCGCCAACGCGCGCCCCTTCTGCACTGAGCGCAGGACGACTACCGCGAAGGACTGCGATATCTGTTGTGGTCCCGCCAATATCCGAAATCAGCGCGTCTGTCTCTCCGGTCAACTCAGCCGCACCGATCAGGGAAGCCGCTGGACCGGAGAGGATCGTCTCAATCGGTCGGAGCTTTGCGAATTCAGCCGACACAAGTGACCCATCCCCGCGCACAAGCATTAGCGGGGCAATGATGCCTTTCGCCGATAACGTCGTCTCGGTTGCCGCAATCAAATCAGAGATCATCCCGATAAGACGCGCATTCAACACGGAAGTCACAGCGTTTCGGGGGCCATGCAGAGCGTTCGACAACTCATGCCCGCATGTAACCGGCTTATCCGTACGCTCGCGGATCACATCCCGCACAGCAATTTCATGCGCCGGGTTTCGCCCCCCGAAAATCGCGACCACAGCGAAAGCGTCAATTTCTGTGGCAACCTCATCAATGCGCGGTTTGAGTGCTTCAAGATCGAGCACCGCACGTTGTTCGCCGGTCGCTTTATACCCGCCAGGAGCGAGAATAACCGGATCACCGCCAAGTGCTTCATCAAGACCCGCGCGCTTTGCGTCCGCTTCATCGAAGCCAAGAAAGACAAGACACACCCGCCTGCCTTGTCCTTCGACCAGCGCATTTGTCGCCAGAGTCGTGGAAACCGAGGCAAGCGATACCTGCGCGCCAGAAATTCCTGATGTCTCAAACACCGCAGAAACCGCGCCTCCGATACCGATTGCGAGGTCTTGCTTAGTTGTCAGCGCTTTTGCGCTCGCGATCACGCGATCACCCACGGCCTCTTCATCATAGAGAACCGCGTCTGTATATGTGCCGCCTGTGTCGATACCGAGTAGGATTGCCATGCGCTTTATTGGCCTCATTTTCACGACGTGTGAAGCCGGATTCGCATTACCTGACGATTGACCGTAAACGAACAGATGACGATGGTAACGGCGTGACAGGGAGAGCGTCTGATTATGCACTCATTGGTGGTGACTTTTGCACTTATTGGCGTTATCGGCGTCGGTTCTCAATGGCTCGCTTGGCGTTTAAGGCTGCCAGCGATTGTCTTGATGCTGGTTGCTGGCGTGCTTGCCGGCCCAGTCTTTCATCTGATTGATCCCGTTCATGATTTCGGTGATGCGCTCGGACCTATGGTTTCGGTGGCTGTTGCACTGATTCTGTTTGAAGGTGGGCTGACACTGAACTTTAAAGGGTTGAGCGACGCAGGCGGTGCAGTGAAGCGTCTTGTCTTCCTTGGCGCGCCGCTTGGATGGGCGACCGGAACGCTCGCAGCGCATTATGTCGCAGGATTGTCATGGCCGGTGGCCGCCGTATTCGGCGGTATTCTTGTGGTGACCGGACCAACTGTCGTTATGCCCCTGCTAAGGCAAGCCCATCTCGCGCAGCGCCCTGCTTCGGTTTTGCGCTGGGAAGCCATCGTCAACGACTCTGTTGGGGCTTTGTTTGCTGTTCTCGCTTACGAAATCGCAGCCACAACCATCAAGATGGGTGATTTAAGTGACGCAGCCGGTCATCTAGTCATCGGAATCCTCGGCGCAAGTCTGCTTGGTCTTTTCGCTGGCCGGGGATTGGCAATTCTTTTCCGGCGTGGGTTAATTCCCGAATATATGAAAGTGCCGGTGCTGTTTGTCAGCGTCATCGCAGCATTTGCTGCACCGAACCAATTTTTAGATGAGAGCGGCCTATTGACCGTGACGATCATGGGTATCGTTCTCGGAAATTCTTCCTTGCCGAGCTTCAACGAGTTATTGCGGTTTAAAGAGCATGTCACAGTTCTTCTCGTTTCGGGAGTTTTTGTCATTCTCGCTGCAACCCTCGATGCGTCTGTGGTTGCCAAACTTGACTGGCGCGCAGCTGCGTTTGTTGCCGTGATTATGCTCATTGCCCGGCCTATAGCAATTTGGCTTAGTTTGCTCGGATCATCACTGAAAAATAATGAACGCACGTTGATTGCATGGATTGCGCCGCGCGGCGTTGTGGCTGTTGCCGTTTCCGGTTTTTTCGCAACAAAGCTCGAAGCGCTCGGATTTGAAGATGCAGGCTCGCTTGCGCCTCTTGCGTTCGCACTGGTCGCAACAACCGTCGTCATTCACGGATTTACGGTTACCAAGGTCGCTGAAAAGCTGGGGCTGGTTTCCTCTGAACGTCCAGGTGTTCTGATCGTCGGCGCATCACGCTGGGCGGCGGATCTTGCGAAAGCTCTTAAAGATCTGGAAATTCCGGTCCTGGTCGCTGATCGGAGCTGGCGGCGTCTCAAACCGTTTCGTTTGCAGGAAACACCAACCTATTATGGAGAGATATTGTCCGAAGCCGCAGAGCATTATGTCGACCTGGAAGGGTTTGGTTATATCGTAGCAGCCACGGAAAACGACGCATATAATGCCCTGATCTGTACCGATTTTGGCCCTGAGTTCGGACGCAATAATGTATTTCAGCTTGGCCGCACAGATGATGGCGGAGACGATCCACGCGCCCTGCCCCCAACAATCGGAGGGCGTATGTTGTTCCAATCAGGGGCCAGCTATTTCAAACTTGAACGCCGTATCCGAGAAGGATGGGTTTTCACCCGAACAAAACTCAGCACTGAATTTACTTTCGAGGATTATCTGGAAACCCGTGCCGAGGGCGCAGAATTGTTAACAGATATTCGCCCCGATGGATCGCTGACCTTTTCCACGATTGCAGCACGGCCAAAGGGGAAGCCGGGGGATATTCTGCTCAGTTTCGCTCCTGAGAAGGCATCTTCCGAAGATGCAGAACGTCGGAAGACGGAGAAACGTGAACAAGACGCCGAAACAGAGAAACAAGGCGAAGCATGACCCGCAGCGCAATTTTCGACCTCGATGGAACACTCGCGCATACCGCGCCTGATCTTGTGGGTGCGGCCAATGATTTGATGGCAGAAGAAGGCTTGCCTCCCATAGCCGTTAGTATCGCAGAGAAAACCGCCGGTTTTGGTGCAAAAGCGCTGATAAGGGCAGCTTTTGACAACGCAGGTGAAGCCTATGACGAAGCGCGGGTCGATGCTTTATTTCAGCCTTTCCTAGAGAGGTACGCCGTTCGTATCGCTGACGAAAGCCACCTGTATGAAGGCGCTATCGCTGTTCTCGATACGTTGGCTGAGGACGGCTGGTTGCTGGGTATTTGCACCAACAAACCGGAAGGTCTTGCGCTAGAATTGATGAAGGCACTCGGCGTGCTGGACAGGTTCGGTGTTTTGCTCGGAGCAGATAGTTTGTCGGTTCGTAAACCGGACCCTGAGCATTTGTTCCAAACAATATCACGAATCGGCGGCAATGCGTCGCGAGCGGTTATGATCGGGGATACTGACACCGACATCAAAACAGCACGCGCTGCGGAAATCCCGTGTATTTTGACGAGCTTTGGTTATTCGCATATTCCAGTCGCGCGCCTAAAACCGGATGCAATTGTCGATCATTTCTCGGAAATCCCCGCTGCTCTTGAGGCATGTTTACCGCGATAAAGAATACAAACGGCTTCAAGGTAACGGCGCAGGATGGTAATCCCCATCGCACTTCATAAAGAAATAGCAGGATAGAAACTAATGTCAGGTCTGGTGCGGGCGGTGGGATTCGAACCCACACTGGAAGGATTTTAAGTCCTCTGTCTCTACCGTTGGACTACGCCCGCGTGACACTCAGCTGTTGTCTGGGAACAGGTGGCGGAGGCGGCGTGAAGTGTCAAGCATTCGGTGCGACTAAATTCAATCTGGTATGACGGCAGTGCCATCAATCTCTACAAGCCATTCAGGCCGGGCAAGCGCTTGTACAACCAGCCCGGTCGAAACGGGATGAACGCCTTTAATATATTCGCCTAAAGTTCGGTAAATTGCCTCGCGGTGACGCACATCGGTAATGTAAACGACGATCTTAACAAGATGCTCCATTGACCCGCCGGCTTCTTCGATCAACTGACGGATATTTTGCATGACTTTGTGGGTTTGTTCCACAGGATCATGACTGTCGATGTTCTTTGCGTCATCAAGATTTTGAGGGCATTGACCACGCAGATAAACCGTCTTGCCTCCCTTTGTCACAACTGCCTGACAAAGATCGTTATCAAGGCTTTGTTCCGGATAGGTATCTTTCGTATTGAATTTCCGAATGCGTTCGTGAGCCATCGTTTTAAGCCTTACAAAATCCTGATCAATGTTCGTACGATATGACAATTCCTAATACCAACATTCGTCGAGTTAGTAGTCTATAGTTTCCTCAAACAATCCTGACCGAACGTAATCGCTCAGATTTCTTGTGTGATTCTCGGGAAGATGCGTCAAAATGTGCATGAGAGAGACATATTAAGAGACTGCTGTTCATTTGCGCCTCAATTTTCGCGTCTAGGTTTAATCACATTCTATGCCCATAGGAATCATTCCACTTTACAGCCTATCCCGAATTTGCCACGCTCATTACAACGTCAGCGACAATAACGCGGACATTGGTCTATAAAGGCCGCAAGGGAAGGAAACGCCCTCGATGGGTGATGCCGGTACAATAGTGCGCGATGAGATTGCGCATGAAGATATTATGCGCGCACAGGTATATGATCTGTTAGGCGCGGTTTTGCGCGATTCTCCGTCAAAAGATTTGCTGACAAAACTCGCCGCCCTCTCAGGGGACGCTACGCCGATGGGCGAAGCGATTTTGGCGCTTTCAAAAATCGCCAAATCGACTGGCGCGGAAAAAGCCGCGCGTGAATTCCATGATTTGTTTGTTGGATTGGGGCGCGGCGAGCTGCTGCCCTACGCAAGCTATTACATGACCGGTTTTCTTAACGAAAAACCACTCGCCAAGCTGCGCAACGATATGGCGCGGCTTCAAATTGCGCGTGCGCCAACGGTCTATGAACCGGAAGATAACATCGGCTCACTCTGCGAAATGATGGCCGGATTGATATTGGGCAAGTTTGGACCGCCCGCAGAACTGACGACACAAAAAGACTTCTTCGCAACGCATATTTCACCATGGGCGGGGCATTTTTTCTCAGACCTAGAGAGAGCGGAACACTCACTGCTCTATGCTCCGGTCGGAACAGTCGGTGCGCGCTTTATCGAGATCGAAAAAGAAGCGTTTCGAATGACCTAATTAACATTGGGTTGGACGCAGCCCGGTGTTTTTGTTTCCGCCCGACGGGGCGCACTGAAAGAGAGGATAGACTCGTGGCAAGATCCAAAGACGACGTTTCCGGTCGTCGCGACTTTCTAAAGCTAGCAACGGTGGGCGCGCCCGCTCTCGCAGCAGCAGCAGTCGCGGGTTCGAGCAAGGCAATGGCCGCAGAGGTCAAAACCGAACTTGGATACTCGGAGACAGCACACGTCAAAGCATATCTGGATAGCTGCCGCTTCTGATCCGTCTCGAAGGCGGGATCGGTTGCGTTTGCCCTTTCCCGACTAAGCGACGGCCAGTTCGGCCAATTAGGAGGAAACCATGCTCAGGAAAAAATCCGTCGGGGTTGCGAGACGCTCCCGTGGAAGCTCGATCCTGGCGAAGATCGCGGAAGAAACCGTTGATCGCCGTTCATTTCTTAAAAATTCCGGCCTCGCCATTGGCGGTTTGGCTGCCGTTGGTGCATCCGCAGGCTCAGTAACGAAAGCTGCCGCCGCGACCAGCTCGAACGGAAATGTTGAGATCAAAAAGTCTGTCTGCACTCACTGTTCAGTGGGTTGTACAGTCCTCGCCGAAGTTGATAACGGCGTTTGGGTTGGGCAGGAACCCGGTTGGGATAGCCCGTTTAATCTTGGCGCGCACTGCGCTAAAGGCGCTTCAGTTCGCGAGCACGCTCATGGTGAGCGACGCCTGAAGCATCCAATGCGCCTGACGGGTGGTAAGTGGGAAAAAGTCTCTTGGGATACGGCGATCAACGAGATCGGCGACAAGATGATGGAAATCCGCAACGGACCAGCCGGCCCTGATGGTGTTTACTGGCTCGGTTCTGCGAAGCACTCCAACGAACAGGCATATTTGTTCCGTAAGTTTGCTGCCTACTGGGGCACGAACAACGTCGACCACCAAGCCCGCATCTGTCACTCGACAACCGTGGCTGGCGTAGCGAACACATGGGGCTACGGCGCCATGACCAACAGTTACAACGACATCCACAGATCAAGAGCTATCTTCATCATCGGTGGTAACCCTGCAGAAGCACACCCGGTTTCGCTGCTGCACGTTTTGCGCGCAAAAGAGCAAAACAATGCTCCGCTGATCGTTTGTGACCCGCGCTTTACACGGACCGCAGCTCATGCTGACGAATATGTCCGCTTCCGTCCGGGTTCGGACGTTGCGCTGATATGGGGTATTCTCTGGCATGTGTTCGAGAACGGTTGGGAGGACAAAGAGTTCATCCGCACCCGTGTCTGGGGCATGGACCAGATTAAAGAAGAAGTTGCGAAGTGGACTCCTGAAGAAGTCGAGCGTGTCACTGGCGTTCCCGGCTCTCAGATGAAACGTGTAGCGCGCACGATGGCTAATAACCGTCCTGGTACGGTGATCTGGTGCATGGGCGGCACACAGCACACGAATGGCAACAACAACACCCGCGCTTACTGTGTTCTCCAGCTTGCCCTAGGCAATATGGGTACAGCAGGTGGCGGAACGAACATCTTCCGTGGCCATGATAACGTGCAAGGCGCTACGGACCTTGGCGTTCTCTCGCACACCCTGCCCGGCTATTACGGCCTGAAAACCGGCTCGTGGAAACACTGGGCGCGCGTTTGGGCTGGCAAAGATGCCGACAAAGCATCTTGGGATGATGAGTATGAGTTCCTGCTCTCCCAATTCGGTTCGAAAGAGCTGATGGAAGGCAAAGGAATGCCTGTCTCCCGTTGGATTGACGGTGTTCTTGAAGACAAGGACAATATCGATCAACCGGATAACGTGAAGGCCATGGTCTTCTGGGGCCACGCGCCAAACTCACAAACGCGCATGACCGAGATGAAAACAGCGATGGAGAAACTTGAACTCCTTGTTGTGATTGATCCTTATCCAACCGTCTCTGCGATCCTTCATGACCGCGAAGATGGCGCGTATCTGTTGCCGGCAGCAACCCAATTTGAAACTGAAGGCTCTGTAACGGCTTCGAACCGTTCGGTTCAGTGGCGTGAAAAAGTATTCGATCCGCTGTTTGAAGCAAAAACCGACCATGAAATCATCGCTTTGTTTGCTGATAAGTTCGGCTTTGCCGACCGCTTCTTCCGCAACATCCGCCGCGATGACGATGGTATCCCTAATGTCGAAGAAACAACCCGCGAGTTCAATCAGGGTATGTGGACCATCGGCTATACCGGCTGGGACCCTGATCGGATCAAGTCCCACATGCGGAATCAGCACACATTTGATCGCACATCGCTGCAAGCGGTTGGCGGCGAGAATGACGGCGAATTCTACGGTATGCCTTGGCCATCATGGGGTACGGGCGAAATGGGTCACCCCGGAACGCCGAACCTCTATGACATGTCACGCCCTGTCGGTGAAGGCGGTCTGACCTTCCGCGCGCGCTTCGGCGTTGAACGGGATGGTGAGAACCTGTTGGCTGAAGGCGTAGCCTCGGTCGGGTCGGAGATCAAAGACGGTTATCCTGAGTTCACGATGGCGATGCTCAAAGAGCTTGGCTGGGACGGTGATCTCACCGATTATGAACGCGGAATGATCGAAAAGGTCGCCGGAGACAAAACGAACTGGAAAACTGACCTTTCAGGCGGCATCCAGCGCGTCGCAATCAAGCATGGCTGTGCTCCTTTCGGGAACGCAAAAGCCCGTACGGTTGTTTGGAACTTCCCGGACCCAGTACCGCTTCACCGCGAGCCACTGTATACTAGCCGCCGCGACCTCGTAGCCGATTATCCGACTTACGAAGACCGGAAGGCTTACCGCCTGCCAACTTTGTACAAGTCGATTCAGGACAAGGATTTCTCTGGTGATTACCCGATGATCCTAACCTCGGGTCGTTTGGTCGAGTATGAAGGCGGCGGAGATGAAAGCCGCTCAAACCCGTGGCTTGCGGAACTGCAACAAGACATGTTTGTCGAAATCAACCCACGCGATGCCAATGATCTTGGTATCCGTGACGGCGAGCAAGTCTGGGTCGAAGGCGCTGAGGGAGCTAAAGTCAAAGTGATGGCTATGGTTACCGAGCGCGTTGGCGCTGGCGTTGCCTTTATGCCATTCCACTTCGGTGGACACCTCGAAGGTGAAGACAGACGTCACAAATACCCGAAAGGGGCTGACCCGTATGTCTTGGGCGAAAGCTCGAACACCGCGCAAACCTATGGGTATGACTCGGTGACGCAAATGCAGGAGTCGAAATGTACTCTCTGCAAAATCGAGAAAGTGTGAGGGGAGCTAAACAATGGCTAGAATGAAGTTCCTCTGTGATGCCGAACGCTGCATTGAATGCAACGCCTGTGTCACAGCGTGTAAGAACGAGCATGAAGTCCCTTGGGGCATCAACCGTCGCCGCGTCGTTACCATTAATGACGGTAGACCCGGCGAACGCTCAGTCTCAGTCGCTTGTATGCATTGTTCCGACGCGCCTTGCGCGGCGGTCTGCCCCGTGGATTGTTTTTATCAATCCGAAGAGGGTGTGGTCCTTCACTCGAAAGACCTGTGCATCGGTTGTGGTTATTGTTTCTATGCGTGTCCGTTTGGCGCGCCGCAATTTCCGCAAGCCGGCAATTTCGGCTCCCGTGGCAAGATGGACAAATGTACCTTCTGCGCCGGCGGACCGGAAGAAACCCATTCGGAAGTGGAATTCCAGAAATACGGTCGCAACCGTATTGCGGAAGGCAAACTGCCAATCTGCGCCGAAATGTGCTCAACCAAAGCGCTGCTTGCCGGTGACGGCGACGATGTGAGCGCGATTTATCGCGAACGTGTCGTAGCACGCGGTTTTGGTTCCGGTGCTTGGGGCTGGGGTACTGCTTACGGACAAAAAGGCGCTTAAACGTCTGACAAATATTGGGTGGAGCGTTCGCGCTTCACCCGCTACTATCTCTGAAAGCACATAAGATCGGCTTTCGGACCGTCGCTCCCGGCGCTCGAAAGCGAATAAGGGATGCCGCGATGAAGATTCTTCTGAAAAAGTTTTGCGCTCTACTGCTTGTTGCCATGGTTGGCAGCTTGGCTGTTCCTACTCTCGCACAGGATAATGAAGCGCCTGCGAGCAACCGCGAAGCCACCGGCGGCGCACAAACGCTGGAAGATATTCTCGCGCGTCAGCGCGGCGAGGTCGTTCCGCTCGATCAGGGAGAAGCAGGACCGCTCCCTAACCCGGAAAATGCTCCCGGCGCACTCGGCACAAGGGGCGGTGCATCTGATTCGTCGCTGTGGCGGGCGCTGCGTCAGGGACAGGACGTTGTAACGTCAAGCAGCCGTGACCCGCTGGCCACCACCCTGGTACAAAGCGAAGGCGAAGCATGGCTCGCCACCCGTAAAGGACCACTGGTTAAATATACAGGTTATGCTTTTGGCGGAATGCTCTTGTTCTTGCTGGCATTCTATCTGTTGCGCGGACGCATTCAAATTGAGAGCGGACGGGCCGGTGTCCGCATCAAACGTTTTGGCTTTATCGAGCGGTTTGCCCATTGGATGCTGGCTATAAGTTTTATTATCCTTGCCGTAACCGGGTTCGGCTTGCTGGCGGGCCGGGATATTCTCGTACCAATCATTGACTGGGCAAACGCGACCTTCACACACCAAGCCGGCACGGTTGATCCAAATTACGGCAAAGAAGCCTTCGCGAGTATCATTGTGGCGGGCAAGTGGGCCCATAACAACCTGTCATGGGCCTTTATGATAGCGCTGGTTCTGATCTTTATTCTCTGGTTCTTCCGCAATATCCCGACTTGGACAGACGTGAAGTGGTTCGCAAAAGGCGGAGGCTTGTTCACCAAAGGCGCACATGCTCCGGCGAAAAAGTTCAATGGCGGTCAAAAGCTGATCTTTTGGTCTGTGATCCTGATGGGCGGATCAATCTCGGCATCAGGATTGATGTTGCTCTCACCCTATGAACTCACGCTGTTCGCACCGACTTTCGAAAAGCTCAACACACTCACGGCGGCCGTGGGATACCCTCAGAACCTGGCGGTTGAGACAACACCGCTGCAAGAACAGCAATATGCTCAAACGTGGCATGTCATTATGAGCATTGTTCTGACGACGATCATCATCGCGCATATCTATATCGGGTCGGTCGGAATGCAGGGCGCGTTCGCGGCCATGGGGTCGGGCAAGGTTGATCTCAACTGGGCCAAGGAACACCATAATCTTTGGGTTAATCAACTCGATGATAAAGGCAATCTGGTCAATGCGGATAGTCGCGACGAAGAGCCAATTTATGTCGCAAACCCCGCTGAGTAATCATGCGGAGTTTACTCGCCGCCATTATGCTATCGGCAACGCCCGCCGTCGCCGATAGCGAATATGCCCGCCTTGATGGACATGGCGGCCCCGTAAAGGGTGTCGCCGTGTCTGCGGACGGCAAGCATGTGATGACGGCAAGTTTTGACAACTCAGTTGGCCTTTGGTCGTTGCAAGACGAGACCAAAGAACCCATATGGCTCGAAGGCCATGAGGCAGCGGCAAACAGTGTCCTCTTTTTGCCGGGCGAAAACCGCGCCTTGTCAGCGGGAGACGATTATACGGCGATCTTGTGGGATGCGGCCACCGGCAATGGCATCGCGACACTCGAAGGGCATCAAGGCAAGATCCTCGACCTTGCCGCGACCCCTGATGGGAAGCTGGCCGCGACAGCAGGCTGGGATGGTGCAGTCGGGCTTTGGGATGCCGAGACCGGAGAGTCGATTGCGATGCTGAAAGGGCATCGCGCGCCGGTTCAGGCGGTACGCTTTGCCAAGGATGGCCAGCAGCTCTACTCGGCAAGTTCAGACGGGACGGTCCGGCTCTGGGATGTCGCCGAAAAATCGATCAAGCGCATCGAGGTAAAGCACGGCTTTGGCATCAATCGCCTCGTGATCAACGAAGCCGCTGGCTGGCTTGCCTATGGTGCTCTTGATGGCGGGGTCCGTATTCTTGATCTGGAGAGCGGAAAAGAAATCGCGGATGTGACTTCGGGTCGCCAACCTGTGCTTGCCTTGACGCTCAGTAGCGACGGGACTTTGATGGGCATTGGCGACGGGGAAGGATACATCCATGTCGTCGCGACCGATGAATGGCGGACAATTCGGGATTTTCGCGCCACGGCGCGCGGACCGGTTTGGGCGCTGGCATTTGATGGGAATGAGCGGGTTATTGCTGGCACGATACAAGACCATGCGGATATTTGGCCGATTGCAACGGCGAAATCTGTGGCCGAAAGCGATGCAGCGCCGCGCGATTTTCTCCGCGATCCCGCAACAATGACAAATGGTGAGAGACAATTCACTCGAAAATGCTCGATATGTCATACACTTACCGAGGATGGAGGGCGGCGTGCTGGACCGTCTTTAATGGGTGTATTCGGACGGCGGGCGGGCACTCTGCCGGGATATACCTACTCGGATGCTCTCACCGGAGCCGATCTGGTTTGGTCTGATGAGACACTGGATAAACTCTTCGATCTTGGTCCGGAGCACTACACACCCGGATCGAAAATGCCGATGCAGAGGATTGTGCGCGACGAAGACCGTGCCGATCTGATAGCTTATTTGAAAGACGTGACGGGTGAAGCGCCCGCGCAGGAGATAAAGAAATGAAAACCTTTTTTGCCGCTGCTATTGTTGTTGCCGGAATTGGCCTTGGGTCAGACTATCTGCTCGGCGGTCCCGTATTCGACACGGGCGGTGTTTTAAGAGATTCCAGCGCAGCGGCGGCCTATGTCAGCCCAAACGTTCGTTTGCCCGGTCAGGAAGAATAAGAAGCGGACGAAGCCGCTTCTTAACAGTCGTTGTTTTAGGCTTGCCCTTATGCGGCGTCGAACAAGCCTCTCCGTTTAAGCAATGCTTCGACCTCGGGTGCGCGGCCCCGGAACGCGAGATAAGCGAGTTCGGGGTCTTGCCGTCCGCCCGCAGAATAGATTGCTGTGGATAGGCGTTCGGCGGTGCTCGCATCGAATATATCGCCCGCGTCTTCGAAGGCTCCGAACGCATCGGCGTCCATAACCTCTGACCACATATAGCTGTAATACCCGGATGAATATCCGTCACCGGCAAAAACATGCCCGAATTGCGCGCTGCGATGGCGCATTCCTAGACCGGCAGGCATTCCGATTTCTTCGAGAACAGATGCTTCGAGCGCCTGAGGATCGTAATCTTCACCAACGTCCGTCGTGTGCATCGCAATATCAACCAGCGCACTGGAGAGGTATTCGACCGTTGCCGCGCCCATGTTGAAATTCTGTGCTGCAATCACGCGGTCCAGCAATTCTTGCGGCATTGGCTCGTTTGTCTCGGCATGGAGAGCGTAACGGCCCAGCACTTCGGGGCACATGAGCCAGTGTTCATAAAGCTGCGAGGGCAATTCGACGAAATCTCTGGCAACCGACGTGCCGGAAATTCTCGGGTATGTCACATCAGACATCAATCCATGGAGAGCATGACCGAATTCGTGGAACAAAGTCCGCGCGCCCTCAAAGGTCAGCAAAACCGGCTCGCCCTCTTTGGCTTGCACAAAGTTACACGTGTTGATCACGATGGGCCGGATTTCGCCGTCCATTGCTTGTTGATCTCGGAAAGTGCTCATCCAAGCGCCGGACCTTTTCGAAGGCCGCGCGAAATAATCGCCCATGAAGATGCCAACATGCTTATCGCCGCGCATGACTTCCCAGACGCGAACGTCCGGGTGGTGACGCGGGGTGTCATCGCGCTCGGCAAATGACAACCCGAATAAACGCGATGCTGTATCGAAAGACGCCGCAATGATATTCTCAAGCTGCATGTATGGTTTGAGTTCCGCATCGTCGAGGTCATGGTCGCGCTGGCGCAAAATCTCTGCGTAATAAGCCCAATCCCACGGTTGAACCTCAAAGTTCCCGCCCTCTTCCACAATGAGTTCTTGCAGTCGGGCGCGGTCGGCTTCCGCCGCCGCCTTTGCCGGGATCCAAACACGCTCTAATAGCCCGCGCACCGCCTCGGGTGTTTTGGCCATTTGGTTTTCGAGCTTGAACGAGGCGAAATTGTCAAAGCCGAGCAGCTTCGCGCGTTCATCTCTCAGCCGCACGGTTTCAGCGGCAATGTCTTTGGTGGCGGTTTCAGGACGGTCTGCCCCGCGTCCGACAAATCCGCGCCATACCGCCTCTCGCAGATCACGGCGCTTAGAGGATTGAAGGAAAGGTTCCACCGCCGAGCGCGATGCCGTCACTACCCATTTACCGGGATGGCCGCGATCTTCTGCCGCCCGTGCCATTGCGGAAATCTCAGCAGCCGAAAGCCCTTCGAGATCGGCTTCCGTCTCTAGCACCAATTCGAAGGCTTTTTCATCTGCCAGCAAGTTCTTGGAAAATTGCGCGCCAAGAGATGCCAAGCGTTGCATGACTTCGCTCATACGCTTGCGGCCAGCTTCGTCCAATCGCGCACCGGCACGAACGAAACTTTCTTTATAGAGTTTCAGGACACGGGCCTGTTCATCCGTCAGTCCATCATCGCCCACCGCATCGACACGCGCAAAAAGCCGCGTATCCATGAATATCTCCGCGTGGCTTTTGGCCAGTTGAGGCGCGATTTCTTCTTCAATCGCCTGAAGACCTTCTGTTGAGCAAGAACTGGAGAGATTAAAGAACACGCTTGCGACTTTATCCAGCGCCTCGCCTGAGCGCTCCAATGCTTCAACAGTGTTTGCGAAACTTGGCGGGGCCGTATCTATGGCAACAGCTTCGACTTCTGCCTTCCACTCTTTCAATGCTGTCTCGAAAGCCGTTTTGAAATGGGCTTCTTCGATCCGATCAAACGGAGGCATTGCGAAGGGTGTAGTCCAGTCTTCAAGCAGCGGGTTCATATGGTTTCCTCAAGGCAATGCATAGGTAAAGGTCGCGTGGGCAACCGGCTTGCTGGGGCTTCCGCCCTTGCTATAAAGAACGGCGTCGCCAACCGCGAGGCGCTTACCCAGTTTAAGCAGGCGACCATCGCAGAGCAGATCGACATCCGCAGGCTTTCGCATAAAGTTAAGAGACAGGTTTGTCGTAACCGCCAAAGCCTTTTCGCCAACCATTCCAAGCAGTGCGACATAAGCAGTGACATCCGCCAACAAAGCCATAGACGGGCCGGACATGGTTCCACCAGGGCGAAGATGTTTTTCATCCCGGCGCAGCCGCATCGTGGCCGTCATTGAACCCAACGCCTCGATTGTCACATCAGGCGCAACCTGAGGGAACTCCCGCGCGAGGAAGGCCTCCAATTCGCCAATCGTTAGAACAGGCTGATTCATGCACGCTCGATCTTTTGTTCATTTGGATAAGCAGCCACGAACATTGTCCGCAACATAACCCATAGCAAAACCAACGCGCCAAGCTGATGCACAATTGCATGATGAGGCTGTGCGCCGCCCATTAGGGTAACGATGCCCCAGAAAACTTGAGCAAGCGTCCAAAGACCCGCAATCAGTCCCCAGAACTTCAGCTCTTTATGGCCCGAAGCGCGCGTTTTCCACCAAAACACCCCGACAACCACAACCACTGTGTAGGCCAGCATTCGGTGAATAAACTGCCAAACAGCTTCGGGCGTATCATTCGGAGGAAAGAATTGCCCCTGCATTAAAGGCCAATCCGTATAGCCTCGTCCCGCATCCAGTCCTGCGACCATCGCCCCGCAAAGGACTTGAACGAAAATCAACGCGACGGTTAATCCGCCAAAACCAAGCTGCGGCTTAAAGCGCCGGCGCCGTGCGGCCAGCAAGTCATGCTCTTCTTCGCCAAGGCAGAAGATATTCCAGACCAGCAGACAAAAGATAACGAAAGCCAGTCCTAAATGTATTGCCAGTCGATACGGCGCAACATCTACGCGATCCGAACCGGCCAAACCGGAAGACACCATCCACCAGCCGATGACGCCTTGAAGACCGATTAGAATACCGGGGATGAACAAACGCTTTGTCCAACCAGCGGGGATGGCTTTGCGCATGAAAAACCATAGGAACGGGACAATAAAGGCCAAGCCGACAATCCGCCCTAAAAAGCGATGCCCCCATTCCCACCAATAAATCGTTTTGAACTCATCTATCGTGGGCTGGTTCAGTTCAAATTCCGGGATCTTCTGATATTTGGCGAACTCTGATGCCCAACCTTCCGCAGACAAAGGCGGCAAAACGCCTGTCACGAGATTCCATTCGGTAATTGAAAGGCCTGAGTCTGTCAGGCGCGTTAAGCCGCCAATAACGACCATCAGAACAACCAAAGCCGCCAACACGATTTGCCACAGCTTGATGCGCGCCCGGTTCGCTGATTTTTCTTTTGCCGCCGCGCCCGGTGCAATCGGCGTTTCTTCTGCCTCTGCTCCGGCTTCTTCAAAAAGTGCGCGCGTCTTCTTCTCAGCCATATTCAGCCCTTCGCATGATCTTCAAAGGTTGAGATAGAGTGCTCGTCTGTCGCTCGCAACCCACTCACTCTCTATCGCCGCGTGGAGCGCCGCTTTGCCGCAAGTGACTTCGTTGCTCCCCATACCATACGCAGATCAGCAGCCGTGAGCGGCAATCGGTGATACAGATTGCGGAGCGTTACGATCATCGACGCTTTTTTATCTGCGGGCCAAAAGAACCCTGAATCCTCGAGCTCTTTCTCCATGAAGTCGAGGAGATGATCCACATCGCCCCGTTCGGCAAATCCTGATCTGCCGGGATCAAGCTGTTCAGGTGGAGTTTGATCCGCTGCTTTCAACCATTCATACCCCATGAGTAGCGCGCATTGAGCGAGATTCAGCGAGGCAAAGGCCGGATTTACGGGAACCGTTATAATGGCCGTGGCGCGCTCAATATCTTCGTTCTCTAATCCTGTGCGTTCACGCCCGAACAGCACGCCGACTTTATCTCCGGCGGCGATGAGCGTTCGCATCTCTGCCGCAGCGGCTTCAGGGGTTAAGACACGCTTGGTCAGATCGCGAGGCCGCGCCGTGGTCGCATAGACAACGGAAAGGTCAGCGGTAGCCTCGCGCGTGGTGCCAAAAAGATCGGCCGTCTCAAGAACATGCGTAGCGCTGGCCGCCATCGCTTCGGCCCGCTCATTCGGCCAGCCATCACGCGGATTGACGACACGCATCCGGTCTAACCCAAAATTCCACATCGCCCGTGCCGCCGCGCCAATGTTCTCGCCCATCTGGGGTTCAACAAGGATAAAGGTTGGCATGGTCACGGCTTTTTCACCATCCAAAAGCTGGAATCAATGGCCTCCACATGTCGGGGCAGAGATTTCACGCGCTCCCCTGCATTTAAACGGGTTGCCGCGTAATGGCTGGAGAAAACAACATCATAAGCACCGCCCATAAACCAACCACTCAACCCGTTTTGCTCAGTATAACCGCGCCAATCCCAACTTTTTGGATAAGGATCGGGCAGAAAAATATCATGCACATGGACCAGAACGCCCGCATTCAAGCGCGGCAAAATACGGTTGAAGATCAAATCCACATCAAGACCCGGCCAAAGAATGTGGCTCGAGTCGAAAAACGCGATGTCACCGCTTTGCAGCGTATCAAACTGCGATAGATGCTCGTCCGACAGCAGCTCTTTTTGCCAAGTAACGGGCAAATCAAGCAAATCAGCGCGTGGTTGCGGGTCGATACAGATGTGCTCAGCATCTTGCCCCGCATCTTTTATGGCGCGTGCAAGGAATCGCGTCGAATGACCGGAACCAACCTCTATAATCTTACGGGGCGGAGTATTGCGGACCAGCGTATAAGCCGCCGCAGCGTCCAATGTCGCAAACCAGCCCTGATCCCACCGGGGCGCAGGCGCGGGATCACCGCCGATCTGCTGCATGGCTTCACCAAGGCCATTCATTTGATCCAGAACCGCTGTCATCGCGCTTTCTCGCGCTTTCAATACGGCCTCTATCTCAGGATAGCCAGTGGAGGGCTTTGCGCCCGCCGCATAGCGATAAGGCGTAAAAAACCCTCTCGCCCCCCATCCGAGGGCAGTTTGAGCCGCCATTCGAAATCGGCGCAGTCTTTTCTTTAACGAGACGGTCATTGCCTCTCCGGGAATTGACAGACGGACGGGACGACAAGACAGTCCCCAACATGGAAATGCCCCTATATGACAGTCTGCGCGGAAACTGGAACATCAATCGAGCAATTGATGACCGCCATAGCGGACAACAAGGCATCTTCAAAGGCATTGCGACCTTTGAGCCTCAAGGAAGCTCTCTTATATATACAGAAAGTGGCGAGCTGACATTAGGAGGAACACTCCTACGTGCAACACGCACTTATATATGGTCGTTTGATGGTTCTACTGTCTCCGTTATGTACCGAGACGGCAGTCCATTCCACAGTTTCGAAGTGAAAAACTCTAAATCTCAAGCAGAGCATCTTTGCGGGCAGGATATTTACTATGCGACGTACAGTTTTTACTTGCCAGACAGTTGGCGCGTCACTTGGACCGTAAACGGCCCCAAGAAGGATTACACCTCAACATCCGAATACAGACGTTAACAGAACCCTAATTCTCGCTCTTGCAAAATCGAACCGCTCCAGTACATCTTGCGCGAAAGTGCCGTAAGGCTCGCCAATGATATAGAGGGACGCTCATGCAAAGCGCCGCAACCGCTCCAACACTCTCACAAGTTCTCTGGCCATCGAAAGACACAGATGCAGCCCGCTGGATGCGCGCCGCTATTCTGGTTT
The DNA here is from genome assembly GCA_937995735.1 of uncultured Neomegalonema sp. GTDB lineage: Bacteria > Pseudomonadota > Alphaproteobacteria > Rhodobacterales > Rhodobacteraceae > JAHDDY01. The sequence continues at coordinate 50,671 of CALKIZ010000015.1, read as the reverse complement.
CGCTTGGTGTCGTCGCAATGGCGATTGCCGCAAAGGTGCGTATTCCGATGTGGCCTGTGCCTATTACAATGCAAACCTTTGTCGTTTTGACGGTTGGCGCGGCCTATGGCGCAGGACTGGGCATCACGACAATGCTGGCTTATTTAGCGGTTGGTGCTCTGGGTTTTGACATTTTCACGTCATCCACGGCAGAAAAGAACGGCCTCGAGTATATGATGGGCGGTTCTGGCGGGTATCTTGTTGGATTTGTTCTCGCAGCAGGTGTCTTGGGCTGGCTCGCGCGCAAAGGATGGGACCGTTCGATCCCATCAATGGCGTTGGCAATGCTTATCGGGAGCGTTTTGATTTACGTTCCCGGCCTCGTATGGCTTAATTTACAGAGCTATTCACAAGGTTGGAGCTGGACCATTGCCAATGGTTTGACGCCTTTCCTTGTCGGGGATGCATTAAAGCTCGCACTTGCCGCGATCGTGATGCCTACACTTTGGACGTTGTACAAGAAGTAACCTCCGCAGATAAAATCTCAAAAGGGCCGATTTTGGCCCTTTTGCATGGTAAATACCAGTTAACGTTAAAAAAGAAATTAGAGTTTATTTCCGTTTACTCTAAATAATCGACATTTTTTCTATTATAAAATCGAATTTTGTCGTGCGCATTAAGAATATCCCCAAGTTTTTCTCCCATAGTACATCCATTGCAGGACGGGTCGGGACACCCAGACTGCTCGGGACAAAAGAGAAAACAGGTCGGGGGACCCAACTATGCCACGTAAGCCACTTACAGAAGAAGAGAAATCAGTTGTTCGCGAGAAGGCTGCTGTCGCAGCGCGCCGCATCATGGACGAGCACGGCGCTGAAAAGGTAACAATTCGCGGTATCGCAAAAGAAGTCGGCATGAGCGCAATGAGCCTCTACACCTACTTCGAGAACAAAGCCGATATTGTCACTTACCTTCAGGTTCAAGCTGTTGAAGAGTTGACCGGAGAAATGACAACAGCAGCAGCGGCAGCAAGCAGCCCAGAATCACTTGTTGCTTTGCTGGGTCGTTCCTACATCGCTTTCGCAGAAGAAAAATCAGGCGAATTCAACCTTGCCTTCCGCACGGAAGAGCATGACGGAGCAATGCCAAGCGTTGTCCGTGATGGCCTGAAGGTAGCTTTGCGTCCGCTCTACGATGCCGTATCCGCAACTGTTAAAGAAGCGCGTTCGCCAGAAGAAGTCGATCGCATTGTTGCCGGTATCTGGTCAGGTTGGCACGGTTACGCTCTGCTGAAACAAGCGGGATGCGTTGTCGATCAAACGCCAATCTTCGATGCGAAAACTGCTGTTGCTTCGTTTGGCCCAGTTCGCGCGGGCGCGGAAGCATCGGCACACTAACGTGAGGTGCAGCCGCAATAAGCGCGGGACAAGCGAACGCAAGAGTCGCACCCGACAAGCGCTGCCCGACAAAAGAAGGCGAACGGCTGCATAAAAAGCGCAATGCGCTTTGACGTGTGAAACGCAAAAATATGTGTGTTGGAAAACTCTGGGTGGGCGTCCAACACACATTATAAAAAATCGGGGCACGTTTCACAGGAGTGAAGAGAGTCAGTCTAACGAGGGTATGTACTGACTGAGGGCGCTCTTTCATCCAAGAACGCTGTGGCCGGGGGGCCGCAGCGTTCTTTTTTTATTATATCACTCGACTTCGCTGGCCCTATTCCTCAAGCAACACGCACCCGCCAATTATAAATCTTAGATTACATTGGCTCTATGTCGCCCTGCGCCCAAGCCGCGCGGGTATCAGATGCAAATTTAGTGAATTGGCGGGTCTCAATAGCGTCGCGCATTCCCTGCATTAGGCGCTGATAATACCGCAAATTATGCCATGTCAGAAGCATAGAGGCGATGATCTCTTGCGCACGGTGGACATGATGGAGATAGGCTCGACTGTAACTGGAACATGCCGGGCAATCGCAATGCTCATCCAAAGGGCGCGGGTCATCGGCATGACGGGCATTGCGTATATTGAGCGGGCCGCGCGGGGTAAAGACTTGACCATTCCGACCCGAGCGCGAGGGAAGAACGCAATCAAACATATCTATGCCGCGCTCGACAGCGCCGAGTAAATCATCAGGCTTTCCCACGCCCATCAGGTAACGCGGACGATTATCCGGTAAATGGCCAACACAATGATCAAGAGTGGAGAACATCAGCTCTGGCCCCTCGCCCACCGCCAACCCGCCAACGGCATAACCATCAAAACCAATACCGCGCAGCGCTTCGGCGCTTTCGGCGCGCAGGTCTTCATGTATCCCGCCTTGCTGAATACCGAAAAGCGCATATCCCGGACGGTCGCCGAAAGCATCCCTAGAGCGCTGCGCCCAGCGCATCGACATTCGCATTGAGGTTTCCGCCTCTTCACGGGTGCAGGGATATGGTGTGCATTCGTCAAAGGCCATCACAATGTCAGACCCAAGCTGGCGCTGGATCTCCATCGAGGTTTCCGGCGACAGCATGTGTTTTGAGCCGTCGACGTGCGAGCTGAATGTGACACCCTCTTCTGTCAGCTTTCGCAAACCGGCGAGCGACATCACTTGAAATCCGCCCGAATCCGTCAAGATCGGCTTGTCCCAATTCATAAATTTGTGGAGGCCGCCCAACCGTTCGATCCGCGCCGCCGAAGGGCGCAGCATCAAGTGATAGGTATTGCCGAGCAAAATATCCGCGCCAGTCTCGCGGACAGAACCGGGCAACATCGCTTTGACCGTCGCAGCGGTTCCAACCGGCATAAAAGCTGGCGTGCGAATGTCCCCGCGCGGGGTATGAAGCGTACCCCGCCGCGCAAGGCCGTCTGTTTTGTGAAGCTTAAATTTAATCTGGGTCATGGCGCGCGACAATAGGCCCGAAGCCGGATCACGCAAGGCCAGAAGTTATCCATACCAAGGCGTGCCAGCAAACTACAGTCTCGGGTTTTTCTGTTCTCTAAGCCTCGAACCGTTTCGTATAGTAATCCACCATTTCAGAAACCATGCGGTCGCCCATCGTATTCGACGCATCCGCCATCGCCTCGGCTGCGGGGACTGCCATCACGCTTTCCGCACCGGCATCTCTGACCATCTGGCGATAATAACCGAGGTCTTTCGCTGCGTTCTCGATCGAGAAGGCAAGCTTCGAGGAGTCTCCATCAACGCCATACGCGGCAACAAGGTCCATCATCATGGAGTGGAGCGGTCCCGCCGCCATAACCTCATGCGCTTGTTTGCGGTCAACGCCTGCCTGATCCGCAATTGCCATAACTTCAGCCATCGCATTTGCCACGGTCATGCCGAAAAAGTTGTTCAACAGTTTGATGGTATGCCCTGCGCCGGATGCCCCAAGGTGAAAGACGTTTTCGCCCAAGTCTTTCAATACAGGCTCGACGCGATCAAACGCAGTCTTGTCCCCTGCGCACATGATGTTGAGCAAGCCATCGAATGCATGTTGCGGCGTTCTTCCGAGGGGAGCATCCAGATAAGCGCCTCCGGCTTTCGCGACTTCCTCGGCCAAGACACGGGTGGAAGCCGGAAGCGATGTGCCGAAATCAATGACAGTTGTTCCCGCCTTTACCCCCGCGATGATACCATCAACCCCGCGCATCCGGGCTTCCACACTCTGCGATGTGTCCACACACAGCATCACGATGTCACTGGCTTCGGCGAGCGCCTTTGGTGTTGTTACTTCTGTAGCGCCACGCGCAACGGCGGCCTCTACATTTGCGCGGCTGCGGTTGGCGAGGACTGTCAAATCATAGCCCTTGTCGAGCAATCGGGACACCATAGCGTTCCCCATCAGCCCAAGCCCGATGAATCCAATTTTTGTCATCTTAACATCCTTTTGAGCGGACGGACCGCTGCCAACTTTATTCAGCTCAACAACCAGCCGCCATCGACATCAATCGTAGTTCCACTAACGAAATCGTTTTTAATGACAAACATGATGCCTTCAGCAACTTCTTCAGCGGTTCCAGCGCGGGGGATCAGGTTGTCAGCGGTCATTTTAGTGTAAAGCGCATCCCGCTCTTCACCTTGCAGCGCGACCATCGGCGTATCAATGGTTCCGGGAGAGACGACATTCACACGGATGCGCGGTGCGACTTCGCGAGCGACAGCGCGGGTCATGGCTTCAACGGCTCCACCGACAGAAGACAGAGCGATCTGACCGGGACGGCAGTTACGGGCTGGCGCACCGGAGACGAGTGTGATCGATCCGCCATCCGTGACATGCTTTGCCCCATAACGGACAACATTGGCATAGCCCCAAAGCTTATCGAATGAAGCTTTGTAGCCCTCCATATCCATCTCAAGAAAAGGTCCTATTGCGCGGCTACCACCCGTCGCCGCACTGACCAGAATATCAAAGGGGGCCAGCTTGCTGAGCATAGACTCCATCGCGGCGGAATCAGTTACATCACAGGACTCTACGGTTACACTGGGCGGTAAATCTCCGGCTTTTGACGGATCGCGACTGATGGCAACCACCGTAGCCCCGCCCTCGGCAAGCATCTTCGTCGTTGCCAAGCCTATGCCGGATGTCCCGCCAAACACGACGGCCTTCTTGCCTGAAACATTCATATGATTTTCCCCTACTGAAATTCATGACCAAACTGCGCACTATAATGGCAACGTCAAGACCTCAGTTATTCTGCAACGTCCAGATTGAGGGGCATGAATTCAATTTAAAAGTCAGGTCAGCGAAATGATAACGGACTGTATGATACATTTCTTACAAGCATGACCGATGACGTGACGGATGGTGCGGTAGGCTTCAAAGGTACGATTGGATGGGCAATCACAGGAGTCTTCCATACCAGCAAGAGCTGCCATCGGCATTGCGTCATTACGTTTGGGTCACCATCAATGACGCCATCTGCTCCGACAGTATCACGCTCTCACAAAAAATCGCCGCCCAGTTTGGAGCGACGACAGTTAGAACTTTATTTCCGGGACTTCTCTTATTCGGCAACAATTCGTAGCGCGCTGGTATTGGTATCGGTGTAATACGCTTGAGCCGCAGCAACACCCGACCCAAGTTCGATCTTAGCACCCGCTTCCACAAGCGCCATTTCAGCCGAGCCGACAGCGGCAAGGCACATCACTTCGTTGAGATCACCAAGATGGCCGATGCGGAAAACTTTGCCCGTTAAACGCGCGAGGCCTGCGCCAAAGCTCGTGCGGTATTTGTGATAACCAACCGAAAGAACCTGCTTTGCATCAACCTCTTCAGGGACAACAATCGCAGAGACAGTATCGGAATACCATTTCGGCTCTGTCGCGCACAGGCGGCATCCGTCCCAGGCGGCGACGGCGCGGCGCACACCTGTTGCAAGGCGGTTGTGGCGAGCGAAGATGTTTTCGAGTCCCTCTTCTTCGATCAACTCCAGAGACTTTTTAAGGCCGTAAAAAAGCTGTGTTGGCGGCGTGTAAGGGAAATAACCGTCATCATTTAGTTTCAGCATGTCCTCGAACGAAAAATAACAACGCGCCATTGTGGCTGTCTTGTGCGCCTCGAACGCCTTTTCACTCACGCCCAACATCGACAACCCTGCGGGCATCATGAAGCCTGTTTGCGATCCCGCGACGGCCAGATCAACGCCCCACTCGTCCATACGGAAATCAATCGAGGCAATCGAGCTGACCCCATCCACAAACAGCAATGCGGGATGCCCTGCCGCATCGAGCACCCGACGCACACCCTCGATATCGGAGGTGACACCCGTGGCCGTCTCGTTCTGCGTTGCGAAGACGGCGCGGATTTCGTGTGTAATATCTGCTTCTAGAACTTTAGCATACTCATCAAGCGGCACACCCTCGCCCCACTCCACGTCAAGGCAGACGACATCGAGTCCAAGGCGTTCGCACATATCGACCCAGAGGTGACTGAACTGACCAAAGCGTGAGATCAACACCTTATCACCGACGTTTAATGTGTTGGAAATTGCAGCTTCCCATGCACCCGTACCGGAACCGGGGAACAGAAACACGCGGCTATCCGTCTTGAATACTTTTTTCAAACCGGCAAACAAGGGCAATGTCAGATCGGCAAAATCAGGGGCACGCATATCTTGCATAGGCACGTTCATCGCTTGCCTTACGGCTTCAGGAACGTTCGTCGGTCCGGGAATGAACAGGTGTGTTGATCCGTTACGCATAGCTTCCTCCACAGTGGTGCGACATTTGTGTCGTTTCCGATGCGGCAGCTAAAGCGTTTTGTTGAAGGTAATAACAGCAAAACCGAGTTGAGTTGATAAGTGTGTAATTTACTTCCAGTTACAAATGTAATATTGTAAATTCACATCACGTGTTATGGAGATCGCATCCATGATCAATGCCAAGGTCCCGAACAAGAAAACTTTCGTCGGCCCCCGCCTGCGGGAACTTCGTAAGGAACGCGGCGAAACACAGGCAGCAATGGCTCAGTCATTAGGGATCAGCGCAACCTACATCAATTTATTGGAAAACAATCAGCGAAGCCTCTCGCTGCAAGTGCTGATGCGTTTCTCTGATGTCTACGGTGTCGATTGGCGCGACTTGGTTGAGGACGATACACCAAACTTACTCGCCGACCTTCGGAATGCGATGCAAGACCCGATATTCGGTGACGAAAAAGCCGACCTACAAGAACTCCGTGCTGCGCTCGACCATTGCCCAAAGCTCGCACGGAATATGCTCCGCTTACACAAAAATTACCGCGTGCTCAGTGAGCGGATTTTGACGGCGGATTCTCTTGAGGCCGCCGCCGCACAGCCCATGTTCAGCGTCACGCCAGAAGCGATAGTCCATGACCTCTTTCGTAATAAACACAACCACTTTCCCGCGTTGGAAATCGCTGCCGAAGAATTCCGGAGCGGTGAGAAAATCGCGACAGATGAGGTCTATTCATATCTGAAAAGACGCCTTGATCATGATTATGGAATCGCAGTTGTCCCCGTTCCCGTGACCGATCTGCCAGATACCCTGCGTTATTATGACGAGGCAGGGAAACGCATCCTGATCTCTGATATTCTCGATTATCCGAACAGAGTTTTTCAACTCACCCATGTGCTTGGGTTGCTCTGCTATGGTGATACGATTGATGCCGTGATTGACGAGGCGGGTATCAACGACCAGCGGGGACAAGCCAGATGCAGGGTTGAACTCGCAAATTACTTTGCCGCCGCGACGCTGATGCCTTACGATACGTTCTTAACCGCAGCGAAAAACAACCTCTATGATTTCGATCACCTTGCCGCGTTATTCGGTGTATCCTTCGAACAAGCCTGCCACAGAGCCACGACACTACAGCGCGAAGGCGATCAGGGTATCCCGTTCTTTTTCTTGCGTATCGACAAAGCGGGCAATGTTACAAAGCGCTTTAATGCGACCGGCTTTCATCTTGCCGAACATGGCGGTGCTTGTCCGCGCTGGGATATCCACCTGTGCTTTCGCACACCGGGGCGGACGCTTTCGCAATTCGTAGAAATGCCGGACGGGTCAAAATATTTTACAATCAACCGGACAGTAGACCGGCCCAGCTATGGTTATCAATCACAAGACAATCGACTCGCAGTTACGCTAGGATGTTCAATCGAGCACGCAAGTAAGCTGATTTATGCTTCGTTATATCAGATGAATGACCCGCACCTTTCAACACCCATCGGGATCAACTGTCGCATGTGTCCGCGTCAGAACTGCGCTCAGCGCGCGCATCAGCCTTTGCATCTGGAACTACCTATTGACGAAAATCGCAGAGGCCGCACGCGGTTTGAGAGTTGAGAGTCCCGCACTCACCCTCTAGGATCAGATTTCGCTCACATCTCCTAAGCTATTAAATTTATTACATTTTTCTCACCCAGAGCAACAACCTGTAATTCCTACTTGTCTTTTTGCACTTGCGAAATACTGTGCAGCGCAACATTGAGGCAGGTGAGGCGCGTGACATGGCGACGAAAACAAATCCGGGTCGGTTTTTTGAAGATTTCAAGTTAGGCGACATCCTCGTCCACGCGACTCCCCGTACAGTGACGGAGGGAGATCGCGCTTTATATACAAGTCTTTACCCCACGCGCTTCGTCCTAAATTCGTCCGATAATTTCGCGCAGCAAAGCGGCTTCGACGAAAGCCCGCTCGATGATTTGATCGCTTTCCATGTGGCTTTTGGCAAGACGGTTCCGGATGTTTCGCTGAATGCGGTGGCCAATCTCGGGTATGCGGATTGCCGGTTTCTCAAGCCAATTTATCCGGGTGATACGATTAGAACAACCTCGGAAGTCATTGGTTTAAAAGAAAATTCCAACGGAAAAACCGGTATCGTCTATGTGCGCTCGACCGCAGTAGACCAAATGGATGAGCCAGTGCTGACATGGGCGCGCTGGGTCATGGTGCGCAAAAAAGACCTGACTGCCACCGCGCCGGAAACAAAAATTCCTGATCTTCCTCAGATGGTTAGCGCCGAAGACCTCACCATCCCCGACGGTCTGACTTTTGAGAATTACGACTTCGCTCTTGCGGGAGAACCGCACCGGCTGAGCGATTACAGCATTGGCGAGAAGATCGATCACGTCGATGGTGTCACGATAGAAGAAGCAGATCATCTATTGGCAACAAGGCTTTGGCAGAATACTGCGAAAGTTCACTTTAACACGCAAGCCCGCGAAGATGGCCGCCGCCTGATCTATGGCGGGCATATCATCAGCCTCGCAAGAGCACTAAGTTTCAATGGCTTAGCCAATGCGCAGCTCATCGCCGCAATCAACGCGGGCAGCCATGTCAGCCCGTGTTTCGCCGGAGATACTGTTTACGCTTGGTCCGAAGTCCTTGATGTACAATCGCTTTCTGCCCCAAACATAGGCGCCCTCCGCCTTCGTCTCGTCGCGACAAAAGACCATGCGCCGGACATGACCCTGCGCGGCCAAGACGGAAAATATGCCCCCGGCGTGCTTCTCGATCTGGATTATTGGGCGCTGATTCCGACGTAAAACCCGCCAAAATCCGTGGCAATATCCGCAAAGCAACTGGCAAAACCCTCGCCCAACCCTTGCAATCCTCTGAAATCGACTTTTTCTTGACGGCAAAACCCTCCTCGCTTCACCCTCACACCAGAAAATTTGCGTGAGGCGAAGATGGCGACTCTGACCCAAGATCAAATGGATCAATTCTGGCGGGACGGCGTTTTGACCGTCGCCGATGCGATCACCCCCGAAGAGCTGTCCGCCCTGCGCGAGACATTCAACGGATGGGTGCAAGACAGCCGCGCGCATTCCGATGATTATGGCGAGACGCTCGATGGCCGCGCGCGGTTCGATCTGGAGCCGGGGCACAGCGCCGACCGACCTGCCCTGCGCCGCATCCAAAGCCCCGAAGAAATTTCGGAGGCGTATGCCACGGTCATGCGCGGTTCGCGGATGGTCGGGTATGTCGCCGACCTGATCGGGCCATCGCTGCGCTTTCATCATGGCAAGGTGAATTCAAAACTGCCGGGAGCGGCGACCAAAGTGAAGTTCCATCAGGACTTCACCTTTCAACCGATGAGCAATGACGACATGATTACCGCGCTGCTGTTTGTCGATGATGTCACGCTGGAGAACGGCCCGCTCGAAGTCGTTCCGGGCAGTCATAAAGGCCCGCTCTATTCGCTGTGGCATAACGGCACCTTCACCGGCGCGGTGGCGGATGAAGTGGTCGGGGCGCATGAGGACGCAATCGTCAAATGCACCGGCCCCGCCGGAAGCGTTTGCCTGATGCACGCGAGCCTGTTGCACGGGTCCGCCCCCAACCTTTCGGACACCTCGCGCACGCTCTACATCGCGACATATTACGCGGAAGATAGCGTCGAGCTGAGTCCCAACGCTTTGCCCAGCACGCTGACAGGTGCTTTGATCCGAGGCAAAGAGTCAGGCCGCGTCCGCTGTTCAGCCTATGAAATGGAAATCCCCGAAGTCCCCAAAGAAACATCCTTCTTCGCCCAACAAGCGGCGGGATGATATTATATAAAATTCAACTACCATTTTCGATCTAGATCGAAGTGATGCTCTTACAATTTTCTATCGGGCACGCTCCTGATTTGACTTAATTGAAATAGCAAGCAGAGAACGAGTTTCCTTGCCAATTCGATCCTGCGTTGAACCTACTTGTTGCTTCACGTAACTGGACTGTTTCGTTGAACAGCGGATCATCTCGACGACTTTGAACAAGGATATTCGCAACAGGTTTACTCCCATTTGGACATCTTGTATTTTTTGAATAAATCAATAATGCCCCATCTAACCGAGGAGCTCCATCTGATACTTTCAAATAGCCCTTTAGAGCGGCGTCGAGTTCATCCTTAGAAACGATGGCTAACTCAGATTCAACTCGCGCCCTTAAATCTTCTGCCTTCAAGTAATCTTGCAGTGCGGTGTCGAGTTCATCCTCAGAAACGATAGTCAGATCGGATTCAACTTGTGTCTCTAAATCTTCTGTCTTCAAATAACTTTGTAGAGCGGCGTCGAGTTCACCCTTAGAAACGATGGCTAACTCAGATTCAACTCGCGCCCTTAAATCTTCTGTTTTCAAATATTTTTTTAGTGCAATGTGGAGTTCATCCTTAGAAAGGATACCTAGCTCGTCTTGAATCTGTGGCTTTAAAAGTGTCCATGCTCCAACACCTGCGAGTATCGCAACACCTAAAACCGTTGCAATAGCTAAAGCTGTAAAACGCTTTGTGATATCAGATTGGATATCTTTACGAAGCTGATCTATGTCGATATTTTCTCTTTGACTACTCATAAGCTTGTATCTCCCTTGAGAACCCATTATGCAAAATCATGTCAAAGTTGTTTAGTTACATAAATCGAGAACTTTTTGTGGGCCTAAAACTGGCTGCATTTGAACAAAAAACCGTGATATTTGGGAAACATTTTATAGAAAATAGCTAACATTAGCGGAGCTACTCAACTTTGTTCAACAACTTAAAATCATTCAATTCATTGATGTCCTTGGTTGTTTATTTCTGTAGATTGTCCGAATGATTTCACCGCGGTGTTTGGAGACATTTTTGCCGGTCGATTGTGCCAGCCCTTTTGTATCGGGGCGATAAGACGGGTGGCAAGAATGAGGAATTTATCCGGTGCAGGTAAGTGCGATTCTACGACAACGCCGAAGTCTCCTTGAACGTCAATCACATCAAATTGCTTCACCCTTTAAAAGCCTTGCCAAATGGCCCCGCAATAGCACCCGCAAACGGATGTCCGTTCTGTTCGAGCATTCATCCTGAGTGGCAATATTTGGTGTGTTTTCAGCTATCCACACTTTCCGCGCACTTTAGCTTTGCTGCGGTGCAAATCGCATCGCTTGGGATAGCGGACAGATTCAGCCCTTGAACTTTCGCCAGCTCAACCGCCTTTTATCTAGAATCAGAGTTACGCGGGTTTTTTCAGTAGCTGTCATAATGCGCCTTTTTCAGTGCATTGATGACTCACATTTCAAGCATGTTCAACGCCATGGCCGGATGATCTCATAATCGCCGATGCGGTTGAAAGCACCGGTGCGCGATGCCTCCGGATGAATGCCTTTGAGAGCTTAGTCTATCGCAACGTCTTTTGATCAGGAGAAACCTGTATCGAAAGCCGCGCCGAAGGGCACGCCTTTCGATTTTCAACAGCCCGGCGCAAGCACAAAATGCTGTTCCCGTTCATGTGCAGGTAAAAATTCTAGTGCACCATAAGCCCGTAAGAACCCAGCGCCGGAAGTCCCGATAGGGTTTGAACCGGCGTAAGATCGCCATTTGCGGATATGTCGAATACCATAATTTCACCGGTGTTTCCGATCAGTTGATAAAGCTGATCACCGGAAGCACTAATGCTGATATCACTAAAGAAAAGCGTCTCATCATCGTGCTTGTAAGCATGTTCATTCACCAGGGCCGCAGTACCATTTTCGCGGATCCTGAAAGAGCTGATCGAGCTTGATAATGCATTGGCGGCCCAGAGCGTCCGTCCGTCCGCCGACAGCGTTACCCAACAATTGGCAATCTCTCCGCCTTCAACAGATGCACCGGTCAAGACGTCACCGGAGATCAAAGAGATCTGTCCATCATCCGTTAGCCGGTAGGTCGAGATCGAGCCGGTCTGCCATGAATAGAGCGGCGATAGAGCCACCTCACCAGACCCTTCGCGCAGGCCGAACTCCGGTGTCAGGAACCGGGCTTCGGACATAAGAATAATGTCGTCGCCCCCGTCACCACTCACGACAAACCCGACAGGGATCGCCTGAAAGCGGCTTTCGTCATCGCGTGGTGACTCTATTTCCGAAACCGGTGCGTTGCTTAGCGTCCCGTCCTCAACGGCAAAGACCTTGATCTTACCCGTAACCAATTCATTGACAATCACATGTTCCCCGTCTGAAGAAAATGCGATTGTTGATGGCCGCGCCTTCAGATCGCGCCGCGCACCTTTGATGGTGGTCAACTTGCCTCCGGCCACTTTGAACAAAGTGATGCTGCCGTTCATATTGTCTTTGCCCACGCTTGCAGAGGCGACATAATCACCGTGAGCTGCAAGGCTGATTGGAAAGAGGTCGCTGGCGGCGACTTTGTTAACGAAGCTCAATGCGCCTTTTTCGCCGGCCTTCATAAGAGAGACGGTTGCGTCTCCCGGATTCACGACGACGGCCATCTTACCATCATGCAGGCTTATAACCGATTCAGCAGAAATCAATGGATCATCGCCATTGGCCAAAGGATGTGTTTCGTCTTTTTTCAGGGCCGGTATTTCAAGGTCACCTGTACCTGTTCCCCCTGTATCGAACTCGCCTAATCGCGAAAATTTGCCGGACGCAGCGCTTTGAAATCCGACGATCGTATTGCCGTCGGCTTTGTTGGACACAACGTAAAAGCGGGACTCTCCGGCAACAGCCCCCACAGATGCAGCAACGATACCGGCAAGAGTCATGACGCACGTACTTGTAATTTTATTGAAGCGTTTCATAGCTTTTCCCTCATTTGATAAAGGCATCCGGAACGGGTCGGTATGCGTTAAAACGTCGGATAGTTCCCGATTTTCATCCCGCTAAATGGGCCGGGAAGACATCAAAGGTCGGGTAAGAACGCACCCTTTGCAAAATTTCACGCACATTTCCCGATGTGCATTTTGACCAGAGACATATTTGACTACGGCTTTTTGCGCCGGATGATTGCTGAAACTGCCAAACACGACACAGACGCCAAACAAGCAAAAAAACTACGAGTCCGGGCACCTTCATATTTGCGTTGCAAACGATCATTTTCTGGCTCTTCTTCGAAAAAAGGGGACACCAACCCGAATTTGATAAATAAAGCACCTCGAACTGTCAGTTATGATAAGAATAACAATTTGCTATAGGATTCTTGTGAATGGCCGATATTGACATCAAACGTGCGCGTTATTTTTTGGCACTTTGTGAGACATTGAATTTTTCAGATGCCGCAAAAAAACTCGGCATAAGCCAACCCGGATTGACCAAGGCAATCAACCAGCTCGAAAAAGATATCGGCGCAACACTGATCCGCAGAGAAGGCCGGAATACTCATTTGACCCCTTTGGGAACGGTCGCGATCGAGCATTTTCAACGCCTGATTACACTCTCACAAGCGATTGACGAAACGCTTGAAAAACTCGTTTCAGGCGAGATGCCGGTCCTTCGGATCGGTGTCATGTGTACAATCGGACCCGGTTCCCTCACGCGCTTCCTCACGCAATTTAAAGAGAGTCAGGAAGACATCGAAATCATCATCAAAACTTTGACCGCTTGCGATCTGGAAGAAGTTATTCTCGCAGGCAGCATCGATATTGCCATTGTCGGAGCAGAGGTCAAAGGTAAGAAAAAGCTCAGGTATAAGAAATTATACAACGAGCCGATGGTTGTCGTAACGGCGCTGTCCCATCCTTTCGCAGGGAAAGGGCCGGTTAGCCTTTCCGAGATTAGCCGCGAGCCCTATGTTGACCGCCTGCAATGTGAGTTCCGCGAGACCTTCCTGACTGAAATTACAATGCCGGACTTCAAGCCCAACTTTATCGCACGTTGCGACAGTGAAGAATGGGCCAGGTCTTTGATCGCTGAAGGAGCAGGAATCTCCATCGTCCCCAAATATTCTTTTGAAAATCCGAATCTGGCATCTGTCGAACTGTCCGGCATCCAGCTGGAGCGGACCGTGTCTCTTGCTATTCCCTTTGGAAGGTTAGACACGAATATCGTCCAGAGATTTTTGCGTGCCGCCGACGCATTTGATTGGCCGGATGAATAGCGTCTGGCCTGTAAAATATTTTACAGGCTAAGTTGACGGGCTAACCTGAAACTCAATTTTTCTCCGGCAAATTGGAGAATTTATCTGTTCGTTTCTGTCCTCATGGCTACTCCGGCTGACTTACGGCGCTTTTCCACATGATCTGAACGCCTCCACCGCAATCATAAAAAATTATCCCTGCATCCAAGGGGCGCAGCTTTTGAAACGTCTCAATAGGTAAGAACAACAGATACACTCGCGCAAAGCGTGATTGCATTCTTGACTTATCTACTTTTTGCAGCTGTATGGTTCACAACCTGAAGAAACGGAATTAATTATGAAAAACACGTATAGGCGAATGTTGTACATCGTAATGGCTTTGGTCCTTCCCTTGGTAAGCGCTTGCGCTTCAGACGCTTCAAGAGCCAACGACCAGACGCTTTACACGCCGACTGTTCAGGGCTTGCCCACTGCAAATGTCAAAATTGACGGACGAAACGGGGAGAGTCTGCGCCGTTCTCTCGCGCTTGCCACAAGGCCGCTCAATCAAGCGCAACGGGAATCTTTTGTTGCCGATTTCATGGGGTCAAACCGCGTATCGTGGTGTCTGGAAAACGGCCAGCTCTTTGAAGGCCGGTTCTTCAACAAAGCGCGCACCAAACAGCAATGCATCCAGCAAATACAAAGAGCGGCGCGGATAGCAAAACCCTACATAAACGATGAGCGTATGGATGCCAACTACGCCCGCCGTGTGACATCGCTTCTCTCCGGGTCCAGAGACCTTGGCCGAACCCGAGCGGAGTCCTTTGCTTTCTATGTCGATCAGCACCGGAAATACTTTGACGGTTTGACAGTGGCTCAAATCCAACAGAATGCCGAATTCTATAAGGGCCTCGCAAGCGACCCGAACAGAAACGCTAATGACACCTTGAAACGCACCTTACAGAGCATACCGTTCGGCGGTCGGTTTTTTAGAGAGTTCTGATCAAAAGGCCGCGCAGGGCTTCTCTGTTACAATGCCTGAAGCATCATCAATAAGGCAAATCCGCCGGCGATAAACAGGGTCTCCGCGACGATCAAAGTGATTGCTGCGGGGCCGACGTTTTTGATCTCGGTCAGCGAGGTTTTCATGCCCACGGCGGCGACGGCAATCAACAGCATCCAGCGGGACACAACCTCAGCGGCCATCGTCAGTTCCACCGGCAGCACCACCACGGAATTAAGCGTCGCCAACAGCAGGAAGGCAACCACAAACGCAGGCAACAGAGGCGGTTGCTCTCCGGGTTTGTGCGCGGCCATGCGCGCGATGATAACAGAGGCGAAAAAGACGATTGGCGCCAGCATCGCGACGCGGAACATCTTCACGACGGTCGCCACATCACCCGCTTCATCGGAGATCGTGTAGCCCGCACCAACGACTTGCGCGACATCATGGATCGTTGCCCCGATGAAAAATCCGGCATCGCGATCACTTAATCCCAGATAACCGAGGATCAGTGGATAAAGGATCATCGCGATAGTGCTTAACACCGTAACCCCGATGACCGTAAAGGTGAGATTGGTTTCCGAGTTCCGGTTATTCGGCATCACCGCCGCAATTGCCATTGCCGCCGACGCGCCGCAGATCGCGACAGCTCCACCGGTCAACAGGCCGAACCGCCATCCCCGCGAGAGCATCCTCGCCCCGATAAGACCGAAGCCGATCGTTGCCACGACACCAACCATAATCCACAAAATGCTCGAGACACCCAAACCCGCCAGCATTTGCGCACTGATCCGCAGCCCCAGCAAAGCGACCCCGACGCGCAACACGGTTTTCGCGGTAAATTCAATACCTGGCCGGCATCGGTCGTCTTCATGCATAAATTGAAAGGACATGCCGATGAGCAAAGCCATCAACATCGCGGGCGCACCGTATTGATCGGAGATAAATTTTGAGGCACAGGCGATGATAGTTGCGGCGAATAAACCTTTGAAGATACCCGCAGGGATCAGCGTAGACAGGCCGTCCAGCGCCTTTGAGAGAATCACGTCAACAAAGTTCGGTACCCCGGCTCCGTCTATTATCGCAGATCCACCCGCCGCTGCGGGCACACCTGCAAGAGTCCTGCGCGGTAAGACAGGATCTGAAGATACGAAGGAGTCCCTATAGCGCTGAGCATAGAGGTCTTCACCTTTTGTGTCCTTTGACACACCAAGCCGACCGCCCGTCCCGGATAGCCTTTCGCGCGTATCAATTTCGTGGAACCAGCCATGGTCGCATTTTGCACAGCGGACCCGTCTGCCATCCGGTATAAATCGACCTGAAATAGCAAGGAAGTTCGTCTGACAATTTGGGCAAGCAACAATTATCTTGTCAGACATTGAGCAACATTCCGGACGTGATTCATACCTTGTTCTATAACGACAAATGTTGCGAAGAGTGAAATCGTTCAATCAACAGCTATGACGATCGCTTGAGGATCGCGAGAGCGGCTTCGTTACCTTACAAGGTACGAAAAATATTCAACAAATCCGCTATTCAACCGTTATGTGTGCCATCTCAAGGAGGCGCGCAACATGCAGGGCTTCGCGGCCTCCGAAATCTGTAATCTGATGACGGCAGGACGTTCCGTCAGCGACAATCAAATCATCAGGCGACGCGACCCTTACTGCCGGAGCGAGCGACAATTCGGCCATCGCTTTGGAGACGTCATACGTCTCAGCTTGGTATCCGAACGCACCCGCCATTCCGCAACAGCTCGACTCGATCAGTTCAACCGAAAGGTTAGGAATAAGGCCCAATACCTTTTCAACTGACCCCATCACCGCATGAGCCTTTTGATGGCAATGGCCGTGTAAAAAGGCTTTCTTTGCAATCGGTGCAAGAGGGAGCGCGAAATTCCCTGAGTCCATTTCGGCGGCGATGAATTCTTCAAACAACATAACCCGCTGGGCGGCGTCTTCGGTCCATCCGCTGTCTTTGAGGCGCGGTGCCTCATCACGGAAGGTGAGCAGGCATGACGGCTCCAGCCCGACAACAGTTGCCCCTGCTTCGATGCGGGGTAACAGATGAGCGGCGGAACGGGCCATCTCCGCGACCGCCCGATCTACCAATCCGGTGGCGAGATAGGTCCGCCCGCAACATAAAGGACGATCATCCTCCGGCCCCGCTACTTCGACATTATACCCTGCAGCGAATAAAACGCGCGAGGCGGCATAGAGATTTTCCGGCTCGAAATAACGGTTGAACGTATCCGCCCAAAGCAGAACCGTTTCCGCCCCACTCTGACGGGCGCGCGGGACATGGTGAGCGGCAAAAGGCGATTGCCATTTGGGAAGCTTCCGCCGGGCGCTCAACCCGAACATCCGTTCGGACACAGCCGCCATCCCCGGCACGGCATCCCGCGCATTTCCGAGAAAGCGTAACTTGGACAGCAGCGGCGCATATCGCGGAAGATGCGCGACGAGCTTATCCCGCAACCCAATCTTGCCTTGCGCTGCACGAGCGGCAAGCACCTCCGTCTTCATCGCGGCCATATCGACCGACATCGGGCATTCCCGTTTGCAGGCTTTGCATGAGACACAGAGCTTCATCGTCTCGGCCATGTCTTCACTGGCAAAGGCATCTTGGCCCAACTGTCCCGTCAAAGCGAGGCGCAAGGTATTCGCGCGTCCGCGTGTCAGATCGCGCTCGTTTCGGGTGGCGCGATAACTGGGGCACATCGCACCGCCTTCCAGCTTTCGACACGCGCCGTTGTTGTTACACATCTCTGCTGCACCGACGAGGCCACCGGGCCAGCCCGACCAGTCAAAAGCAGTCTCGATACTCTCTTGCCGGTAATCCGGCGGAGTACGAAACAGCGTTCGGTCGTCCATTTTTGGCGGGTGGACGATCTTACCGGGGTTCAGCATGTTCGCCGGATCGAAGTGGGTTTTCACCTCTTCGAAAGCCCGGACAATCCGCGAGCCGAACATCTTTTCATGGAATTCGGACCGGACAATACCATCGCCATGCTCGCCCGAATGACTGCCTTTATATTCCGCCACGAGGTCAAAGGCTTCTTCTGCAATCGCACGGAGTTGTTTTGCGCCGAGGTCTTCGCGCAGATTCAAAACCGGACGCACATGCAGCAAGCCGACCGAGGCATGAGCATACCACGTGCCATCCGTCCCGTGTTTGCGAAACACGCCGGTCAAGCGCTCGGTAAAAGCAGCGAGATGTTCCAGCGCGACCGCGCAATCCTCCACGAATGAAACCGGCTTACCTTCCGATTTCATCGACATCATGATGTTAAGGCCCTGCGTTCTCACGCCCCAGATACGCGCTTGAAAAGCGAGGTCTATCGCCTCGACAACACCGCCGGTTTGTTTGCCGGGATCGTCAAAAGCATACCCGAGATCAGCCATCAAATCGTGCAAGCCCGCCAAACGACGCGCGTTTTCTGGGGCGTCTTCTTCCGCAAACTCTACAAGCAAAAGAGCCGCCGGATCGCCCTTTACAAACTCATCCACGATGGGACGGAATTGCGGAATGTCGCGCCCGAGAGCGATCATATTGTGATCGACCAATTCAACAGCAACAGGCCCAAGTTTTACGATATGCTGTGCCGCATCCATCGCCGCGTAAAAGGTCGGAAAATGACAAACGCCAAGGGTCTTCTTTCCCAAAACCGGAGACAGTTTCAGCTCGACTTTTTCGGTAATCGCGAGTGTCCCTTCGGACCCCACCAACAATGTCGCTAGATTAGGCGGCGTATCGTCCGGCAAGAGCGCATCAATATTATAACCGCCAACCCGACGAGCGGCGCGCGGTAATCTGGCGGTGATTTCCTCCGCCTCGCGCGCACCAAGACGGGCCAGTTCCGCGCCAAGACGATCGCCCTCTTGAACAAGGCCGAAATGCCGCTTCGTGCCATCCGCCATCAGCGCATCAAGCGAGGCAACATTATCGCGCATCATACCGTAGCGGATCGAACGCGAACCACAGGAATTATTTGCCGTCATCCCGCCAATAGTCGCACGGGACGCCGTAGATACATCCACCGGAAACCAAAGGCCGTCCTTCTTCAGGCGTCGATTTAATTCATCGAGGACCAGTCCGGGTTCAACTACCGCCCTCCGCGTTTGTGGATCGTAATCAAGAACACGGTTCAGGTGCTTGGAAAAATCAATGACGATACTGTCATTGATCGTTTGCCCCGCTTGTGAAGTCCCGCCGCCCCTTGCCGTAACCGGGACTCCCGCCTCACGTGCAACGGCAAGCGTTGCCTCAACATCGCTCCACCGGCGCGGCACAACGACGGCCTTTGGTATAATCTGATAGAAGGAAGCATCGGTCGCATAGCGCCCCCGGTCGAACGCACTGGACAGCACATCGCCTTCGATTTCGTCACGCAGCTTCGTCAGCACCGAAGGTTCGAGCATAAATTACCACTTGACCGATTGTAGAATACCAAATTCATTAAAAGGCAGAAATAAGCAATATCAAGTACCTCTATTGGAGAGAATGCGAATGAAATCGGGGCGTCATTTCCTCCAAATTCCGGGGCCAACGAATACGCCGGACCGGATACTCCGGGCGATGCACCGTGCGGTCATGGACCATCGGGGGCCGGAATTCGGCGATCTCGGGCAGGGTATTCTTGAAGACTTAAAGCCGATTTTTAAGACGAAGAACCACGTCTTTATCTTTCCTGCTTCGGGCACAGGGGCATGGGAAGCGGCGTTGGTCAATACGCTTGCTCCGAACGATTCTGTGCTGATGTATGAAACGGGGCAGTTCGCGACCCTTTGGAAGAAAATGGCCGAAAGGCTCGGATTTGAGCCATTGTTCATGCAAGGCGATTGGCGCAACGGAGCCAATGCAGAAGCGATTGCCGAGCAATTAAAAGCCGATACGAACCACTCCATCAAAGCCGTTTGCGTTGTTCATAACGACACCTCGACCGGCATCACCTCGGATATTCCGGCCATTCGCCGCGCGATGGATGAGGCGAACCACCCTGCATTACTTATGGTCGATACGATTTCATCGCTGGGGTCGATTGATTTTCGCACCGATGAATGGGGCGTCGATGTTGTTGTTGCAGGCTCGCAAAAGGGATTGATGCTGCCCCCCGGTCTTTCGTTTAACGCCGTCAGCGAAAAGGCAATGGCGGTTGCAAAAGCCGGAGGCACAAAACGTTCGTACTGGGACTGGCTGGATATGACAGGCCCGAACGGGAGCGGATTTTTCCCTTACACGCCCGCAACCACCTTGCTCTATGGCCTGCGTGAAGCCATCGACATGCTTGCCGAAGAAGGGCTGGAGAATGTTTTTGCCCGCCACACAAGACACGGCGAAGCTACACGAACCGCTGTACGGGCTTGGGGCCTCGAAATACTGTGCCAAGATCCGGCGCTCTATTCAGACTCGCTGACGGCTGTCGTAATGCCGGACGGAAAAGGCGCGGATGCTTTGCGCCAGACGATCTTGGACGGGTTCGATATGTCGCTCGGCACGGGTCTGAATAAGATTGCAGATCGGGTGTTCCGCATAGGACATTTGGGCGATTTCAACGACCTGACTTTGATGGGTACACTTTGCGGTGTAGAAATGGGCCTGCAACGGGCTGGGGTTTCCTATGAAAAAGGCGGCGCACAGGCCGCAATGGATTTCCTTGCGGCAACGCCACCGAAAGGAACAAACTAACCATAGAAACGAACCGGAAATAATCCGGTCGTCTTAATTAATTCAACGGGAGGAAAGTTATGACCATGAACCGGATAGTCGCGGGCGCACTCGCCCTAGGCCTGATCAGCGGCGCAGCGAACGCTGCCGAAGTCCTGAAATTTGGCCATGTCGGGAAACCGGGATCGCTGTTTGAATACAGTGTGAACGCTTTCGCGCAATGCGCAAACACGGCGCTTGGCGATAAAGGCGAGGTGCAAACCTTTGGGTCATCGCAACTCGGCAAAGATAAAGAGCTGCTGCAAAAGCTGAAACTGGGACAAGTTGATTTTGCCTTGCCGTCCTCGGTGATGTCCTCCGTTTCTGATGAGTTCGGTATCTTCGAGATGCCTTACATCATTCAAGACCGTGACCACATGCGCCGTGTGCAAAAGGCACTTGGCGGAACGTTCCAAGATGCGGCGAATGCGAAGGGCTATCGCATCCTCGGGTATTTCGAGAATGGATTCCGCAACATCACCAACAACACCCGCCCGATTAATGTTCCTGCTGATCTTGATGGGATCAAGCTGCGCACACCAAAAGGCGCATGGCGCGTGAAGATGTTCAAGCTCTACGGCGCGAACCCGACCCCGATGGCGTTTTCCGAAGTGTTCACCGCACTTCAGACCGGCGTGATCGACGGGCAGGAAAACCCCTACGCTCAGATTGCTTCGGCAAAATTCCAAGAGGTACAAAAGTATCTCTCGCGCACGGGGCATGTTTATACGCCCGCTTATGTGCTGGTATCCGCCAAGCACTTTGCCAAGCTGCCTCTCGATGTCCGCATCGAACTTGAAGCCTGTGCAGCATCTTCGCAGGAAGAGGTTTACAAAAAAGCTGCCGAGCTTGAGGTCGAACTTTTGAAGGTCATCGAAGACGCTGGCGTTGAAGTGAATGACCCTGACAAGGCCGCATTTATCGAAGCATCAAAACCTATTTATGAAGAGTTCGCATCCTCGGTTGAAGGCGGACAAGCCCTGATCGACACGGTTCTCGGATTGGCTGCGTCGAATTAAAACACGGGTATTGCCCCGGCCAACCGCCGGGGCTTTCGTAGATTATCACGCTTACACACTGCTACCCCACCGATCATCGGGGTGGCGGTAATCTCATGGCGGACCTACATGACATTTATCAAGAATACCCTGCAATGGCTGCTCGAATGGGTAACGATTATTCTAATGATCGGCTTGACGATTATTGTGGTCGTCTCGGTAATCGCACGACTGATGGGCGAGTCGTTCAGTTGGTATGATGAAGTCGCCGCCATCGGCTTGGCATGGGTCACGTATTACGGTGCAGCACTGGCCGCCTTAAAGCGTCGGCATATCGGTTTTGACTCGGTCTTGCTCGCGATACCCCCCGGTCTGCGCATTGCTCTGGCACTGTTTGGAGAGTTCGTCATCCTCGCCTTCTTCGTCCTGCTCGCATGGGCAGGCATGGAGGTGCTCGCAGTTCTCGAAGGCGATACGCTCGTCTCGCTCGATTGGGTTCCCATTCAATTCACCCAATCAGTCATCCCAATCGGTGCAGCGCTGTTTATCATTTGCCAACTCGTATCGATGCCCGATTATCTGCGCTCTGTGAGGGACGGGACTTCACTGGAACATCCGGAAATCCATGAGGAGGCGTCCTGATATGCTCATTGTCTCCATGTTCCTTATTCTCCTGTTGTTGATCCTGATCAACGTACCGATTGCGGTTGCTCTAGCGGTGGCCGGTGTCATGGGGTTGCTCGTGACCGAAGGCGTCGACAGCCTCGTCACCGTTGCCCTCGATATGTATGACGGAGCGACAAAGTTCTCCCTCATCGCAATCCCCATGTTTGTGCTTGCGGGCGCGATTATGAATGCAACCGGCATCACGGTCCGGCTGATCAATTTTGTCTCGGCGCTAATCGGGTTCGTGCGCGGCGGATTGGCGATGGTCAATGTCGGCGTGTCGCTATTCTTCGCTGAGATTTCAGGATCAGCGGTCGCCGATGTTGCCGCGATGGGGTCGATCATGATCCCCGAGATGAAAAAGCGCGGTTACTCGAAAGAATTTGCCGCCGCGATTACCTCTTCATCGGCATCGCTCGCGATTATCATCCCTCCATCAATCCCAATGATCCTGTATGCCGTGTCAGCGGGGACATCGGTTGAGCAGTTGTTCGTTGCCGGAATTGTACCCGGTTTGCTGGGTGCTGCTGGATTGATGGGCGTGGCCTATGGGTTTGCGCGGCGCTATGATTTGCCTGTCGAAGAGGCCTTCAACGGAAAGCGCGTGCGCGAAACTTTCATCGAGGCGCTACCGACCTTTGCTCTGCCGGTTATTATTCTTGGCGGCATATTCGGTGGATACGTTACAGCCACCGAAGCGGCAGGGCTGGCAGTGCTGGCCTCAATCGTGGTGGGCCTTTGGTATCGCGAGGTTGACCTCCGCCAACTCAAAGCGGCCATGCTTGATGGCGGGATGCAGACGGCGGTGGTGATGCTGTTGGTTGCCGCGTCTGTCTTGATGGGCGGTTTCCTGACCCGCGCCCAAGTACCTCAGCAAATCGCTGCGGACCTGCTGGCCTTTACGGACAACAAGTATGTCATTCTGCTGATCCTGAATTTCTTCTTCCTGGTTATCGGGTTTTTCCTGCATTCGGCGGCGGCGATTATTCTTGTGGTTCCGATTGTTATTCCACTGATCCAAGGGGCGGGAATTGATCCCGTGCATTTCGGTCTTGTGGTGACATTGAACCTCGCCATCGGACAGCAAACACCGCCTGTTGCCAGCGTGCTTATTACGTCCTGTTCGATTGCGCGGGCGAATGTGTGGGAAGTCACGAAAGTGAATATCTACTTCGTCGCGGTCCTGCTGACGGTGCTCTTGATCTGTACCTATGTGCCCGCCGTGCCGATGTTCCTCGTGGAGTATTTCTACCGATGAGTCTGACACTGAACATCGCGCGGGGGCTTATTCAGGAGATATTCGCGCAAGCCGCTCAGCGCGGAATGAAACCTCTGTCGGTTTGTGTCATTGATGCGGGCGGTCATCCGATTGCGTTTGAACGCTCCGATGGAGCAAGCCCGATGCGCTTCGCCATTGCCCATGGCAAAGCCCATGGTGCGGTGATGATGGGCATCGGGTCGCGCGCCTTGTTCGAACGTGCTCAGGAACAACCGTATTTCATTCAGTCGATGAACAGTCTTGCGAGCGGTGCTTTGGTTCCGGTTCCCGGCGGCGTCTTGATCCGTTCGGGTGGCGCGATCATCGGGGCCGTCGGTGTAACCGGCGACAGTTCGGACAATGACGAGGCGTGCGCAGTTGACGCCATCACTGCCGCCGGGTTTGAGCCGGACACCGGAGGGAGTGCATCTTGACGACCCCGCGCGGTCCCTTGCATGGCATGAAGGTCATTGAGCTGGCGCATATTATGGCCGGTCCGGTCTGCGGGTTGATGTTGGCCGATATGGGCGCTGATGTCATCAAGGTTGAAAAGACGAGCGGCGACGATACGCGCCGTTCTGTACCCCCAGAGATCAACGGCGAATCTGCCGCCTTTATGATGATGAACCGCAACAAGCGCGGCATCGTCCTCGATCTGAAAAACCCCGAAGGCAATGCGGTTCTGCGCAAGATGCTCTCCACGGCAGATGTCGTGATCGAGAATTACCGCAAAGGCACGATGGAAAAACTCGGCCTTGGGTATGAGACGCTGCGCAAAGACAATCCCGGCCTGATCTATTGCGAAATATCGGGCTTTGGACGCACCGGCCCTTATGCCGATCGCGGCGGGTTTGATCTGATCGCGCAAGGCATGTCCGGCCTGATGTCGATCACCGGAGAGGGCGCGGGCCGTCCGCCGGTCAAAGTCGGCGCACCCGTCTCTGACATTACGGCGGGCATTCTTGGTGCGATGGGCGTAGCCGCCGCTTATGCCAGACGCTTGCAAACCGGCGAAGGCCAAAAAGTCGATACATCGTTGTTCGAAGCGGCAATCACGCACACTTATTGGCAATCAGCCATCGCCTTTGCCACGGGCATTTCACCGGGACCAATGGGCAGCGCGCACCCGCTCAACGCCCCTTATCAAGCGTTTGAAACCGCCAACGGCTGGATCAATATCGGCGCGGCCAATCAAGCGAATTGGGAGCGGTTGATTGCCCTGATCGAAGCGCCGGAGCTGAACGACGACACACGGTTTTCCACGAACAAAGCCCGGATGGATAATCTTGATGCTTTGACCGAAGCCCTCACCAAACGCTTTCGGACAAAGACAACCGAGGTATGGCTTGGCTTGTTGGAGGCCGGCGGATTTCCCGCAGGGCCGGTTCTCTCCATCACCGAAATGCACGCGGACCCGCAAGCCCGTGCGCGGGAGATGATTGTCGAGACGGATCACCCCGGCGCGGGTGCGGTTGAAACGATTGGCCTTCCCGTGAAATTTTCGCAAACACCGGGAGGCGTGAACCGCCCCGCCCCTCAGCTCGGCGAGCATTTCGCCGAAGTGCTTGCTGAGTATGGATATAGCGCCGATGAGATTGAAGGATTGATTGCTGCGGGATGCGTTGGAGCGCCGCCGGAGTAAATCCTGCTATCCTTCAAACGAATTTACGCTCTACTTTATCCTCAAACTTTCGCTCAAAAAACGGCGCGCCATTTTTGTAAGCATTCAAGGTGGCGCGAATATAGAAATAATCTTGGTCGCACGTCATTTCGGCCTCGACATGCGTGCGCCACATCTGCCCGTCGCGGCCTCCGGTCTGCTCCCATTCTGCGGTTGTTCGTGCGGAGAGCGGATCGTCCGGGTGAATGTAGAAGCGTTCTTTGAACCATGACCCGGAAATCAGCCCATGTTGGAGGTCGCGTTGCTCGCCGCTGTCTTCGTCGATTTTGATCGTGGTTATTCCACTTGCCTCATCCGTGGTTTCCGTTCTCACATAGGAAGAGGCGCGCAAAGGTTCTGTTCGCCACGGCGCTGCACCAACGGGGGCTTCAAAGCGCCATTCGTCATCATCCACCGATTGCGAATTCCGCATTGGAATGTCGATTGAACCGGACTCTATCGTGACGGTCGCGGCCTCAGGCGAAGGCCAGAGTGTCGGCCAATACGCCGTCGAAACCGCAACCCTCAGGCGGTGTCCCCGTGGGAGGCGATAGGCGATTTGATCGAGCGCGAAGTTGATCGGATAAACCGTCTTCGGTTCTAACGCGGAGGGGTGTTCGTGCGACTCCCGATGCGCCAAATTCATAACGCCATAGGTAATAAGCGCACTCGTGCCATCGGGATGCAGGTCGAGCAACCGCACCGCGATTTGCGCGTTCGATTTGTCCGATGAAAATCTGAGCCGGACGACCGGCGCGCCGACAATATCACACGCCTCATTCTGTGCTTCACTGTCAAAGCAAACCGACAAGGCGTCGTCTGCCGACTGCTCGTCCGGCAATTCATCCCCGAAAGCAAACGGGAAAAACTCTCCGGCATTAAGACCGCAATTTTGCGGAGATGAAACCGATTGACCGCAAGGCAATGCATCGGCGGTCAAAGCGCCCTGCCCTAAATGAAGTGTTTGCAGAGAGATAGTGTCCGACGGCCAATCCGCCTCCGCAATCCATCGGCCTTTGCGCTCATCAACCCAACGTTTCGGTTTGATGGAAACCATCAAATAGACGCGATAAGCCGGATCATTTTCAACGCCCGTATCAATGCCTTTCAGCCATTTATCCCACCATCGTTTTGCCTCTTGCAAAAACCCGATAGCGGGCGCGGGACCGGCATAATGCGGGTATTTGTGATTCCACGGACCAACGATCCCTTTCACCGGCGATGACAGATTTTCCACAAGATGCGAGATCGTGTTGCGGTATCCGTCATGCCACCCGCCTATGCTGAGAACCGCCGCTTCAATCGCAGCATAATCTTCGCATACCGAGCCATGTTTCCAATACGCATCACGGTGCTGATGGCGATGCCATTCGCCCCAAAGAAAAGGTTGCGCCTCTAATCGGGAAAGCCATTTCGCACCCCAATCATCGCCTACCAATTCAGGGTCCGGCGGGCGCGATGAATAGGACAACATATTCGCGGCCCAGCCAAAGTTTTCGGTCAGCAAGCACCCGCCCTTGTAATGAATATCATCGGCATAACGATCTACAGTCGAACAGATTGTAATGATCGCCTTGAGCGCAGGCGGGCGCATTGCGGCGACTTGCAGGCTGTTGAAACCGCCCCAAGAAATCCCCTGCATTCCGACAGTGCCATTGCACCAAGGCTGCGCAGCCGCCCATGCAATCACTTCGCAGGCATCGTCCAACTCTTGCTGAGTATATTCGTCCTCCATCAAGCCTTCGGACTCGCCATTGCCCCGCATATCCGTGCGGATACAGCAATAACCCTGCCCCGCCATCCACGGATGAGAGAATTGATCCCGGACAATCGTGCCGTCGCGTTTGCGGTACGGCAGATGCTCCAAGATAACGGGAACCGGATTATCGTCCGCATCATCGGGCATCCAAACCCGCGCCGAGAGCCGCGTGCCATCGGACATGATGATCCCCATATCGGCATGTTCAATGACCTGTCGCGGGAAATCCGTCTCAACCTTCATCCGGTCAGCTCCTCATAAAAAAAGCCCCGCCCGAAGGGGCGAGGCTTAATGCATTATCGGGTCTCACATAAGGCTTATGCGAACCACCAGCGCTCCATGTAACGCTCGCCGTCCATATCCCAGTTCGTGCCCATCGTGTCGCCTTGCGCCACTTTATCCGATGTCGCGAAGACATATTGCGCGAACATTGGAATGATCGTGCCACCTTCGTCGGAAACGATTTCCTGCATTTCGCTGTACATGTCGCGGCGACGATCTTCATCCAGCTCTGACCGTGCGGCTTTCAGCAATACGTTGAAGACTGTGTGCTCCCAGTACGCATCATTCCAAGGCACGCCCTCTGCGTAAGCGGTTGAGAACATCCAATCGGATGTTGGGCGACCACTCCAGTAACAAGCGCAGAATGGCTTGGTCATCCAAACGTTCGACCAATAACCGTCATTCGGCTCGCGAATAAGGTCGATCTCGATCCCGGCTTTTTTCGCACTGGCTTGGAACAATGCACCCGCGTCGCCTGCGCCTTCAAAGGCGGCATCTGCAACACTGAGCGGAACCGTCAGAGAGTCCATGCCTGCTTTTTTCAGGTGGAACTTGGCCTTGTCAGGGTCATAGGTGCGTTGTCCGAGGTCTTTGGCAAAGAACGGCTGTCCGCGTCCAATCGGGTGATCGTTACCTGCAGAACCGTAACCAAAGAGGATTTTTTCAACCAACTCTTCACGGTCAATCGCGTATTTCAACGCCAAGCGCACATGATTGTCTTTGAACGGCGCAGCGCGCGTGTCCATCGGGAAGGTGTAGTGTTGCGTCCCGTTGGTCGACAGCACTTTGACGCCCGACTTACGCTTCAAGAGGCTGACGGTTTTCAGCGGCACACGGTCAATGACATCGACCTCGCCGGTGACGAGCGCATTGGTCCGCGCGACCGGATCAACAATCGACAAAAGCTCAAGGCTATCGAAATAGCACGAGTCTTTTTTCCAGTAATCATCGTTGCGGGTGAAATCGGCGCGCACGCCCGGCTCATAATTGTCGAGCTTATAGCCGCCTGCGCCGATGCCTTTTGTCCAATCAACCGTGCCGTCATCTTCTGCCGGGCCGATTGCAAGGTGATAGTCGCTGACGATATAAGGGAAGTCTGCGTTGCCATCGCTGAGGGTGATCTCAACAGCATTGTCGCCTTTGGCTTTGATCTCTGTGATGGGTTCAACGATTGGTTTCGCCGCAGATTTAGAATCTTCGCCCCGGTGGTGGTTGAGTGACGCGATAACGTCTTTTGCGGTGACTTTCTTACCGTTATGGAACTTTGCGTCACGCAGCTTGAAGGTCCAAGTTTTCGCGTCCGACGATGCTTCCCAGCTTTCGGCCATTTCGCCGCGCAGAGCACCATCCGGGCCGACTTCGGTGAGATAATTATGCAGCGCATTAGTCAGCGAGATCGTGAAGCCGTTCTCAAAAGTCGCCGGATCGAGCGTATCTGTGGTTCCGCCATGGGCCTTACCAACCCGCAGCTTACCGCCGCGTTTCGGGGCCGCGATTGCAGAACCGGTCGCCGATAACGCGATTGCTGCTGCGCCACCATATTGCAGCGCCTTACGGCGCGTAATCGGCGTTCCAGCCGCTGATAGTAATGTCATATTGTATCTCCCTGATTTTATATGCCAGCAGGCTAGCGCGTCACTCCGACCGTGGCAACCGGCCACGATCAAGGGGAACCATTATGTGTTCGCATTTTGTTTTGTGCGATTTTATATCGCGTTTCAAGGGCTCCGGACCCCCTAAAGTCGGGTTGTGCCGCTCATTTAGGTCAAATGACCCAAGGTAAGCCAACAATCTGCGACACTCTTAACTCTTGGACAATCATCTCGTGATGGCATATCAAGGAACGAGGTCTTTATCGGGAGTCTCAGGGCTTCGCGATCCATCCTAAAGAACGGCGAGTCGAAATTAATGGCTAAATTTACCCTCCCCAAGAACTCGAAAATCCTGCAAGGCAAGACATGGCCGAAACCTGCGGGGTCGAACCTTAAGGGCTTTAAGGTCTATCGTTGGGACCCGGACTCGGGCGAAAATCCTCGCGTTGATACATACTATATCGACCTAGATGATTGCGGGCCGATGGTTCTGGACGCGATTATTAAGATCAAAAACGAGATTGACCCTACCCTGACCTTCCGCCGCTCTTGCCGTGAAGGGATTTGCGGGTCGTGTGCGATGAATATCGATGGCGCGAATACGCTGGCCTGCACCAAAGGATTGGACGAGATTGACGGCGATGTCCGCATTTATCCTCTGCCGCACATGCCTGTTGTCAAAGACCTTGTGCCTGATCTTACTCATTTTTACGCGCAGCACGCTTCGGTTAAGCCTTGGCTGATCACCGATACGCCTGCACCGGCAAAAGAATGGAAGCAATCCGAAGAAGACCGCGAACAGCTTGACGGTCTTTATGAGTGTATCATGTGTGCGTGTTGCTCCACTTCCTGCCCGAGTTACTGGTGGAATGGCGACCGCTATCTTGGCCCGGCGGCCTTGTTACAGGCATCACGCTGGCTGAATGACAGCCGCGATGAAGCCAAAGGCGAACGCCTCGACGATCTGGAAGACCCGTTCCGCCTCTATCGCTGCCACACGATCATGAATTGCACCAAAGCCTGCCCCAAAGGTCTGAATCCGGCCAAAGCAATCTCGGGCATCAAGCAAATGATGGTCGAACGGCAAATGTAAGCCTTTAAATTGCCGTGGCGCGGCGCCTGCATCACCATAAAGTTGCCGTGTCAAAGCCCCTTTTCTCTTGCCCTGTCAGATTTGTTCGCTCAAAGCTGGCGGCAAGATAAAAGGTGAGGCACGGTGCGTCGGTTTCATTTTATTTACAGTGTATTATTCGTCATTGTTACCGGGCAGGCTCAAGCAGCGAGTTGCCCGCGAGTGAACGACGATTTGTTGTTGAACAGCTGTGAAGCATCCACCCGCGCGGCTTTGATGCTGCTTGCGCCCGATGATGCGATCCCCGGTGGTCTGGCTCAACCCGATAAAACCACACTTGTGGTCACCGGCGCTTATACCAGCGGCGAAAAGGTTGAACCCGAGGGCTTCGTGATGGACCACGGCAAGCCTTACGACCCTTATATTCAGGGTTGGGATGGCCTGATGCTGATAACTGCAGAGGGCGATTTGACGCTGCACCATGTTGCGCGGGTGAAATTTCGTGGAAGCCTGAGCAATTTACGGGACCGCGCCCAGCGCCGTGCTTTTGTCGCGCGCGCCAAACAACTGGGCCTCTCGGCAATCCAAAGTCATCTGTTGATTACCGATGGCGCGCTTGATGTGCGTGATGTTTCCGGCGCAAGACGGTTCCGCCGTCGTATCGTATTCTCGTATGAAGAGGGGCAATACGGCATTTATGACAGCGGAGATCGCGCCTTGACATTGTTCGAGGCCGGAAAAGAAGTGCAGGAAAAATACGCGCCGCACATGGCTTTTAATCTGGATATGGGCAGTTATGATTATTGCGCATTAACCCGCGATGGGCGCGAAACTGTTTGCGGTAAACTCGATAGAGGCAATACTGAAAAATTGTCGAATATTCTTGTTTTTACCCAAGATTGACGCACCATCGCATTGCACCAGTTCAGCGGTATCTATTTTAAATTTAATTCAAGGCAAAGATTATGAGTGAGTATACGCCTCCCAAAGTTTGGACGTGGCAATCTGAAAATGGCGGTGAGTTCGCAAGCACGAACCGGCCAACCGCCGGCGCGACCCATGACGCGGCGTTGCCGCGCGGCAGGCATCCGCTACAGCTTCATTCGCTGGCCACGCCGAACGGGGTGAAGGTAACGGTTATGCTGGAGGAACTGCTTGCCTTGGGACATACCGGAGCGGAATACGACGCTTATGTTATCGACATCCGTAAGGGGGATCAGTTCGGCAGCGGGTTTGTAGACATCAACCCCAACTCGAAAATCCCGGCATTGGTCGATCACAGCACACCAACTCCGACGCGCGTATTCGAATCCGGCGCAATTCTGATGTATCTGGCAGAAAAATTCGGCGAGTTTCTGCCGAAAGACGGCGCAGCGCGTGCTGAGACACTTTCGTGGCTGTTCTGGCAAATGGGCAGCGCGCCTTATCTGGGTGGTGGTTTCGGGCATTTTTACGCCTATGCGCCGATGAAGATTGAATACTGCATTGATCGCTTTGCGATGGAAACCAAACGCCAGCTTGACGTTCTGGATCAACGCTTGGCGAATAACGAGTATCTTGCCGGACCGGAATACACGGTGGCCGATATTGCTGTCTGGCCTTGGTATGGCGTTCTAACACAAGGGAAACTCTATAATGCAGGAGAGTTTTTGGATGTAGAGTCCTACAAAAATGTTCGCCGGTGGACCGAACAAATCGCAGCACGCGACGCCGTAAAACGGGGCCGCATGGTCAACCGAATCCACGGGGAGCCTTCGGAGCAACTGCACGAACGCCACGACGCAGGCGACTTTGACACCAAAACGCAAGACAAAGTGTAGGAAGCAACGCTTGCTCGTTGCTCAAGCCGGTTGGGGATACCTTCAGACCCCAATCGCTTTTAATTCTGCCGTTCCAAAGCGTAGTTTGCGAGGGCGGCCAGTACCAGAGATCTGTCACCCAACGGGGTGATATGGGCGATGGCTTGGGCGGTTAGACGCTTGGCGCGGTCTTTTGCCTCTTCGACACCAAGAATACTGACAAAGGTTGCTTTACCCGCTTCTGCGTCCTTGCCGACGGCTTTGCCGACCGTAGCGGCATCGCCTTCAATATCGAGCAAATCATCGACTATCTGAAAGACCAGCCCGAAATCACGGCCATAGCCTTCGATCATGCGCATATGCGCCGCATTGGCTTTGCCTAAGATGCCACCAACCTGACATGCGACCTCAATCAAAGCGCCGGTTTTCATACGCTGCAAGCGCGTAATCTCCGGCAAAATCAGCGGGGTGGATGCGGTTTCGGCTTCGATGTCGATCATCTGACCACCAACCATGCCCATCGCCCCGCTGGCCTTGGCAATCGCGGCAACCAACTGAATACGGATATACGCATTTTCATGGGTGCGCCCGTCGGCAAGCAAAGTAAAAGCATGGGTTTGCAAAGCATCTCCGGCAAGGATTGCCGTGGCTTCATCGAATTTACGGTGCGTGGTTGGACGGCCCCGGCGCAGGTCATCATCATCCATGCTGGGCAAATCATCATGTACCAACGAATAGGCGTGAATACATTCGAGCGCACAGGCCACGCGCATGGCGGACTCTCTTGAAACGCCAAAAGCCGCCGCCGTCTCTAAAGTCAGAAAAGCACGCAAGCGTTTACCGCCCTCACACGCATACCGCATCGCATCAATAACACGTGCCTCCGCCAACCTTTCCCCTCCCGATGTGGCAGGCGGCAAAAGCGCGGCGAGGGTTTCTTCAACTTCGGCGGCAGTGTCGGCAAGGCGCGACTTAATATCGACATTCATTCGAAGGACGTGTCCTCGGCTGTGCGTGCTTTGCCATCTGCTCCGGCAACAATTTTCTGAACCCGCATTTCAGCCTGTTTCAGCTTATCTTCGCAGTGACGTTGTAGTGCCGCGCCCTGCTCGTAAATGTCGATGCTTTTTTCAAGCGAGACATCCCCGCTGTCGAGCGCATCGACAATTTTCTCTAATTTGCCCATCGCTTCTTCGAAGCTGAGTGATTCTAGATCAGGTTTCGTCATTTTTGCGAGGCTTTCGCGAGGGTTTTCACATGAACTTTCGCGGATTCTCCAAGCGCGCGAAGATCGTATCCACCCTCCAATAACGACACAAGACGCCCCTCGCAATGGGTAGCAGCAAGCGCACACAGGCCCTCTGTTATCCACTCGAAATCCGGCTCTTGAAGTTGCAGCGACGCGAGCGGGTCATCTGCGTGCGCGTCAAAACCTGCTGATACAACAATGAGTTGCGGATCAAATGCCACGATAGCAGGAAAAATATGGTTTTCATACGCAGCGCGGAACTCAGAAGACCCGGCATGGTGCTTCAACGGTTTGTTGAAGATATTTCCGACACCCGTTTCACTTTCATGGCCAGTGCCCGGAAAAATACCGCCTTCATGGGTTGAGGCATAAAGAATACGGGCGTCTTCTTCGACAACATCTTGTGTGCCATTGCCGTGATGAACATCGAAATCAATCACGGCAACGCGCTCTAATCCTTTGTTTTCAACAGCATGGAGGGCAGCAATAGCCGCAGTGCTAAAAAGGCAAAAGCCCATTGGCCTGACTTTTTCAGCATGGTGACCCGGCGGGCGGTGCGCACAAAAAGCATTGATTGCAGCACCGCTTAGAACCTGATCCAAAGCGTCAACCGATGCTCCGACCGCCCGCATGGAGGCCTCGAGAGAGCCGGGACTAACCCACGTATCGCCATCAAGAGCTTGCATTCCCTCTTCCGGGGCGGCCTTTTTGATCGCAGCAACGTAAGGGGCGGGATGCGCCAACAGCAGATGCTCTTCCGTGCAAAGCGGCGACTCGCGGCGATCAAGATCGTCCAAATCCGACAGGGCTTTGGTAAGCGCTCTCATACGGTCGGGCCGTTCGGGATGGTCCTCCGGCACGTCGTGGTCGATGAAGGAATCGTGGCTGTAAAGAAGTGTTTTCATGCACGAATAATGGAACCGCCGCGCATGGGGTGCAAGTCTGAAACAGCTTTCGCGCGGGCTTTTCCTAAGCGAAAGCTGTCATGTCGTCTTCAACAGTGCCCTGAGCCATACGCCACGTCATGAACATCGCGACGATTAACAAACATGCCGGAATCACAGCAAGCGATGATCCCGCAGCCAGCAATGCCGTGGTTCCTGCACAAAGGATGGAGGCTCCGGCTTCCGAGAAAGTCGCGGCTTTTGAGGCGACTTGCCTGCGGCGGAACATGGTGCGCTTGGCCTGAGCGCGGAACCAGAGCTGGACGAGAATCGCACAAGCTGCGGCAGTCATTGCCCCAGCAAATGTTATCGCCGCACCGCCCACTGACACCACCGCAAGCCCGAGAACGAGCGGTGAGAGGACAGCCGCAACAATCACCAATACGGCTTTGACTTTCGCCCGAAGCCGCGACTTGGCAGAAACCGGTGCTGTTGCAATCAGGTCCGGCGCATCCTCGCCGGAAATCGTCAGCCACGCTAGCCCACCCGCCAGTTGACCAATGGCCATAACAACAACAGGAGAAATAATCACCGAAATCTGGGTTTCTTCGCCGAAGGTAACCCAGAGCATCAAGGCAGGGGGCAGCAAATAAAGCACCTGCATCAAGGTTTGCGAAAGCAACCAAGGGTCACGGCCAATTAATTTCAGCTCTTTATGAACAAGCGCTCCGCTTGTGGAGCGCATTTTAAAGGCCCGGCGCGTACGGGTTTCCTTGCGCGTTTCTTCCGACACGCCAAGCGCTTGCACAACAATCTCGCGGAACTGCGTCGCACCGATATAGGAGGAGAGGACAAAGAATAACGTCCCTATCACCAACAACGCCAAGAGCGGTCCACCCACTCCTGTCACGGCATGAGCAGGAAGCCATAAGACCGAAGACTCCTGCGGGGCGTAAGCAGACAGAAACTCGGGATTGAACAGCGAAAATCGTGACATCGACCCGTAAGCGATAATCGCAACCACCTGCAAACCAATCAGAAAAGCGGCTCCGATAACCGCTGCGACGATCTGCGAAATCAACCGTGTGCGCTGAGGGCCGATCGTTCGGAACATCAGCAGTGTAATCAGAACAGCGGCGCCCGTCGCGACCATCGCGACCGCCAGCATCACCGCATAACCCGCCAGCCATGCCGCGCCGCCAAGAATAGCAGCGATGTTGATAAAGGGAGCAATCAGCAAAACAGACATGAGCCAACTCGTCACCCCCATCATCCCGATCCGCACAAGAAACAAATCACGCGACGGTGCAGGCGACGACAACAGTAAATCGAGATCATCCCGTGCATAAAATGCGCGCGTCACCGACTCCAACGATTGCGACAACAGCATTGTAAAGCTCAAAACCAAAGTGACAGTGATGACAGCCATCGCAGTTTGATTCAGTTCTCCGCCCCGTGCGAAAAAGGAGTTGAGCACTCCGTATCCGATGAGGTGTAAAACCCCGGCAATGGCTACAATGCCGATCAAAGCGCGGTTCGTGCTGCGATTACGCCGCCCGGAAAATAGCCAAGACCAGTCGCGCCATGTCAGACGCACTTCATGATGTGTGAAATGAGACAATGCGGACTTTGAGATACCGGCGCTCATGCTGCTGCGCCGTCTGCATTGGACAGGCCGGCTTCCAAAGGCGCGGCGTTTGTATCGCCCGCCACGACTTCAAGAAAGATGTCTTCCAACGTCATGCCGCCTGCACTGGCTCGCTCGCGCAGTTCCTCCAGTGTGCCCTCGGCAATGAGGCGACCTTTGGCAATGATTCCGATCCGGTCTGCCATGCGTTCCGCGACCTCTAGGATATGCGTCGTCATGATCACCGTTACGCCCTCCGCAACAAGATCTTCGAGGACGTTCTTCACTTGACGGGCCGAGCCTGCATCAAGACCCGTCAGCGGCTCATCAAGGATGATGAGCCGGGGTTCGTGGATTAAGGCCCCTGCAAGGGCAACCTTTTGGCGCATTCCCTTGGAAAAACCGCCACACCTCTCATCCGCATGATCGGCAAGACCGAATTGCTCAAGCAAGCTATCGGCTTTGAAACGGGCATGATCTGGATCCATACTCCAAAGGCCTGAGACAAACTCAAGATATTCGAGCGGTGTCAACTTGTCATAGATCATCGGTTCGTCAGGAACCCATGCAAGGATACGCTTGGCTTCGATAGGGTCGGCAAAAGCATCAATACCACAAATCGACACTGACCCTGCATCCGCGCGCAAAAGCCCCGCAACCATGCGCAAGGTCGTCGTCTTACCCGCACCGTTCGGACCGAGGAGCGCGTAGAACTCTCCGGTACGGATCGTCAGCGACAGATCATCAACTGCGGGACTCGAAAAGCTCTTACGCAAATCATTAATTACGAGAGCCGAAGCGGTCAGGCGCGATTGTTCCATGGGATGCCCTTGCATGACAGAAAATCTGCACACAACATGACGGAAGCAGTCTTTATGTTACGTGAATTCTGCGCAAATAGGCGTTTTTCCTATTGAGCGAAATCTACCTCAACCTTTCGCAGACCCGGAGGGGGATTGGGCATCCGCAAGAAATATGGCGCACGATCTCCGCCCGCGATTTCTGAGGAAGCGGCTTCAGATACAAGGCTTGCCTCGTTCAAAACCGCATCATTCCGGCCCAAAATCTTCGCAACAAGATTTGGCGCTTTTTTCAGTGCGTTACTATCGTTAATCACATCTGCTGTTACGAGCAGTGCCGTCTGTCCGTCTGCCTCTTCAATATCATATTTTACGTTATCAATGCGCAGCGACGGATTAACCGGAATGACTTTAGAAACAACGGCATCAACGTTTCTTTTCCAGCTTGTAAGGCTTGGGTCTAATGCCGGTGCACGCGCGACGATTTCATCTTTGAAAAAATACCCCAATGCGCCGGCGACAAGAGCGGCAACAAAGCTGTAAAACAGTATTCGGGGGAACCACCGACGCTTTCGCGCTTTCATTTTAGAAAGTTTGGCCCCTTGCGTGGCATCGGGAAAAGAATTCTCTGCGCGGGATGATCCCGCCATTGCCGCGCCTATGGCTGCCGCACCGCCGGCAGCGGCCATTCCTGCCACATTGACCGTCGATGCCTGTTCAGAATCAGTGTTGCTTCGATTATCAAGCCCGCCAACCGGATCGGCCACCTTTGCGATGGCCCGGTCCATAATACTAGGGCTTCGCTCAACTCGGGGCATTACAGCAGGCTGGACCGGAAATTCTTGGCTCTCGCCTGAAGGCGCTTGCGACTCTGTTCCAGAGCTTTGCTCATCAGGATTATAACCTTCAACACCATGAAACCAGGCATTTCCACATTTAGCACAGCGGACTTTGCGACCTGACGGCAAGAATTTTTCCAGAGGCGCTACAAACCGGGTCTGACAATTCGGACAAGCAACAATGATTTTCTCAGACATACACAAAACTTCCCGACATTCGGTTCGAATCACACCCCTGTGAGCCGATTAACGAAACCATGTGTGCCGAAACGATGCAATTCGTCTATCAACCACACGCTAATTTCAACCTTGATGTGACAAGGATAAGGCAGAGAAGTTTTCCCGAATGGTCGATAGATAAATTAATGTCGTACCGTCTTTTACCTCAAAGGTGGTCGAAGCAGGATTGCATGTGTATCAACCGGATTGCGACATGCGCAAAGCAGGGAGGCAGGCTTGATTCTGTTTGAAAATGTCGGATTTAGATACGGGCGGGGTCCCGATATCTTGCAAGGGCTGAACTTTGAGATTCCGGATGGCGAATTTACGTTCATCACCGGGGCATCCGGCGCAGGGAAAAGTTCTCTGCTCCGGTTGCTCTATCTCGATGATTTACCCACCGCAGGCAAAATTTCTTTGTTTGAACGGGATGTTGCCACGCTTACCCGTGACGAGATTGCTTGGTTCCGCCGCCGTATCGGGGTTGTGTTTCAAGATTTTCGTCTCCTCGACCATCTGACCGCCGCTGAGAATGTGGCGCTTCCCTTAAAAGTCGCAGGGGCGCGGGAGGCGGCTTACCGTGATAATGTAGCGGAGATGCTCCATTGGGTTGGATTGGGCGAGCAAATGAATGTTCGACCTCCGCATTTATCCGGCGGAGAAAAGCAACGTGTTGCAATTGCGCGCGCCGTTGTTGCGTCGCCGGACATCATATTGGCGGACGAGCCGACAGGCAGCGTTGATCCTGAAATGGCCGAACGGATCATGCAGCTTTTTTTAGAAATGAACCGCCTTGGGAAAACAATCGTCTTCGCAACGCATGATCTCGAGATGGTGAATCGCTCAAAGCAGCCTCGCATTGACCTCTCAACCAAGACAACCAACAACGGAATGGCCGCATGAGACGCAGTTCCCTGATCCCCTTCAAGGCCGGCGGTGGGTTCTTGATGGCCCTGATTGTTGCGGCAATGGCATTTCTCGCCTGTTTTGCTCTCGGTGGAGCGCTTGGCGCATCCAAATTGGCGAACGCATGGACCGAAGGTTTGTCCGGCGCGGCAACGGTTCGTATCGGTGCGGAAGATGGCGCACCGGAACAACAGCTTGGCATCGTGCTTGATATTCTCAAAAGCAGTGAGGGTGTGATTGATGCCGTCCCGCTGACCACGGATGAAGTCGCCGCCCTTTTAAAACCCTGGTTTGGTGCAACACCCGAACTCGCAGACCTTCCAGCACCTGCCATCGTTGCGGTTACCATCGACCCGCTGAACGAGCCGGATACAGCGATTATTCAAGCGCGCCTCGATGGGGCTGCTGCCGGAGCGGTTTATGACGATCATGGCGAATGGCGGGGTCGGGCGGCTTCCGCCGCTCATGCCGTGCGCAGTGTCGCCATAGGTGCGTTAATTGTTTGCGCTTTCGCAATTGCATCGGTGGTGATCCTAACCGTTCGCACGGGATTATCCGCCCATAAAGAAAATATCGCGACATTGAGATTAGCCGGCGCGGAAGACCGCTATGTCGCAGGGCTGTATCAAAGCCGCTATTTCTGGCTAGGGCTTTTGGGGGGCGTTTTAGGATGTCTGCTGGCATTCGCTGCGATGATTGGCTTTGACGCGATGCCAACGGTCAGCCGCGCGCTGCCAGCCTTGGAGTTGCCGACCTATTGGTGGCTCGTTTTCCCCGGAGTGATTTTGTTTGTCGTTATCTTATGCATTCTTGCGGCACGGTTCACCGTGCTCGGCACATTGAGGCGCGGCGCATGATTTACGTGCGATCTGGAATCTTCAACGTCCTTGTGTACCTGCTGATACCGATTTTCGGGATATTCGGACTGCCATTCGCAATCCATTCTCGTGAGGGCACTTATGGCGTTATGCGAGCCTATTCACGGACGATCCTTTGGTTGATGAAAGTCCTTTGCGGCACGGAGTATGAAATCCGGGGTACTGCGCCTGACGGTGAAGTCGTTCTTGGCGCAAAGCACCAATCCTTTATTGATATGGTCATCATCATCTTAGCGGTTCCGCGCCCGCGCTATGTGTTCAAGCGAGAGCTGCTTTATGCGCCTGTCTTTGGATTTTATGGAGCGCGCATTGGGGGTATTCCCGTTTCGCGCGGCAAAAAAGGCGCTGCCGTCCGGTCGATGATTGATGGAATTCTCCGCCAGCAAAAAAAAGACGGCACCGGCCAAACTGTTATTTTTCCGCAAGGAACCCGCGTTGCTCCTGCCGTAAAAGCGCCCTACAAAATCGGCGTCTGGAAAATCGTTGATACGATCCAAGTGCCCTGCGTTCCGACGGCCACAAATGCAGGCTTATTCTGGGGGCGCAAAACTTTCCTGCGATATCCGGGAAAAATGATCATGGAATTTCTTGAACCAATCCCGCCGGGAATGGAGTCCGCTCCCTTCATGCAGTTACTTGAAGAACGAACCGAAGCCGCGTGCCACGCACAAAATGTCGAGGCCGGGTTTCCTGAGGGTAGACCACACAAATAAATCAACATCTTATAGGCCATTTCTGAAACGAAAGGCCCACAAAATAGCCGCGCATCTCGACATTGGATCAAACAATCGCCATCTAATTGATGATCCTCTCGAAAATCGAGAAAACCGGAGCGCATCCTATGGCCTCACGTCACCAACTTATTGTTGCAACTCTTGTTGCAGCGTCTTTTCACGCGCCTGTCGCGAACGCTGACAGCGGCTCCATACCGGAAGCCCTGCGAGAGCTTGAACGACAAGCCGAAGACCTGCTCGGCCCTGAAGCGCGCGAAGCAGTTGAATCTCTGCTTCCAATGATCGAGAGTTTAATGGACCGTTTACCGTTGTTGATCGACAACCTACCTCAGTATGAAATACCGGAGATCATGCCGAACGGCGATATTATTATCCGCCGCAAACGTAAACTGCCCAAGATCGATCCGGACGCCCCGCCCCTGCCCAAAGAGGGCATAAAAACGTAAGAGAGAAGCCTTATGACCGCTGCCGCCTCTACCGATGCTGATCTTGGCGATCTGCCTAGCTGGAACCTTGCCGACCTCTACCCTGCCCCGGACGCGCCGGAGCTTGAGGCCGCTTTCGACGAAGCAAAGCAAAAAGCCGACAGCCTTGCCGCTGATTATGAAGGCAAGCTCGCGACGCTTTCTGGCGCTGAGATGGCAAATGCGGTTCGGCGATACGAAGAACTCTCTGAAATCATGGGTCGGATCATGTCCTATGCCGGCCTGCTTTATCAGCAAGACACCTCAGATGCTGCCTCCGGCCAGTTTTACGGAAACTGTCAGGGCCGCGTAACGGATATTTCCACGCCAATCGTCTTTTTCACGCTCGAGATGAACAAAATTGACGATGCAGTTCTGGAAAAGCAAATCGCGGAAAGCGCGGACCTTGCGCGCTACAAACCTTGGATCGAACGCCTCCGCTCTTTCCGCCCGTATCAACTTTCTGATGAGTTGGAGAAATTCCTCCACGATCAAAGTGTCGTTGGTTCATCCGCTTGGGTGCGCCTATATGACGACCACCTGGCCAGCTTGCGCTTTGACATTGATGGCGAAGAATTGCCGATTGAAGCCGCACTCAATCAACTCTCTGACAGCGACCGCAGCAAGCGCGAAACCGCCGCGCATTCGCTGGCAAAAGTGTTTGAGTCGAACCTGCCGATCTTTACCCGCGTCACCAATACGCTGGTCAAAGAAAAAGAAGTAGAGGACCGCTGGCGGAAACTGCCTACCCCGCAATCGGGCCGCCACCTTGCGAACCATGTAGAGCCAGAAGTCGTGGATGCCCTGCGCGATGCGGTGCAGAATGCTTACCCGAAACTGTCGCACCGCTATTACGCGCTAAAAGCCAAATGGCTTGGATTGGAAAAGCTGGAATACTGGGACCGCAACGCGCCTTTGCCAGAGAAAGACGACCGCAAGATACCGTGGACAGAAGCCCGCGATACCGTGCTTGATGCGTATGACGGTTTTGATCCTGAAATGGCGAATCTTGCCCGTCGTTTCTTTGACGAGCAATGGATTGACGCACCTGTGCGCCCCGGCAAAGCCTCCGGCGCTTTTGCGCATCCGACGGTGACAACCGCGCACCCTTACGTGCTGGTCAATTATCTTGGCAAAACCCGCGATGTGATGACTCTCGCGCATGAGTTGGGCCACGGTGTTCACCAGTTGCTTGCCGCCGGACAAGGCGAATTGCTCTCGCACACGCCGCTGACATTAGCCGAAACCGCCAGCGTATTCGGCGAGATGTTGACCTTCCAATCTTTGCTGAAAGCTGAGACGGATAAAGGCCGCCGCAAAGCACTGTTGGCGGGTAAAGTCGAGGACATGCTGAACACAGTCGTTCGGCAGATCAGCTTTTACGAGTTCGAGAACCGCGTCCATGCTGCGCGCAAGGAAGGCGAGCTAACTTCGGATCAAATCGGCCAACTCTGGATGGATGTTGCCCGCGAAAGCCTTGGTCCGTCGATCAATCTGGTCGATGAATATGCAGCGTTCTGGACCTATGTAAGCCACTTCGTCCACGCGCCCTTCTACGTCTATGCCTACGCCTTCGGTGATGGTTTGGTGAACGCGCTTTACGCGCGCTATCAGGAAGGCGAAGAGGGATTCCAACAGCGCTATTTCGATATGCTTAAAGCAGGCGGTGCTAAACACCACAGCGAGTTGTTGAAGCCTTTCGGCCTTGATGCTTCTGACCCTGCGTTCTGGGATCAGGGATTATCGCTGATCTCGTCAATGATCGACGAACTAGAAGCAATGGAAGCGTAAATGTCGGGCGAGACAAAACAAGAGCGCGAAAAGCGCCTCGCCGATGCCCTCCGAGCGAACCTGCGCCGCCGCAAAGATAAAACACGCGAAGAAAAGGCGCAGGAATCGAAAGAGGAATGAGGGGCGGTTTCGCGCTCCTCAGATTTGGTTACTGAAAAAATCCGCGCGGACCATCCGATACAACCTGCTCCAGCTCATCCGCGAATACGACATTTTTCACGAACCAGTCGCCAGAGGGCGGCGTCACGCGCAAATAAACATTCCACTGTTCAAATGGTTTTTTGCGGCGGCATCCATTT
Source organism: uncultured Neomegalonema sp. (assembly GCA_937995735.1). Classification (GTDB taxonomy): domain Bacteria; phylum Pseudomonadota; class Alphaproteobacteria; order Rhodobacterales; family Rhodobacteraceae; genus JAHDDY01. The sequence goes on along the minus strand of CALKIZ010000015.1, from coordinate 7,970 downwards.
GAATATTTAGAGGCTTTTCCATCGCTTGGTGACAGACAAATTTTATAGAGCGATATGTGCCCCGGCTCGATGACATTTTCGGAGTATTTTGACTTTACCAACGCGCGAGCCTTTTCGACAAATTCTTGCCCGATGGGGATATCGCGCGGCTCTGCTATCCTCTCCACAAAAGAGGGACTGAAGATTAGTAAACCCGCATAATTTCACACGATTCCTTAAAACCAAACAGTTTTTACGTTATTGCTCAATGCGTTTGCGACGTCCCCACCACAGCCAAAACGCTGCAATCCAAATCATAATTTCCGGCAGAAACGTCCAATAGAAGATAAACCCCAACCAATAAGGCGACCACCCGCCGGGGACATGAACCATCTCGTAGCTTTGCCAGTAAAAGGGCGCGCCCCAGTAAAGTGGGGCCATGGTCATATCCAACCCGCAATGAACCAGCGCCGAGACACCAATAACAGTGATAATCTCGCCCAAGTTCCGTTTGAACAGCATGATTGCGAGTCCAATGAGTGTCAGGGCAATCCAGACGCTCGGCCAATGCAACGGGGTGGCACGGTGAAACCCTTGCACAATACCAAGATGATATCCAACAGCGTCAAGGTCGGGGAACAGACCACCGGCAACGCCCGCAATCACCAAATCAAACCGTCGCCGTGCTCGCGTGACTGTAACGCCGACCAAATACCCGGCAGGCCCATGTGCGATTAACATACTTCACCCTCTTTTTCAGAAATTAAAGCAGGTGAAAAAGGAGGCAAAGAGACACGAAAAAGGCGCGTATGCCACAGCATTCACCGCGCCCTTAATCGAAGGGCATCTACGCTTCGAGTTCAGCATCCCAATAAAGATAATCCATCCAACTTTCATGCAGATGGTTTGGTGGGAATTTGCGCCCGACATTCTGTAGTTTCATTGCGGTCGGTTTATAGGGTTTGCGGTTCAGCATAATACCCGATGCCCGCCCGATATCCTGACTGCCTTTGCGCAGGTTACAAGGACTGCACGCGGCCACCACATTTTCCCACGTCGTGCGTCCGCCTTTGGAGCGTGGGACAACATGATCAAACGTCAATTCTGCCGCTGCACCGCAATATTGGCAGACAAATTCATCACGCAAGAATAGATTAAACCGAGTAAAAGCCGGATATTTTGCAGGCTGAATATAATCTCTTAGCGAGACAACACTGGGCACACGCATCGACATCGACGGCGAATGTACTTCTTCTTCGTATTCAGAGACGATATTGACCCGCTCGAGGAACACAGCCTTCACCGCCTCCTGCCACGGCCAAAGCGACAACGGGAAATATGAAAGCGGACGATAATCCGCATTTAATACCAGCGCGGGCCGATCTCGAATGCCGGACGGACGCCTTATGAAGGTCGGGGTCGTCGAAATCGAACTGCTCATCTACCTTACTCTCCTAACCTGTGCCGAAAGGCTACATGCCGGGAGGGTAGCGGTCAATCACCCTAGAATAGCAGGTCTTCAGACCGTACCCTCCAGAATTTACGCGAATAAAAATATATTTAGTTCAATACCTTATTCAAATGAGCGGCTGCGAGACTCAATCCCTCATTGTCAATGCCATGCCCCAAACCGGGGCGGGTATGCGCCTCGACCTCTACCCCCACAGCCTTCAATGCTGTCGTCGCATCATCCAAAGATTGTGGCGGCACGACCTGATCTGCATCGCCATGGACCAACAAAACCGGCGGTTTGCTCTTGATCTCTTTTTCCAAAGCATCAGCACGAAGCAAACGTCCTGAGAACCCGACAATCCCGGCAAGCTGAGCTTCACGCCGCAAGCCAACCTCTAAAGACATCATGGTTCCTTGCGAGAAACCAATCAGAGCAACACGATCCGCCGCCAAGCCCCTTTCAGCCATTTGAGCGTCAATAAATGCATTCAAAGCCGCTTTCGCACGGCCCAAACCTTCCATCATCGCAATCTCTGACGAACCATCGAGATAAGGGATCGGAAACCATTGACGCCCCATCGGGGCCGCAGCGCAAGGTTCCGGCGCATGAGGTGAGACAAAAGCAGCATCAGGAAAAACACCGGCAAGCGGTTGCGACAATCCGATTAAGTCATTCCCATCCGCACCATAGCCATGCAGGAAGATTATCAGGCTGGTCGCCGTGCCGGAGGCCGCATCAACGGCGGGACCTTCAAGAGTGCTCATCATCAGTTCCTTTTCCGATTTCCCGCCTTCCTAAACGGTTCGTTCCTTCAATGCCATCAGTACGATGCCCAAAGTAAGTAAGACCAAAGCAAACCATCCCAAGGGGCCAAGGGCTTCTCCTAAAAATACCAAGCTGAGAAAAGCCCCAAGACCGGGGACAGCCGCCATAAATGCCGATGTCACCGGCGCGCCAATGGTTCGCACCGCATAGGTAACGAGCAACAGCCCTATCAAATTAGGAATAATCCCCTGATACACAATTTGCAGACCAATCTCGCCCACGCTCGCATTCGCAAGTTCCGATGGAAGGAATGCTATCCAAATCGGTACGAACAAGACTGCATTCAGAACTGAACTACACAGCAACAGTTGCGGGATAGTGACGCCCCATATGCGGCTCGCGACCATGTACCCCGAGAAGAACACCGACGCAGCGAGGAACATCGCATCGCCGAGCCAAGCGCCACCAATTTGGACCTGCGCCGTATCCGCCACGACCATGACGACACCGATGATGACAATTAACGATCCGGTAATCTGGCGCGATGTCGGGCGTTCTGAAAACCACAACCAAGCAATGCCAAGCGTGACCACAGGCAGCGCGCCGTTCATGTAAATCCCGCCATGCGCCGCCGGCGCGAATTTAAAGCCTCCAAACACAAGCAGGATATAAAACGGGCCAAGAAGGGTTGTGATCACAGCAATCCGTTGAATGCTGATGCCGCGCCACGGCTTGAGCCACATGACAACGGGCAACACCAAAACCGCAGATACACCATATCGGATGGCGGCGAGGTCAAAGACTGTCAGAGGCGATAACGCCCCCATTCGACTAACCACCAGCCAAGATGACCAAATAAACAGAACGGATATCGCAGCGGCAAATCCACGAATACTCGGGGTCACACAGCAGGCTTTGAGCGCAACGCTGAGACACACAGCATCGCCATAATGGCTGCGATCACCACATTATAATTCGCCATCGACAGACCAAATAAATCCCACGGAATTTCGTTGCAAGCCGCAGGCGCGCGCCCCGAAGCGCTCTCTGATAGCGCCGCAGGATCGAATGCAGTTGGAAGGGAGCCACCCCCCGAACAACTTTGCGGTCCTTGCCACCAATGGCGCTCAACGCCGCTGTGATAGACGGCCAATCCGATCTCAGCAAGAAATCCAATAACAGCAAGCATTCCAAACAACACACGCGCAGCGCCATTCGTCAAACCGGCAAGAACAGCGCCCGCAATCCCGACACCCAATGCCCAGCGTTGAGAGATACAAAGCTGACACGGGTGCAATCCACCGAGATACTGAAACGCGAGTGCCGCTACAAATGTAGAAAAGCCAATAGCAGCAGCAAGAAAAAACGCTCTAGATTGCATATTTCAGCACCGCAAAACCGCCGATTAAAATGGCAAAGAACACAATTGTCACAAGCCCCAATCGTCGCTCAATAAAGGCACGGATCGGTGTGCCGAATTTCCAGAGCAAAGCCGCGATCAGGAAAAACCTGACGCCGCGTCCGATAAGACTCACCACAATAAAAGACAGAAAGTCCATTTGAAGCAAGCCACTCACAATCGTAGTGACTTTGAACGGAAATGGCGTGATTGCGCCGATTGCTACGGCCCAGCTTCCGTGTTCGTCATACATCGCTTTGAATTCGTCGTAACGGTCTGCTTTTCCATAGAATTCGAGAAGCTGAATACCGACCGTATCGTAGAATAAAAAACCGATGGCATACCCCAGAGCCGCCCCGGCAACAGATGCAAGCGTCACCACACCTGCAATCAGCCAAGCTCTATGCGGCGCAGCAACGATCAACGGGATCATCAGGGCTTCTTGAGGGATTGGAAAGAACGAACTCTCCGCAAAGGCCAAAATAGCAAGAAAAAAGAGCGCATAGGGCGACTCTGCTTTCTCGATGGTCCAATTATATAAACGTCTTAACATGTGGTTCTGCTAAATCATTTCGGGGTTCGATGGAATTGCTATTCAGATAAAACTGAGACGGTTACAAAACTGTCAGGAAATCAAAATCGAATTAAGCAACTAAAAGTCTTGATCTGTAAACTTCTGTGACTTAATCGCTGTCATGCGGCCCGGGTGGCGGAATGGTAGACGCAGCGGATTCAAAATCCGCCGCTGGTGACAGTGTGGGGGTTCGAGTCCCCCCCCGGGCACCATTCCAACGATTGTAAAACCATTATATCAGCTCGTACCGAGCCATCTCAGTATAGATAGGCGCGCCTGTGCCCAGATCGCTGCGATAGAGGCCGAAATGTGCTACCTCAAATGAGGGCTGGGACCATCGGGCATTTCTAATGGTCCAATCAATTGCCTGCGACGGAATGACGCCGCCTCCACAACGGCCCAGAGTAATATGCGGAATGTATTTTCTCCGTTCGATGTAAATGCCTACCTCGGTGGCAATCCGTTCGATTTTTGTGTGCAGCCGGCGCAAAGCCTCATTCGCTTCAAAACGGCAATAAAGTTGCCTTGGTTTCGCACCACCGAATGCGCCAACACCTTGAGGTTGAAGTATAAATTTATCAAACCGCATTTCCGCAAGGCCCGCATCCAATTCGGTCAATTCGGAGGGCGTGCATGTGTCCAAAAACGCAAGTGTGATATGAAACATATCATCAGCGATCCATCGGGCATTGCGAACCCCGGTTTGAAGGTCCATTAAAGCGTCTGCGGTGCCGTCTGGTAATGGAATAGCAACGAATGATCGGATCATATCAGGTACAAGGCTTGATTTTAATATTATCTACCGCAAAATGGAGTACAGAGGCTCTTGATTGCCGTCACGTCTAACACGATATTAGTATCGACTAACACAACAACTCATGGTGTCGAATAATGGCTGAATACGAATACGCACAACAAGGTCGCACAGTAGGTGTCGACGCTGCGCAAATTGATGCGGGCCTCCGCGCTCACATGAACAAAGTCTACACCTATCTTTCCGGCGGCTTGGCGCTGGCAGGTGTTGTTGCTTATGTGGTTGGAAACAACGCAACGCTGATGCAGGCGATTTGGGGAAGCGGTCTTAAATGGGCCGTTATCTTTGCGCCGCTCGCGCTGATCTTCTTTCTTGGTTTTCGCATTAACAAGATGAGCCTTTCTGCAGCTCAGGGAACCTATTGGCTCTTTACTGCGCTCATGGGCTTGTCAATGTCGACATTGTTGGTCGTTTACGGACCGACCGCGATTGTAAAGGCCTTCCTGATCACAGCCATCGCTTTCTTGTCCTTGAGCATCTACGGCTACACGACAAAGCGTAGCCTTTCAGGAATGGGTTCGTTCCTGATGATGGGTCTTATCGGCCTGATCCTCGCCATGGTCGTGAACTGGTTTCTCGCGTCACCCGCTCTGCATTTTGCGATTTCGGTGATTGGTGTTTTGATCTTCGCTGGTCTAACTGCCTATGACACGCAACGCATGAAGAACGAATATCTTCAAATGGCACATGCTGGTGCTGAGGGCGCAATGTGGCTTTCAAAAGCGGCTGTGATGGGCGCTCTCGGCCTGTTCCTGAACTTTGTCAACATGATGCAGTTCATTTTGGCACTCACAGGCGGTAATGAATAATTTCAACTGTTTGATTTGAACATAAAAAGCCGGGGGAAGCCCCGGCTTTTTTCATATTACGGTGGGGGCACCACAGTGAAACGCTCTATCTGTGCGCTTCACATTCGTTAATGGAGGCACGAATGCGTGCTCTTGTTGCCCTGCTGGGGTTATCTTTCGGATCATTTGTTACACACGCAGCAGCGGAACCCTTAAGCGGGATTATCTCAGAGGTCCGGTTCGGTGTGCTTGCCCATGATGTTCCTATCATCGCAGCAGATAATATCGAAGGCGGCGTTGATTTAAATGCTGAAATTTTGTTCCGACCTTTAGGAATATTCCCTGAGAATTGGAATTTTCGGCCTCATATTGGTGTCCAAGTGAACACTGATGACGACACCAGCCAAGCCTATTTAGGACTAACGACAACGCACTATCTGACAGATACCGTGTGGGGTGCGTTCTCGGGTGGTGGTGCGATCCACAACGGCGAAACCTTTGATTTTGGCGAGGACCGCAAAGCCTTTGGCAGCCAAGTCCTGTTCCGCCTCGCCCTTGAACTGGGCGTAGACGTCACTGACCACCTGAGCGTTTCGCTCTATTATGACCATGAATCCAATGCTTTTCTGGCAAGGGAAAATCCCGGCATAGATAATGTCGGTGCGCGCATCGGGTGGAAGTTTTGAGCCGCCTCAGGGTTTTGACTGTTAGAGTTCAAACAAAACAAAAAAGCCGGGGCATAGACCCCGGCTTTTGAACAAGTAACATTTCGGTAAGATCTTACTTGATCTTGCCTTCTTTAAATTCGACGTGTTTGCGGGCAACGGGGTCGTATTTTTTAACAACCATCTTTTCGGTCATCGTCCGCGAGTTTTTCTTCGTCACATAGAAAAAGCCTGTGTCAGCAGTGCTGTTGAGGCGAATTTTCACCGTTGTTGGCTTGGCCATCGGAATGTCTCCATAAGAAAAAGAGACCGAGCGCATGGCGCGGCCTTATCAGGCGCTGATATGTCGCTTTCACGTCGGCAAGTCAAGGCTCCCGCACTGGATTTCGCTAAACTTCTTCGATAAGGTTCCGATGCGATTTGGAGGGATAGTGTCGTGAAAATGCAAGAAATCCGGGCTTGGTGTGTGCATTTGTTCACGATGAGCGGGGCCGTATGCGGTTTTTTTGCTCTTACAAACATTATCAACAATAACCCGAAAGATGCAATTTGGTGGTTGATTCTGGCGTTGGTCATCGACGGCGTAGACGGCACTATGGCGCGCAAATTTGAAGTGACCGAACATCTTCCGAATGTTGATGGTGTCACGATAGATAATATTGTTGATTATTTCACGTATGTTATTGTTCCAGCAGTATATATTTGGTGGCTTCCCGTTGTTCCAGAAGGATGGGGGACTCCCGCCGCTGCATTGATTTTAATGACCTCACAGTATCATTTTTCCGATCTGCGTCATAAGACACATGACAACTATTTTCGCGGCTTTCCAGCGCTCTGGAACTTGGTGGTCTTTGGTTTCTACGTGTTTTCGCCTACCCCTTGGACCGCGCTTATCTTTACCGTCATTTTTGCAATAGCGACCTTCATTCCCCTAAAGTTTGTCCACCCGTTTCGGGTTGAACACCTGAAGCGAACAAATTTAACGATGGCCGGACTTGGGAGTATCGCACTCATAGTTGCCGTTTGGACGTCACCTGAGCCATCTATGGTGGCCAAGACTGTCTTGGTCTTAACTATGGGGTGGTTTCTCGCGATTGGGATCAATCGTACATTGGAAGATCGCACACCGGAAGCCTGATCTGTATTGCGATGATCATTGCTTTAACCGAATGAAGTCCGGCTCTCGGGTTATCCGGTTTCGTGACGGTTACTGACTCGCCGGCTCCAGCGCTATAAAGGCATTATGGATGGGTTTGGCTAGCCTTCAATGAACTCATAACAGGCATCGCCTGCCCCGGCTGTTACAGCGCTTTGCTTTTACCTCGAGCCAAAAAAGAATCGAAAGGCGCATAGTCTTGGCAAGGCTTTCGATTCAGGATTAACGCAATGTGCTTTAGGGCGTGTTGACAGTTATTTTGAGTTTATGACGCCCGCGCAGAGGTAGATCATCGCCGCGAATGACGTGTCGGTCTTGCAGGCTCGCATGGCGATGCGTTTGAATTCCTTGAGTTTCTGGAAGTAGTTTTCGATCAG
>CALKIZ010000014.1 GCA_937995735.1 uncultured Neomegalonema sp. | reverse complement strand
AATCGCCATGACACTCAATACCACACCACGAAAGTGCCTCGACTTCAGATCACCAATCGAAGCCTTCCTCGCCGAACTTGGCAAGCACGTCGATATCCGCTTCAATGATAACGTTGCACTTCGCTCATGAATCTACCCCCCATACCCTAAAGTTGTCATTGTCGTATAAGAAAAGTACAATGCATCCATTGGATTGGAAAAGCCTTCGAGGCAATTTCCACTTGATCCTTCCGCGAGTAAATAAACAGAAGCAAATGCAATAGGTGCAGAAAAAACAAAATTTAATATAAGGCCAAACAATAAGATTGATTTTTTTCGTTTTTTTTGCAGGCTCCAGCGAGCTATGATTGCAAGCATAACAACCGTAATTATGTATACAAATCCTGTCCAAGATTTAGTGTAATCTTCGGAGTAAACAATTTCAAAGTTGTTTTTTGTTAATGAAAAATAACAATAAGAACATATTAATATTCCAATATTAATAATAAAAAAGAAGACAATTTTTCACTATTGCTGTATATTATCTTTATATTTTAAACTTCTCGTGTTTACTTTTAATGTTTCTATTTTAAAATACAATCAAAAAGTGCCGTGGTCTGACAAAAAACTTAAGCAAACCGCGCCATTTCGATCCGCCATTTGCGCTCACCCGTTGCTTCGCCTATTGCTGCGTCTCATCTTTAAACAGGAGGGCGCTATGAGCGCGATACGGACGGCAATTCTCGGTGCAAGCGGCTATACAGGGGCGGAACTTGTTCGCCTGCTCAGCGTTTGCCGGGAATACCGAATCGTGGCGCTCACGGCTGACCGCAAAGCAGGTCAAAGCCTTGGCGCGGTTTTCCCTCACCTCTCGCATCTCGATATGCCGGTTTTGACCAAAGTGGACGAGGTTGATTTCAGCGCTGTGGATTTTGTCTTTTGCGCCTTGCCGCACGCGACCACGCAAAAGATCATCGTGACCTTGCCAGAGCATCTGCGGATTGTTGATCTCTCGGCAGATTTCCGCCTACGCGACCCGGCGGCTTATGCGGGCTGGTACGGAGGGCCGCACACTGCGCCCGATTTGCAGAAAACCGCCGTCTATGGTTTGCCCGAGTTTTATCGCGAAGACATTTGCTCTGCACGGCTAGTGGCCAGCACGGGGTGCTATGTGGCAACCGGAGCAACCCCGCTTATTCCACTGGTAGAGCAGGGCGTGATTGATCCCGATGACATCATCGTCGATGCCAAATCAGGGGTCAGCGGAGCCGGACGCGCGGCCAAAGAAGGCACACTTTTCGCCGAAGTGTCGGAGGGCTTTCACGCTTACAATATCGGCGGCCACCGTCACACGGCGGAGTATGATCAGGAATTATCGAAAGCCGCTGGCCGCGAAGTGCGCGTGACGTTCGCGCCGCATCTGATCCCGCAAAACAGAGGCATCCTCGCCACCATCTATGTGAAGGGTGATCCGGCAAAAATCCATGCGACACTCGCCGCACGCTTTGTGGACGAACCTTTCTGCGATGTCCTGCCCATGGGAGAGACACCGCATACCCGCCATGTGCGCGGCTCAAACTATTGCCGCATGGGAGTCGTCGCTGACCGCCGCGAAGGACGCGCAATTGTCGTTTCGGTTTTGGATAATCTCGTGAAGGGCGCATCGGGGCAGGCGATCCAAAACGCAAATATCATGCTCGGTCTTCCCGAGACGACCGGGTTGATGCAAGCGCCGCTCTTCCCGTAATGGTATCCGCATGAGCGCATACGTCAAAGCAAAGGGAATGGGCTGGACGGTTGCGCTGGCCATCAAGAACTTTATCCGCGACGATGGCTCTGCGCTTGCCGGTTATATGGCGTACACGGCGCTGCTATGTCTCTTTCCGTTCCTGATTTTTGCGACCGCGCTCTGCGGATTGTTGATCGGGACGGAAGGGGTCGAGCCGGTGATGAACTTTCTCTTTGCGAATTTGCCCGAACATGTCGCGAAGACGATCCGCCCCGTTCTGGAAGAAGTTGTCAGAAACCGATCCGGCAATGTGTTAAGCCTGTCGGCTCTCGGGGCGATTTGGATTGCGTCGAACGGGTTTGAGGCCCTCCGAACCGGGCTTGAACGCGCCTATATGGTGAAAAACCACCGCCGTTGGTGGACGAACAGGCTGATCTCGATTTGTTTTGTCTTCATCGCATTGGTGGCATTCTTTGCCTTGGCGGTGCTGATTGTCTTCGGACCGTCGCTCATCGCTTTGGCGAATGAGTTTACCGGAGCGCTTGATTTTGTTCAGGGCTATGTCGGTGTTGATCTCAAAGTCTGGGCGTCGTTCCGGTATTTCTTCGGCGCGGCCATATTGGTGATTTTCCAATTGCTTTTACATCATGTTCTTCCGGCAGAGCGCCCGCCCGTCCCGATTTTGCGCGGCGTTCTCGTGACTGTTTTACTTTGGATGCTTCTCGCAAGCGCTTTTTCGATCTATTTCCGTTTCGTCCCAAGTTATGCGATAACCTATGGCGCTCTCGGGGGTGTTATCGCGACGCTCTTGTTTTTTTACGTGTCAGCCGCGATTTTCATCTTCGGTGCGGAGATTAATGCGGCTACATGGGCCGAGTCGAACGCCCTCGACGCCGCGCGGGAAAATGTGAACAAAGCGGATGCAGCACCGCTGATTTGAGGAGATCGCCTGTGGCGAGAATGCGTAAAAAACAACGGGTTATGCTGCTGGTCTTGGGCGGCGTCGCGTTGGCTATGTCTACAATCCTTGTCTCGCTCGCAATGCGCGATTCCATCGTCTTTTTCTTCGGTCCGAGTGAGTTGCTTGCCAAACAAGCGGCTGGCGAAATCACCCCGGAGCGCCGGTTGCGCGTTGGCGGTATGGTTGTTGAAGGCTCCTTAATTCGCGGCGAAGGCGAAACCATCCGTTTTGACGTCACCGATTTCGAAGAAACCGTCCAAGTAACCTTTACCGGCATCCCGCCAAGCCTCTTCAAAGAAGGCGAAGGCGTCGTCGCCGAAGGCAGCTATGCAAATGGCCTTTTCGTCGCCAGTGAAGTCCTCGCCAAGCACGATGAAAAATACGTCCCCCGCGAGGTCAAAGACATCCTCAAGGAAGACGCCAAAGACGGCAGCTACCAGTATAATCCTGAGAGTTAAGGGCGTACCGCCAATATCCGCCCGATCGTATTCAGCAATAACTGCGCTGCCAAAATTGAGGTCGTTCCCGTTGGATCATAATCCGGCGCGACCTCGACCAGATCAATTCCGACAATATCGCCGCGTTTCGCCAGCCCTGCGATGAACTCCAAAATCTCATAATAGAGAAACCCGCCATGAGAGGGCGTTCCCGTACCGGGTGCGATGGAGGGGTCAAACCCGTCAATGTCGATGGTCAGATAATAGCGCTTGCCCGCCGGAACGCGCTCCAGCGCGCCTTCCGGCCCCAAAGCTCTGAACTGGCGCACGGATAGAATATCCGCACCTTGCGCCCGCGCATCTTCATAGCCTTCTTTGGCTGTTGAAGAGACATTGCGAATACCGAACTGCGACAGTCCCGTGACGTAAGGCTTCTCAGAGGCCCGCTTCATCGGGTTGCCATGGCCATAGCGCACACCATGCCGTTCATCGACAAAATCGAGATGTGCGTCGATTTGGACGACATGGATCGGCTCTTGCTCGGAGAACGCATTGATACACGGAATATTCACCGAGTGATCGCCGCCCAATACCACAGGCAAAGCCCCCGCAGCGAGGATCGCGCGAACACCCTCTTCGATGCTACGATGCGAGCCTTCCTGGTCGGTGTGAACAATATCCGCATCCCCGAGATCAACGATCCGCGCACCGTCCAGATAGGTCGCATCATCCTCGTGGTCATAAGCGCCGGCATGACCAAAAGCGAACAGAGTCGAGGCATCGCGAATCCCGCGCGGCCCGAACCGCGCCCCGCTGCGCCACTGCGTTCCCATATCCAGCGGCGCACCGAGCACAGCAACATCGGCATCAATCTTTGACCAGTCTTCGACGTAAGGATACTTCCCGAAAGTCGCGATCCCGACAAAAGGCAGATTCAACCGCCCCGCTTCATACCCGTGTCCGCTCATACCGCACTCCGTTATTAATCCGCGTAGATTGAGAGAGGATAAGGAGGATGTCCAGAAGTAAGGTCGCGAAATAACCCTAACGGCTTCGCCCAAACCAATACGGCGTCTTCCGTGCCCATTCTTCCCAAGCGGGGTTGCTATGCAGCGCACGCCAAGCCATGTGCCCGGCGTTGGGGTCATTGCTTGCATCGCATCGCGTTTTAGAAAACAAGATCAGGCGGTGCAGTAACTCGCCGATCCTCTTATCGTCTCCCAATCCAAGACGTGCCCGCCAGCGATTCCAACGGGTGCTCTCTTTTTTTGCAATGCGTGTCGCCCGACGTAAAAACAGTTCAGGGGCAGGAGGAAGTTTGGCGATCCGGTTCAGTTCATGGAAGTCAAATAGTTCTGGTTGATCTTCGTTTTGCTTCCATCGTGGTAAAGTCCGCCGGGTTCCGGGTGGTGCGTCACCGTTGATTGAATGCCCGTTCCACACCCGATTTCTGATTTGTTGCACGGCCTTATCATCAATCACGATTTCGCACCAAAACGGTCCGGTAAACCAATTTCTCTGTCCTCTTTTCCAGCGGATATCGAAAGTGTCCTTATCATCAATGATCGCAAGTAGGGCCAATCGTTCACGCTCGGCCACGGGCGCGTCGAGTATTGCTGTCGCAGTGGTTGCGACAGAATCTTCGCCCTGTGCTAAAATCGTCAATGCGCGGTTTTGCAAGGCCCAATCGCCTAGAGCAAAGCCTCGCACAACGACCATCCCTGCCAAGTTTGATTGTGTTTTCGTCGCAGTTAAACGCTTGGCGATATAAAGGAGTGCTTCTGATGAGAATGCGTTGATAAAATTCCATGCGTGAAGTCTTAGATCATAGTAAACCGAGTGCGTGTTGAAATGCATGGGCATCATACCGCCATGCGTGTTCAGGCCTTCGATGAAATCATCCAGAGTCTTCGCCGTTAGCCAGTGATAATCCTTCCAAAGCCAAGGCGCACGTTCCAGCACATCCTTTAGTGTTTCGCTTTGATTGGGAAAGACGATCAGATGGGCGGCAATATACGCCGCGATACGTTCTTTGAGATACCGATCTTCAAATGGAGCAACAGGTTCATCCAGTATTGCGAGCACCCTCAACCATAATGGTTTATCGAATGTCTCACGAATGCTGTACTTATGTTGGTTCAGCAATACTCGACGAACAGATCGCGTTGTCATCAACCGTACGGCATGAAACCGCATTGCCGGATATGCCATGATTTCTTCGCGATATGCCTCACATGCCTGAATCCGTTTGTGTAACGTTTCAAATTTTTCGATTAACTCAATGGCCCGATTATGTTCTGGGTGCATCCGCGCGTATGCCAAAACACCCCAAAGGGGATCGCGTCGTTCTTCCCAACGGTCCAAGGCGTCATCGGTAACTTTACGATATCCATCCCGATCCCATTCCCAAGGGTCGTAGGCAGGGCGGAATCATAAATTGTTAATGCGCTGAGTGGCGAATTGGATTCTTTAGTATCCACGCACTGGAGCAAACCCTCGGACTTCCAGTCGGAAGCGCTTCAGCGCGAAAGAATCATGTTATGGTCTTATCCTTGGAAAAATGAGCCGGAGCGCAGCCCGTAAGCTCATTTTTCCAAGGATAAGACC
>CALKIZ010000013.1 GCA_937995735.1 uncultured Neomegalonema sp. | reverse complement strand
ATCGTTCTCATCGCGAAAACAGCTCATCGCCCATATCGACGATTTCATCAAAATCTACAACGAAGACGCCGCGCCCTTCGTCTGGACAAAATCAGAAGTCCATCAGAAACGACTCAAACCATGTTTCGCTGAACAATGATTCCGGGTACTAGAGCCCTTCAAATCCGTCGAGGACGTTGACGGTATTGATCCCGATTTCGGTAACAGCGTAGCCGCCCTCCATCACGAATAATGTCGGCAAGCCGAGGCTTGCAAGGCGGCTTCCGTAATCTGTGAAATCATCGCTCGTTAGTTTGAAAAAGCTGATGGGATCGCGCTCAAACGTATCGACGCCAAGAGATATGACCAAAGCATCAGGGGCATAGTTTTTAATCTTTGCCATCGCATCATTCAGTGCCTCCAGCCACTTCGGATAAGGGCATCCGGGAGGCAAGGGATAATTGATGTTGAACCCTTCGCCCGCGCCTGTCCCGATCTCGCCTGCGCCACCCAAAAAGTATGGGAAAGCGTCTTCGGGATCACCATGCAGCGAAAGAAAAAGCACGTCTTCGCGGTCATAGAATATCGCTTGCGTGCCGTTGCCATGATGAAAATCTACATCGAGGACAGCGACACGCTTCGCCCCGGCATCACGGAAAGATTGGGCAGCAATGCCCGCATTGTTGAGGAAGCAATACCCGCCGAACATATCCTGCGCGGCGTGGTGTCCGGGGGGGCGGCAGAGGGCAAACGCACTGCGGTCCCCTTTTTGGATCAGTTCGGCTCCGGTGAGGGCGACTTGCGCTGCGGCGTCAGCGGCTTCCCATGTGCCTTCGCTGATCGAGGTTTCGGAGGCGAGGCAGTAATATCCGATTTTACCGTCAATATTGCGGGGCGGTTTTTCTCGGGTCATGCGGCGGGATGGCCATGCTGTTGCCAAGGCTTCTCCCTCGAAACCCTCTGCCTGCCATTCAGTCCAGCAGGATTGCAGAAACGAAACATAATCCGCGTCGTGAATGCGGTGGATTGGATCAAGGCCAAAGTCTTTCGGTTCAATCAGGTCGGTATGCCCGCGTTTCGAAAGCTCTGTGGTGATATGCTCAACGCGCTCGGGGCATTCATGAGGGCGGATGAAGATCCCGCCGGAAAGTTCCGTCTTTGACGCGCGCAAACGATGCTTTTCTGTGTGGACGATCTTCATGGTTTATCCTTTGGACAAAGTGCGGCTTGCGGCAACAAAGCGTTCAATATGTATCGAGCATAAACTCTAATGCATGGACCATCCAGTCGGGTAACAGCGAGGGAAACAAGATGTGCAACAGGATCGGCGAGGCAACAACGCCCATGCCAATCCAGTATCGCCATTCCCACGCAAAGCGTTTCCAGATGTCGCGCTCGCGCATTTTAGATTGCGTATTTCTTGAGGAAGTCGCGGTCTGGTTCCACGCCGAGGCCGGGACCGTTTGGTATCTTCGCAAACCCGCCACTGCGCGCGACTTGCCCTTGAATATCGAGCGGGTCGGCGAGCAGGTTATCGCGGAAGAGGTTATGCGTTGTGTCAAACTCCAGCATTGGCTCGCGCGGGAATAGCCCTCCGGGGAGAGGCGGCATTGCGGCCAACAGATGCAGGTTTGTGGCGACGGCGACCGCCGATCCCCAAACGTGATTGACCACAGGGATGAAATGCGTGTGGCACAGGGCGAGCACTTTCAGGTATTCAGAAATACCGCCAAGGGCGCAAACTTCGGGCTGTGCAATATCGAGGCATCGCCCCTCCAATAAATGCCGCCAGCCCCAGCGGGTAAACTCGGCTTCTCCGCCGGAAATTTTCGTGGTGAGTTTTGCGCGTAATTCGCGATAACCGTCATGGTCTTCGGGGGCGACGGGTTCCTCGAACCAATAAGCGTTCAGGCCATCAAGGGCGCGCCCGACTTCTAACGCATCACCGACAGTATAACAGTGATTGGCATCGACCATGAACGGGAAGTCATCCCCGATGCCTTTGCGGACCGCTTCGCAGAGTTTAATGTCATCGCGCACACCAAGGCCGGTTTTCATTTTGGTCGCGGCAAATCCCATGCCTTTGATTGCGGCGGCTTCGTCTTCAAAACGCGCTATGTGAGACGCGGTGTCCTCGCGCTTGAGCATCATGCCATATCCGTAAACCGGAACTTGATCGCGGTATTGTCCGCCGATCAATTTGCAAAGCGGCAAGCCGGTGATTTTGCCGCATATGTCCCAAAGCGCAATATCGACACCGGACAGCGCTTGCAGAGGCATTCCCTTTTGTCCGTGATCGCGCAGAAGATTATAGACGTGATGCCAGAGCACATCGCGGTCGAGCGGGTCGCGGCCCATGATCATCGGAGCAATCACGCCCTCAACAATGCCTCGGTTCGCGGCGGCAACCGGCCCCGGACCAAAGCATTCTCCCCATCCGGTTATGCCTTCATCGGTGGAGATTTCGACAATATGCGCGGTACGGCGGGCATAGTATTGCTGTGAATAGCCAAGCTCCTCGGGCAAATCGTAAGCGAGGACGTGCGATTTAACATCGGTAATTTTCATCAAGCATTTCCCGTTGCACTAAGCGCTGGCGGCGGTCCGGTTCTTTCGTTTATAGACCGGCTCGTTGTGCGAGGTCGAGGTATCAAATCTGTGGGAAGAGACTCGAATGAGCGCAGCGGAAATGGCGGAATTGTATAATTCTGGAAAAGATTTGACTGGTATCAGAACCTTCGCTGCTTCTACCCCTTAGCTTTTTTAGATGAGGGCGCTGCGACAAGAATGCCAGCCATTGTAATAAAGATCATGCCACCGGTGGTCGCCGCATCAGGTGCTTCAGAGAAAAAGAGATAGCCCCAAAGGGCTGCGGATACGAGGTAGGCATAGTCAAATGTGCCAATAATCTGCGGCGGTGCGATCTGGTATGCGCGCGCTACGCCCATAAAGTAAGCCGCCGACAGCGCTCCGAGCAGTGCCATCAAGCCCCATTCTCTCAAACCCATTGAGGGCCAATCACCCAGCAGGAAAGGAAAAGCCATTTTCGTTTCGGGGCTAAGACCAATGAGTGAAAGTACGGCAATTCCAACTGCGCCCACCACAAGGAATAAACCTTGAAGCGTTAAGGCCAATGTGAGCGGCGTTTCGTTCTGACATTTGCTGCGGGTGATGATCATCGCGAAGGAATAGAATGCAGCCGCAAGCAATGGCAGAATGATGAACCAAGAGAAGCTTTCCGTGCCGGGTTTGATGATCGCAATCACACCGAGAAAGCCTAGCAAGACACCGCCCCATTGTCGAACCGTGACACGTTCGCCAATCAATGCAGCGGTTAGCAGTGTCGTTATGATCGGATTGGCGTATACGGCAACAGCGGCCACAGACAGAGAGAGAACTGTAAACGATGAATAGAGAGCCAGCCAACAGAGAAGCAAACACAAGCTACGTGTAAGTACCCATTGAGGCGCATGGAGATTGATGCTCACATTTCGTGCGCTGGCCAGCACCAAGAGAATTGGAATTGCAAACAGCGCGCGTGCGAAAAATAACTGCCATATCGTAAGGTTGGTGCTGATTAACTTCACGAGTGCATCAGCAAAAGCCATTGTCACAACCGACGCGAGGATAATAGCAATGCCCAAAAAGGTTTGATCCGCCTCTGCTCTCTCCGCCATGACTGTTTCTCCGCGCGAACCAATGCCCACTACTTGAAACATAGTTACCGGTTTATGCTCTTATAAAACCGACGCTCTACGACTCCTTCAGTCGTGCATCAGCGGTTAGGTGTGGCTATCAACTCGGGTCGGTACAAACAGTATCGCGAGTTTGATTCCAGTCTTCATATGGATATGAAACGAGCAAACGCCGCCATAAAAAGGAAAGCCTTTATGGGCGCTGAGAATGCTGTTCGGATTGTTTTTGATCTTGATGGAACGTTGGTCGATAGTGTTGGGTCGCTGGCGGCGGCGGGGGCTGCGCTTTGTCGGGAGATGAACCGGCCCATTGTTTCCGCCGAAGACTATGCCGGATTTGTCGGGCGGGGCATCAAAGCACAGGTTGTCGACTTGATGAACGCGACGGGCGGGTTGCCTGCCGATGGCGTTGATGCGGCTTTTGCGCGGTTTCGCGAGATCTATGCGAAAGACCCTGTGAATGGTGTTACCGAGTATCCCGGCGCGCGGGTTGCGCTGCTCACTCTGGCGGAAGAGGGGTATGCGCTTGGTGTTTGCACACAGAAACCGGAAGGGCCAGCACGTCAAATATTAGAGGCTCTGGGGCATATGCCGCCCATCACCTCAGTTGTCGGGGGTGATACTTTGCCGGGGGTGTTGAAGCCTGATCCCGCGATGCTGACCTCTGCCGCTGCGCCGCTCGGCAACGGGCCATTGATCTATGTCGGCGATAGCGGCGTTGATGCGAAGACAGCGGAGAACGCGGGAGTTCCGTTTATTCTCACGGGCTGGGGTTATCGCAATGCGGATGCGGCAAGCCTGCGCCATGATGCGCTTATCGAGTCGTTTGACGACTTACCGCGCGTGATTAAGCAACTCATCCAAGGCTGATCGCTCACCCCCGTATCAGGGCATCCGCGATGCCAGATAAGTTGCGAAATCATAGTTCGGGCGTTCCAGATGCGACAAGTGGCCCGGCTTTGCGGCATCAGAACATAGGCCGCGATAGACTTTTTCCGTGCAGCCTTTGTCCTCGACATTCACATCATCCAACAGTGATTTGAGATGCGTAAAGTGAGATTGCGATTCCGGGTCGTTGACATATTCCGGCGACATGCCGCCTCCAAAGCGTATATCGACTTTGCTGACACCATTCGGGTGCAGCGATAAATACCAAAAGTATCCGGGGGTCAGCGTAATCAACAGACTTGGATAGATTGCGAGCAAATATGTCGTGCGGCGCTCGTCGCCTTTCATGCGTGTGTTATCGGGATGAGCCAGCGCAATCTTGAGCGTGTCGTCCTTCATAATCGTATGATAGTTGAACCCGCTTAGACCGGGAGGGCAGATCATCTCTTCCAGTTTTGACAGGCCGCCAATCGTGCCAGCGTGACAAACGGGCAGGTGATAGCTTTCCATGAAGTTCTCGGCCAGCACCTTCCAGTTTGTATCCCATGTATGGGTCTCAAAGAATGTCTGGCTGTAGGATTCCATTCCGTAATTTTCGATCAGTGGCATCATCTCGCGGAGGCCATCACCAACGGGGGCCGCATCCGGATTGAGGGAAATCATGATCCAGCCGAGCCATTCCTCGCATTTAACTTGGGGCAGGCAATATTCGCTTTTCTCGAAACCCTCATTCAGCGTCATTGCGGGTGCGCCGCGCAGCTTGCCGTCCAGATTATACGTCCAAGCGTGGTACGGGCAGACGATGGTTTTTGTATTGCCACTGCCATGCAGCAAGGTGGACATGCGGTGCAGACACACATTTGACTGCGCCCGTAATGCTCCATCCGCATCGCGAATGACCATGATCGGTTGGCCCGCAAGGTCGAGCGTTGTGTAGTCACCGGGATTAGGCAGCGAGTCGGCGCGTCCGACACAGAACCAGTCTTGCCTGAAAATATATTGCAATTCTGCTTCGAGGAACGCTTCGGATGTGTAAACGGCCTTGGGCATCGCGCGTGCATTCTCAAACGGCACACGCACATTGGCTTTCAGTTCGGCGACCGGATCAACATTCGGATCGTGGGCTGTCATATCTTAATTTCCTCTAGCGCCAAAAGAGCTTGGAACCGTGATGCGAAAAACTATCGCGAAAAATAGCATTCGCCAAGAGGAAGACAACGGACGGATTTGGAAGGGTGCGAAATTGCTCGACAATCTATCGGGTATGCGAGCAATTTCGGGATGACGTGAGATTTGAGGCGCTTTGTCTCCGAAAAAGGATGAAACGATGGGTTACGGTGCACATGCTTATCAAGATGACCCACGCAATGCGGAGATTTTGATTTCAATCAACGGAGAGTTGGTCCCGCGCGCTGAGGCAACAGTTTCCGTCTTTGATTCAGGATTTGTTCTTGGGGATGGCGTTTGGGAAGGGTTGCGCCTGCATGATGGCGGGATACCTTTCCTCCGCGCGCATCTGACGCGGCTTTATGAAGGTGCGCGGACGCTCGATTTTGAGATGGATGTCTCGCCGGAGCAACTCGTGGAGCGTTTGTTCGCGTGTATTGATGCGAACGGCATGACCGATGGGGTGCATATTCGCTTGATGATGTCTCGCGGGATCAAGGCAACGCCGTATCAAGACCCGCGCGTGACGATCACGCCGCCAACCATCGTCATCATCCCTGAACATAAGAAAGCAACCGTCGATGATCGCGGGATTACGCTGTTTACATCGGCGTTCCGGCGTACCGGTCCCGATCAGCAAGACCAGAAACTAAACTCCCATTCGAAGTTGAATTGTATCCAAGCCTGTATTCAGGCGGCGAAAGCCGGGGCGGATGAAGCGTTGATGCTCGACCCGCAAGGCTTTGTTGCAACGTGCAATTCTACTCATTTCTTTATCGTTCGGCGCGGTGAGGTTTGGACCTCCAGCGGCGATTACTGCCTTGGCGGTATTACGCGCGGCAATGTCATCCGGCTTTGTGAGCAAGAGGGTATAACGGTTCGGCAAAAGAACTTTTCTTTGACCGATGTGTATGGATCAGAAGAAGCCTTCGTCACGGGCACATTTGCGGGTGTCTCTCCAGTACGTGAGATTGATGGGCGCGTTCTTGGTGATCCTTTGGGGGATGTCCCAGCGATCCCCGGCCCCATGGTCCAACGACTCCGGGCCGCATATCGCGATATGATTGCACGTGAAACGACGCGGACGCTCTGAAATTGTGCGGCTTTAAAGACGTAGGGCAGTTGAAAGGTTAAAAAAAGACGATTTTGACAAAAAATTAACGTCTGTGCACTGCTTTGTTAACCATCCGTTAGGCAAGATTAGCGCAAATACGGTGTATTAAAAACGCCATGAAAGGCAGTTCTATGCCGCGTCCTGCATCTTTTCGTCTTGTTTTCGGTTCTGTTAGTGCCGTCGCGATCTTAACGATTCTTTCTGCGTGTTCGCAGCCAGCTTCTTTTGCGACCGTTGATCTTGCACGCGGCAGCAATGGTCCGATTCCACAAATTCAGCCTCAGGCTTTTAACGCTTCGCGCAATGATCTGCCCGTTTATCAACCGACGGCATTGAATGGCCCGCAATCATTCCCCGGCACGCAAATTAGACCGCAATCGCAGCTTACATCTCTTGAAGTACCGGGAAATCAAGTTGCTTCGCTTGGCGGCAGCTCCGAGACATTTGGGGTTTTGGATCAACAACGCGGCGCGCGACAGTTTTCGCCCATTGCATCCTCGCCTGTTTTGGCACGGCAGGAGTTTCGCCCACCACAACAATCCTTTTCCGGCGATCTTCGTCAATCACCGCCATCCGCTTTTTCCCAGAGCCGGCAACAGGGTGGTTTAGCTCCGTTTGAACCGGTACAATCTTTTGACCGGGACACGGGTTTTGCGCCGCAATCAGGTTTCCAGGAACGAGATTCTGCACCTCCAAAGATACAGCGCTTACCAAGGCGTTCGGTGATCGAGGAAACGGCTTTACAGCCGATCCCATCGCCTGTGCAGCGCCCGAACCGCCCCGTCAGTCGTGACCTTCCGTCAATCGGTGAAGATTATGCGACTGTTCAACGTGATATCAGGCGAACCGCTCCCCCGGTCCAACGGCCCAATTTGTCGCAAGATCAGGATGCGTATGGTGCTTGGCAAGACCCTAGAATTCGGGATGATCCGTTTGGACGCACCAGAGCGCGCGCACCCTCACCAGTTAGCGAACCAGCTCGCCCCAGAGGATCAAATGAAGGATACTCACGTGCCGCGCTTGATTTGCTGTTGGCACAACGCGCCGAGCAAGAACGATTTGCTGCACCGCAGCCGCAACTGAGTGCCGGTTTGAACGTTCCGAGAGCGTCAAACAGATATACCCGGCCTTATGATTTGCTCCGCCCCGGTATATGGCCGGAATTGGAGAACCCCGCCGCTGGTTTCGTGCAAGCGCCAAATCAGGCTCCGCCTCAACAATTTGGTGCGCGCCCACCTCAGCCGTCGCAATTCCAGCAATTTGGTGCGCGCCCGCCCCAACCTTCGCAGTTCCAGCAAATTGGTTCGCGTCCGACCCAGCCTCCGCAGTTCCAGCAATTTGGTTCGCGTCCGACTCAGCCTCCGCAGTTCCAGCAATTTGGTGCGCGTCCACCTCAGCCTCCGCAGTTCCAACAGTTTGGTGCGCGTCCAGTTCCCCCTTCGCAGTTCCAGCAACCTATATCTCGTGCGAGTGAACGCTTTGTTGGAGAATACGAGATCAAACAGGGCGATACGCTGTTGACGATTGCGCAAGCTGTCGGAACAACGCCGGACCAAATCGCCTACGCAAATAATTTCGCACCGGAGGAGACGATTTATATCGGGCAGAAGTTGAAGATTCCCGCGCGGCCATCAAAAGCGCCGGGACAATTTCAGTATGAAGACACTGTTCTCGACATTGTAAGCGCCGAGGGGGCCGGCTCGGTTTTGCGGCGTGGCATAACGCCCGGCGCTCTCTTAGCGTCAAACAGTGATCGGACGAAACATAAGATCTCAATCCAACGGGCCTCGATTCCTCTCCGCGATCCGATTGCTAACGAAAAAACGAAGTCTTTCTCTTGGCCGATCCACGGTAAAGTTTACCGTCTTGATGCAGGCCAGATCGAGATCGAAGGCATTGGTAATGCTCCGGTCGCTGCCGCTGCCGCCGGTAAAGTCGTTCATGTCGAGCGTGGCAATATGGGTGTCCTGGTCGTGATCGAACATGTTAATGGTTGGCGTAGTCTAACTGTGGGCCTCGACTATTCTGAAGTGCGTCCCGGTACTCTTGTGAAGCAAGGCCAAATGATCGGAAAATCCAGCCGCGATCATCGGGTTCGCTTTGAGTTGAGAGATGCAAACGCGAGCGTCACAGATGCGCTGAAGCAATTACGCGGTTGATATTTTTATTGATCGTTTGATCGTGGAAAAGGGGCCAGAAGGCCCTTTTTTTATTGGCGATTGTATACATTGCAAACTGCCTACTTTTAGTTATTCTTTTCCTCTGGGGGCTATCGGAGGGAATTAGATATGAAAACCTTTTTTGTAGAAGCTCAACTTACCCATGCAACGCGAACGCCTGACCTAGGTTATCCTGAGTTCTTCGCGCTAATGACTTCAGCGGGTGCAGTCGCCCCGCACCCAGACCTTGGCTCGTGGTATATTCAAGCCGATGACGACTTCGATCATTTAGCCTTCAATACGGCGCTTACAGATACAGTGAAGCGTGGCGACGTAGTGCTGGTGAGGAGTTCTACTCTATCGAGATGCCGAAGAGTACTCGTCCGTAGGCTCTGCATCCTTCACAGTCGCGATCTTCGTCAAAGCATAGTCGAACATCTTTTCGCCCGTGTCTGCGCCTAGTTCAGAGCTGCTACTCGGAACTTACCGGTGTGGATTTTGGAGTGAGCATATGACACGCCGTATCACTAAGGTTTTTTTGAATGCGGTTTCTGTCCTTAATGTAAGGGTAGCAGTCCGGTAGTCTTAAGATGGTTGGGTGGGGACCGCCTTAACTGTAAGGGTCCATTGCATCCCTTAAGCCGTCACCAAGGAAGTTGAAGGCGAGTACGACCAACATGACCGGAACCATCGCGCTTGCGACCCACGGGTAGAACTCAACGACGGTGAGGTTCTGCGCTTCGTTCAGCATCACCCCCCAACTCGTTGCCGGTGGGCGAAGGCCGAGGCCCAAAAAGCTCAACGCTGTCTCTCCCAAAATCATTGCCGGGATCGACAGCGATGCACTCACCACGATGTGTGACATGAAGTTCGGAAGCAGATGCCGTTTGATAATCCGGCTTGGTTTTGCGCCAACCAATTCTGCCGCTTTGACAAAATCTTCTTCGCGCAGAGATAATAGCTTAGATCGAACCGCCCTCGCCAGTCCGGGCCAATCGAGCAATCCTAAGATCACTGAGATCATTAAAAACACGGCCACGGGGGACCATGTGGCCGGAACCGCCGCAGATAGCGCTAGCCAGATTGGTAGCTCTGGCAAGCTGCGGATAACTTCGATTGCGCGCTGGACGACTGAGTCTACCCATCCGCCAAAATATCCGGCCATGCCGCCCAATGTCATTCCAATGATTAGGGAGATGGCGATTCCGATCAATCCTACCGTCAGTGACAAACGCGCGCCATATACAAGACGCGAGAAGACATCACGGCCCAGGCGATCCGTGCCGAGTAAAAAGAATGAGCCATCTTCAGGTGCGCAGACCAAATGGAAATCAGCTTTGATCAATCCCCAAAATTCGTAACGTTCGCCTGAGCAAAAAAATCTGAGCTTTTGCGGCTGTGTCCGGTCTTCTTCGTAATTCCAACGGAACATCTCCAAATCGGGAACCGCTTTTGTCGGGTAGACAAACGGGCCGATATATTCGCCCTCGTGGTACAGGTGGATGCCTTGAGGCGGTGCGTAGAGGTGGTTTGCGTCGCGGGTGTTGGCATCATAGGGCGCGATCAACTCAACGAATGGAACGCATAGATAAAGAAACGCGAGAAAAATCGCGGAGATAACAGCCAGTTTATGCTTGAAGAACCGTTGCCGGATCAGTTTTCCCGTCGGCATATCAAGGTCAGGGCGCGCGCCGCCGATGTCTACCTCTGCCGCTGGATCATAGGTTTCGGTATCGACGTAACGCTCGCTGGGATTGGTCGCCGAGGGTTGGTTGGTTGGTTGGTTTACGGTTGGATCATGTGCCATTATCCGCGTCCTCCGAACCTGATACGCGGATCAAGGATCGCCAGTAGAATATCGGAAACCAGCATCCCAACCAGTGTCAACGCAGAGACAAACAGAAGGATAAATCCGGCAAGGTATTGGTCTTGAGTTTGAAGCGCCGTGAGAAGGGCGGGGCCGAGCGTCGGCAGGCTGAGAACGACAGACACAAGGACGGAGCCACTGACCAAGGATGGCAGCAAGTTGCCTATGTCGGCCACAAACGGATTAAGAGCGGCGCGCAACGGGTACTTCACAACGCGCTTGGTGGGCGACAGACCTTTGGCCTTTGCGGTCACGACATAAGGTTTGCCGAGTTCATCCAGTAGGTTCGCGCGGAGGCGGCGGATCATTGCCGCCGTTCCTGCGGTTCCGATCACAATCGTTGGGACAATCAAATGCGCGAGGATGGATTTTAATTTAGCCCAGCTCATCGGTTCACCCTCAAAGCTGGGGTCCATTAATCCGCCAATGGGAAGATCGAGATAGATTTGGCCATAATAAAGCAAAATGAGCGCGAGCAAAAAGTTCGGGGTTGCCAAGCCTATATAGCCAATGATTGCGATAAAATAATCGAGCCAACTGCCCGCCTTTACCGCTGCGACCGTGCCAAGCG
The DNA here is from genome assembly GCA_937995735.1 of uncultured Neomegalonema sp. Lineage (GTDB taxonomy): Bacteria > Pseudomonadota > Alphaproteobacteria > Rhodobacterales > Rhodobacteraceae > JAHDDY01. The sequence continues at coordinate 40,907 of CALKIZ010000013.1, read as the reverse complement.
GTAAGGATACAATATAGATGAACAGCAGAGCCGCGAGATTGACAACGCATGTCAGCCACAGGGCTTCGCCCAAGACTTCTTTTACAGGCTGGTCGAATTCAAAAGACCAACCAAGGTCGCCTTGTAACAGACCATTATATCCATCGGGGCCGGGGACTGCGCCCAGCCAGATAAAATACTGTTTCCAGAGCGGTTGATCGAGCGAGTATTGCTTTCGCAGAAACTCAGCTTTCTCGATACTCGCGGCCTCGCCTTGTGCGCGGAGTTCCGCGATCTGGTTCGACAGATAGTCACCGGGGGGGAGGTTGATAATCCAAAAAACCAACGCGGAGACGATCAACAAAGTGACCAGCATCGTCAAAAAGCGCTGCCCGAGATAGCGGATCATGAATTGGCTCCGCTAAGGCTGTGACCTTGGAAGATAACCATGGAAAGCTGCTGGTCCAAAACTGTGCCATCAAACCAATGTATAATCGTATCTTTTATCACTGTAGCGCTGCCGTTTTCTCGCTATCGTCAAACCAGAATTCATCCATCCGATGCACGCCAAATTGAGCGCCGGGGTCCCAAGTGAACAAGCCTTCTTTGGGAACATTACGGAGTTTGTTGCTGACGACAACAGGCTGTGGGGCCTGACTGACGACGCCGATGATGTATTGTTGCTCGGCGTGAATTTCGAGCATCTCTTTCCAAATCTCTTCGCGTGTTTTTGGTGTTCCATCACCCATCGCGCCGTCTTGCCACGCGAGATAAAGGTCAAGCAGCCGCTTGGCTTCATCAATGTCTGGGGATGTGCCTGAATGTCCCATTGTCTGGAAATATTGCCCCCATTTCGGCCATGTCAGCGTGTCTTGTACCGTCGGAGCCAATGCCATCGGCGACGTGGTTTCTGATGGCACGCCATTGTCCCATCCTTTACCGACGGTCATCATGGTGCGGCCTGCGTATGCACGTTGGCGAAGAATATTGCGATCGGAAGGCCGGGCAATCAGCTTAATTCCGATGTCCCGCCATGTCTCGCCAATGAGTTGGAGCGCGTCGATCTCTTCACTGCGCTCGCCCATGGTTTCAACAATGATCTCAAGCGGGCGTCCATCGGGCAAAAGCCGGATGCCGTCGCCGCGCCGCTTTGTCAGGCCGATTTGATCGAGTAAATCATTCGCTGTTTGCGGGTTGAAATTCGCGAATGAGAAAGAATTCGTCCGGTCATAGAAGGGACTGCCCTCCAAGACACCATTCCCTGATTGCTGACCAAGACCGAAATAGAGTGTCCGGTTGATGATCTTGCGGTCTATGCCAAGTGATAAGGCCCGGCGGAATCTGACATCGCGCAGAACCTCGCGCCAAGTTTCATCGAAATAATTCAAATTCGGATAGAGCGCGATGTGCGAGGCTGCGCCTGTCGGCCACAAACGAGCCTCATAATTATTGCGTTTCGCGCCTTGTTTAAGAATAGGGATGCTCGGGAAGCCAAGCCCTCCGGCCAATAAATCAACCTCGCCTGCGGAAACTTTTGCGGGAAATAGGCTTGCCGCTGAGACGGACATCTCAACCGTGTCAATATACGGAAGCTGTTGGCCTTTGGTATCAAAGCGGTGGAAAAATGGATTGCGGTCCATCATGTAGCGCTGGGCTTTTTTGCCCGTCGTATTAATCCACGGCTGTAGGGATGGCAGCTCTTTGTTGTCGTTTTTGTACATATTGTCGTACTTATTGTGAAGCTGCGCCCAGTTTCTGGCTCCCTTTTCCGCAATGAGATATTGTAGCTTTTCTATCGGCGTGTAGGTGACATGAAACCGTTTCATGTAATGCGCCGGGCGATAGATAAAGGGCGGTCTTGCCGCCGCGAGAAGCGTTAGAAATTGTGGATTGGGATCTTCCCAAGAAAAACGAATTGTCGTTTCGTCGATGATGTGGACTTTGGGCGGTTTGTCATGCGCGAGAAAGTATCGTGGGGGGCCAGCCGGTGACAGTTCTTCATTGTTGGCGACATCTTCCCACCAATAACGAAAGTCTTCTGTCGTGAATGGATGGCCATCAGACCATTTGTGGCCTTTGCGAAGGTGGAATGTGAAAACGCGGTCGTCTTCGACATCATAGCTTTCGAGGATATCTGCGGTCAGATTGTAATTCTCGTCAAAACCGACAAGCCGGGCATAACCCCAGACCACCATATAGCGGATATTTTTGCCTTTTGAGATCAGTGTCCGCAGTTTGCCGCCTTGCTTTCCGATTTGACGATTCCGGCTGGCAAGGTCAACGATCAAGGGTTGATCCGGTGCGCGTTCGGCCACGGGTGGTAATTGTCCAGCCGATACTTTTTCCGCTAATGACGGCGTCTCTGTCGGGCTAAAGGCCAGCGCTGGTGTGGCCAGCAGAATTGCCGCAAGGGTCAAGCGTTTCAACATTCAGGAAAGCTCCTCTAGGCCGTCATTCGAACGAAATGGCGGGGGTCAACTTCGCGCAAAGGAGCTGGCTCCGCGCGGTCATAGCGATATGGTTCAGGCCACTTTTCCGGCTGTGCGCCAGCAGCAAGCGCAATCGTATTGAGGTCGAGTTTGTGGTCGGGATGCGGATCGGGCGCAGCGGCCATCAATGCTTTGGTATAGGGATGTGCAGGATTTTCAAACAAGCGCCGCGCCGGAGCTTGTTCTACAATCGCGCCCCGGCACATTACGGCAATTTCGTCCGCAAGACGCGAGACAACTGCAAGATCGTGGCTGATGAACAGATAGCTGAGGTTGAACTCCTCACGCAATTCAGTCAGCAATTCAAGAACCTGCGCTTGCACAGAGACATCGAGAGCGGAGGTCGGTTCGTCACAAATCAAGAGTTTCGGTTGCAGCATTAAGGCGCGGGCGATGGAAATCCGTTGGCGTTGCCCGCCGGAAAAGGCGTGCGGGAATCTGCCGAGATGTGAGGGGTCTAACCCGACCCGTTTGAGCATCGCCGCACATCTGTCTCTGCGTTCGCTCGCGTTGCAAATGTCATGGATGATCAGCGGCTCGGCGAGGATATCCTGTACCGTCATGCGCGGACTGAGCGATGCGTAGGGGTCCTGGAATACAATCTGCACGGCGCGCCTGAACCGCGTCAGCGCGTTGCTGGACAAGCTCGGCACGTCGAGTGCCCGGTCGGTTTCATTGCAATGATATGTAAGTGTCGCACCGCTATCCGGTTTGACTGCATTTAAGATGACATTAGCGAGTGTTGATTTACCTGAGCCGCTTTCACCGACCAGCGCGACTGTTTCACCGCGCGGAATAATCAGATCAATGCCGCGTAAGGCCGGTATTTTGACGGAACCAACCCCGAATAACCCGCGTCCACGAGAGGTGAATGTTTTCGAGATGTTGCGCGCTTCAACAATCAGGTCCGATTTCGGTTCCGGATTATGGGCCGCCGCGACATCGACATCAGGGGCCGCATCAATCAGGCGCTTCAGGTAAGGGTGGCGCGGGTCGGTGAGCAAATCACGCGCATTCCCGGCCTCCATAACGCGGCCCTTGCGCATGACCGTGATGTGGTCGGCGATATTGGAGACAACTCCAAGATCATGGGTAATCAGCAAAACCGCCATGCCGGTTTGCTCTTGCCGTTTTTGGATCAGGTCGAGAATGAGGGCTTGTGTCGTGACGTCGAGCGCAGTTGTCGGCTCATCTGCGATCAAAACTGAAGGGCGGCATATTGTCGCCATTGCGATCATGGCGCGCTGACGCATACCACCCGACAGTTCAAACGGATAAGAGTCGAACGCACGGCCCGGGTCAGGAAATCCGACTTTTTCAAAAGTATCGAGGCATATGTCACGGGCGGTCCGCTCATCCTTCTCTCCGTGCAGGAGGAGGCTTTCTTTTACCTGAGCGCCAATCGTATGAAACGGAGAAAGGGAACTCATCGGTTCCTGAAAGATCATCCCCAGCTCGCGGCCCCGTAAAGCGCGCATTCGGCGGTCATTTGCTTTGGCGAGGTCTTCGACAATATCGCCCCCGGCGCAATAGTTGATCTGCCCTCCGGTTATGCGGGCTTTTGGGGGGAGCAACCCCATTAAAGCACGACCTGAGATTGTTTTTCCTGAACCTGATTCACCAACCAATGCGAGAGTTTTTCCGGCGTGCAGGGATAATGAAACACCGCGAACGACTTCGTTCATCGAACGCCCACGTCCAAAAGATACGGAAAGGTTGGAAACGCTGAGAATTGGTTGCTTCATTTCATGAGCGTAGCGCCGATTCTTCCCGAGGGCGAGTCAGAAAATCTCGTGCAGAAACCCATTTTGCACCCTTTGCCGTTAACCGTTTCACAAGCTCAGAACAAAGCGTCCAAATGGCTTCGTCATGGACCAGATGATGCGTCATTAAGCCAATGGGAACATTAACTTGCAATAAGCCGGCAAGCATATTTTCAATACACTTTTCGCTTAGGGCCGAGCGTGACCCGCGCCAATCTATCGGATCAATATGCGCGTCAAAGCGGATGAGGCCGTTTTTGTCGGTGATTTGCCTCTGTCCGAAGATCGACACGCCTTGGTAGCCGCATTTTGCTAGGGGCAAGTCTTCGGCCATGCGATTCCACGGAGGAATGAACAGTGGAAGGGATTGCCCGCCAAAAGCGTCGTCTAAAATCTTTTTTCCGCGCTCGGCTTCTGTCATCAATACGGCCTCGGAGCGATGTGCGCGAAACTCGGCTTTCTTTTCCGATTTTGGGGCATGGTTGGTATGCGTCCAGCCATGAACGGCTGTTGTGACATCGCGGTCTTTGATGGCGGGGGCCAGACTGTCGGTTAGGTTTCCGGGTATGACTGCAAGCGTGAGCGGTGCGCCGACGCTTTCTGCTAAGTCCATAAGCCTGTGCAGGGCAGGGGTATCCGCGATTGCATCATCATCGCGCCACCAGAGAGTCGGCTGATGGTGTTCAAGGGCGGCATCGAGGGCGGACCAATCTGTCATTGGCTGGTTCGCATGGCGGTTTCGGCAGCGTCAATTGTGCCGCCGATCCCCCTGAGGGAAATGGCGCTGTAATCAGGTTTGGGTGTGTCCAGCATAGTCTGGACTTTGGCTGCGAGAGCGGTTGCTGAAAGGTCTTGCTCGCGCAGTAACCCGCATCCAAATCGCTCGGCAAAGGCTCTGGCGCGGGTGATTTGTTCGGTTTCGCCATCGCCCTCAAAAGGCACGAAGATCGTTCGGACTCTGCTTTGCACGACGTCCATTGCCGTGTTGTATCCGCATTGCACGATGGCGAGGCTGGCGTTTGACAAGAGTGTTTGAAAGTCCGGGCGCGTCGGCTCGATGATTGTTTTGCCGCCCAGTGCTTTGAGCTTTGCAATGCGATCACCTTTGTTATGCCCGCCGACCAACAGCCGCCAAGTTTCGTCACCGGCGAGCGCAGCGGCTTCGAACAGACGATCCCCGACAGAGCCGCCCCCGGCGGCAACGATGACTTCATTTTCGCCCACCGTTCGAGGGGCTTTTGAAGTGTCAGATGTGGGGAACGGTTCAGCGATATAGCCTGTGTAGGTTACTTTGGACATTAACGGTTCGGCTAAAGCCCAACTGTCTTCAAGCGGAACAAGCGAAGGATCGCCGTGCAAAAACGCGCCGTCATAGAGATTAGCGAACCGAGTTTCGGCTTCAGCTACCCGGCCTTCTTTGCGCGGATGCTGGAGGATGTCGCGGATCGAGCAATAAACTAGGGCTTCCGGCACGGCGTCTATGGCGGCTTCAAATTCCGCAGCGAGCTTCCGGCGACCAAACGGGAACAGTTCAGTGACTAGCATATCAGGGGCAAAGCCTGTCAGAGTCTCGCCGATCTCAATGCGGCGCTGGGCGAGTAAGTCCGACGTGGCCTCGCCGTTCTCGCCATAGAGTGCTTTGAAGCTGGCATCGGAACGGATCGGTGTGAGCTGTATCAAGGTTGCAAGGTCGGGGCTGGCATTGGGGGCCGGGAAACCGCCGCTGAGGACAATCGCTTCGTGTCCGGCGCGCATGAAACCATCTGCAATCAATGAGGCGCGTTTCAGATGGCCCGTGCCGAGCAAATGGGTGACAAGAATTGCTATCCTCATTGGGTTTCCAATCGGATTGGAGCGGGGTCAGGCGTCAGGTTTTCGCCTTCAATGGTGACACCATAAATACGGTCGCGCTTTATTTGAAAGGGGGGATGCCCGTCGAAATCCCATCCATGCGCTTTCGCGAGAACCACGCGCATCACGACCATGTGGCACACGATCAATGTTGTTTCGGTCAGGTTGCCGAGCGCCATTGAAACGCGGTTCCAAACCTCTTGAGGTGTCTCTCCGTTTGGGGGCCGGAACTCCCATCCCCAATATTCAACATCGCGAAAACCGCTGTGAGGATCAGCACGTAAATCTTTGCCTGCTTGACCTTCCCAATCGCCGAAGTTCATTTCGATGAGGCGGTTATCTGTGGGGGGTGTTTTGCCCGATACAATGCGGGCAGTGTCTCTGGCGCGGACCAGCGGGCTGGACAGTAACGCGGCATTGGCCCATTCGGGCGGCAGGCTGAATCCGGCTAGGCGGTCCGCTTCGCCGGGTTCGAGCGGCCTGTCCGTTTGGCCTTGCAATAACCCTGCGCGGTTCCAGTCGGTTATGCCATGCCGGAGCAGCCCGATTTTCATATCACTGTCTCCAGCGTTTCACGCAAAATAGAGGCCGCGCGGTCAATGCTGTGATGGTCGGCAATGTACGGGCACGGGTCAATGTGATCGCCCTCAATTGCGGCGGCAAATGCCGCCGGGTCATTCTCCGGCACAAGCGTTGCGGCAATGACCGAGCGGGGACCGGGGTGATCTTCTGCGACCACAGGAACGCCGCTTGCCTGCGCCTCAAGATAGACCATGCCGTAGGCTTCATCGACACCGGGCCAGACAAAGAGGTCTGCTTTCGCGTATTCTAAACGCACCGCCTCGTGATCAAGTGCGCCCTTGAATGTTGCTTGCGGGAAGAGGGCTTCGACCTCGGCGCGGGTTGTTCCATCGCCAATGATCGTCAAATGATAGGGTTGCTTTATATGGCGTAGCGCTGCGGCAAGATTGCGATAGGATTCGGTTTTTACGCCCTCGCGCATCATCGCAACAGTGAGCAGATTTAGAGGTCTGTCTCCACGCGCGGGCCGGTCAGTGGTAAATTCCGATTGGTCAAGAAACGGCGGCAAGTCGATGACGCGCTGATTTTCCGTGCGGTCCCTGTCCAACGCAAAACGATCTCTCTCCGTCATCGCGAAAAGTACATCGGCGGCATCGATTGCGCTTTCAGCGGCTTGGGCAAAAGCGTTCCACGGTCCGCCGAGTCGCTTTTTGGCGCGGCTGGCCTCGGCAATCACGTAAGGGATTTGAAAATGCTTTGCCACGCTCGGGCCAATGAGGTCCGGGGCTTTGTAATAGCAATGATATGTGAACCAGATCGCAGGGGGTTTGCTCGCAAATAACTGCGTGATGCGGTCGACCTCCCATGCCGCTTTATCGAGCAGTGATTGTTGCGTCTCGGCGTTGCCTTTTCCGTCATAAGTGCGCCAATCGCTGACGAGAAAAACAGGGTATCCGGCACGGTCTAGCGCCTGCATCAATTGGCGGGCCATGCGCCGGTCCCCTGATGGCGTGGGGTGGTTTGGTGGTTTGAGCGGGGCGTAAAACGCGATGCTCATGGCATCATATTGGCGCGAATGCGCTCGGCCACGGCATCTATCCCCGCATCCGCACCGAAATCGGCCACGAGCCGCGCGCGGAGTTTTTCGGCGTGCATGGCTCTGGTATCCGGCTCGGCAGCAATGCGGGCCATCGCATCCCCAAGCGCTTTCGCATCATCGGGCGGGACCAGCGTACCCGAGACACCATCCTCGACAAATTCGGGAATGGCCGAAACCGCTGTAGAAAGTACCGGCAGATATTGGCTCGCGGCTTCCATAAGGACATTGGGCAGGCCGTCACGATCCCCTGATGCGGTAATGCGGCTCGGCAAGACAAAAAGGTCGGCCTCATGCATCGCGGCAAAAACTGCCTCGCGATCTTGCGCCCCGCGCCAATCAATCCGGCTTTCGAGGCCGAGCGATGCGGTTTGCTCGCGCATTGCGGATTTCAGCTCGCCGCCGCCGATATGGATGAAGCGCCAGTTGATCTCGGCGGGCAACGCGGCGAGGGCGGTGAGCAGCAGATCGTAGCCTTTTTTCTCAACGAGACGGCCCACAGAGAGGATGATGAAGGGGCCGTCTTTTGGTTTGCTTGCGGTCTTGGCTGGGGTCTGGGGCAGGATAAAAAGGTCCAGCCCGTGATAGACCAAAGCAACTTTGTCCGGTTTGTCCGAGAGCGCTTGCAGGGTTTCCGCGCCATATTGCGTGCAGGTTACGCCAAAGGCGCAATGGGTAATTTTCTCGCGTTTCTCCCAATCGCTCGTTGTCCAGATGTCTTTTGCATGGGCCGAAAACCCCCAAGGAATACCGCGCATGATCGCGGCGTATCGGGTCACTGAGGCAGGCGTGTGCAGAAAATGAGCGTAGAGAAATTTTGTCTCAGGCGGCAACTCGCGCGCAAAAACCGCTGCTTGTCCAAAGCGTCTGATGCGGTTGAGGTCGCGCGCCCGTGCAAGGTCTTTTATCCAGATGGCAGCGGCGCGCCAAAAGCTAGGCTTCCAGCATTGTGAGAGAATGCCTTTTGTGACCCGCAAAGGTTCATTACGGAGATATTCCGGCAGATAGCGCCGCCTCGCTTTGATCTTACCGTGAACCGGATGCTCTTTTTGATCGGTCGGATGGCGTAGCGACCAAATGTCGAAGTCTAAGCCTTTCGTTTCAAGTCCATAAAGTTCCTGTGCAATAAAAGTCTCCGACAAGCGCGGATACCCTTTCATGACGACAGCGACGTTGGATCCGGTCATGAACGAGGCTCCGCAAGGGCGGATGAGGTCAACTCTACTACGCGATCCAGCCCGTCCAGCAATCCGGGAATAGCAGCTTTGCTCGGCGGATTTTGTGTCAGCAGCCCGCGTATCGCCTTGGCCATGACATGCGGGTCAGGGTTTTCATCCGTACCGATGGGGGGGAGCATGTGTATCAGCCCAAACTCATCGGCAGCTTTTGCGCGGATATATTGCTCCAATCTGGGAGAGACACGCGGCGCGAGGGCCGCCGGTTTGTCAAAAGACAATATCTCGCAAAATGTGTTGTACCCGCCCATAGCGATGATGCCTTTTGCTTCGATCATCAGTCGTTCAATGCGGGAATCGAAGGAAAGCGTCTCTAATGTGCGGAACCTATGCGCTCTGAGCTCAAAGGCGCGGCGGCTTTCGGGGTTCATAAAGGGTCCAAAAAGGATCAGGGCTGGAACTGAGAGTTCCGGGTCGGCCTCATACGCCGATAATACCCAGTCGATCAGCGTATCACCATCCCCGCCGCCCCCCGGTGTCACCAGAATAAAATCGTCCGGTCTGTCCTTAGGAATAGAAGGGTCGGGCCAATCCGCTGGCTGTCGCCGCAAATACCCCGTGTATTCAACTTTCGCTAGGGTCTCTTCAGAAAGCGCCAGGCCTTGTAGGGGGTCGTAGATGTCTTTCAGGCCGTAAATCCATAGGGCATTGTAGTATTTCTCGACCGCCTCAATCGCTTTTTTACGCTTCCATTCGATTGCGAGTGCTTTGGGATCATCAAGCACATCGCGGATGCCGAGGACGATTTTCGCCCCGCGCTCCGACATTTTTTTGAGCGTATGCAGCATCTCACCGCGAAAGCCGGTGGGTTCTTTGTCGACGATCACGAGATCGGGGTCAAAAACGCGGGCTGTCTGACGGATAATTGCACGGCGTAACTTGACCGTCTGGTCTATCTTGAGATTCATGTTGTGGGTGACGTAATCGCCGCTCGGGAGCTTTACGATCCCCGGTATGCGAACGAAATCAACACCATCAGGAAAGTCGAAGCGTCCGACAATCGGAGATCCGGTGACGATCAGGATGCTTGCCCCCGGATGTGCCTCCGCCAAGGCCATCGCAATCGCCCTTGTTCTGCGGATATGGCCCAACCCGAACGTGTCGTGGCTGTAAAAAAGAATACGCGGTGCAGGCTTTACTGTATGAGGTTTTGGTTCGGGTGGCTTCGAAAGCATATTGAGAAGGACCCTTTCGGTCTTGCACCTAACCGCCGTGATACTCATCATGTGCATACGCCGGTTCGCCGGATGTTATATACTTGCGCGATAAATCTGTCTGCCCCAATGGTGTTTATATGTCGATACTGCGGATTTTTGTGACTGCGATGCTGATTACGCTGTTTGGGATGAGCTCCGGCATTGCTCAGACGACAACAGACTACGAGGCACTGGCTAAATCCGTCACGCAATCAGATGCCGGACCGGACTCTGAAACTGGTTTATACGATACGTTGAGCGCAGCAGATTATGAACGTGTCAGCAGGGATATTAGTGTCTTGTCTGCGACGCAGTTCAGCTTGGAAAAGTTCAGGATTGGCGTTCTTGATCTTTTGGCAGAAACGCCGAAGTTGCTACCTGACCTGGGAAAATCAATTGCCGAAATGAGTCCGACCAAGGGGGCCGGTTATTTTGCGGGTGTTATTCTTTGGGTTCTTGTGGCTTTCGCGATTGCTTATTTGATCGAGCGGCACATCTACGGACGACGCATTGTCGGACCGTGGTTTATCAGTTTACAGGTTCCTAACCCGCGCGGTATCGTTGAAAAACTGCCCGTTCTCGTGGTCCGCGCTGCATTGGGGCTGGTCGGTAATCTTATATCTTTGCTGATTGTCGGGCTTTTGATCGCCGCTTTCATTGATATGAGCGACCCTGCGACACAAAAAACCATATTGGTCATTGTTCCCGCCATTGCTGTTGCCCGTGTGTCTACGATTGTATGGCGTATGGTTTTGTCGCCTTATCTTCCGAATTACAGAATCCCCGCCCTTTCAGATAAATGTGCCAGAAAGTTGTTTAACTGGCTTTGTGTAACGGTCACGATTTCACTGATTTCGATCGCGTTCACGTATTGGTTGGAAGATCTCAAGACAGAAGATGCCGCGTATCGGTTGGCGACGTTCGTCGCGGGTGTCATCATTATGACGCTCAACGTCGCGTTGGTCTTGGCAAATCGAAAATCCGTCAGTGAGACGTTCCTCGGAGATCGGGATTGGCAAACTGCGACTTTGTTAGCGAAAACCGGTTACGTTATCTGGGCACCGCTTATCGTTCTTTATATCGTGCTGTCCTGGGCGTATCAGTCTTACAAACTGGTTCTCGGGATTGATATCGGCCAACCCCCGATTGTTGGCGCGTATTCGATCTTATTGTCAGTCTTGCTTGCCTATGGCGTTGTTGCATTTCTGATCGCTAAGTTGTTTGAGCATCGACGCAAAATGGTCGAGGTGAGAGCCGCTGCCCGCGCTGCAGAACGTGCCGAGGAACGCGAACTTCTCGGTATGGAACGCCCGGTGCATTCGACATCGCAAATTCTTGAAGGTGACCCTGAATCTGACGATGGTGATGAGGAGGGTGGCCCCTCGGGTTCTGCGGCGTTGCAGTTTCAGCAATCTGAAGTTCGCTCACAACTGCATGGTTTGCGCGATTTTGAGGATCTTGCGCGCCGTATTGCCACGATCTTTGCCATCGGAGCCGGCATTTATGCGATGGCCTCGATTTGGGATCTCGAATATCTGTTTGATGATGGCCGTTGGCTGGATCGTGTTGAAGATACACTGGACATTGTTCTCGTGGGCTACATCGCTCATCAGACCGTAAGAATTTGGATTGATACCAAAATCGAAGAAGAACTTGGCGATTTACCGGAAGAAGAACTTGGCGGAGACGGGGGCGGCGTAAGTTCGGTCAGTCGATTGGCGACTTTATTGCCGCTGTTCCGGAATCTGTTGCTGTTTGTGATTGTTGCCACGGTCATTTTAATGGTCCTGCTTGAAGGCGGCATCAATGTTGCGCCGCTGTTTGCCGGTGCCGGTGTGGTCGGTCTTGCCATTGGTTTTGGTGCTCAGGCATTGATCCGGGATATTCTTTCGGGCGCGTTCTTCCTCATAGATGATGCGTTCCGGCGCGGCGAATACATTGATGTGGGTGCGGTGAAAGGCACTGTGGAGCGTATCTCACTCCGCTCATTTCAGTTGCGCCACCATCTGGGGGCTTTGCACACGATCCCGTTTGGTGAAATCGGGCATCTGACAAACTATTCGCGCGACTGGGTTATGATGAAACTGCCCTTGCGCGTGACCTATGATACCGACGTCGAAAAAGTGCGAAAGTTGATCAAAAAACTGGGGGTTGAGCTTCTTGACCATCCGACAGAAGGCGAGAAATTTGTCCAGCCGCTCAAATCACAAGGCGTATACCGGATGGAAGATTCCGCGATGATCCTTCGTGTGAAGTTTATGACAAGACCGGGCGATCAATGGACAACGCGCAAACTGGTCTATACGCGCATTCGTGAGGTGTTTGCCGAGAACGGGGTTAAGTTCGCGCACCGTGAGGTTACCGTCAGGCTGGGGGATCGGGAGATAGATGAATTGTCTCCGGCAGAACGCGAAGCTGTTGCCGGAGCCGCGATGCAAGCCACCGTTTCAGCTGACAATGCGGGCATGTCGACGCCGCGCGCTGTTGGGGATGATCGATAAGATCAAATCCAGTTGGAAATAGCCGATAAAAAAAACCGCGCGTCCTGAAACGCACGGTTTAATTATAGATCGTCGTTAGAAGAGTGCCTTACTTGCGGCGCACTTCTTCAACCGGGTAACCGAGGAAATCGGTGTCTGCGAAACCGCTGTGGCAGTCGTTACACGCTCTGAAGACGTTGATTGCTGATGGTGTGCCATCAGCGGTAACGCGCGTGTAGAACCAATCATTGGTTTTAGGCGACGTCCCGGGAGCCACTTTTTCCATGAGGAAAAGCGGGCCGGGGCGTGCTTTTCCTTTGCTGGTAATTGTGAAACTCTCTTTAGCGATAACAGTCCCAACCGGCATTGAAACGCCTTCGGCGTATTTTTTATAGGTAGCAGAACCGATCGGATTCACATACGAAAAGAGGAAGCGGTTGCTGTGAACACCTGGGTTCGCTGGCAGGGTGCTTACGGCGTCCCATGTGCGATACTGACCAACATGGTTCGCGTTAACCCAGCGTTTTGGACCCGTGTTGTAGCCGTCGAACATTTTTCTTTCGAGGCAAAGATAAACGTCATGAGCTTCGCGATAGCTGACTTCATCACCGGGTTTGTTAACATTGCAGCTTGCGTCAATGGTGAGTCCGGCGCTGCTGGCCGATCCGACAGATGCGAGTACGGCAAAAGCTGCTGCCGAAAGTAGAGATGCGAGTTTCATGTGTGTTCTTCCTCCGATGAATCGTCTGTAGTGGACCATAACGACAAAACAAGTCTGCCGGTAGCTTCCTTGGATCAAGGATTCGTGACTATTCCTAGCACCCGGTAAAATTAATGTACAAGGTGTAAATACAGGCCCTAACCGATTGACTGCCATTTCTTAATTGATCTCAGCAGGCTGGTGGTAATGCAGTCTCACAGAGCACGTTTCAGAATATTAAGTTGATGGCTCTGTCAACTGCAACCATTTTCGTATGGCGTAAATGGTAAACAGGCGGCAAGGTAACCTAGAGATATGTTGGTACATTAGGGGAATCTGATTATGAAAATTGACAGCGTCAGTAATGATGCCGCGCGAAACAGCGGCAATAATTTTGAACAGGTCAATCGGCAGGAGGCCCGGCAAGCCGCCCGGCAGGAACGCATCGAAGCGCGTCAGGAACGCCTTGCGGCGCGTGAAGCGGGAGGCAATCAGCCGTCAGTGCCGACCGGACCTATTCCGGTGGAGCCGAATGGGGGCAATGGTAGCGGCGAAGCTCCGATCCCATTGACATTGCTTGAAAAACCAACCCCCATTGATCCGGGAGTTGGCGGATTCAATTTTCCAATTCAGTTTCCGCCCAACCCTGATGATACTCCGGCAAGTCCATTCCCGTTTAATGGACAAACGCCAATTGACCCCGGCTTTGGTGGCGGAACAATTTTCCCACCCTCCATCTCACTTGGTGACGGGTCTAAATAACCTGCTGATGTGATTGTAAATCACACGGCAGGGGAGCATTGTTTGTGTTTCGGGGATCATCGGAGTGTTCCGGTGATCCTAACCTAATATCCGGCATTTGCAGTTACCGCATTTATTTTTAGCAAGGTTATGCCGACGAGCAGCAACTCATTCAGCACGAACCAGTAGTGTGTTTATTGTAATACTGTTTGAATACGTGTTGTCGGACGTAGGTCGAAACCGAATCTCTGTTCAGTCACTAGAAGACGCCGGAGATGGGTTTAATCCAAGAACAAACTGTACATAACGCGCGATGGCAAGCAGCATCAAGAAACCAGACGAAACTAACACTAAGTTAAAGAAAGAATAGACAACTAAGGTCGCATATTCTGGGCGATTTTTACTGACAGTATATCCTCTTGAATCTACAAATTCAGAAAATTCAGAGTACAATTGTATAAAAGCGAAAAAAATTATTAAGACACCGCTGAGAAGTGCCATTAGAAGATTTTCCATCTTTTCGCGATCAAGTTTAATTACATGCTTTGATTTATATATGCATCCATATAATAATATTGGAAAAATAAAAAGAAATGATAAAATATTTATATTGACATACGAGCATGTAAAATATCTAAATTGATAATAAAAAATTTCCCATTGTGTGGAAATTAATCTTATTCTATCACTTTCAAATCGCTTTAATTCAAAAAAACATTGAATATTTGTATCTGAAGTGATATATTTTGATTTTATAAGTATGTAAAAGCTGGATAAGAAATAAATAAATAAAAAATATAAGATTGCTTTTTGTAAAAATTTGTCATCCTTGCTTATTAAAGTAGCGCCCTCAGCGGGGGTATTTTTTTCAGTGTCTTGGTGCATTGTATTCACTTGCTATATCTTTAGGAAATATGTGCAGTTATAGTTTTTTGAAATTTCAAGTGTATACCGGTAAAATTTTTATTAATTATTCAATAATGTCAACGGGTTCTGACTTTCCAGACCATCCACAGGCCAAAGAACGCGATGAATGCGCCCAAGGCGCTGACGATCAATAAGACAGTATCGCGCAGACCGGAGAGGCCGCGCCACAGCTTGTTATTATAGCGCACCGCCTCAACCGATGTGCCTATCGGATAGGCCGCGAGAATGACGTTTGCGTCGGCTGTCTCCATCCAGCGGTGTCCTTGCAGGAGGGCGATGTCTCCTGATGCCGTGCGAATGTCGATCACGGGCAATGCGGGGGGATTGTTCCGGCGCGTCTCAAGCGTTGCGGCGCTCACAATAGCGGTTTCTTTTGCGAACAGGCTCGCATGGATTGCCGGGGTCATGAGAACAAACCCCGCGACATAAAGGATCAACGATCCAATCAGCGCGACCACGAAGAAAAACCGCTGGATCGGGTTCATCTCATGCGCCCATTTCTTCGCGCAGGGCTTCGAGTTCGAGCCATTCTTCTTCGGATTTTGCCAGAATTTCCTGACGCGCAGACAGGGCTTTGCTGGCTTTTACGAACTTGGTGTTGTCCTTGGCGAAAAGGTCCGGGTCAGCGAGAAGTTCTTCGAGCTTTGCAATCTCGGCTTCCAGCATCGCGATTTCGGCGGGGAGTTTCTCCAGCCGGTGCGTCTGTTTGAAAGACATTTTCGCGCCGCCGCTTTTAGGCTTTTCAACCGGAGCAGCAGGGGCCGGGTTGCCTTTGGTTTCGGTTGTTTTGCGCACGTCTTTTTGTTCGGCTGCTTCGCCGCGCAAGGCGCGATAATCGGACCAGCCGCCCGCATATTCGATAGCCCGTCCGTCGCCCTCCATCGCGATTGTCGATGTGGCAATGCGGTCAATGAAATCGCGGTCGTGGCTGACGAGCAGTAATGTGCCGTCATAATCCGCCAGCAGTTCTTGCAGCAAATCCAGCGTCTCAAGATCAAGGTCGTTGGTCGGTTCATCGAGGACCAGCAGATTGCTCTCCCGCGCCATGATTTTCGCAAGCAACAGCCGTGCGCGCTCGCCGCCCGACAGGGCCGAGACGGGGCCGCGTGCTTGGCGTTCGTCGAAGAGAAATTCTTTCAGATAGCCAACAACGTGCTTGGGCCTGCCGCGCACCAAAATCTGATCGTTCGACCCTTTGACACCGAGCAGTTTGTCCTCGGTCATGGCTTCCCAAAGCGAGAGATGTTCGGGGACGTCGCGGGTTTGATCGAGGACGGCGACTTCAATGTTAGAGCCATGACGGATCGAGCCTGTATCCGGTTCGAGATTGTTCATCAGCATCTTGAGCAAGGTGGTTTTGCCAACTCCGTTCGGCCCGACAAAGGCGACGCGATCTCCGCGCATGATCTTCGTGGAGAAGTCCGAGAGCAATGTGCGCTCGCCGAAGGCTTTGGCGATTTCTTTCGCCTCGATCACCAGCTTGCCGGAGCTTTTGCCGGATTCGAGCACCATCGCCGCCGCGCCCGCGCGTTTTATGTGCGTGCGTTTGGCTTCGCGCAGGTCGGCGAGTTCAGCCACACGGCGGACGTTGCGCTTGCGGCGGCCTGAGACGCCGTGGATAATCCAGTGCTCTTCCCGTTTGATCTGGCGGCCAAGTTTATGCTGCTGCGCATCTTCTTCTTCGAAGGTCTTTTCCTGCCAAGCCTCGAAGCCGCCAAAGCCTTCGGGACTGCGCCGCATGACGCCGCGATCCAACCAGAGGGTTCCTTTGGTAACGCGATTGAGGAAGGCGCGGTCGTGGCTGATCACAACATACCCGGTACGGCTTTCGAGTAATTCATTCTCAAGCCATTCGATTGCGGTCACGTCGAGGTGGTTGGTTGGCTCGTCCAGCAACATCAAATCCGGCTCGGAGGCCATCATCCGGGCGAGCGCGGCGCGGCGCTTTTCACCCCCCGAGGCTGATTCAGCCGTTACCGAACCGTCGAGGCGCAAGCCATCGAGGGCAATCTGTGCCTTGTAAATTTCATCTTCATCGACATCAGCAGCGGCATAATCCAGCACTGTTTCATAGCCTGACAAGTCAGGGTCTTGGGGCAGGTATGCGATTTTGCCCCCCGGCTGAACGAAACGCTCGCCTTTGTCGTGCTGGACAATACCGGCTGCGATTTTCAGCAATGTAGACTTGCCGGACCCATTTCTCCCTACGAGGCAAAGACGCTCTGTTTGCTCAATCGAAACGGATATATCTGCGAATAAAGGGTCGCCCCCAAAGGTCAAAGAAACGCCGGAAAGCGATAGAATTGGCGGTCGTGCCATGTAATGACCTCATTTATGCAGGGAATCCGGCGTAAAACTTGCGAAATCTTCGAGAGACCCGATATACAGTCGCGCCGATTAGCGCAATGTATTGACTGAAAATGGCGCTGAATAAGCCCAAATGACAAACAGGAGCGAGACATGAAATTCACGACACCGTTTGCGTTGTTAGCAGCGATCCTCGTGGCAGCCCCCGCTTTTGCGGAAGACAAAGTAGAAGAAAAAGCTGAAAAAGCCGAACCTGAGCTGGTCTTTTCTCAAGATTCGGTCGCGGCCATGCAAGGCGATATCGTGATCGAGTCGCCATATGCGATGGCAATCAAAGACGACGAGATCCTTGTCTTTATGACGATCCATAACGGTGCAAAAGCCGATGATGTGCTTACATCGGTAAGCTCTGACGCCGCCAAGAAAGCTGATCTGGCGGAATACGAGGGCAGCGGTGCTAATCGTAAGACGAACACGCTCAAAGAAATTGAGACGCCCGGAAACAACGCGATCATGATGGATCAAGACGGATATCACGTCGTTCTGACCGATCTCGAAAAGCCAGTCGAAGGGGGTGACACCATCCCGTTGACGCTGACTTTTGCCGAAAATGGTGACCTGAAGGTCGAAGTATCGGTCGCTGTTTTGAAATAAGATTTGACGGGGAGGCGAGAGCCTCCCTTGACATGCTGTTGGTTTAAACTAGCGGCTATTGTCAAACACATAAGACGAGTCGAATGGATTCCCCGAAAGGGGCGCTATTTCAGGCTGCGAAACCTCAGAAGACAAGTTTAACCGTCAGAAGAGCAGTGTAACAGTTTCCAAAACTCAGAAGAGGGTTAGACTGTTTTCTCACCCTTCGCGACCGCCGCCACGGGACTGCGGAAGATGCTGAGTATGGCCAAGAGCGGACTCTTGCATGTGTTGGCAGAACGATAAAATTAAACGATGAAGCGAACATAAATAATATTTGAGCCTTAATTGGACGGCGGACATGGTTGATGAGAGCTCTTTAACGCACGGCATCGAATTACAGCGAACCAGCGCTGATGCGTCTGCGGAGCATCGCCGGGCAATGGAATCGGCAATCTCGGAACTTTACACCGCTTTCCGCCGCCGCGAGTTGTCTCCTGACGGGCCGGATGTCTGCACTGGTTGCTGCGTGGAACCCGAGCAGAAAGAACGTCTCGCGACCACGCCGAAACATGCCATCGCGCTGGACGACCTGAATACGTTTCACTACGCGGCGAAGGGGGATGGTGCGGGGCAGGACATAGCGTATTTTCTGCCGCGGACGTTAGAGTTCGTTTCGCAAGGCAGCGACCTTATATCCGCTGGTCTATTCTGCCTGTTTTCGTCTTGCCCTTCGGTATGGTCAATACTGGGCAAACGAGAACAACAGGCGTTACAGCAGTTCTGCAGTGCACTATCCCGTTGGCGGTTCGGATTGGTCGAGGACGAGACCTGCGCATTCACAATGCCCTCAATTCTTGAGATGTGCTCCAATGGTGGTTTCGATGTTACTCCCGTGATGAAGGTGATCGCGGACCCGCCTCCGACCTTCTCTTCAGTTCGCATTATCGCTGATATGCTCCTGAACGACGTGGATGTGGTGCAAGAACGTGGGTGTAGCGGGCACCAGATAACCACTGAGGTTGCAAAGCAGCTTGGCAGAGCACTCTCGTCTCCGGCGGTTTTATCACTGCTGGAAGCAGGTGCCTTACAAAATCAGGATAGCGAGCTTTCGGGCAGAGCTTCGATGGCGCATTGGATTGTCGAGCAAGTTGCGGCGGAGCCGAAGGGTGATTGAGTGGTTTGCTTGTTCTCTTTACATATCCCAGTGCCACCAACTGGCCCCTTAGGGCGCATTGCGGTCGTCAGGCTTGACCGAAATTTCCGGTCGCCATGAACGGCATCGCGACCGTCATTCAACTTCACTTCTGCGGATTCCATTCGTCTTCTGTGTTTTACAGCTATACCGCGCATTTTATTTTGAAAATGATGCCGGTGATGACTTCCCTTTGATGTGCAGAGCACCCACATGAACTGGATCTAGGCGAAACAACCTAGAGATGGTTACAGAAAAGGTGTGACATGACGACAAATCGCGCAACGAGCATCGAGAACCTGCAACGAGCCTTGGGAATGGAGCTGGCGGCGGCAAACCAGTATCTTCTCCATGCGCATATCATGGATGATTGGGGCCTTGATCTTTTGGCCGCCAAAATGCGTGAAGAAGTTCAGGAAGAACTGGCCCATGCGAGTGCCTTTATCGAGCGCATCTTGTTCTTGAACGGAAAACCGAACCTGACACCGGAGAAAACGCCGCAACAGGCGGAAACTCTGGAGCAGATGTTCAAAGCAGATTTGGAAGACGAAAAGGCGGCGATTACTTTTTACTCTGAAGCGGCTCAGGCGGCGATGGACGATGGCGATATCGGTACGCGGGTTGCCTTTGAAAAAGCGGCGCTGGATGAAGAGGGGCATATGGGATGGCTCGACCTTCAACTTGATCTGCTGAAACGCATGGGCGAACCCGCCTATACCGCAAAGCATATGAGCGACGGCGGCGCGGCTGAGTAAGCCATCCTTCGAGACGAACCTGCGGTTCTCCTCAGGATGAGGGGTGTTGGATTTGAGTGGCAGCCCTCACGCCACCCTACATGACGCTTCAAAATATTCGGGTCATTATCGGGCTTGTCCCGGTGATCTCGGGCGACCGACGCCAGTGTTTATGGCTCTGGATTGCCCGAACGAGTCGTGCAATGACGATTATCGTTTTGTAGTGTGGACCGGAGTAAAACATCCTTCGAGACGAATCTGCGGTTTTCCTCAGGATGAGGGTTGTTGGTTTTGAGTGGCAGCCCTCACACTGAGGAACGCGCGAAGCGCGTGTCTCGAAGTGTGTGCGTGGGTTTCAAAGTCACTGTCTTGTGGTGTTCACCTGAGTAAAGCATCCTTCGGGACGGTTAAAGAGTGCAGATTGACTTCTTGATAAATTCAACTTATGTTCTTTTTAAGTTCCAATCAAGAGAGATCACTATGACTGACGAAGGCATCATCGAGTATCAACTGGCCGCTTTGATGCGGGTTGTTGTTTCGGTGTTTGCTTTTGTCGGGTTGGTTCCCGGTGGTCCTGTTGTCTCGGCACTGTCAGTGGAGGTTCGGCGGCGGGTTTTGCGTATTCTGCAGCCCGCTGAATCCGCTTTGCGGCGCGCGATTTATTTGAAGGCCCGTGGCTTGATGGTCGCGCCGGGCCGGAAGCGCACACCGCCGACGCATCCGATTCCGAAAGGCAACGGCTCAGCGGATCGTATTCCTGCTTTTGTCTTGTTCGATCCTCGAAAATGGTTTCGCGAGCTTGCCAAAAAGGGCCGTCCTCCGCGTGGCCCCGGCCCTCGGATCAGTGGTTTTGATGAAGAACGCCCCGTCTTTGATCCTCCGAAAGCCCATTCCAGCGATGTTAAACCCGAAAGTTTATGCAAGCGTTTGCAGGCTTTGCATAAAGCGCTGGGCGATGTTCCGGCGCAGGCCAGACGCCTTGCGCGGCTTCAGGCAAAGCGGCGCGCTGCGGGAGAACCGCAAAGGCGAACGCGGCCTTTGCGTCCCGGCTTGCCGCCGGGATACCGCACGGGACAAACAGATAAGGTGGATGAGATTCTCCATGATCTTCATCTGATGGCGCTGCGCGAACCGCGCCCGCCCGAACGAGTCTGATGCCCAATCTTTTTGGCCGTGCTTAAATAATGACCGCTCAGGTTAGGGATACGTGCGCGCCGAGGCGTTTGGCCGGGTTTTCCAAACAGCTTGCGGGCAGGGCGCGGCACTTCTATACACCAGCCATCGCCATTACGCGCTTTTACCCGAAGCGCGGGCAAGCCTGAAGGACTGCGGCATTCTCGCATTCCGTTTATAAAATGATTGGACGTTCCATGAGCCGCCGCCGTCTCGTCTATGAAGGTAAGGCCAAAACTCTCTATGCCGGTCCTGAACCCGGAACTTTGGTGCAATATTTCAAGGATGATGCAACCGCATTCAATGCCGAGAAACATGCGATCATTGATGGCAAAGGCGTGCTGAATAACTTCATCTCTGAATATGTGATGAAGCATCTCGCCAGTGTTGGCATTCCGACGCATTTCGTGCGCCGCTTGAACATGCGGGAACAGTTGATCCGTGAATGCGAGATTATCCCGCTTGAGATCGTCGTCCGCAATGTTGCCGCCGGTTCGCTGGCGAAAAAGTTCGGCATCGAAGAGGGCGAGTCTCTGCCGCGCCCCATCGTCGAATATTACTTCAAAGACGATAAACTTGGTGACCCGATGGTCGCAGAAGAACATATCGCCGCGTTCAATTGGTGCAGCCCGCAAGACCTTGATGATATGGTCTCGATGGCGCTGCGGATAAATGATTTTATGAGCGGGCTGTTCCTCGGCATCGGCGTGAAGCTGGTCGATTTTAAAGTCGAATTCGGCCATGTCTTTGAAAACGAGGTTCCCAGGGTCATTCTCGCCGATGAAATCAGCCCGGATTCTTGCCGTTTGTGGGATATTAAATCCGGCCAGAAGTTCGATAAGGATGTCTTCCGCCGTGACTTAGGCGACCTCATGGAAGCCTATACCGAGATCGCAGAACGCCTTGGTGTGATGCCGGAAAAAAGCGCGGTACGGCCCACCGGCCCGAAGCTGGTTCATTAGGAGAGAGTGAATGAAAGCGCGTGTTCATGTGACGCTGAAACCTGGCGTTCTCGATCCTCAGGGAGCAGCAATCGGCCAAGCGCTCGGGACGTCCGGATTCGAGGGGGTCACAGCGGTTCGTCAGGGCAAGGTCTTTGAAATCGAGATGGCCGATACGGATGCGGCGACGGCGAAATCGCAGGTCGATGAGATGTGCCGGAAGCTGCTCGCGAATACTGTGATCGAGAATTACAATATTAGCATTGAGGGTTAGGGCCGGATGAAAACTGCCGTTGTTGTCTTTCCCGGCTCGAACTGTGATCGCGATATGCAGGTCGCTTTGCGCCGTGCCTCTGGGCAAGAGCCGGTTATGCTGTGGCATAAAGATACCGCGATACCGGCGGGTATTGACTTGATTGCTTTGCCCGGCGGGTTCTCTTTCGGGGATTATCTGCGCTGCGGAGCGATTGCCTCCCGGTCGCCGATTATGCGCGCGGTTGCCGACTTCGCGGCTAAGGGCGGATTTGTTCTCGGGGTTTGTAACGGGTTTCAAGTCCTGGTCGAGACGGGTTTGCTCCCCGGTGTTTTGATGCGGAATGCGACACTGAAATTTGTCTGCCGGACCGTGGCGCTGACGGTTGAGGAAACGCAAAGCGGTTATACGAACGAATACAGCAAAGGCGAGCAGATCGCTTTGCCGGTGGCGCATCACGATGGATGCTATGTTGCGGATGACGCCGTTCTGAAACAGTTGGAAGATCAAAACCGCATCGCGTTGAAATATGCGGAGGCCGTGAATGGCTCGCAGCGCGATATTGCTGGTATCCTATCCGAAAACCGCCGCGTGCTTGGGATGATGCCGCATCCTGAACGCGCTGAAGATCCCGCGCTCGGCAATACCGATGGCGCGCGGATGTTTAGCGGGTTGGTCTCACAGGCGCTGTCGGCATGATGCGGTTTGCGCTTATCGGAGCAGGATTGGTGCTGTCGGCTTGCGCGCAGCCTCAGCCGCCCGCGCCGGTCTTGCCGATCGAGCCGGTTGATCCTGTGGTGACGCCTTTGCAATTCTCTGATTTGCGCGGACAATCGGTGATGGTGCTCGACCGGACTGAACCGGATTTTGCTATTCACCGGATTACAACTTACTTGCGGGAATGTAAGACAGGGGCCGGAGAGCGGGTTGCCTTTGATGAAAACGGGTTGCGATTGGTTGATGCGACGAATACGCCCCGCTTGATCGTGATGGTTGCCCAGCGCGGGCCGGTTACGGGTGTGTCGCTTGACGGGCCGGACTTTACGCCGGTGTATCAAGAAGAGTTAGCTCAAGCCGTTCAAGGGCGCTCAACCTGCGCGTAGGGAGCTGAATGTGCGGTTTACAAAGGCGACGCCGAGGCTGGCTGACCCAAGCGCTATCCAATCGAGATTGCTTGGGACTTCGCCCAGCCATAAATATCCGATGATCGCGCCAAGACCCGGAACCAGCGCCGAAAAGGAAGCGGCGCGCGGTGGACCGAGGGTCTGGATTGCATAGCCAAACGCGATGGTTGCAATTGCTCCGGAAAGCAATCCTTGAGCGGTACTGTGGAAGGCGATGACTTGCCAGCTCATGCTTTCAAGGCTCGACCCGAACCAAAGCAAAAGCGCAGCCACAACGAGTGTAGAGTACAGGCAGACAAGGCCAGCGGCTTGCGGCGGCGTCAAACCGCTGCGCCGGAACGCCACGGAAAAACTCGCCCATCCTGATGCCGCTAACAATAAGAGGCCAATATTACCAAGCGCTTTTGTCTCGCCCCCAAGCATTAGCGGTAGGATGACAAGGGACGCCCCGGCGGCAATGAGCACAAATCCGATTTTTTCGGAGAGGCCAAAACGCTCGCCGAATAACCCGAATGACATCGCTGCCGCGAATAAGGGCATCATGCACGGTACGATTGCAGCAACATGGGCGACCGGCGCAGTTTCCATCGCCACCGCGATCAAAATAACGAAAGGAGCACCCCAACCCATCATCATGAGAAGCGCCCATAATGGCGTTTGGCGCGGAAAAATACCGCACTGTATCCACCATGGAGCCAGACAAAGTGCCGGAACGCCATATCTCAGCAGCGCAAGATCGAGTGGTGCAATAGCTTCAGTTACGGCAAAGCGGGTCGCAACCATCCATCCCGCCCAAATGACAACGGCAATTAGAATGCTGGCATAGCCTCTTGTCATCGTTGCGTTTATCCATGAGCAGGGAGAGTGCCTCAGCGTTGTGTAAACTTTTAGTGGAATACATCCGGCTTTTTGCGATTTCACTCAATTAAAGGTGGAATTTTAAAGAACTGAAAACATTACGGATAACACATACTTTTTGTTAAAGCGCTCTTGATACCAATTTTTTGGATATTTTATAAGGGCTTCGATTTGTCAAATATTTCACAATGGCCTCCGGAAGTTACGAATGTTCTCTCCTTTTGGCGTGAGGCATGTGAAGGCATGGCATTGCCTCATTTGAAAAACCTATCCGGCTCTAATTTGCGGCGTTGGGTTGGTGATGTGAGCGTTATCCATCTTCATGATGGACCGAAAAAGTTTTTCGTCTCGCTGCATGGGGCAAATGTGGCCAGACATATTGGCCCGGATTTTAACAAAAAATATCTCGAGGATGCAGTTCCTCGCGCTTCTCTTGACTTTGCATTGGCTCCCTATCAGCAGAGTATAAAATTGAGTGCGCCAGTTTACGCGATCATGCATCCAACATTGGAAAATGGCCTTCATTCAAAGCTCGAGCGATTGGTTATGCCATTTTGCGGTGAGAAAAAAGATATGGTTGAACGGTTTCTGGTTTGGGTCGCACCGAGTGATAAACAATTCGATCAAACTGGCTCTATCTATGAAGAAAGACGCGCGAGGCGAGGCCGAGACCGTTCTTTTTCACTCTATAATCTTGCAGAAAATGAGCCTGTCGAGATTGATTGGCGGAATAATCCAAGCCCCTCAACGCAGAAACCCATTGCTCGCAGTTTGGATCGACTGAGCGCATTGTTTTAACGCCGAGCGGGTTACGGCTTTTGATCAACACAAAAATACATTAGGACCATGCGGCATTCTTAAAGACGGGGCCGCCCAAGCATGTCCGAACCACTAATTACAGACGCACTCATTGCCGATCATGGCTTAAAGCCTGACGAGTATCAGCGTATTCTCGATCTGATCGGGCGGGGGCCGACTTTCACTGAGCTTGGGATTTTCTCGGCAATGTGGAACGAGCATTGTTCGTACAAATCATCGAAGCGGTGGCTGCGGACTTTGCCGACAGAAGGCCCTCAAGTAATCTGTGGCCCCGGCGAGAATGCGGGGATTATCGACATTGGCGACGGGCAGGCTTGCGTCTTTAAGATGGAAAGCCACAATCACCCAAGCTTCATCGAGCCGTATCAGGGGGCGGCGACGGGTGTTGGCGGTATCTTGCGCGATGTCTTTACGATGGGAGCACGGCCTGTTGCGG
Organism: uncultured Neomegalonema sp.; assembly: GCA_937995735.1. Lineage (GTDB taxonomy): Bacteria > Pseudomonadota > Alphaproteobacteria > Rhodobacterales > Rhodobacteraceae > JAHDDY01. The sequence continues at coordinate 15,455 of CALKIZ010000013.1, read as the reverse complement.
CGCTCAATGCTCTAAGGTTCGGCGCGACGGATCATCTCAAAACGCGCAGCCTTGTGAAAGGTGTGGTTGAGGGGATCGGCGGTTATGGAAATTGTTTCGGTGTGCCGACGGTTGGCGGTGAAGTTGAGTTCCACCCGAGTTATAATGGCAACCCGCTCGTCAATGCGATGGCGGTTGGGCTTGCGGATGCGGATAAGATTTTCTACTCGGCGGCTTCGGGGATCGGGATGCCGATTGTGTATCTCGGTGCGAAGACAGGGCGCGACGGGGTTGGCGGCGCGACGATGGCTTCGGCGGAGTTCGGCGAAGATGCTGAGGAAAAACGCCCCACAGTTCAGGTCGGCGACCCTTTCACGGAAAAGCGGTTGCTTGAGGCGACACTCGAGTTGATGGCCTCGGGTTCAGTGATTTCGATTCAGGATATGGGTGCGGCGGGGTTGACGTGCTCTGCCGTGGAAATGGGAGACAAAGGCAATCTCGGCGTCATTCTTGATCTGGAGAAAGTACCCACCCGCGAATTGAATATGACCGCCTATGAAATGATGCTGTCAGAGTCTCAAGAGCGGATGTTGATGGTTTTGCGGCCTGAAAAAGAGGCTGAGGCCAAGGCGATCTTTGACAAGTGGGATCTTGATTTCGCAATCGTCGGTGAGACCATTGAAGAGGACCGTTTCCTTGTCCGTCTGAATGGCGAGACAAAAGCCGATTTGCCACTCAAAGCGTTGTCGGGAACCGCGCCGGAATATGATCGTCCTTGGGTCGCGACGCCTGCGCCTGCTCAAGTCAGCAATGTGCCCGCAATGGATACCGGCGAGGCATTGTTAAAACTGGTTGGCTCGCCCGATCTTGCGTCGCGCCGTTGGGTTTGGGAGCAATACGACAATACCGTCATGGCGGATACGATCCAGCTTCCTGGCGGGGATGCCGCCGTTGTGCGTGTTCATGGAACCGCAAAAGCACTCGCGATGAGCGCGGATGTCACGCCGCGATATTGCTTTGCTGATCCTGTCGAAGGCGGCAAGCAGGCGGTCGCCGAAGCCTTTCGCAATATTTGTGCGGTGGGCGCACGTCCTCTGGCGGCGACGGATAATCTCAACTTTGGCAATCCTGAAAAGCCTGAGATCATGGGGCAGCTTGTCGGATGTATTAAGGGGATCGGAGAGGCTTGCGCGGCGCTGGATATGCCCATCGTCAGCGGCAATGTCAGTCTTTACAACGAGACAGAGGGAACCGGCATTCTGCCGACGCCAACGATTGGCGGCGTCGGGCTGATGGCGGACTCGTCAAAAATGATGACCGTTGGATTCAAGGCTGGCGGGCAGCCGATTGTCTTGATTGGGGCTGGCGGCGGCGGTCATATGGGGCAATCGATGTACCTTCGCGAGTTGTTCGGACGAGAAGAGGGCGCGCCGCCTCCGGTCGACTTGAATGCGGAACGTCTTGCCGGTGAACTTGTACAAGCCTTGATCGAGAACGGCATTATCACGGCGTGTCACGATGTATCCGATGGTGGATTGGGAGTCGCTTTGGCAGAGATGGCGATGGCTGGAGGGATTGGCTGTGAAGTTCGCTCGCCGGGCGGCGCGGATCACGAGACATTCTTTGGTGAAGATCAGGGCCGCTATGTTGTAACACTCTCTGACCCGAACACGCTGGAGCCTTTGAATGAATTGGCCGGAGGAGCAGGGATCGCCGCGCCTTGGATCGGCGAAACCGGCGGTGATGCGGTGATACTGGGCGGAGCCTCGGTGTCACTTGCGGACCTCAGCGCGGCCCATGAAGGCTGGTTCCCTGATTATATGGGCGAAATAACCTAACGATGACGTGCGCCGCTCTCCATTGAACTGTCAGTACCAACGTCCTAAATCTGTCTCAATACTTAAATACGGAGCACCAATTTATGCCTATGCAAGCCGGTGAAATCGAGGCGCTTATCCGTGAAGGGTTTCCTCAGGCAGAGATTGAAATCCGGGATCTCGCGGGTGACGGAAACCATTACTCTGCATCGGTTGTCGATGAAAGTTTTCGCGGAAAGTCGCGCGTTGCACAGCATCAGATGGTCTATGCCACGTTGAAAGGTAAAATGGATGGCTCTGCCGGTGAGCTCCACGCACTTGCATTACAAACATCCGCTCCTGATGTGTCGGCATGACCGGGCTGATTGTTTCTGCTTTCCTATTGTTTGGCGGTATCGCGGCGCTTTACGCGGTTATTGAACTGCTTTCACCAACATCGTTGCGCAAACGTCCTAACATGAAGAATGATCCGCATATTCTTGGCGGTGAATTCAATTCCGGGCGCGGAGGGCATTCCACCGTCTGGTCTGTTCCACGCGATGATCAAGACTATGCAAAAATCTGGTCAAATGACCGTTAAGCCAATCAAGGACCTCACACCATGACCGATGCTATCCAGTCGCAAATCAAAGAAACGGTCGACACAAATGATGTCGTTCTCTTTATGAAAGGGACCAAGCATTTTCCGCAATGCGGGTTCTCGAGCAAAGTGGCGAGTGTCTTGAGCTATCTCTCTGTGGAGTTTCAGGACGTCAACATACTCGAGAGCGAAGAGATGCGTCAGGGCATCAAGGATTTTACGAACTGGCCAACGACCCCGCAGCTTTATGTCAAAGGTGAGTTTGTTGGCGGGTGTGATATTGTCACTGAAATGACGTTGAGCGGAGAACTTGATACCTTGCTGAAGGAAAAGGGCGTGACCTTCGATCAAGAAGCCGCAAATAAAGTTAGAGAAGCCAACAGTTAAACTATCTTTTGATGCGGTGAAGACCGTGACAAAAATTGTTGGGTATGAGGGACGCGGAGAAACGTTTGCTTTGGGACAAAAGCGGCTTCTCCGCGTCAGCGATAGAGAACGGGGGACCCTCGTATCGCGCACAGCAAACTTGCATTGAAATGGTTAATGAAGTGTTATCAATCAAAATTCCTGAGGTAATTTGCCGAATATTTTGGACCCAAGTGTATTTCAATAACCATGCGCTACGACACCATGAGAACAAAAATGGGATATTTTCGTGATTTCGAATCGGATACTGCATATCGCGACTGTAATGAATTTCAATTCGCTATTTTTTATACCGGTATTCCGTAATTGATTCTCTGGCGATTCCATCTGATTCGGATATTTAAGAGCAGTTCTTCAGAAGAAAATGAATAATTTTAGGTTGCCGATCGCGCCTGCATCCGAATTCCCGACGAAGATTCAACGTAAATGCCCCATTATTGGAAGAAAATCTGTTAACGTTAACGGACTCCTGTGATTCAACCTTGCAATGTTGGGTAGAGTTTCGTTATTCTAGTGATACTGCTCGATAGGTTTCTTGCCTGTATGAAACCTGCCTCAATCCAACTTTAGACGCCTTTGCAAAAAGGCGTCTTTTTTTTGCCTTTTCTCTGGAAAACCGTGCTTTGATGCTGATTACATAAACGTGAAGTGTAGTTTTTATCCCAGTTGGAGGAAGACGGAATGAAGGTAATGCAGATTTTGCAGAGGAAAGAAAGCTCGGCTATTGAGTCGGTTTCCCCGGAAACCAGCCTTGGTGACGTGACCTCAAAACTGTCCCAAAAGAAGATTGGGTGCGTCTTGGTTCTTAACAGCGACGGCGGACTAGTAGGAATTGTATCAGAACGAGACATTGTTCGGGCGCTTGGTATATCCGGCGGGGAATGTCTAAACGATGCAGTAAGTGCAGTGATGACACCCGGTGTTGTTAGCTGTGCCGTAGAGGACGATGACAACTCGGTTTTGCTGAAAATGTCTTCAGGGCGGTTTCGGCACATGCCGGTCTTTCAAGGCGAGAAACTGGTTGGTTTGATTTCCATTGGTGACGTTGTGAAAGCGAGAATCGATAGCCTGAAAATGGAAAACGAAGAACTCGAAAATATGATTCGTTCGGCTACAGCTTGAATTCTTCGTAATTTTCTTCGCGATTGTAATCTCGATCAGTCAAAGAGAGCGTGATACGTCAGACTCTCAAAACGCGAACGGCATCGTTTAATATCGCGAGGCAAAAAGGTTTTATGAAACGGATAGGTCTTTATCCGGGAACGTTTGATCCCGTTACTCTCGGTCACATGGATGTCATTGCCCGGGCACGGAAACTGGTCGATCATTTGATTATCGGCGTCGCTTCGAATGACGCGAAAGGCCCGTTATTCTCTGTTGATGAACGTGTCGCGTTGCTACAGGCGGAAGTTGATGCATTAGGAAATGGCGATAAACTTGGAACGATAGCCATTGATCCCTTTGATAGCTTGTTGATGTCGTATGCCGTTGAACTTGGTGCAGATGTTATATTTCGCGGACTTCGCGCAGTTTCAGATTTCGAATACGAATTTCAGATGGTCAGCATGAATCGCGCTTTGAATGATGAAGTCGAGACGGTTTTCTTGATGGCCGAACCGGAGCATCAAGCCATTGCTTCACGGCTTGTGAAAGAAATTGCGCGTCTTGGTGGGGATGTTTCCAGCTTTGTGACGCCTGCTGTAAATAATGCTTTAATTGCAAGGTATGCGACGGGCATTTGACGTGAAGCTATCAACAGGTTAGCCGTCGCAGATGCTGTGACAATGTGTGTCGCGGCACATATAAACTATGGAGATTGAGATGAGACAGGTTTTGAGCCTCGCGCTCGCACTCATGCTCGGAGCGGTCGCGTCGACAGCGACGCAAGCAAAGGATAGCAACGTGGCGGTAAACGACCCCGAAAATACGCTGGTGATGGAACTTGAGAGCGGATCGGTTTTGATCGAACTTGCTCCGGATCGAGCACCGACTCATGTGGCTCGAATTAAAGAACTTACTCGTGAAGGGTTCTACGACGGCATCGTCTTCCACCGCGTGATCGCCGGGTTCATGGCACAGACCGGTGATCCGACGGGGACCGGCACGAGTGGTTCCGGTAAAAATATTGATGCTGAATTCACCGATGCGAATTTCGTTCGTGGTGCTCTCGGAATGGCGCGGGCGCAAAATCCGAACAGCGCTGACAGCCAATTTTTCATCTGCTTCGATGAAGCATCGCACCTTAATGGTCAGTATACCTATCTGGGTAAAGTCATTGATGGTATGGAGCTTATCGACGGTTTGAAAAAAGGCGCGCCGGGTTCGGGAACGGTTACGGATCCTGATAAGATGATCTCGGTTAAAGTGTATGCAGACACTCAATAATCTTTTTGGCATCTTGTTTGATATGAGGGCGCCGTCTTTGCGGCGCTCTTTTTCGTTGGGTATAATTGAGTAAGATGTGTCCATGACTCGTCCGGACTTGCCCGTCGATTTGTTCGACTTTGATTTACCAGAAGACCTCATTGCATTGCGTCCGGTTCGTCCGCGTACTGCTGCGCGCCTGCTCGTTTCTGATGCGGACGGGAATCGGGATGAAGTGATCTCTGATTTACCCAAGATTCTTAAGCCGGGTGATTTGCTGGTCTTCAACAATACGAAGGTTATTCCTGCGCGCCTGAGCGGCGAGCGTGTCCGCGCCGATACCACGGTTGCGGTCGAGGCGAATCTGATTGAGCGAATCGATGCGTCAACATGGCGGGTCCTCGCCAGACCGGGAAAAAGATTGCGCGAAGGTGACGAGATAATCTTTCGGGGCGGCATCACCGCAAAAGTTATCGCCAAAGAAGAAGGCGGGGCATTGCAGCTCGGGTTTTGTCGTTCGGGTGCGGAACTTGATGCTGCTATCGCGGAAGCAGGGGTGATGCCATTACCGCCCTATATTGCAGGCCGACGCCCGGCTGATGCAGAAGATGAACACGATTATCAAACGGTACTCGCCCGACATGAAGGCGCAGTCGCGGCCCCGACTGCGGCGCTTCATTTTGACGACGCATTGCTTCAAAGCCTCGAAGAGTGCGGTGTTGGCCGTGCGACTGTTACGTTGCATGTGGGTGCGGGCACTTTTTTGCCGGTGAAATCCGAGACGACAGCTGGCCATGTTATGCATTCGGAAGCGGGTCGAATCGATCATGAAACTGTTGCCAAAATTCGTGCGACGAAGGCCGCAGGCGGACGAATAATATCTGTAGGAACAACGGCGCTCCGTGTTCTCGAAACTGCGGCACCGGAATTCGGTCATATTGCCGCATGGGATGGTATGACGGACATCTTTATTTCGCCCGGATATCGCTTTAAAATAACAGACGGTTTAATTACGAATTTCCATCTGCCGCGTTCGACATTGATGATGTTGGTGGCAGGATTTGTTGGAGTTGAACGAATGAGTGAAATTTATCGGCATGCGGTAAAAGGACGGTATCGGTTCTACTCATACGGAGATGCGTCTCTTTTGTTACCGGCTTCGACGTAATGTGATGTTTTTAGCGGCCTGCAAACGGAGAAGGTACTTGCCCTTGTGCCGCAGTTTGTGAATCATCAATCATGACGACTACGTATAATTTTGGGTAAAACTAGCGCGTCCCAGCGCGCTCTGGAGGATTAAGATGCAGCAGTACACCCTTCGCGGAAAACTAATGATGGCATGTGCGATTACAGCCGGCCTGACCGGCGCAGCGTTTGCGCAATCTACAAGCGAACTTGATGAGGCTTATGCGGTTAGCGATTTGCTTCCTCCCGAAGCGAAACCGGGCGAATGTTACGCCCGCGTCTATATTCCGGCAGTGGAAAAACAAATCGCCCGCCAGGTTCTCGTGAAAGAAGCAACAGAAGACCTGCAAGTGATTGAGGCGGAATACAAAACCGTCGTTGAGACAATCGAAATTGCTAAAGAAGCTGAGAAACTTGAGTTGATCCCGGCAGTTTTCAAAACCGAAACAACCACGGTTGAACTTGAACCTGAAAGGGAAATCGAAGAGATTATTCCTGCAGTCTATGAAGAGATCGTGGAAAAGGTAAAAATCCGCGAGGCTTACAAGACCTGGAAAAAAGGCGAAGGCCCCATTCAGAAATACGACGAGGCCACCGGCGAGATCATGTGCCTTGTTGAAATTCCTGCTGAATATAACGAAGTGACGAAACGTGTCGTGAAAACGCCGCCACGTACGATCACAAAAGTTATCCCTGCTCAGATGCGCACGATGGAAGTTCGTGTTATGGTCGAGCCTCCGAAGACGAAATCGGTGAAAATCCCGGCTAAGTTTGAAGAAGTCGAAGTTCGTAAGCTGGTGACGCCTGCTAAAATCGACCGTATTGAAATTCCCGCTCGTTACGAAACGGTCTACGAAACCGTAAAAGCGACGGAAGGTAAGATGGAATGGCGTCCGATCTTGTGCAGCACAAACGTATCGGAAGACATTATTTCGCGCTTGCAGATCGCTCTGCGCGATAAAGGCTTTAACGTTGGCGTTATTGACGGTGTTCTCGGTGCGGGAACCATGAACGCGGTGAAACGCTATCAGAAAGATAATGGCTTGGCTGAAGGCCAGATCACGATTGAGACTCTGAAGAGTCTGGACGTCGCGATTCGCTAATCCGTACTTCACCTAAAAGTTCTGAAACGACGGCGCAAATTTGTGCCGTCGTTTTTGTTTTATAAACGCTCCCGTTTTCTATTTTTTGCTGTTGAGTTAAGCCGTAAGCATTCGCGATTTGAGCCATTTCGGCTTTCTGTCTCTTATAATTTTTCTAACTGCTGATGATGTCGCGTTTGAACGCGCTCGAAGTCTGATTGCTGAGAAACTGCTGGGGCGTTTGCATTTCTAGGTGTTCGCTGTGCTTTCCATATTTCGTAGTTCTTGGGCGCTCTTCCTCGGCATCGGTTTGCTGATGATTGGCAACAGTATGCAAGGCACATTGCTGGGGCTGCGTGGTGCGTTGGAAGAGTTTAATCCGACGATCATGGGCTTTGTCATGGCAGCATACTTTATCGGATTTCTTGGCGGGTCTTGGCTGACACCGCTGATGATCCGCAATGTCGGTCATGTTCGCGTCTTTGCGGCTTTAGCGTCGCTGATTTCCGCTGCTTTCATCATCTATGCAGTGTTCGTCAACCCATGGGCATGGGCGTTCATGCGGCTTATCGTCGGGTTTGGGTTTTCCGGTGTGTATGTCGTTGCGGAAAGCTGGGTCAACAATGCGACGGATAACGAGCACCGGGGGCAAGCGCTATCCACGTATATGATCGTTCAAATGCTTGGCATTGTTATCGGTCAGGCGCTGATTAATTTGTCGGAACCGGGTGGCTACGACCTGTTTATCCTGATGTCCGTTTTGGTTTCGGTTTCTTTTGCGCCGATTTTGCTGAGCGCTGCACCCGCTCCGGTGGCTGGGGCAAGTGAACGGATGTCGTTTGCTGAACTTTTCAAATCATCGCCGCTCGGTTGCATTGGTTCAATGCTTCTTGGCGGGATTTTCTCAGCATTGTTCGGCATGGCTGTGGTTTATGCGGGCGAGCTGAATTTCTCGGTGGAAACGACGTCTGCTTTTGTCTCGGCGATTTATATCGGCGGAATGCTGATGCAGTACCCTATTGGGTGGGTGTCTGATCGTATGGATCGACGTCGCGTCATCATGTTTGTAACAGCACTCGGTACTGCGGCGTGTGCGCTCGGAATTGTAGGCGCGCCTTCGAAGCCTGCACTGTTCATAGCCGCGTTCATTTTGGGCGGGGTTGCAAATCCGCTATATAGTTTACTGATTGCCCATACGAACGATTTTCTGCCCGCGACGAAGATGGCTTCAGCGAGTAGCGGGCTTGTTTTTCTCAATGGATTGGGAGCGATGTTCGGGCCGGTGACCGTTGGTTATATGATGCAAGTGTTCGGACCGAACGGGTTTTTCCTATTTAATGCAATACTTTGCGCAAGCATTTCAGCCTATGCACTCTATCGTATGACACAACGTGCTGCGATTGATCCCGAAGATACCGGCAGCTATGTTCCGGTTCCGGCACGCTCGGTTGTCGGTGCTGAAGTCGCAGCGGAAATTTATTATGATGAGGCAACTGATGGCGAATGACATCAAGGACATTCTTGATTTTTGGTTGGATGATGTTGGCCCCGAAGGATGGTATGTTGCCTCAGATGATGTTGATGATCAGATAAGAGAGCGCTTTTCGGATCAAGTTGCTCTTGCTTTGTCAGGTGGATTTGATGAATGGTCGGAGACGCCAGAGGGAACGCTCGCACTGCTAATTCTTCTCGATCAATTTCCTCGTAATTTGTATCGGGGCAGCAAAAAAGCATTTTTTGGTGACGCGCGGGCGCTTGATATTGCCCGGTTTGCTGTCTGCAACAATGTTGATCTGGAAACGCCCGAGCCGGGACGGCAGTTTTTCTATCTGCCGTTTGAACATTCGGAAAGTCTTGCGGATCAGGAATGGTCAGTTGCGCTTTTCAAAACCCGTATGTCGACATTGACGGATGAAACGATGGGGCAAATCGAAAAGCATCGGGAGATGATTGTGCGCTTTGGCAGGTTTCCGTTCCGTAATGAGGCATTAGGGCGAAAACCTACGCCGGAAGAGACGGCATATTATTCTGATGGTGGGTATGTGCCAGGATTAAAACTATAAAGTGTATTTATTCTGTTTATCAACCTATGTAGCGTAAGACGCGAACGTTGGTTTTGAGGAATGAGACATGAAGGTAGACGGCGTTTCTTATCGCTCAATCTGGCCATCTGCGGATGGAGAGGCGGTTGAGATCATCGATCAAACCAGCCTTCCTTTTGATTTTAAAACCAAACGATTAGTGAGTTGCTCAGAAGCAGCCGAAGCAATCCGTGTGATGCGTGTTCGCGGCGCACCCTTGATTGGCGTCACAGCGGCTTATGGTGTGGCACTCGCAATGCGTGCAGATTCGAGTGATGCTGCATTGGCCTCGGCTTACGAACAACTTCTGGAAACCCGACCGACTGCGGTGAACTTGCGTTGGGCGCTGGAGGATATGAGAGCGTATCTGTTGCCGCTGTCTCCTGATGAAAGGTTTTCGGCGGCTTATGCGCGATCTGCTGAAATTGCGGACGAAGATGTTGAGATCAATCGGCGTATCGGCGCGCACGGCTTGCCTTTGCTGCGCTCGGTTGCGGAACGCAAAGGCCGCGTCAATGTGTTGACCCATTGCAATGCGGGATGGCTGGCGACAACGGACTGGGGCACGGCGACCTCACCGATTTATCAAGCACATAATGAAGGAATAGACGTTCATGTCTGGGTGGATGAAACACGTCCGCGCAATCAGGGTGCGTTTCTAACGGCTTGGGAATTGAACCAAAACGGCGTTCCTCATACCGTCATCGTCGATAATGCGGGCGGCCATTTGATGCAGCATGGTGAGGTTGATCTTGTCATAACCGGAACTGACCGGGTCTCCGCGAATGGGGATGTCTGCAATAAGATAGGGACTTACCTGAAGGCCCTCGCCGCTCATGATAATAACGTTCCATTCTACGTTTGCCTGCCTAGCCCGACGATTGATTGGCGTATCGGAGACGGCGTACGCGAAATCCCGATTGAGGAAAGAGACGCCCGCGAAGTAACCCACCTTGATTCGCTTCTGGAGGATGGAAAAGTGGCCCCTGCGCGCGTTGTTTCGAACGGTTCCAATGTGGCAAATCCTGCCTTTGACGTTACTCCGGCGCGGCTTGTGTCGGGGTTGATCACCGAGCGCGGAATTGCGCAGGCTTCCCGTGAAAGCTTAGTCGAGATGTTCCAAGGCGATGAATCACAGATATAATCGAATTATTTCTCCCATGATTGTGTGCCATTTCTTCTCAACAAGCCCTATATTGCCGTTGAAGAAGGAGACTTAATCATGTTCAAACGTCTGATTGCCCCTGTGCTACTGGCTCTGGCTATTGTGGAAGGAACACCAATGACTGCAACGGCAGCACCGCTGGAAACGATCGAAAAATCAACGGATAAGAGCGTTCAAGAGGCTGTGGATGCGTTTCTCGCTATCCTTGGTCGTAAAGGCGCGACTGTGTTTTCGGTTGTCGAACATGCCAAGGGCGCTGAGAAAGTCGGTCTGGAGATGAAACCAGCAACGCTTGTAATTTTTGGAAACCCTAAACTGGGTACGCCTTTGATGCAGGAATCAGCGACCATCGGGATTGATTTGCCAATGAAAGCGCTTTTCCTCGAAGGCGATGATGGTAAAACGCGCGTTCTTTATACTGATATTAAGCAACTTGCAGTGCGTCACAGCATCGACCCTGACGGGCCTGTAGTGGCGAAAGTTGCGACAGTTCTGGACGGGCTTACCTCGGCAGCGACTGAATAATATGAGTTCAGATACCGCCCCACCTCGCCTAAGACACCCGGAAAAGGCGCATCGCAAAGATAACGAGTCGGCTCGAAAGCCCTCATGGATCAGAGTGCGTGCGCCAAGTTCAGAAGGGTATCGGGCGACGCGGGCGGTTATCGAAGAGCATGGCCTTTCGACAGTCTGCCAAGAGGCAGGCTGTCCCAATGTCGGTGAATGCTGGTCGCAGGGTCATGCGACGATGATGATTATGGGCGAGACCTGCACGCGGGCGTGTTCATTTTGTAATGTTGCGACGGGCCGACCTGATGCGCTCGACCCGTTTGAACCGGCAAAAGTTGCGGATACTGTTGCAAAACTCGGGCTTGAGCATGTCGTTGTCACCTCGGTTGATCGTGATGATTTGGCCGATGGCGGAGCAGAGCATATCGCTCAGACAATACGCGCCATTCGCCGTAAGCGCCCCGAGGCAACAATCGAAGTTTTGACACCTGATTTTCTGCGTAAGGACGGTGCGCTTGATCTTGTGGTCGAAGCGCGGCCCGATGTCTTCAATCATAACCTCGAGACAGTTCCGGGGCTTTATCCTGAGGTCAGACCCGGTGCGCGCTATTTCCATTCACTGCGTTTGCTTCAACAAGTCAAAGAGCAAGACCCGTCGATGTTTACGAAATCGGGCATCATGGTCGGTATGGGCGAAACTCGGATACAAGTGCATCAGGTTATGGATGACATGCGCGCCGCCGATGTCGACTTCCTGACAATCGGGCAATATTTGCAACCGACGAAAAAGCATTATCCTGTGCGCGAATACATCACGCCGGATGCTTTTGAAGCCTATGAGAAAGCAGCATATGCTAAAGGGTTTTCGATGGTGTCTGCGTCTCCGCTGACCCGATCCTCTTATCATGCAGGGGATGATTTCCGACGTCTGCGTGACGCTCGCCTCGCCTCAAACGGATAACTTTCTATGACTGCCCATTCCGAACGGCGCCGCATCCCTTACACGCCGAAACAGATGTTTGATCTTGTTTCAGATGTCGGCATGTATCCAAAGTTTATCCCGTGGATTAGTGGGTCGCGCGTTCGAAAAAAATCACCCAGTGCGGATGGTGGCGAGACATTTGAAGCGGATCTTGTGATCTCCTTCGCGGTTTTTCGAGAGAGCTATACGTCGCTGATAAAAACATATCCTGCTGGTGAAAACGGAATTGCGCGGATTGATGTTGAGGCAATCAGCGGCCCGTTTAACAAGCTGTTGACCCGCTACGCTTTTCATCCGGCGGGAGAGAATGCGTGTGATATGACATTCGATGTCGAATTTGCTTTTCGCAGTCGGTTGATGCAACGCGCTGCGGGGGCGGCGTTTGATATTGCGATGCGGAAAGTCGCAGGTGCATTCGAGGATCGCGCTAAGGAATTATACGGCGGGCAATAACCTCGGAAATCTACCCATCATGTCATGCGCTATGCTAATTCATCGTCGATGAATTGTTGCACGATGCTGTCAAAGTCAGTGTCAGCCTTCATGCCAAGCGCGAGGGCTTTTGCCGGATTAAAATCCACGGCCCATCCAGAAACGATCTTCTCCACCGCAGGATTGATCTCGTAATCAATCAGATCAAGGGCTTCTTTACCGCCTTTTCGACTGAGAGATTCAATCATCTCGGCGACCGTGACGGTGATGCCGGGTAGGTTGAAACAACGGTTTTGGCCCAGTGCATCAGCATCGAGTTCAGCACTGCGCAGTAGGTTTTCGAAAACGGCGCGCGGCGATGTCAGCCAACCTTTCGTGGCCTTTGGATCAACCGGGCACATGGCGGGTTCGCCCTGTAAGGGTTCCCGGATGATCGAGGAGAAAAAGGAAGAGGCAGCGGCATTCGGTTTGCCGGGGCGCACAACAACTGTGGGCAAACGTACTCCGCGCCCATCGAAGAAACCCCGGCGGGAATAATCGTTGAGTAGCAATTCGCCGATGACTTTTTGACTGCCATAGCTCGTTTGCGGATTGGTATTTGTCCAGTCCTCAATCGGCTGAGGCACTTCTCCGCCATAAGCGGCAACAGAAGAGGAATAGACGATTACGGGTACGCGGCCACCGGCGCGGGCGCTTTCAAAAAGGTTCAGCGTGCCGAAAAAATTAGCGCGAAGGCCCGAGACAAAATCGGCTTCAGCCTGTCCGCTCACGACTGCGGCGAGATGGAAAATCACGTCCCAACCTTTTTCCATCAGCGCGTCTACGGCGTTGCGGTTTGCTATGTCGAGGCTCTCTATGGTCACAGGAAATGGCGCGTCGATTGCCTTTGTTCCAGTTACATCCGCAAGGCAGAGATGCGAGATTGCATCGCCGCGTAATGTGCCGCGCTCTGCCAGTGCTTTGGCAAGTTTTAAGCCGATAAAGCCGCCGCCGCCGAGGATGAGTATCCGCACGCTATTGCCTTTCGCGATAAGGCTGGAACCAGCCCAAGCCCTCTAAAGTCGTTGCTCGCGGGTGGTATTCACACCCGATATAACCCTCATAGCCCAGATCATCGAGCAGGTCGAAGAGATACGGGTAATTTACTTCGCCCGTATCCGGTTCATTGCGTTCCGGCGCGCCTGCGATTTGGATATGGCCGATATGCGGGAGCAGGGCGCGAATGCGTGTCGCGAGATCACCGGACATAATCTGGCAATGATAGAGATCGAGTTGCAGCCTCAGGTTGCCGGCCCCAACTGCATCTAAAACCGTGAGCGCGTCTTCAGCGGTTTTCAGGTGGTAGCCCGGAAAATCCCGAGTGTTGATTGGCTCGATTAAAAGAGCCAGGCCGTCCGGTGCATTCGCCGCCGCCCATTTGAGGTTTTCAATGTAGGTTGCGCGGTCACCGTTCAGCCCCGCCATAATATGCAGGTTACGAGGTCGGATGATTTCAGTGAATTGAAAGGCAGTTTGCATCGCGGTGGCAAAATCCTCTTCGCGGCCCGGCAAAGAAGCAAGCCCGCGCTCGCTCCCTGCATAATCGCCGGGCGGGGCATTAATGAGGATCGGTTTGATGCCTGCACTATCGAGAGACTGCTTGATCGCCGTCGCTTGTTGGTCATAAGGAAACAGGATTTCGACAGCTTTAAATCCCGCATCAGCAGCCGCGTTAATGCGGGATGAAAAATCATGCTCGGTAAATAACGTTGTAAGATTGGCGCAGAAACGCGGCATCTTTTTTATCCGCTGAACGCTACCACTTCGGAACGTTGCGCGCCGAGGCCCTCAACCTCGACCTCGACCACATCACCGGGGACGAGCCAACCCGGAGGCGTCATGCCCATGGCCACACCTTCAGGTGTGCCGGTGGCAATCACATCACCAACACGCAGTTTCATGAATTGGCTCATATAGCTGATGATTTGCGGGATTGAGAAAATCATATCTGAGGTGTTTGAGTCTTGCCGTGCCTCGCCATTGACCTTTGTGGTTACGCGCAAATTCATCACGTCTCCGGCTTCATCGGCGGTGACGAGTTGCGGGCCGATGGGACCAAATCCGGGAGCAGATTTTCCTTTGCCCCATAACCCACCCCGTTCGATTTGGAACGTGCGTTCCGAGATGTCATTGATCGTGCAATATCCCGTTACGTAATCGAGGGCATCGGCTTCGGAGACATAAGAGCACTCGCGGCCAATGACGATACCGAGTTCGACTTCGTAATCCAGTTTATCCGAGTTCTTTGGCACGGTAATGGGATCGAAAGGACCGGAAAGCGCCGATGTTGCTTTCCAAAAGATAATTGGTTCTTTGGGAATTTCTGCGCCGGTTTCTTTCGCGTGGTTGACGTAGTTCAGGCCAATGCAGTGAAAGTTCGGCACATCCGCCAGACAAGCCCCGATGCGCCCGCCTTCGGGAACGGTGGGAAGATTGCCAAGGTCAGAGTTGCGGATAGCATCCATTGTTTCCAATGAAAGGCTGTTGCCGGAAAGATTACCGACCAGCCCCGAAATATCGCGCATCGTACCGTCACTGTGCAATACTACCGGTTTCGCTTCGCCTTCAGCTCCAACCCGCATTAGTCTCATGTCATGTCCCCTCGTTAAATCGCGTTTGGAGGTATTCTATACTGCGAGAAGTGCGCTGGAAATGCCTTTCAGTGATTATCCCAGGGCGGAATCATAAATTGTTAATGCGCTGAGTGGCGAATTGGATTCTTTAGTCGGTTCCACAGGAGGACCGACAATGACACAAAGTTTTCTCGAGCGTATCAGGCTGATTGACGATCCCCGCATTGCGGGAATGATTAT